>NZ_SODQ01000002.1:0-724855 GCF_004368805.1 Novosphingobium sp. PhB55 | reverse complement strand
CGGTCGGCTTCCGCGCGGTCGGCCGCGGCCTGGCGGAACACGTCGGCGGCGCGGGCCATGGTGCCGATCTCGTCCTCGCGGCCCAGTTCGGGAATCGCGCAATGCTCGCCCTTGGCCAGGCGGTCCACCGCGCCCGAAAGCTTGGCCATCGGACGGCCGATGATGCCGCCGGCCGCATAGAACAGCGTGGCCAGCACCGCCGCGACGATCACCAGGCCGCCGATCACCAGCTGCCAGGCCATGCTGCGTGCAGGCGCGGCAATCGTCGCCTCGGGAACGTCAAGGACCAGCGCCCAGGTGGTGCCGAGGCCCTCCAGGACGACTGGCTGGATCACGCGGCGGGTGGCCACGCCGTCGACGTCGATATCGGACACGACTTGCACCTGGCCGCTGGTGAGCGCGGCCTTTACTTCGTCGAGGCCCGCGCCTTCATAAGGCTTGCTGAGCTTGGAGGAATCGGGATTGGCGACCCAGGTTGCCGAGGCGGAAAGGAGCATGACCCGGCCCGTGCCGAACGGCTTGAGCTTGGACAGGCGCTCGGACACGCCGCCGAGGTCCATGTCGACGCCGACGACGCCGATCACGCGCTCGCCCGAGCGGACGGGATAAGTGATCGACGTCATCAGCATCGTCGTGCCGTTCACGTCATAGGAATAGGGGTCGACGATGGCGCCCGCGCCGCTTTCGAAGGACTTGCGGAAATAAGGCTTTTCATAAGCATCCGCCTCGTTGTTCGGAGACATCGTCAGCACGCCGGCAGCCTTGACCCAATAAGGGCTGAAGCTGCCATTGCTGCCCGATCCGGGCTGGCCGCCCTTGCCGGCGTCGCCGCCGTCCCACTGGTCCGGCGCGATCATGGCCCAGCTGCCCTGGGCGACCTTGGACTTGAGCAGGTCGGTCTTCAGCACGCTCACCGCCAGGCCGCGATCGCGCGTGCCGCGCGCGTGCATGCCACCCAAAGTCGAGGCCAGCGCGCGGGCGGTTCCGGCGAAAGTCGCGACTTCGGTCTCGACCCGATTGCCCTCGGCATCGGCCTGCGCCACGGCGGACTGGTCCGACAAGGCACCCACGGCCGAGCCGGTCTCCACCACCACGGCGGTGAAGCCCAGCAGCAGCAGCACGGCGATGGCCAGTCCGGCGACCGTCATCAGCTTGCCCGCTATATGCATGCGGTTGAAAACGTCTCTCATTTTCCAGCTCCAGGAGGTATCTTCAGAAGGCCGCGGTAAGCGAGAAGAGCGCGGCGGCATCGGCAGCGGAGGCGCTGCCCAGATCGGTGTCGACATAGGCAAGGCCCAGGGTGACGGGTCCGAGAGCCGCGTCGGCGCCCAGCGACCAGTCGTAATATCCGCCGGGTTTCGGGCTGATCGCGCCCTTGCTGCGGCCACCGTGCGCTCTCAGCGTCAGCGGCGTGCCGGGGATCGGCGCGGCGGTCTCTCCGAAGAGATAGAGGTGGTCGCCGCCGAGTGCCGATTGGTCCCAGCTATAGCCGGAACCGACCGTGGCACTGAGCGGGCCGAAATCGTGAGTGAGCCGGGCGGTCGTCTCGAAATACTCGATTTTCGCCGCGCCGGCCCCCGCCGCCGGGCGTTCGCCGCCGGGATAGCTGTAATAGGCCAGGGCGACATCGAGCGTGGTGGCGGCAGCCACCGTCCCGGCCCAGCCGCCGTAGAAATCCACCTCGGTGGGGCCGTAACGATCGCCCATGTCGAGCGACGAGGCCCAGGTTCCGAGGTAGACCCCGCTCTTGTGCGAGAGATTGATCGTCGCCTGGACCGCCGGATCCTTGCCGGTCAGCGAAATTCCGCGAAAGCGATAGTCGCTGATGATCGTGGCGGCACCCGAGACAGAAAAGTCGGGCGTATCGTCGGCGGCCTGGGCAGTGACGGGCAGGAAGAACAGCGCCAGGACCAACCCGGCGGAAGAAGCGAAATGCATGGAAGTCCTGTTATGGGACGATAGGGGGCAGTGGCATTATAGGACGCCATGCCCCCAGACGGCCGGGATGCGCGTCGCTCCCCGCCGATCCCGGCAACAGAAATTTACAAATGCTTCATTCGACTGGAAAAAATTCCGCGACCGGCCGGGCCGCGCGCGGCATCGAGGTTACGCCGGGGCCAGGTCTACCGGCCCATCGGCCTGCTCGATTGCGGCCGACCCGATTGCGGCCCGTTCATCCGCTGCCGCCTCGCCGCGCGCCGACTGGCCGATGGACGCGGCCTCGAAAGGTGTCGTCTGGTAGATCTCGTTGATCCAGTTGCCGAAGAACAAGTGGCCATGGCTGCGCCAGGCATTGATCGGCGGCAGCGAGGGATCGTCGTTCGGGTAGTAGTTTGCCGGGATCGGGCCGCCATCCCGGTTGTATTCGTTGGCCAGCGTGTCGCCGTCGTATTCCAGATGGTTGAACATCAGCAGCGCGCGGCGGGCCGGATCGTGGAGCAGGCAGAGCCCGCTGTCGTCGCTCTCCGCCAGCACCCGCAAATCGCCGCCCTCTGGCAGGTCGGCGCGGCGCACTTGCGTCCAGCGCGAGACCGGCACTGCAAATTCGTCCGAGATGCCGCGCAGGAACGGCGAGTTCGGCGCGCGATTGCGATGGGGGAATACGCCGAAGGCCTTGGCGTCGAGCGCATGCTTGGGCACGCCGTGGAAGTGGTGGAGGAAGGCCTGCGCAGCCCAGCAGATCGTCAGGCAGCTATGGACGTGCGTACGCGTCCAGTCGAAGATGCGGCGCAGCTCCGGCCAGTAGCGCACTTCCTCGAAGGCCATGCGCTCCACCGGGGCGCCGGTGATGATGAAACCGTCGAACCGCTCGTGCTGGACGTCGCACCAGGGGCGGTAGAAGGCTTCGAGATGCTCGGCCGAGGTATTGCGGGCGACATGGTCGCTGATCCGCACCAGGGTCAGCTCGATCTGCAAGGGCGTGGCGCCCAGCAGGCGGGCGAGCTGCGTTTCGGTGCTAACCTTGTCGGGCATGAGGTTGAGCAGCCCGATCCGCAGCGGGCGGATATCCTGCCGCACCGCATCGCTTTCGCGCATCACGGCCACGCCTTCGGCTTCCAGGATGGAGCGGGCGGGCAGATCGTCGGGAATCTTGATGGGCACTTGCGTCGGTCCTCTTTCGGGGATGACGCTGGTGGCTTGATCCGTTGATTGCCGGGTCGGCCACATCCTCCCCGAGGGGAGTGCCACCTTGCCCGGATCGGCAGGTTGGCGTTGGGCGCCATCCCAACTCTTGATGCTGGGAAGCGTCATAAGCGCTTCGGCCCGATCTTGCAACGGCCTGTCCGAGAGGCGGCGAATGGGCGCTTGGGCGATGCGACAGCCATCGGCCGGTCCAATTGACGAAAGCGGAAATCGAGCCTAGCGGCCGGAAAGCCCAGCGGAATTGCCTGATCGCGGAAAAATCGTCTTCGCTGCAGAGACCGCGATATGCTAAGGACCATCGAATGAGTTTGCCGGCTGCCGCCGTGGCGTTGTTGATGACGGGCCCGTCGGTGCCCGACGCTCCTGTTCACTTCGCCGTCGATACCGCGGCAGAGGCAGGTGATCTGCAAGTTGGCAACCCGCAAGTTGGCGCCCTTCAGCTGGCGGCACTTCAGCCTGCCGATGCGACTACCCCGCCGGTCTCCGATCCTGCGGCCCCGGCAAATCCGGCCCCGACAGTTCCTGACGCGTCTGCGCCGGCCGCCTCTGCCACCCCGCCGGAAGCCGCTTCCGACGAGCCCGAATCGGTCATCGTCGTCACCGCGCCCGAACCGGCACCGCCGGGCGATCCGCTGCAGAAGCTGAACATCGAATCCTTCAAGGCGGTCCAGGCCGTCGACCAGGCCGTGCTGGAGCCGGTCGCCAAGGCGTACAACAAGGGCCTGCCGCGCCCCGTCCGCCAGGGGCTGCGCAATTTCTTCACCAACCTGAGCGAGCCGGTGGTCTTCGCCGCCTACCTGTTGCAGTTCAAGCCCGGCAAGGCGGCGGAGACCGCAGGCCGCTTCGCGATCAACACGACGCTGGGCGTGGCCGGCCTGGTGGACGTGGCCAAGAAGAAACCGTTCAACCTGCCCTATCGCCCCAATGGGCTGGCCAATACGCTGGGCTATTACGGCGTCGGCCCCGGTCCGTTCTTCTATTTGCCGATCGTCGGCCCGACGACGCTGCGCGACATCATCGGCGATTCGGTCGACAGGCTGCTGGTGCCCGCCGTCGTCGGCAAGCCCTTCACCAATCCGGCGGTCGTGCTGCCGATGACCATCGTCGACCAGCTGGGCGAGCGCGCGGCCTTCGACGAGCGGATCAACAAGATCCGCAAGGAAGACAAGCCCTACGCCGCCTACCGCGAACTCTACCTGAGGCAGCGTAAGGCGGAAATCGAGGCGCTCCACGGCCGGATCACGCCCGACGTGGTGCCGGTCTACGGCCCGAGCATGAAGACGGCCGACAACAAGGACGAGGCCAAGGCGAAGGAAGCTGAAGCGGAAGCCAAAGCCAGGGCCGAAGCGACAAAGGACGTGACGGAGCAGACACCGGCACCGGCACAGCCCGCCGTTCCCGCACCGCAGGGCAATCCCCCCGCGGCGCCGATCCAGCCGGCCGCTTCCGAGCCCGCCCCCGCTCCTGCCACCACCGCCGCTCCTGCCGCTCCCGTGCCCACCCTCGAAACGGTACCCACGCCCTAAAGTACGGAGGCTCCTGCCGGAAACCGGCGGGGAGTGCAGCGCTTGGGGTGGCCTTCGGGCCACATCCCGGTTAGGCTGGCCGGTATCTGCAAAGGCATCGGGCCATGTCCGCCGCCTTTTCCCGCCCGCCATCCCGACGAGAACGCTCGACATCGATGCCCCTGCTCAAGCGCCCCCGTTCCGCCCTGCGCGCCTTCCTGCACAGTGAGGCGTCCGGCGGCATCCTGCTGATGGTCGCGGCAGCTTTGGCGCTGATCGTGGCCAACAGCCCGCTTGCCGACACCTATTTCCACACGCTGCACGTCATGATCGGGCCGATGTCTCTCGCCCACTGGATCAACGACGGACTGATGGCGCTGTTCTTCCTGCTCGTCGGCCTCGAGATCAAGCGCGAGTTCGTCGACGGGCACTTGTCCACCTGGTCCGATCGCGCGCTGCCCGCGATCGCCGCGGCCGCAGGCATGATCTGCCCGGCGGCGATCTACCTCGCCATCGCCGGGTCCACGCCCGGTCTCGCGCGCGGCTGGGCCATTCCCGCCGCTACCGACATCGCTTTCGCCATCGGCGTCATGGCGCTGCTCGGCAAGCGCGTGCCCGCCTCGCTCAAGCTGTTCCTGACGACGGTGGCCATCGTCGACGACATGGGCGCCGTCGCGGTGATCGCGCTGGCCTATACCAGCGAGATCAACGGCGCCGCCCTGCTGGCGGCCGGCGTCATCATGGGCGTCATGTTCGTGCTCAACCGCGTGGGCGTGAAGGCCTTGTGGCCCTATCTGATCCTGGCCGCGGCGCTCTGGCTGGCCGTTCTGCTGTCGGGCGTCCATGCGACCATCGCCGGCGTCCTGGCCGCAAGCCTGATCCCGATCCGCGCCACGCCCGGCGCGCCGGACAGCGAGGAATCGCCGCTGCACCGCCTCGAACACGGGCTTCACGGCTGGGTGGCTTATGCCATCGTGCCGCTGTTCGGTTTCGCCAATGCCGGGGTTTCGCTGGCGGGCCTGGGCATGGAGCATCTGATCGCGCCGCTTCCCATGGGCGTGGCGGGCGGCCTGTTCCTGGGCAAGCAGATCGGCGTCTTCCTGGCGCTCTGGCTCTGCGCCCGTCTGGGCATCGCCAAGCGACCCAGCGGCGCCACCTGGATGCAGACTTACGGCATGTGCCTGCTCTGCGGCATCGGCTTCACCATGAGCCTCTTCGTGGGCGGGCTGGCCTTCAGCGATCCGATCCTCATCGACGAGGTCAAGATCGGCGTGCTGGGTGGCTCCATCGTGTCCGCCCTGGCCGGATTCGCCGTCCTGCGCCTCACGGCCTCGCGCCGGAAGGCTCCGGTCGAGGCGGCCTGAAAGGACTGAACATCCGGGCGCCGCAAGGCCGGACGGCCCGGGAACGAAGGAAGAGAAGGGACCGCACATGGCAGAACAACGGGGACCGGTACTCGTCGCCACGGATCTCAGCCCGCGAAGCGACCGCGCGGTGGACCGGGCGCTCATGCTCGGCGGACAATGGCAGGTGGAGACGTGCGTGCTCCACGCCCTCCGCCCCGAGGAATGCGTGGCCGAAGACGATGTGCGCCAGACGCTGCCGGCCGATCCCGGCAATGTCCGCATCCTTCTGCCCGCCGGTCCCGCCCCCGACACCATTGCCGACGTGGCGCAGGACCTTGCCCCCTCGCTTATCGTGACCGGCATCGCCCGGTTCAATCACCTCGGCGACTATTTCCTGGGCACGGCGGTAGACCATATCATCCGCAATGCCGCCGCGCCGGTGCTGGTGGTCAAGCAACGCGCCCGCACGCCGTACCGGCGCATGCTGGTGGCCGTCGACTTGTCGGTGGATGCCTTGCGGACCTTGCGCACTGCCGGCGAACTCTTCCCCCAGGTACCGATCGAGGTGGTTCACGCCTATCACGTACCGTTTCGCGGCTGGGTCGATTCCGACGGCATGCGCGAGGAACTGCGGTGCGAGGCAGGCGCCCGGCTCGACGAATTTCTCGCTAACCAAGCCTTGCCGGCGGCGCTTGCCGCCAGGATCACGCCGCGCCTGGAACTCGGCGCGCCCGACGAAGTGCTCGCCCGCGCCATAACGCAGTTCGCGCCCGATCTCGTGGTCGTGGGCAGCCGCGACCGGAGCGGACTGGCGCAGGCGACTTTCGGCAGCAACACTTCGGCGCTGCTGGGCTGGATTGCCGCCGATACGCTTGTCGTCAAAAAGACGCCCGAAGGCTGAAGCATGTTCCAATCGGGTGGAATCACCTGATGACCTGGAAGATCCGGCAAAAACCTGGCCCGCCTCAAAGCTCTCCGGCTGCGAAGCCCAGCACATCGAGCAAGGCAGCGCGCGCGGAGCGGCAGCGGTGCCACAAGTCCGGCTCGCCGAGATCCTCAGGGGCGATGTTTTCCGGCCATTCCCGCGCGATCACCGCCTCGATCCGGTCGCAGGCGCGCTCGTCCAGCAGGAATCGCGGATCGATGGCGGCATGGGCTTCCCGCGACACCGCCACGCGCAGGCGAAGGCAGGCCGGGCCGCCGCCGTTGCGCATGGATTCGCGCACGTCGACCACTTCCAGACGGCCAATGGGATTGTCCGCCGCGACCACTTCTTCCAGCCATTCCCAGACAGCAGAGGCCTCCCGCGCTTCCTGCGGCAGGATCAGCGCCATGTCTCCGCCGGGCAGTGTCACCAGCTGCGAATTGAACAAGTAAGTGCGGATCGCGAGGTCGAGGCTTATCCGCGCGGCCGGTGCCTCGACGATGACCGCGCCCGGCACTCGCCGGCGCAGGACGCGGTAGACCAGATCGCGGTCGGCAAAGGCCTGTTCGTGAGTGAACAGCACGTTTTCATTGGCCACGGCGACCACGTCATTGTGGAAGGCTCCCGTCGCGATGGCGATCTCGCCTTGCGGGACGAGCGTATGATCGGCGGCGGCAAGGCCGTGGCGACGGGCGATGGCCGCGCTGGCCGCGCGGTGCTGGCGGGCGGGAAAGACCTGCCCTGCACTGCCCTGGACCGCACGCTCCCCGTAAACGAAGACCTCTAGGCTCCGCTCCGCATGGCTTTCGCCCAGACGCATGAAATTGGCGGCGCCTTCATCCCCCAGACCGGGCGGCAGGGCCGGATGAACCGCAAAGAAGCGCGCGTCGGCAAAGGCCAGCCGCAACTGGCGGAAGGTCTGGTCATGCTCGATACCGCGGTGGAGCATGGTGGAGAGGTTGGCCACGCTCAGATGGCAGCGTCCGTCCGCCGTATCCGGCGCGGGCGAGACGGTGGCGGCATTGGCGGTCCACATCGATGAGGCCGAGAACGCATTGCGCAGCAGCGCCGGGTCCTGCTCCCAGGCGGCGCGCAGAACCGCATCGTCGCTGCCCGAAAAGCCCAGCTTGCGCAGCCAGTCCGCATCGGGCCGGTCCTGCGGCAGGAGCAAGCCCTGCGGCAGGCCCAGTGCCAGCATGCGCCGCATCTTGCCCAGCCCTTGCAGCGCGGCCATGCGCGGGGCCGACGTGGCGCCGGCATTGGAAGCGGAAGCGATGTTGCCCAGCGACAGGCCCGCATAGTTGTGGCTGGGCCCGACCAGCCCGTCGAAATTGATCTCGCGCATCCCGCAGCTCCTTCCAGCCTTGGCAACACCGTCGCACAAGGCGTCCGCGCGGCCAAGCGCGGCGATCTTCATGCATATTTGGCATGATGGCCGATATATTTTCCGCTAATAACCCCAATTCCACGCATGACGATATGAGCGAATGGAATGAAGCCGGACGACCGCCGCTACCTGCCACCGATGGCCATGCTGCACGCTTTCGAGACCGCGGCCCGCCTCGGATCCTTCTCCCGCGCCGCGGAGGCGATCGGGCTGACGCAAGGCGCGGTGAGCCGCCATGTCGCCAATCTCGAAAGCTGGCTCGGCACCGCGCTGTTCGACCGGCATGGCCGCCGCGTGGTGCTGAACGCGGGCGGAAGTGCCTATCTGGAGGAGATTGCTCCCGCGCTCGCCGCAATTCGGCGCGCCACCGGCCGCCTGATCGACCCCGAACCGGAGCATGTGATCGAACTGGCCGTCCTGCCGGGCTTCGGCATGCGCTGGCTCGCCCCCCGCCTGCCGCGGCTCACCCGGCAGCACCCGGACCTGGTGGTCAACATCGCCGCGCGGACCGACATCTTCGATTTCTCCGCCGAGCCCTTTCACGCCGCCATCCACGTCGGCGCAGCGGACTGGCCGGGCGCGGAGCACGACCTGCTGTTCCAGGAGCATGTCGTGCCCGTCGTCGCGCCAAGCCTGCGCGACAATCACGGGATCGCCGCACCGGAGGACCTGCTGCGCGTGCCGCTGCTGGTGCAGTCCGCGCGGCGCGATGCCTGGTCGCGCTGGTTCGCGATGTTCGGGATCGCTGCGCCGGCCATGGAGGGACTGCCCGGCCTCGGCCATTTCCTGATGCTGGCGCAGGCGGTAAAGGCCGGCGGCGGCGCGGCGCTCCTGCCCAGCTTCCTGATCGCGCCCGAACTGGAAGCCGGCGAGCTGGTGATCCCCATCGACGCCCCGCTGGCCGAAGACCGCAGCTATTGGCTGGCCTACCCCGAACACGCCCGCAGAAGCCCCGCGCTGGGCCGCTTTCGGGCATGGCTGGCGCAGGAGTGCCGGCCCCAGCCATGATCTGTCATGGAACAAAGCGGCGCGGCGCAAGGTTGATCGGGGACACCCTCTATCAGGCGCACCCCCTAGCATGCTCGAAATTCCGACGCCGACCGAACCGCACAGTTTCGATCCGCCCCCCGAGGCGGCGGCGTTCTATGCCGACAGCCTGAAACTGCTGGGGTCCTGGGACATCCCCTACCTGCTGTCCGGCACATATGCGCTGACCTGCCACACCGGCGTCGTCCGCCCGACCAAGGATATCGACGTGTTCTGCAAGCCGGGAGACGCCCCCCGGCTGCTCGCCCGCTTCAAGCAGGAGGGTTACGACGTCACCGTGGAGGATGAGCGCTGGATCGCCAAAGTATGGTCCGGAAAGAACTTCTTCGACGTGATCTTCAACATGTCCTCCGCATCGATCCCGATCACCGACGCCTGGTTCAGCGATGTTTTCACGGCCGAGGTCTATGGCACCCAGGTCCGCATCACCCCGCCGACCGAGTTCATCGTCTCCAAGGCCTTCATCCAGGATCGCTATCGCTACGACGGAGCGGACATCGCCCATACCATCCTGCGCAAGCATGACGAGATCGACTGGCACCGCCTCCTCTCGCTGATGGAACTGCACTGGGAAGTCCTGCTGCTCCATGTGCTCAACTTCCGCTTCATCTACCCCACCGAGCGCGAGGCGATCCCGCGCTGGCTGTTCGACACGCTGATCGAACGCATCCGCGCCCAGGCCGAGCTGCCCCCCGCCGAAGTGCGGATCTGCCGCGGACGCCTGTTTTCCCCGCGGGATTACGTGATCGACATCAGCGAATGGGGTTTTGCGGACCTGGTAGGAAAAGGACTGGACGAGAAGCATGAACGACATGTCTGACACGCTCCGCCTGGCGGCGATCGGCGACCTTCACGTCACCGAGCAGGACGGCGGTTCCTACCGCGACCTGTTCCGCGAAATCTCCGACAATGCCGAAGTCCTGGCGCTGTGCGGAGACCTCACCAATTTCGGCAAGACCGGCGAGGCCGAGCGCCTGGCCGCCGATCTCTCGGCCTGCTCGATCCCCGTCGTGGGCGTTCTGGGCAACCATGACTACGAATGCGGACAGCCGGAGGAAGTCGCCAATATCCTGCGCCAGGGCGGCGTCACCATCCTCGACGATCAGGCCGTGGTGGTGAAGGACGTGGGCTTTGCGGGTGTGAAGGGGTTCGTCGGCGGCTTCGGGCGCGGCGAGCTGGGCGCCTTCGGAGAGGCGGCGATCAAGAGCTTCGTCGACGAATCGCTCAACGAGGCGCGCAAGCTGGAGAACGGCCTGCGCTCGCTGCGGACGGAGCGGACGGTGGCCGTGCTCCATTATGCCCCGATCCCGGAAACGGTCGCGGGCGAGCCGCCGGAAATCTTCCCGTTCCTGGGCTCCTCCCGCCTTGCCGATGCGGTGGACCGGTTCGAAAACGTCAAGGCCGTGGTCCACGGCCACGCCCATCGCGGCACGTACGAGGGCAGGACCACGCGCGGCGTGCCGGTCTACAATTGCGCGCAGTTCGTGGTCTCCGCCCGGTTCGGGCGCCCTTACGCCCTGCTGGACGTCTGAGCGACAGCGCCGGAGCATGGAAGCCGCTGACGTCTTCACCAAGCTGGACCTGGAGCTGCGGCCCGATCCTGCGCGCACGGTGATACGGCCCTTCCACTTCGCCTATCCCGCCGCCTTCGCGGACCACCACCCGCCCAAGCCCCACGTCGTCGTCCAGCGCATCCTCTCGCTGGACGACGACGTGCGCGAGCGGATGATCGGCTTCGTGATGGGTCCGATGCGCGAGCGCCATTGCCACGCCGACGCCTTCTTCCTGCGCCAGGTCGACAGCCTGGCCGACGAACTGGGCGATATCTCCGCGCTGAACCACCGCGACCGCCTGCTGCTGGGCGCCTATTTCAGCCAGGAATACGCTTTCGAATCCGCCGCCCTGTTCAATCCCAGCATCGTGCGGATCCCGATCGAGGCGCAAGCACAGGAGGCGCTTGCCCCCGGCGAGCCCCTGCGCTTCCTGCTCTCGCTGCGGGGCATCGGCGAGGGGCACATTTCCTCGGTAACCTTCCGCACCGGTTCCTGGGACGGCGGCGAGACCGTCACCATCGACCCGGCGTGGCCGCACTGCATCCCGCCCCGCATCGAAAGCGACAACGAGGGCTGGGTCCGCCTCCAGTGCGAAGACAGCCAGGACGTATCGGAAACCGTGATCTTCCCGGTCCTGCCCGAACAGCGGCAGGGGGTGGAGGACCTCCGCATGGTCATGTTCGTGGAGGACGACGGCCAGCGCTTCCTGATCGGCACTTACACGGCCTACGACGGCCAGAACACGCGGCAGGAGATGCTGCGCGGCGTGGACTTGCGGACCTTCGAGATGCGCGCGCTGGCAGGCCGGATGACCGGATACAAGGGCATGGCCCTGTTCCCCCGCCGGATCGACGGCCAGTACGTCATGCTCGGGCGGCAGGATGGCGAGAACATCTGGCTGCTGCGCTCGGACGACCTGTTCACCTGGGAAAGCGGGGAGCCGATCCTCGGGCCGGCCTACCCCTGGGAATTCGTGCAGATGGGCAATTGCGGATCGCCCATGGAGATCGACGAGGGTTGGCTGGTATTCACGCACGGCGTCGGCATGGTCCGCGGCTATTGCATCGGCGCCTGCCTGCTCGACCGCGACGATCCCTCGCGCGTGCTGAAGCGCACGCGGGCGCCGCTGGTCTTTCCCAGCGCCGAACAGCGCGGCGGCTACGTTCCGAATGTGACCTACAGTTGCGGCGCCCTCGTCCACGGGCGGCGCGTGCTTCTGCCTTACGGCATCGGCGATGAGCTTACCGGCTTCGCCACCTGCTCGCTGGACGATCTGCTCGGTGTGCTGGTCCCGGCCTGACAACGTCGAAGCCCCCTTCTCACGGCCCGCTTCGATCACCATCTTCGCCCGCAAGGAGAACCGATCCATGCCGACTTACGAAAAGACCGAAGAAGCCATCGCGCGCCTGACGCCCGAGCAGTTCCACGTCACTCAGCGCAGCGGCACCGAACGCCCCGGATCGGGCGAATACCTGAACAACAAGAAGCCCGGCATCTACGTCGATATCGTCTCGGGCGAACCGCTCTTCGCGTCCTCGGACAAGTACGAATCCGGATGCGGCTGGCCCAGCTTCACCAAGCCGATCGAACCGGCCAACGTGAACAACCTGGTGGACCACACCCATGGCATGACCCGTACCGAAGTGCGCTCGGCCCATGGCGACAGCCATCTTGGCCACGTCTTCGAGGACGGCCCGCGCGATCGCGGCGGCCTGCGCTACTGCATCAATTCCGCCTCGCTGCGCTTCGTCCCCCGCGAGGACATGGAGGACGAAGGCTACGCCAGCTACGTCGACCAGGTCGAAGACATCGACTGATCCGGCCCGACCGCATGCCTCACCGCGCCCTCGCTGTCAGCTTGCGGCGTCGGTGAGGTAGGCGCGCGGCTTCACGTCGCGCATGGCCAGCGTCGTGTTGAAGTGGCGCACGCCCGGAAGCCGGCGCAGGCGGTTGCGCAGGAAGTCGTCAAGGTCTGGAACACCGCCGGTCATCACCAGCAGCAGATAGTCGAAATCCCCGACGACAGCGTGGCACGTCAGCACCGCCGCTTCATCCAGCACCGCGCGTTCGAACGCCTCGTGCCGGTCGAATTCGATGGAGACATGGACGAAGGCGCTGGTGCCCAGCCCGATCGCTGCCGGATCGATCACCGCACGATAGCCGGTGATGACGCCAGCCTTCTCCATGGCCTGGACCCGCTTCCAGCTTGGCGTCTTGGACAGCCCCGCCACCTCGCCCAGCCCCGCAAAACTGAGCCGCGCGTCCTGCTCCAGCGCCGCCAGGATGCGCTTGTCCGCCGCGTCGAGAGTCATGCCCTTCCCCACCGAAACGTCCGTTCCCCCATCTTCACCGTACCGCGCCAATCGTTCTTCGGGAATAGCCTATGGCTTGTGGATTGGGACCAATGTCCCGCCCGGCCAGTGCTAATGTCCTCTCACAGCAAGCCCGGGAAGACAACATGGAACGCCGCAAGGTCTACGAACTGCTCGAAGCGCCCGCCGCGCTCGACTACGAACTCTATCTCCAGACCGATCGTCTGCTGACCTGCCAGAAGCCCTTCGACGATCTGGCCAATGCCGACGAACTGCAGTTCCAGATCGTCCACCAGGTCGAGGAGCTTTGGATGAAGCTCATGGCCTATACGATCGTCGCCGTGGACGAGCACTTGCGCGCGAAGCAGGCGTTCCGGGTGACCACCCTGCTCGGCCGCTGCCACCGCATCATGCGCATGATGACCGAGCAGCTCGACCTCTTGGAAACCATGTCGCCCAAGGAATACCAGCAGATCCGCCTCCAGCTCGGCAACGGCAGCGGCCAGGAATCGCCGGGCTTCCGCGTGCTGCTCCGCATCATCCCCGATCTCTGGCAGACTTTCGATGCGGCTTACGTTTCCGGCGCCGGGCGGACGGTGCGCGACATCTACGACCATGGCTATGCGCATGACGAAGCTTATGCCGTCGCCGAGGCGCTGATGGAGTTGGACGAACTTTTCGGCAAGTTCCGCTGGCACCACTTGTTCCTCATCCACCGCTCGATCGGCATGGGCTCGGCCTCGCTGAAGGGACGCTCCGTCGATCTGCTCCAAGCCGGTGCGAAACATCGCTTTTTCCCCCAGCTCTGGGACGTGCGCGTGGAAATGACCGACGAATGGGGCCATGACTATGGCCGCGTGCGCGACAGCATTGCGGAAAAGGCGAGCCAGTGATCGATGCGTGACCTGTTCCATGTTCCCGAGGGTGGCCCCTATTTGATGAGCCACTCGGTCGGCTGCCTGCCGCGCGCGGCGCGCGGCGCGCTGGACGCGTGCTATCTCGAACCATGGCAGACCACCGGCGGCGCTGCCTGGGGGCCGTGGCTGGAAACGATCGAAAAGTTCCGCGCCGCCCTCGCCGGGCTTATCGGCGTGGCGGCGGACGAAGTCGCGCCGCAGCAGAGCGTCTCCTCCGCGCTGTTCTCGCTCCTCTCCGGGCTGCGACCGACCCCGAAGCGCAACCGTGTGCTGATGTCGGAGCAGGCCTTTCCTACCGTGGGTTACGTCGCGCAGGGACTGGAACGAATGGGCTTCGAGACACGGCTGATCCCCGCGGCCCAGTCGCCCGGCGACGCCGCCACCTGGGAAAGCCATTTCGACGAGAGCGTGGCGGCGGTCGTCGCGATGCACGTTCACTCGAACACCGGCGTCACCTCTCCGCTTGCCGAGATCGCCGCGATGGCCCGTCGCCACGGGGCGCTCTCCATCGTCGATGCCGCCCAGTCCGCCGGGATCCTGCCGGTAGCACCGCACGCCTGGGGCGCGGACGCTGTGATCGGATCGAGCGTGAAATGGCTCTGCGGCGGTCCCGGCGCCGCGTGGCTCTGGCTGCGCGGCGATCTGACGCCCGGCATCGAACCGCTCGACCTCGGCTGGTTCGGCCACGAAGACCCTTACGAATTCGACATCCGCAGCTTCCGCCCCGCTGCCGACGCGCGCCGGTTCCAGGGCGGCAGCCCGTCCATCGCGCCTTTCGCGCTCGCCCTTGCCGGCATCGAGACGGTGACCGCGCTGGGGCAGGACAGGATCCTGCGCCACAACCGGGACTGCATCGCCGCTTTTGCCAAGGCCGTGGACCGGCCGATCGACATGAGCGGCCGCGGCGGAACGCTCTGCCTGGAATTCGCCGATATCGACCGCCTTCACGCGGTGCTCGCGCCCGGCGATTTCCGCTACGACGTGCGCGGCCGCTGCCTGCGGGCTTCGTTCCACGCCTGGAACAGCCCGGAAGAAGCGCAGGCACTGGGCCGGGCGATCACCGAAGCCCAGCTGGAGTTTCGCCTCGTTTCGTGATCGGACCGCGGTCCATCGTCGATAGTGCAGGCATTCGGCGTCCGCGACTGTCGAAATCATAAGGTATACATATCGACATACGTCGGCGGATCGGCATCATCGGCCGCCTTGGATCGACCCGATTCAGCACGCCATCAACGGCCGACCGGCCAAGGAGTATCGATGACCTCCCCCACGTTCCGCGCCTCGCGCAGCGCCCTGCGCGCTTTGGCCCTCGGCGGCCTTCTTTCGGCATCGGCCATGGCTTCCGTGGCCCTGGCGGCACCCGCCGCGCCCGCCTTCGACGTCGCCCGCATTTCGCACGACATCAAGACGCTCTCCAGCGACGCCTTCGAAGGACGCGGCCCGGCCACCCCGGCGGAAAAGAAGACCATCGACTACATCGCCGCGCAGATGAAGGCCGCGGGCCTCCAGCCGGCCGGGCAGAAGGGCACCTGGTTCCAGGACGTGCCGCTGCGCAAGTCGGAGATCGTCGGCGCGCCCAGCCTGGCGATGACCATCGGCGGGGCTGCCACGCCCCTGTCGCAGGGCCAGCAGATCGCCGTCCGCGCTGCGGAAACGGGGCAGTCCTCGGTGGCCATCAAGGACCTGCCGCTGGTCTTCGTCGGCTACGGCGTCAAGGCCCCGGAACGCGGCTGGGATGACTTCAAGGGCGTCGACCTCAAGGGCAAGATCATGGTCGTGCTGGTCAACGATCCCGATTTCGAGGGCGGCGGTGCGGCTGATGGCGGGGCCGATTTCGGCGGCAAGCTGATGACCTATTACGGCCGCTGGACCTACAAGTACGAGGAAGCCGCCCGCCAGGGCGCGGCCGGCGTGCTGGTGATCCACGAGAGCGAGCCCGCCTCCTACGGCTGGGCGACGGTCAAGAACAGCAACACCAACACGATGTTCGACATCGTCCGCGCCGATCCTAAGTCCGCGCATACGCAGATGGAAGGCTGGATCCAGAAGGACCTCGCCGTGCAGCTCTTCAAGGCTTCGGGTCTGGACTTCGAAGCCGCCAAGGCCGCCGCGCGCAAGACGGACTTCAAGGCCATGCCGCTCAAGGCAACGATGAGCGCGGACTATGCGGTGAAGTCGGAGATCATCACCTCGCACAACGTGGCCGGGCTGGTGCGCGGCTCGAAGTATCCGGACGAAACCGTGATCTACTCGGCCCACTGGGACCACCTCGGCGTCGGCCTGCCCGATGCCAAGGGAGACCGCATCTACAACGGCGCGCGCGATAACGCCTCCGGCACGGCCGCGCTGCTCGAACTGGCGCGGACTTTCGCCAAGTCGAAGCCGGAACGCTCGGTGCTGTTCCTGGCCGTGACGGCGGAAGAAAAGGGCCTGCTCGGCTCGGAATACTATGCCGACAACCCGCTGCGCCCGCTGGCGACGACGGCCGGCGTCATCAACATGGACGGCCCGCTCTCGATCGAGAAGACCACCAACTTCAGCATCTCGGGCGCGGCCAAGCTCGATCTGCTGACCATGCTGACCGAAGAAGGCCAGAAGCTGGGCCGCCACTATACCCCCGATGCGCGCCCGGAAGCGGGCAGCTTCTACCGTTCGGACCACTTCCCGATGGCGAAGCGCGGCGTCCCGGCGATTTCGTTCAGCCCGGGCCGTGAACTCGTCAACGGCGGCGACGCCCGCGGCAAGGAACTGTCGGACATCTACACGCGCGACAAGTACCACCAGCCGGCCGACGAATACGATCCGAACTGGAACACGTCCGGCTGGAACAGCGACATGACGCTGCTCTACAGCGTCGGCAACCGCCTGGCGAACGGCCGCGACTGGCCTAACTGGTCGCAGGACAGCGAGTTCCGCGCCGCCCGCGACGCGACTTCCGCCTCGCGCAAGTAAGGCAGGCAAAGCCAGGTCGATGCATTGCCCCGGCGCCGGAAAACGGCGTCGGGGCAATGCAGCCGGCCGGGCCAGCTGCCGCCGCGTTCAAGAAAGGACCGTTCCGGTCTACTCTGTCCGGAACCGTGCAAACCACGGCCCCGGATCCTTTTCTTCGAATGGAATGAAGGAGTTCCGCCAAGACCGGCACATTCGGTCAGGTGCAACGGCACCAGCAGACACTCCCGATGTCCTTCGGAATACTGCCTTTTTAACACCGCAATGACTTTTTTTTCACTTGTTCGGATGGCAGCTCTGCGGCAGCAATTCATTGCGACGAAACAAGAACTAGCCGCACTTCCAAACCCGTCCTCGGGTCGCACTTCGAAACGTTCGCACGCTGATAAAGAGGCCGAAACAAGGCCCTTCCATACCGAAGCCTGAAACTGCATCGCCCGGCCGCGAAACTCGCAAAGGCGCTTCATGAAGCCCTCGACGAGCCCGTCGGCACATAAAAAATGGCCCGAAGGCCATAAAGACCTCCGGGCCAAGGAATAGGGCTGCTCTGTACGAGCCGCCTTCGGGTCGCGCCATTTGTGTACGCCTTGAATTGCCCCCGGCGCGTGACGGGGATCACGCCTCATCAGGAATCGACACCTAGCTTCTTCCCCTAACCCGCCTGGATGGGTTAAGCCCGATGCAGTCGTGCAGCGTTCGCCGCATCGGCTAAGGGGCTGTGTCTTTGGATTTCGAAAGTCAGATCGAGGCTATCGGGGCGATTTTTCGGTGCGATCGGCAATCTGCCGAATCCCTTGCCCGCGTCCTGATTCCGCAGCGCCTGGCCACCAAGGACATCCTGGCCCGCCAGGGCGAACCCTCGCACAATTGCTGGCTGGTCATCGACGGCGCACTGCGAGTCGAGACATATGGGCTGGAAGGGCAGCGCCAGCAGGTGGCGCAGCATGGGCCTGGCGAATTCTTCGGCGCCTATCCGGCCGCCACGGTGCACCGCGCCGAGATCAGCGCCTTGCTGGATTGCCAGCTACTCTGCGCCGAAGCCCCGAAAATCGCCGAACTCGTGGCCGGAAACGTCCAGATCGCGGCGGGTATGGCGCGCCTCCTCGCCCGCCAGCTCGACCGCGCGCTGGACCGCATGGTAACGCGCATGACGTATAGCGCGGCCGGGCGGGTCTATGCCGAACTGGTCGCTTTGGCCGACGGTCGCGACCGGATCGTGCCCTCGCCCCGGGTCACCACTCTGGCGCTCGGCGCCAACACCACCCGCGAAACAGCATCGCGCGCCATCGCCGCCTTGATCCGCCGCGGGATCATCAGCCGTGACGACGAGCAACTCACCATCCATGCACCGCGCATGCTGGCCGAGTTGATCTGCTGAAAGCGATTCGCGCTGCGATCAGGTGGCAGTGAGGCGGCAGAACAACCCGATCGGCACGTCGCCAATGCTCGTGACGATCTCTCCCGCCGATTCGAAACGGTAGCGCGGCGCCAGGATATCCAGCGCGGCCACTTGCGGCCACGATGCGCAGATGCTGCCCGGCGGGGCCGCGCGGGCCAACAGAACGGCCAGTTCGCCCGAGGCTTCCAGCGCTTCCTCCACCGCCACGGCCCGACTGTCGAGCCCCAGACGGACCTCCGGCGCGAGTCGCAGGGCCGCCTCCGCGTAGCTCATGGCCGTCACCAGGTCTGCAAAGCCCAGGATTTCACCGCCTTCCCCATGCACCTTCGCGACGGGTTCATGACCGGCAATCGCGGGCAGCGGCTCCGCGGAAGCGACAATCGCCAGGTTCGAGGCCGGGTCCAGTGCCCCGCCCCGTGCCGGCAGCCAGTTTTCGAGGTTCACTTTGCAGACCGGCAGGTCCTGTGCGCGCCATTCCGTTTCGGCCAGCGCCGGATCGTCGGTCGGGCGCGAGACATGGAGCGCCAAGGCCCGTGTCGCCAGACTTCGTGCATGGCGCAAGGCCAGCCCCATGGCCACGCGCGCGCCGTTCAGGATCGCCGCTTCGGACAGGCCGGCATTGCCGCCCAGCACCTCGACCACGTCGGCCTCCTCGATCAGGCGATCGAACCGCTCGCCCCACTGGCTGTCGTATTGCGCGACCGAAATTTCCCGGAACCGTGCGATCGCCGTCGGCAGCACGACATGAAGCCTGGCGCCGCGCGCCAGGGCCATTTCCGCCACGAGGATGTCCGCACCGGCCGCCAATGCGCCGAAGACGGCGCCCGGCCGGATCTCGTCGAGCACGCTTTCCAGCTTCGCGCGCACTTCGGCCTCATCGTCCGGAAGACCGATGATCCCGTAGAAATAGAGGCTGGGCGGCGGCTGGAGATGATCGAACAAGTCGGGCGACCGGCCCAGCCGTTCGAGTATCTGCCGAAACTGCCGCAGCGTTACCGCGTGGTCTTCCCAGGCTTCCGGGGCCGCCTGCATGGCCCGTTCCAGCGCTTCGCGGCTCGCCTGCGGATCGTCCAGCAGCAGCAGCGCCTCGGCCTCGGTCGCGCCCAGCCAGTAGCGTGTCTCCGGCTCGTGTGCGCCGCTCGCCAGGATGTCCAGGATACGGCCGGCGATGTCCCGCGCCTCCTTGGGACGGTCGTTGAGGAAGGCGATGGTGGCCGCGTTGATGAGCGGATAAGTCGCCGGGCGGCCGCCCGCGGCCTGTAGGTAGGCCTCCTGAGCCTGTTCGAGCAGGCTGGCCCGGTCGCCGCCCAAGCTGCGCAGCCCGCGATCCTTGAGCAGGCGGCCCTTGAGGCTGAGCGCATCGGGGGCGGAAGAGGCGCCGAGGCCTGTTTCCTCGAACATGCGCCAGGCCCGCAGGGTGTCGCCCGCACGCGCGATCTGCCTGATTCTGGCAAGGGCAGGAAGAGTCACGGGCGCACCCCTTGGAGGATTGGAAAGTCAGAAGCGCTGCGGCGGCGGGTTCTTGATGTCGGGATCGATGGTAAGGCCGATCCAGCGGGGTTCGCAGCGGGTGCCCTGCAGCAGGTCGACGTTGATGTTGAACGGATGCTTGGTCCCGAACTTCCCGCCGCGATTGAAACGCGCCTGGAAGCGGACGACCTTGTAGCGATCGAGTTCCTCGTCGTATTTGCTGTATTCAAGGCCGCCATAGAATGAGGAGAGCGCTTCCTTGGTCGTGATGGCATCCCACTGCTTCGAGAAATAGAGCTGGTCGCCTACCAGTTCGATCTCCACCTTGCTGTCGCAAGTGATGGGAATGTAGTCCAGATCCTTGCCGTCCACCACTTCGTAATGCAGCGAAATCTGCTCATCCACGACTTCGAGCGTCACGCGGAACGGCACGACAGTGGCATCGTCCGACAGGCCGAGATCGAAGGACGGCGAGAGGCCGTACTGGGTATAATTGAGCGTAGACATGCGTTTTCCCCTAAACTTCTGAAAAGCCTCCCTTCAAAAGCCGCCGGCTTCTGGCGCGAGGCCCGGATTCGGATCAGTCTTCCAACGGACGGGCCAGCTTCATCTGCCAGAGCCGCCAGTCGTTGTTTTCCGGATCGGATGCGATGAGCCGGGCGACATCGTCCCGCGCTTCGTCCCGCAACTGTTCCGCACGCCCCTTCTCGCCGAGACTATAGAGCAATTGCGCATTCGAATAGCGCGCCAGCATCCAGTCCTGCTGATAGGTGGCATTCTTGGGATCTTCCCGCACCAGGCGCTGCACGATGGCCGCCTGCTTCGCCCGCTCCCCAAGCGCTTCCACGTCGCGCCCCTGTGCCCGCAGGGCGTCCGCCATCCAGGCGTGACGGTTGGCGATATCGGCATCGAGGCTGCGGTCCTGCGGCTCCATCCGGGCCACGCGCTCCATCGTGCGAAGCGCATTGCCGCATTCGGCGAGCTGCTCTTCCGGCCCCTTCCGGGTGACGGCGATCGTGCAGATATTGCCTTCCGCATAGGCCAGTTCGCGCCAGTAGGCCTGGTTGCCGGGCACCAGGCGCACGAGGTGTTCCGCCAGCGCCCGATAGGCCAGGAACCGCGGCAGGGCCTTGTCGTAGCGCTTGGCTATGAAGTCCACGTAGCCGAGCCAGAATTCGCTCTGGGCATGGGCGAAGATGCGCGAGGGATCGCGCGGATCGGCTGCCAGCAAAGTGCCGGTGACGCGGTGCGCCTCGCTGAACTTGGCCAGGGCGCCGGCATGGTCGCCGCGCTTGTGGTCGTCTTCCCCCATTGCGTGGAGGATGCGGGCGCGGCGTTCCAGCGAGTCGGCCGGGAGGGCTTTGAGGTCCGACTGGTCGGCATAGAAATCGAGCGCGCGTTCGTTGACCGATTGCAGCACATCCAGGCGGCCCACGCCTTCCAGCCGCTGTCTGAGATCCGTCAACATGAACTCGATCAATCCTTCGGCCTGCTGTCGCTGATGTTCCGCCTCCATTTGCGCACGCAGCGCAAAGATCAGCATCAGGGCCATGGATAAAGTAAGCAGCACCGTAAGGAGCGTGATGGCAATCACACGGCGCAATTGACGTTGCGCATCGCGCTGGATGATCTGGTCCAGCGCGATGCCGGTAAGGCCCGCGACGATCTTGAGCCGGGCCAGCTTGCGCCCGTCATGCTCGGCGCGGAAATCCGCCGCGATCGGTTCGTGGACCACGCCGTTCGCATCGGGGCCGACCAGCGAGACCGGGAAGCTGTCCTCCGGTTCTCCCTCCAGCAGCGCGGCGATCACCGGCCGGTCGGGATGGAGGCTGCGGAACAGCTCGATCTCGGCATCGACCCAGCGCGAATTGCGCGCCGCGGGGGAACACAGCACCAGCAGCACATCGGATTGCGACAGCGCCTGGCGCACTTCCTGGTCGAGGCTGGAGGCCGCGGGCAGTTCAGCGCGATCCCGGAAGATCGGCGTGACGCGGCGCGGAACTTCCCCCGCGCGGGTGACGGTGCCGACCAGCCGCGCAGGGATGCGATAGGATTCCAGCCAGCGGTGCAGCTGGCCGGCAAAGCGCTCGTCGGCATGGCTATAGCTCAGGAACGCGCGGTAGCGGCGCGTTCCCTCATTCCCCGCGATGTCCTGTTCCGCCGTCATCGGCAATAAACGACCATCTGCCAACGCCCCTGAAAGCCTTTGAATCGGCTCCATCCCTTATGGTTCAATAGCGGCCCGCCGCCTGTTCGTCGCCCCATAGTCCCGCCGTCCTCTCCCCTACCAGATGGGCAGGGCGGTGCAACGTTCGAAAAGCGCTGCGAAATTTCGCGCGTGGACCGGGATTTTCCCTGAGATCGCGCCGTTGCCAGAGGAGCCGTTTGACTTCATCGGTTGCAACCGTGATCCTGCGCGCAGGAGATGCGATGAGTCGGAACGGCCCCAGCCCCGAGCTACGCCACATCGATGTGGTTATCGACGCGGTACGTTCGCCGAGCAGCGCCGGTGTTTCGGCCGTGACGGCGTCATGGTGCCGCTCTCTCCTCCACCATGGACTCGATCCCGGCACGGGCGCCAAGCGCGCCCGCGTGGACCTTGCCACCCTTGGCCATCGGCGCAGCGAACATGCCGCCCTGCTGGCCGTGGCAGGCCCGGTGCTGGACCAGATGTACCGCTCCGTCGGCAGATCGGGCTGCGGCGTGGTGCTCAGCGATCCGACCGGCATCGTGCTCGACCGCCGGGTGGGCGATGGCGACGCCGCCGAGTTCGACGCGGTGGGCCTTGTGGAAGGCGGCCGCTGGGGCGAGGCGGAGGAAGGCACCAACGGCATCGGCACCTGCCTCTTCGAGGACCAGCCCGTCGTCATTCACCGCGACCAGCACTTCGCCAGCCGCAATGTCGGCATCAGCTGCATGGACGCCCCGCTCCACGATCCGCACGGGCGGCTGGCGGGCGCGCTCGACGTCTCCAGCTACCGCCAGGACCATGGCCCCGCGATGGCGGAACTCGTCTCCGCCCTGGTGCGCGACGCGGCCCGCCGGATCGAACGCGATTACTTCTGCCAGCATTTCGCCGGTTCGCGCATCGTGTTCCTGGCCGACGATCCGGTTCACGGCACGGCTCTCCTGGCCACCGACCGCGACGACCTGGTGATCGGCGCCAGCCGTGGCGCGCGCGCGCGGCTGCGGCTCACGGACGCCATGCTCTGCCGCCCCCGTCCGCTCGACCAGGTGCTGGGCGCGGCGTCGTCCGGCCCTTCCTTCGAGGACGGCGACCGCACCGTCCTGCGCCAGGCGCTGGCGCAGGCCGGAGGCAACGCCAGTTCGGCGGCGCGCATCCTGGGCGTGGGCCGCGCCACCCTCTATCGCCGCATGGCCAAGGCCGGCCTCTCGCGCTAGGGCCATCGGGCTCAGGCCATCGGGCCCAGGAGAAATCCGCAAACTGTCTCGCGGGTGAGACACCAAGGCCGGCTCGCCCGCCCCCACCCGCTTCCGCAATCCTTTCCACTGCGCAACACTCATCCTCGCTGAGACGCCACCAGGCGCCGCAAGAGAGGATATATCCGTGGACGCACTTGTTCAGGACCGGACCGCACTCCAGGCCCCCTTCGCAGAACGCTACGACAACTTCATCGGCGGTGCCTGGGTCGCGCCGAAGGCCGGTCGCTACTTCGACAATATCTCCCCGATCACCGGGCAGGTCGTGGGCCGGATCGCCCGCTCGGACGCTTCCGACATCGAGGCCGCGCTCGACGCCGCCCATGCCGCCAAGGACGCCTGGGGCAAGGCCTCCGTCGCCGAACGCGCACGCGTGCTCAATCTCATCGCCGACCGCATGGAAGAGAACCTGCAGCGTCTCGCCACGGCCGAGACCTGGGACAACGGCAAGCCGATCCGCGAGACCCTGGCCGCCGACGTACCTCTCGCCATCGACCATTTCCGCTACTACGCCGGTGTGATCCGGGGTCAGGAGGGCGCGATCAGCGAGATCGACCAGGATACCGTCGCCTACCATTTCCACGAGCCGCTGGGCGTCGTCGGCCAGATCATTCCCTGGAACTTCCCGCTGTTGATGGCCGCCTGGAAGCTCGCCCCGGCCCTGGCGGCAGGCAATTGCGTGGTGCTCAAGCCTGCGGAGCAGACGCCGGCCTCGATCATGGTCTGGGCGGAGATCGTCGGCGACCTGCTGCCGCCGGGCGTGCTCAACATCGTCAACGGCTTCGGCCTGGAAGCGGGCAAGCCGCTCGCCTCGTCCAGCCGCATCGCCAAGATCGCCTTCACCGGCGAGACGACGACCGGCCGCCTCATCATGCAATACGCCAGCGAGAACCTGATCCCGGTGACGCTGGAGCTGGGCGGCAAGTCTCCCAACATCTTCTTCGAGGACGTGGCCGCCGCCGATGACGACTTCTTCGACAAGGCGATCGAGGGCTTCGTGATGTTCGCGCTGAACCAGGGCGAAGTCTGCACCTGCCCCAGCCGCGCGCTGATCCAGGAAAGCATCTACGATCGCTTCATGGAGCGCGCCCTGCAGCGCGTGGCCGCCATCGTCCAGGGCAACCCGCTCGATCCCGCGACGATGATCGGCGCGCAGGCATCCTCCGAACAGCGCGAGAAGATCCTCTCCTACTTCGACATCGGCCGCCAGGAAGGCGCCGAAATCCTGATCGGCGGCGAGGCGGCGGAACTGGAAGGCGAACTTGCGGGCGGCTATTACGTCAAGCCGACCGTGTTCAAGGGCCATAACAAGATGCGGATCTTCCAGGAGGAGATCTTCGGCCCCGTGGTTTCGGTCACCACCTTCAAGGACGCGGACGAAGCGCTCTCCATCGCCAACGACACGCTTTACGGGCTCGGCGCGGGCGTGTGGAGCCGCGACGCCAACACCTGCTACCGCTTCGGCCGCGAGATCAAGGCCGGGCGCGTCTGGACCAACTGCTATCACGCCTACCCGGCCCATGCGGCCTTCGGCGGCTACAAGCAGTCGGGCATCGGGCGCGAGACCCACAAGATGATGCTGGACCACTACCAACAGACGAAGAACATGCTGGTCAGCTACAGCCCCCGGAAGCTCGGATTCTTCTGAGCTTCACCCCCGGCGCGCGCCGCACCGCTCTCTCCCGCTCGCGGCGCGCGCCCCCCACCCCCCGACCACCTGACTATCCCCCGAGAGGAGTGTTCCAATGGCCAAGACCATGAAGGCTGCCGTCGTGCGTGAATTCGGAAAACCGCTGACGATCGACGAAGTACCGGTTCCCGAAGTCGGCCCCGGCCAGATCCAGGTGGCGATCCAGGCCTCCGGCGTCTGCCACACCGACCTTCATGCCGCCGAGGGCGACTGGCCGGTGAAGCCCAACCCGCCGTTCATTCCGGGCCACGAAGGCGTAGGCTATGTCAGCCAGGTCGGCGCGGGCGTCACTCATGTGAAGGAGGGCGACCGGGTGGGCGTGCCCTGGCTCTACACCGCCTGCGGCCACTGCGTGCATTGCCTGGGCGGATGGGAAACCCTTTGCGAAACCCAGCTCAACACCGGCTACTCGGTCAACGGCGGCTTTGCGGACTATGTGGTCGCCGATCCCAACTATGTCGGCCATCTGCCCGGCAATATCAGCTTCACCGAGATCGCGCCGGTGCTCTGCGCAGGCGTCACGGTCTACAAGGGCCTGAAGATGACCGACACCAGGCCCGGCGACTACGTGGCGATCAGCGGCATCGGCGGGCTGGGCCACATGGCCGTGCAATATGCCGTTGCCATGGGCCTCAACGTCGCGGCGATCGACATCGACGACGGCAAGCTGGACCTTGCCCGCAGGCTGGGCGCGACGATCACGGTCAATGCCCGCAACGAGGATCCGGCCACGATCATCAAGCGCGAGACCGGCGGCGGGGTCAACGGCGTGCTGGTGACGGCGGTGAGCGAGAAAGCCTTCGAACAGGCCATCGGCGTGACCGCACGCGGCGGCACCGTGGCGCTCAACGGCCTGCCACCCGGCGACTTCCCGCTCAACATCTTCGGCATGGTGCTCAACGGCATCACCGTGCGCGGCTCGATCGTCGGCACCCGGCTGGACTTGCAGGAATCCATAGACTTCGCAGCGCAAGGCAAAGTCAGGGCAACCGTCGAGACCGCGAAGATCGAGGACATCAACACCATCTTCGATCGCATGCACAAGGGCCAGATCGAAGGGCGCGTCGTCCTCGACATGGCCGGATGAGGCTGAGGCAAGGCGGAACGACGCAAGGTCGAACGAAGAGAACAGGAGTTCGCCGGGGTGACGAATGAGGTAAAACGGGTCGCCGCCACCCCGGCGGCACTTGAACTGGTCGCGGAACTGACCGCCGAATACGGTCCGGTGCTGTTCCACCAATCGGGCGGCTGCTGCGACGGGTCTTCCCCCATGTGCTACCCGCAAGGCGAGTTCCGCATCGGCGAGGGCGACATCCTGCTAGGCGAAGTGAGCGGCGCGCCCGTTTACATCGGCCGGGCGCAAGGCATGGCCTGGGCGCATACCCAGCTCATCCTGGACGTCGTTCCCGGCCGGGGCGGCATGTTCAGCCTGGACAACGGCCGCGAACGCCGCTTCCTGACGCGCGGCCGTGTCTTCACCGAGGACGAGTTGCGGCAGTTGGACAAGGGTTCGGGCTCGCCCTGAAGGCTGGCCCTGCCCGCTGCGCTGGCAACCGCGACGTCACCCAGAGCGCCCGCAAGATCCCGAGCGCCGGAGCAGGCCCGACAAGGGATCCTGAAACACTTCAGGATGCCGCAGCTGCCCAGAAACGAAGCGCCCTGCGAAACGGCACATGCGCGTTCCGCCGGCCGTTTCAGCGGGACCCCGGCGCGCCGATGGTGAACGCATATGTCAGCGGCTTCAGCGCGATGCGATAGGGCATGTGCGCCCGGCCATCGAGGTTCCAGCCGGTGTCCCCGCCCACGCCCGCCTGCGCCGCATCGATCAGCAGGGTGCCGTTGCCATGCGGGTGGATGTCGGCGCTATGGGCCTGCCCGGGCGGCTTCATGGCGAGGTCCGCATAAGGGAAAGCAAGCGCATTGACCGACAGCGGCTGCGCGCCGGTGACGCGAAGCCCGGTCCTGGCACCTGTCAGTTCGATCCAGCGCACGTCGGTCTTGTTGCCCGATTCCTGCGGCCTTGCGTAATCGTGGAACTGGTCCGCGAGAGTGCCCTGCCACTGGGCGACGAGGCCGCCGGTCTTGCGATCGGCGTAAGTCTCCTGCGGACCGCGGCCGAACCAGCGAACCTGGTCGAGCACGGCGGGCGTCTCGAAAGCCAGGCCCAGGCGGAGCGGATCGGGCAGCGTGTCGCGCAGCGGCTCGAAATGGACAGTGACCCCCACCGAGCCGTCGGCGGCCATGGTCCAGCGCGTTTCGGTCTTCACCGAGCCCACACCCATGTCATGGCGCACGACCACGGCATTGCCGTCCCGCTCGACCGCCTCGACGCGGCGATGCTCGGAGAAATACTGCCACATGGCATGGCTCTTGGGTACGCCGGCGCCGACATCGTTGTCAGTGGGCGATCGCCAGAAATTGGGCGCTCCTCCCGTAAGCAGCAGCTTGCCGCCGCGGGCGTAGCGGGTGACGAGGCCGGTCGCCTTGTCGATCTCCAGCACGGCATCGCCCGAGGCGAGGCGCATGGCAGATGCGGTTTCACTGGGCGCGACCGTGCCTGCCGCCGCCGCGACGACGGCCGGCGCGGTCAAGGCGAACTGCTCCCAGCCCACCACATGCCCGGCGGGCTGCGTCGGCACGGCGCCGGCCTTGGCGCGGGCACGCAGCACGAGGATGCGCTCGGCCGAGCCGTCCCTGGCCGCCGGAACCGGCACCACCAGCGCAGCAGACCCCCCGGCGGCCACGTCCGGCGTCACCAGCGCGCCGCTGGCCACGTCCTTGCCGTTCTCCATGACCGTCCAGTCGAGCGTGAAGCGCGAAAGGTCGACATGGTCGTGGCGATTGACCACGCGGTAGCCGCCCGCATCGTGGGTGAAGGCGATGGGCGCCTGGACCTTGGCGAGTTCGTAATATTCGGGATCGGGCGTACGATCGGACTGGATCACGCCGTCGCCCACCGGGCTGTCGTCGCCGTGCAGGCCCGCGTCCTTCGGATCGGGATCGTAGTCCAGGCCCTGACCCCAATAGGCCCGCCCGTCCTTGTCCTTCAGCTCCATGGTCTGGTCCACCCAGTCCCAGATGAAGCCGCCCTGCAGCTTGGGGTAGCGGCGCATCGTATCCCAGTAACCCTGGAGATCGCCCAGGCTGTTACCCATCGAATGGGCATATTCGCACAGGATCAGGGGCTGGGTGAACGCCGGGTCCTGGGCGTAGTCGATCATCTTCGGCACGTCGTCGTACATGGGTGCGAAGATGTCGACATAGCTGTTCACCGGGTGGCGCCAGTTGCTCATGCTCCAGCCGAGGAAGTTGATCAGGCGACTGGGATCGTTCGCCCGCACCCACTTGGCGGCGGCTTCGAAATTGGTGCCGATGCCGGTCTCGTTGCCCAGCGACCAGAAGATGATCGAGGGGTGGTTGCGGTCGCGCCGAACCATGCGCTCCACCCGGTCGAGATGGGCGGCCTGCCACTTGGGATCGTTGCCCAGCAGGTACTTGGGATCGTTGCCATGTTCCTGCGAGAGGCTGAGGTAGCCGTGGCTCTCGATATTGGCCTCGTCCATGACGTAGAGGCCATATTCGTCGGCAAGGTCGTACCAGCGCGGGTCGTTGGGGTAGTGCGAGGTGCGCACGGCATTGACGTTCGCCGCCTTCATCAGTTCGATGTCGCGGCGCATCGTCTCTTCGGAGACGACGTGGAAGGTCTTCGGGTCGTGCTCGTGGCGATTGACGCCGCGGATCATCACGCGCTTGCCGTTCACGCGCACTTCGCCCCCGGCGATCTCCACGGTGCGGAAGCCGATGCGGCGGCTGGTGGCCTCCACCAGCCTGCCGTCGGCGTCGAGCAGTTCGACAAGCAATGTGTAGAGCTGCGGGTCCTCGGCCGACCATGTCCGCACCGAGGGCACGCCCGCCTCAAGGGACACCGTGCCCCCTTGCGCTGTGCCGCCGCGCGTCAGCACTTCCCGCTTGCCGTCGAGCAGCGTCGCGCGCAGGCGCATCGCCTGGGGCTGGCCAGCCAGGTCGACTTTCACGGTCAGCTTGCCGTCGCGATAGGCGTTCTCCAGCCCGGCATCGACCGTGAGATCGCGGATATGCGTGGCCGGCGCCGCGTAGAGCGTCACGCTCCGCTCGATCCCGTTGACGCGCCAGAAGTCCTGATCTTCCAGATAACTGCCATCGGCGAAGCGGTAGAGTTCGATGGCGA
Source organism: Novosphingobium sp. PhB55 (assembly GCF_004368805.1). Taxonomy (NCBI): domain Bacteria; kingdom Pseudomonadati; phylum Pseudomonadota; class Alphaproteobacteria; order Sphingomonadales; family Sphingomonadaceae; genus Novosphingobium; species Novosphingobium sp. PhB55. The sequence continues at coordinate 695,563 of NZ_SODQ01000002.1, read as the reverse complement.
CGGTGTTGCTGCCGGCATGGGCATAGCGGGTCACGTCGAACTCGGCGGGGAGCTTGGAATCCTCGGAGTAACCGACGCGCTGGCCGTTGACCCAGATGTAATAGGCCGCGCCCGCCGCGCCCACCGTCAGCAAGAGGCGGCGGCCGGACCAATTCGCAGGCACCGTGAAGTCGCGGCGATAGGAGCCGACTTCATTGAGGCGATGGTCGATCCATGGCTGGTCGCGCGGGAAGGGGTAGCCGCTGCCGACGAAGACCGGGCGGCCGTGCCCTTCGGCCTGGAGGATGCCCGGCACTTTCATTGTGCCCCAGCCGCTCACGTCGAAATCGGGCTTGAAGAATTCGGCCGGGCGGCTTTCCGGTGTGGGGGAGAGATGGAACTTCCAGTCCCCGTCCAGCGACAAGTGATAGCGCGATTTCGCCACGTCGCGCGAAAGGGCACCGGCGCGTGTCTCGAAGCCGTCGAAAGTGGTGCGCATGGGCTCGGCGCCCTGCCGGATCACCTGGGGCTGTTCCCATTCTGCCGGGGCCGAACGATCGGCCGGAGATGCGGGGGCGGGCTGGGCCGTGGCGGTCTGGGCCATCGCGTTCTGGGCCATGGCGGCTTGCGCCAGCAGGAGCCCGGTCATGAGCCCGCCCACCGCGCAGCTGTTCAGGAAATGTCGCACCAATCCGCCCCTTGCCGACCCCCACCGGGCCGCCCCGCGCCGGGAAGCCCCTCGCGGGAATGAAACCGTGAAAGCCGGATCGAGCCGGCCGTTTGATATATCGTATACTTCGTGGGGCGAATTGCAAGGCGGCGGGCAGCGGCTTTCCTCTGCCGAGGAAGCATTCGCTGAGCGGTGCGGCCTGTGGTATGGCCGTGCCATTCGGATCGGGAGCACGGAAATGGGTGTGACGGGTATCGGCGGCTTCTTCTTCCGGGCGAAGGACCCGGAGGCGCTGAAGAATTGGTATGCCGAACATCTCGGCGTCGGCGCATCGCCGCATGGCGCCTGGGATACCCAGGCCGGCCCAAGCGTTTTCGCACCCTTCCCCGCCGATAGCGACTATTTCGCGGCCGAAAAGGCGTGGATGCTGAACTTGCGGGTGGACGATCTCGACGCGCTTTGCGCGCGGCTGCTCGCCTCGGGCGTGGCCGTGGTGACCAATCCCGAATGGAACATGCCGGGCGTCGGCCGCTTCGCCCGCATCCATGACCCGGAAGGCAACCCGCTCGAACTGTGGCAACCTGACGACTAGGCCCGAAGTCCGGTCCCCCATCCCTGCCGACCCCTCAGCCTGGGCCGGCCTGCCTCAGAATGCGATTTCCTTGCCTTCGAAATCGAAGAGCTTGCCGCTGTCAGTCACTTTCAGCTCCTCGATCACGTCCAGCAATTGCAGCGCCGCGCGTTCGGCATCGAACAGGCTGCCGGGCGGAACATTGCCCTGAAACGGGCGCGACAGGGCCGTGTCGACCGTGCCGGGATGGAGCGCCACCACGATGGTGCGCTCGCTGCGGCGCCGTTCCTCGATGGCGAGATTGCGCACCAGCATGTTGAGCGCCGCTTTCGACGCACGATAGCCGTGCCAGCCGCCCAGCCGGTTGTCGCTGATCGAACCGACCCGGGCCGAGAGCGCCGCGAAGACCGATGGCGCCCCGCTGCCGGTTCCCGCCCCCGGTCCCGTCCGCGACCTGGGCATGAGCGGCAGGAAATGCTTCGCCACCAGCGCCGGCCCGATGGCATTGACCGCATAGAGCCGGGCCAGCCATGCAGGATCGAGATCGCGCAGCGCCTTCTCCGGGCCGTGGTCCTCCTCGTGGAGCAGCCCGGTGGCCACGATCACCAGCCCCGGCGGCGGCCCTGCGGCCACGCGGGCGGCGGCAGCGGCAATGCTGGCCTCGTCAAGCAGGTCGAGGTGATCCGCCCCGGTCCGCGATCGCGCGAAGCCATGGACGACCTCGTAAGCGCCTTCCTCGATCAGAGCCGCCTCGAACGCGGCGCCGATCCCGCCGGATGCGCCGATGACGACGGCGGAGGACCGGCCCGCGTTGCTCACGAGCGGGTGAACCGCCAGCGGTCGGCATCGCTCTCGGCCGCATCGAAGCGATAGCCGTCGCTGTCGAAACCGCGCATGGCGTCGATCTCGGTGACGTGGTGCTCGCAAAGCCAGCGCGCCATCATGCCGCGTGCGCGCTTGGCATTGAAGCTGACGAAGCGCGGGCCGTTCGGGCCGGGCTCACGGAATTCCACCTCGATCACCCGGACGCCCGGCAACTTTCCGGAGACGGCCGCGAAATACTCCTGGCTGGCCAGGTTGAGCACGGTTTCCGACCCCTCTTCCGCCAGCTGCTCCAGCAGGAACCCGGCGATGCGATCGCCCCACCAGTCGGTCAGGCTCTTGTGGCGCGGCGCCCAGCGCGTGCCCATTTCCAGTCGGTAGGGCCGGATCGCGTCGAGAGGCCGCAAGAGTCCGTAAAGGCCGGAAAGCATGCGAACATGATCCTGCGCGAAGGCGACCCCGGCCTCGTCCAGGGTATGCGCCTCGAAGCCGGTGTAGACGTCGCCGGCAAAGGCGAAGAGCGCCTGCCGTTCGGGCAGTTCCGCGAAGTCGCGAAAGCGATCGGCGTTGAGCTTGGCGAGACGCGGCGAGATGTGCATCAGCTCGGAAAGCCGCTTCTGCGTCAGGTTCGCCGCAGACCGTGCCAGGCTGCCCGCCTCCTCAGCGAAATGCGGGGTGGTGACGGCAAGGGGCGGCAGGGCGCGCTCGAAATCGAGCGTTTTCGCGGGAGACAGGAGAGCGATCATCGATCGCGCGGTAGCGGGGGCGGACGACCACGTCAAACCGCCCCGCATGCCTCGGAAGCCCGGTCAGCGGGGGCACTTCACCGGGTCGTTGCGCTTGCAGGCGGGATTGGCGCGTTCCCAGGTCGTGCGGGCCGCCTGGTAGTCCTGCACGGCCGCGTCGTGCTGGCGCACGGCTTCGGCATAGGCCGCCTGCTCGCGGTCCTGCCGCGCGGTCTCCGTGGCGATGGCGGCCTCACGCGCCTGTTCGCGCGCCACGTTGTCCTCGACTTGCGCCCGCGCTGCCTGCGCCTGCTGCTCGTTCAGTGCCTTGCGCCGCGCTTCTGCGTCGCCGGCCTCGGCGCCCTGGGGCAGACCCATCTCGGCCACGCTCTGCCCTGCAACCTTTTCACGAGGCGCGCCGGCAGTGGGCGCCGGTTGGGCCAGCACGCTGACAGGCACCAGAACGAGCGCGGAAGCCAACAGGGACAGGTTGCGGATGCGTTTCATGAATGGATTCCTTCGGTAATCGTCGGGGTCGCTCGCGGATGACACTAATCCGCAAACGGGAACGGCGTCGAGGCTGAGAAACGACCAGCGGCCCGGCCCGGTTCCAAACAGGGAAACCGAGACCGGGCCGCGGCGAAAACCGCCGTTTGCGCCAGTCCGTTTACGCGTCGAGATCGACCGCCATTTCGCGCGGCCAGTGACGCAGCGCGCGGCAGGCCTTGAGGAAGGCGCCGGCATCCTTGGCACCGCCCAGTTTCAGGCAGGCCTCGTCGAGATCACCGGCTATCCCGGCCTTGGCGAAGATCGCCTCCGCCGCGCCGGTGTAACCGATGAACTTGCAATGCGCGAAGGCGTCAGTGACGAAATCCTTCGCCGCCGCATCCATCGCGAGCAGCCCCGCGCCCTCCCCGGACACCACCAGAGCCACGGCATCGAACAGCACCGAAGGGCCGCCGTCGATCTTGTGCCTGGCGGCCAGACGGGTCCCGTCCGACAGTGTCACGCCGCCGACTTTGGGTGCGATCACCTCATAGACGGCGCCCTCGGCCTCCACCGCGTTGAGCAGGGCGGAGAGCACCGCCGCGTCGGCGCCGTCACTCACAAGTATGCCGAGCTTGCGGCCCTTGAAGTCCGCTGGACCGTTCTTGACGATGCTCAGCTTGTCCGAAGCCGGAAGGTCCGCGATCGGCTCGCGCGATGCGACCGCGGGATCGGGCAACGGCAGGCCCAGCCCGTCGGCCACGGTGCCTGCCAGCCCGGGGTCGATGCGGATCAGGTGGGAGACGGTACGCGCGCGAATGTCCGGGCGCTCCACTTTCGACAGCTCGAACACGAGGGCATCGGCAATGTGCTTCTGCTCGACGGGCGCCTGGCTCACGAAGAACTGCCGTGCCTGGCTATAGTGATCGGCGAAGGTTTCCGACCGCACCCGCTGCTTCTGGCCCTCTGCCGTCTCGGCATAGCTGGTGAAGCCGCGCACGGGATCCTCGCGCGGGCCGCCCTGCTCGGCGCCCCAGCTGTTCGGTTCGTAATTCGCCCGACCCTTGGGATTGCGCATGGCCATGTGCCCGTCCTGCTGGAAATGAGCCATGGGGCACTTGGGCGCGTTGATCGGAATATGCGTGAAGTTGGGTCCGCCCAGCCGCTTGATCTGGGTGTCGAGGTAGGAGAAGTTGCGGCCCTGAAGCAGCGGGTCGTTCGAGAAATCGATCCCCGGCGGCACGTTCTGGGTGCAGAAGGCCACTTGCTCGGTCTCTGCGAAGAAGTTGTCCACCACCCGGTCGAGCACCAGGCGGCCGACGACGCGGATCGGCACGAGTTCCTCGGGGATGAGCTTGGTGGCATCGAGCACGTCGAAGTCGAAGCTGTCGGCAAAGGCATCGTCGAACAGCTGGACGCCCAGTTCCCATTCGGGGAAGTCGCCCGCGTTGATGGCGTCCCACAAGTCGCGGCGATGGAAGTCCGGATCGGCGCCGTTGATCTTGACCGCCTCGTTCCAGACCACCGATTGCAGCCCCTGTTTCGGCTTCCAGTGGAACTTGACGAACGTGGACTTGCCCTCGGCGTCCAGCAGCCGGAAGGTGTGCACGCCGAAGCCTTCCATGGTGCGGAAAGAGCGCGGAATGGCGCGGTCCGACATGGTCCACATGATCATGTGGAAGCTTTCCGGCGTCAGGCTGACGAAGTCCCAGAAATTGTCGTGCGCGGTCTGGGCCTGCGGGAAATTGCGATCCGGCTCGGGCTTGGCGGCATGGACGAGATCGGGGAACTTCATCGCGTCCTGGATGAAGAAGACCGGGATGTTGTTGCCTACCAGGTCCCAGTTGCCCTCCTGGGTGTAGATCTTGACCGCAAAGCCGCGCACGTCCCGCGCAAGGTCGAACGAACCCTTTGATCCGGCCACGGTGGAAAAGCGGACGAAGGCGGGCGTGCGCTCGCCGACGCGCTGGAACACGTCGGCCCGGCTGACATCGGCCAGGCTGTCCGTCAATTCGAAGTAGCCGTGAGCGCCGTAGCCGCGCGCGTGGACGACGCGCTCGGGGATGCGCTCATGGTCGAAGTGGAAGATCTTCTCGCGGAAATGGAAGTCTTCCAGAAGCGTCGGCCCGCGCGCGCCCTGCTTCAGGCTGTTCTGGTCGTCCGAAACCGGCACGCCCTGCTGGGTCGTCAGCGCCGCAACGCCCTCCCCCGCACTCTGGCGGGTTTCTCCGCCGGAACCTTGGGTCTCGGCGTAGCTATGGGAGATCGCGGCGTCTCCCGGAACCGGGTCGGCCCTGGCGGGCGTTTCGCCGCCGATATCGGCGGCGCTGATGTCAGATGGAGCCTTCTTCGACGGCGTCTTTTTCGACGGCGTCTTCTGGGCGGGTGCACGCTTCGCGGAAGCTTTCGTGGGGGTCTTGGCCATGGGCTATCCTCGCTGGGATGAGATGGCACCGATGCTCTCGCAGGCCGCCGCTTCGGCATACCTGCATGCTCGGTGTCTGTGCCCGATAACCCCGCCCGCGAAGGGGAGTTGCCGCCGATCCGCCGAAATTAACCTAGGTCATCGCGATTATGCCCGGGCCGGGCGCAAGGCGGTCTTGCCGCGCGACGGAAGCCTTTCCTCGGGCCGCAGGGTGAGGACGCGCACGCCATTCCGGGTGACCGCCACCGTGTGCTCGAACTGGGCGGACAACTTGCCGTCCACCGTCACCACCGTCCAACCGTCATCCTCTGTGCGGACCATGCGCCGCCCCTGGTTCAGCATCGGCTCGATCGTGAAGACCATGCCTTCTTCCAGCCTCACGCCTGTACCCGGCCGGCCGAAATGGAGCACTTCGGGCTTCTCGTGCATTTCCCGGCCGATGCCGTGTCCGCAATATTCCCGCACGACCGAATAGCCGGCTTTCTTGGCGTGATGCTCGATGGCGTGGCCGACATCGCCCAGCCGCGCGCCGGGCCGAACCGCCTGGATGCCTTTCCACATGGCCTCATATGTCGTCTTCACCAGACGCGCGGCCGCAGGCGCGATCTCGCCCACGGCATAAGTCTTGCTGGAATCGGCAATGAAGCCGTTCTTTTCGAGAGTGATGTCGAAATTGACGATGTCTCCCGCCCGCAACGTCTCGGTCCCGGAAGGGACCCCGTGGCACACGACATCGTTGCGGGAGCAGTTCAGCACATAGCCATAGCCGTACTGCCCCTTGCTGGCGGGCCGCGCCGCCAGTTGGTGGACGATCATGTGCTCCACCAGATCGTTGATCTCCATGGTCGTCCGCCCGGCGAGCGGCTGTCCATCTAGGAACGTGAACACCGATGCCAGAAGACGGCCGGATTCGGCCATGAGTTCGATTTCCTCCGGCGTCTTGATCATGGCACGCGCGCCCCGCAGGCCCGATCGTCAGGGTCGACCCCCGCCTCCCTGAGTTCGCGAATGACGATCTGCTGGAACGTGAGCTGTGGGTTCAACTCGCAGAGCATGCCGATCCTGATCCAGAAAGCCGCCTGCGCGTTGATCGAACGATAGGACGCCTTGCTGGCCTTGCGGAGCTGGTCGTGCAGCTCATCCTCGATATTGACGATACCCATGCAACCGGCCTTTACCTTATGGGCCATATACGAATCATATATGGCCCATATGCAAGCCGACGAGATCGGGCAAGGGGCAGCTTCTTCCGGGCTAGGCGTCTGAGCCGGACCTTCGCAGCAGGTAGACATCCATGATCCAGCCATGCTCCGCACGAAGCGCGGCGCGGCGACGCACGATCTGCGGGCCGATTTCCGCCAGGTCGCCCGCGATCAGGCATTGTTGCGGCATGCCGAGGTACGCGCCCCACCAGATCGACAGGCCCTCCGGCGGCAGCGCGGCGAAGGCGCAAGTGCCGTCGAGCATGACCACCAGCGTTTCCGCGTTGCCCGGCCATCCGCCGTCGCGCAGGCGCCGTCCCGTCGTGATCGTCACGGGCGCTCCCAGACCGTTCAGCGCAATGCCGTGAGCCGCCGTGAGGACCTGGATGCTGGTGATGCCCGGCACGACATGAACCCTCAGCGCCCGCCCCCCGCGCTGCAGCCGCTCCGCGATCCGCAGGGTGCTGTCGTATAGCGAGGGATCGCCCCAGACCAGCAGCGCCAGCGTGCCGCCTTCCGGCAGGTGCCGGTCGATCTGGCTCGCCCAGACCCCGGCAATGGCGGCGTGCCAGGCATCCACGGCTTCGAGGTAGGGCGGGGTTTCCGAACGGACGGGGAGATCGAACTCCACGACCCGCGTCTCTTCCGTCAGCACGCTGTCGCAGATCGACCAGCGCAGATCGAGCAGATCGGACTTCGCCTCGCCCTTGCGGGGCAGCAGGATCAGATCCGCCCCGTTCATCGCGCGGATGGCCGCAAGCGTCAGGTGGTTCGGGTTGCCGGTGCCGATGCCGATCAGGTGGATATCCACCGTGCCGGTCATGGCTCCAGCTCCCCGGCAAGGCCCGAGGAAGCGAATGGCGATTGCGCCGATTGCGGCCGGAAGCGGCGATCGTAGTCGGGGGCATAGAGGCTGCTTTCCGCCGCCACGCCCTCTTCCACGTCCAGAGCCCGTCCCACCAGGATGAGGGCGGTGCGCTCCATCGTTCCCGCCACGGCCTGCTCCACACCGTCCAGCCGCGCCCGCACGACTTTCTCGTCCGGCCAGCTCGCCCGCCAGACCACCGCCACCGGGCAATCCGCGCCGTAGTGGGGCACGAGATCCGCAACCACCGCGGCAAGGTTGTGGATCGAAAGGTGGATCGCCAGGGTGCTGCCGGTCGCGGCGAAGGCGGAAAGGCTTTCGCGCTCCGGCATCGCGCTGGCCCGGCCCGGTGTCCGCGTCAGCACCAGTGACTGCGCCAGACGCGGCACCGTCAACTCGGTCTCCAGCGCCGCCGCAGCGGCGGCGAAAGCCGGTACGCCCGGCGTCACGCTGATGGGGATGCCCAGCGCGCGAAGGCGGCGGATCTGCTCGCCCATGGCGGACCAGATCGAGAGGTCCCCGGAATGGAGACGGGCCACGTCATGCCCCTCGGCATGGGCCTGCACGATCTCCGCTAGGATCGCGTCGAGATCCAGGGACGCGGTGTTCACGATCCGCGCGCCGGGCGGGCAATGCTCCAGCACGGCGGCGGGCACCAGCGAGCCCGCATAGAGGCACACCGGGCTCGAAGCGATCAGGTCGCGGCCGCGCAAGGTCAGCAGGTCGGGCGCGCCCGGACCGGCGCCGATGAAGTGTACGGTCATGAACTGGCTCCCTGGGCCATGGCGCAAGTGGCCATGCGATCGGACGAGATATGGCGGGCCGTCAGCAGCCGGGCGCCGGGACCGGCCGCCGCCAGGGCCGAGGCTTCGGCGACGCTGCCGGTACGGCGAGCGGCAAGGCTGGCGGCGGACAGAGTCACCGTCGCCGCCGCTTCCAGCGCTTCGCCAGCGACGGGGACTGCCGGAACCTGTCGCTCCTGAGCAAGCAAGCGCAGGAGCGCGATCTTGTCGGCAGGCGCGGCCAGAACGTCCGGTTCGGCGCCATCCGCACAGGCCCGCGCCAGTGCGTCACGCACGGAGGAGAGGGATGCGCCTGCGCGAAATCCGAAGCCGGCCACGATCACAAGGTCACGCTCCATTGCACGACGGGATAGTGGGCCTTCCAGCCGCGCCGCGTGCCCAGCGGCGCGGCCTGCGCCAGTTCGATGCGCAGCAGCGTGCCGCCCACCTCGCCATGGACCGCGGCCAGCAGAGCCTCGCTTTCCAGCGTGACGGCATGGGCCACCAGCCGGGTGCCCGCCGGGAGATCGCAGAGCCGCTCCAGCAGCGGCGCGCCCAGCCCGCCGCCCACGAAGACGGCGTCCGGCAGGGGCTGGTTTTCCAGCACCTCGGGGGCGCGTCCTTCCACCACGCGCAGATGATCGACGCCGAGCGCCAGGGCATTGCCCCGCGCCCGCGCCGCGCGCTCGCGATCGACCTCGAAGCCCAGGGCCCGCATGTCGCGGTGGGCGAGCAGCCATTCTATCGCGATCGAGCCCGATCCCGTGCCGATGTCCCAAAGCATCTCGCCGGGCCGGGGCGCGAGCGCCGAAAGCGCCAGGGCGCGCAGCGGGCGCTTGCTGATCTGGCCGTCGTTCGCGAACCAGTCATCGCCGCGTCCGGACGTCCGGGGCAGGACGCGCCCTTCCCCCGCACAGAGGACGCCCACGGCGACGGGATGAGCCACGTCGGTCAGATCGAAGCCCTCGGCCGCCACCTGCCGGATCCGTTCGCGCGGGCCGCCCAGCGCTTCGAGCACCGTGAGCTGCGATGCCCCGAACCCTTCCGCCGCGAGATAATCGGCCAGTTCCGCGGCAGCCGCCCCCTCGCGCAGCAGCACCAGGGCCCGCTGCCCCGGCGCAAGGTGCGGACGCAACCGCGACAGCGGCGCCGCGTGGAGCCCCAGACACCGCGTCGCCTCGACCGGCCAGCCCAGCCGCGAGGCCGCGAGGGCGAAAGTCGAGGGCACCGGGTGCGCGGTCCATTCCCAGCGGTCGAGCGTCCGTGTCACCACCGAACCCGCGCCGAACCAGAACGGATCGCCGGAAGCCAGCATGACCACCTGCCGCCCCCGCAGCGCCAGCAGCGCGGCCAGCCCGCTCTCGAACGGCACTGGCCATGTCCGGCATTCCGCACTAAGCCCCGCCAGCAGGCCGAGGTGGCGGGCGGCGCCGGTCACCACTTCGGCCGCCGCAAGGGCGGCGCGGGCCGCCTCGCCGAGGCCGGACAGACCGTCCTCGCCGATACCGACGATCGTCAGCCAAGGCTTTTGGGGAGCTTCAGACATGACCCGCGTCCTCATTCTCGGCGGCACCACCGAGGCGAGCGCCCTCGCCGCGGCATTGGCCGAGCGCGAGATCGACACCGTGCTGAGCTATGCCGGACGGGTGGCCAGCCCGCGAAGCCAGCCGGTGCCGGTCCGCGTGGGCGGCTTCGGCGGCATTGCCGGGCTGGAGCGCTATCTGCGCGAAACCGCCGTCACCCATCTTGTCGATGCAACGCATCCCTTCGCGGCCACGATGAGCGCTCATGCCATTGCCGCTGCCAAGGCCGCCGGAATTGCGCTGGCGGCGCTGACGCGGGCGCCCTGGGCACCGCGCGGCGGGGATCGCTGGCATCAGGTCCCAGACCTCGCCGCCGCCGTCGCCAGCCTGGAGGGTCCGCCGCGCCGGGTGATGCTGGCGCTCGGCCGGATGCACGTCGAGGCTTTCGCGGCCCAGCCCCAGCACCACTATCTGCTGCGCTTCGTGGATGCCCCCACCGAAGCGCCGTCCCTGCCGCATCACGACCTCGTGATCGACCGCGGACCCTTCACGCCGGAGCGCGACACGGACTTGCTGCGTGCGCACCGGATCGACCTGCTGGTCTGCAAGAACGCGGGCGGCTCCGGCGCGTCGGCCAAGCTCGAAGCCGCGCGCGAACTGGGGCTTGCCGTGACGATGATAGACCGCCCCGCGATCCCGCCCCGCCGCGCGCTGGAACGGGTGGAGCAAGTGCTGGACTGGCTCGCTCATTCCGCCCACCGCGGCGTGTAGAGGACCGGACCGCGGTCTCGCGCCACCAGCCGGGTGCGGCTCGATCCGACGATGACCATGGTGCGCATGTCCGCCATCTCCGCCCGCGCCTCGGCCAGCGGCACGATGGTCAGGACTTCCTCGGGCGTGGAGACGGCGCGGGCGAAAAGGATCGGGCGCTCCGGCCCGCAAGCCTCGCGCAGGATCTCAAGGACGCGCGCGAAACCTTCCGGCCGCGCCTTCGAACGCGGGTTGTAGAAGGCCATGGCGAAGTCCGCTTCCGCCGCCAGCCGCAATCGGCGCTCGATCAATGCCCAGGGCTTGAGATTATCGGAAAGATTGATGGCGCAGAAGTCATGGCCCAGCGGCGCGCCCGCCCGCGCGCTCGCCGCCAGCATGGCGGTGATGCCCGGCAGGACCCGGATATCGAGTTCGCGCCAGTCGGCGGGGCCCTGCTCCCAAACCTCGAACACCGCCGCCGCCATGGCGAAGACGCCCGGATCCCCGGAGGAGACCACCACCACGCGCCGCCCCTCGGCCGCGAGCGAAAGCGCATGGGCAGCGCGCTCCAATTCGACGCGGTTGTCGCTGGCATGAAAGCGCAGGCCCACGCGCGGCGCCACCCGAGCGACATAAGGGCCGTAGCCGATCACGTCGGTGGCGGCATCCAGGGCCGCAGAAGCCTCGGGCGTGACGAGCGCCTCGTCGCCCGGCCCCAGCCCGGCGATGGCGAGCCAGCCGCTCATGGCCGGCGCCCCTGTCCGTGGATCAGCAGGATCGAGAAGTAGGGCGTCACGGCTTCCGCCTCGGCGAGCGGCGTCACCCGCTGCTCGGCCATCGCGGCATGTTCCACCAGCCAGGCCTCCCCCTCGCGCCCGGCAGCGATGACGGCGCGGCGCAGCTTGGCCAGATTGCGGCCGATCTTCATGACCACGAGCGCGTCGGTATCGCGAATGCGCCGCGCCAGATCTGCCTCGGGTAGCGTGGCGGTGAGGACAGTGAGGACATCGTCGCCCCAGGTCATCGGCGCGCCGCATGCCGTCCAGGCGCCCGACATTCCGGTGATCCCCGGCACGACGGCGACCGGCACCGGTGCCGGCCCTGCATGGCCCCCTGCTTCGGCCAGGCGGGTATAGAGGTGCATGAACGAGCCGTAGAAGAAGGGGTCGCCCTCGCAGAGCACCACGACATCCTCGCCCTCGCGGACAAGCTTCGCCAGTTGCTCGGTCCAGCTTGCGTAGAAGCGGGAAAGACAGGCGTTGTAGCGCGGGTCTCCCAGCGGAATCTCCGTGGTCACCGGATATTCCATCGCATGCTCGACGACATCGGCGCGGAGCATGCCCTCGACGATCCGCCGCGCCTGACCGGGCCGGCCGGCCTTGCGGAAGTAGGCGACATGCCTGGCTCCGCGCACCAATCGGTCGGCGCGAACGCTCAGCAGGTCCTGCGCGCCGGGGCCCAGTCCGACGCCGTGTACGGTTCCCACGCTCATTCCGCGCTGCTCGCGATGGCGTTGACCGCGGCCACGGTGATCGCGCTGCCGCCCAGCCTTCCTTCGACGATGCAGCAGGGCACCGGGCAGGCATCCCAGAGGGCGGCCTTGGACTCGGCCGCCCCCACGAAGCCCACCGGACAGCCAATGATCGCTGCCGGGCGCGGGCAATCGGGGTCCTCCAGCATGTCGAGCAAGTGGAACAGCGCGGTGGGCGCATTGCCGATGGCCACCACGGCCCCGCCAAGGTGCGGCCGCCAGAGTTCGAGCGCCGCCGCCGAGCGGGTATTCGCCATCGCCTGCGCCATTTGCGGGACTTGCGGATCCTGGAGCGTGCAGATCACCGCATTGTCCGCGGGAAGCCGGGCGCGGGTGATCCCTTCGCCCACCATGCGCGCATCGCACAGGATCGGCGCACCCGCCTCCAGCGCCGCCATCGCCGCGCGGGCGAATCCGGGCGAGAAGCGGATGTGCCGCGCCAGCTCCACCAGCCCCGAAGCGTGGATCATGCGGACCGCGATGCGCTCCTCGTCAGGGGGAAAGGCCGCGAGGTCCGCCTCGGCGCGGATCGTCGCAAACGACTGGCGATAGATGGCCGCGCCATCCTTTTCGTAGATATGCGCCATTCATGAGGCTCCGAAATGGGCAAGGACATGGTCGGGAGAAAGGCCGCCCCGCGTCGGCGGGTCGCCCGCGCGGCCACGGAGGGCGAGGTCGAAGGCGCCGTCGCGCCCGGTCAGGACCACGTCGCTCGGCCGTGCGCGCGCGCAGCCTTTCGCGCAGCCGGAAACGTGCAGGCGCCCGGACACATGCGGCGCCAACCGGCGCGCCAGTTCGCGCGTTTCGACCGTCGCCTGCGGGCATGCCGGCGCGCCCGGACAGGCATCGGCGCGCAGCAGCGGGTCGCCGGGATCGAGAATGAAGCCCTCCACCGGCTCTCGCACGTCGGATTCCGCCAGAAGCTGCCGCCAAGGCGTAACGCGAAGGGCCGCAGCGCCGGTCGCTGCCATCAGCCGCACCAGTGCCTCCCCCTCGATCCGCCCGAACGGCACCCCGTAGCCATGCGGCGCAGCGGCTCCGACGGCGGGACGGCTATCCCCCCGCGCCCATTGCGGAAGAGCGGCCGTGTGGCGCGAGGCCCGGCGGGCCGCGGCCCCGCCGGTCTCCACGAACCAGTGGGCCAGCGCGATCAGGCGGTCTGCGGCCTCTTCCGGCAGGATGGAAACCCCGCTCTCGCGCCCGTCGAGGCGGAGCAGCAGGCCGCCGGCTTCCGCGCGCTCGATGCGGAAATCCGCGGGGCTGTCCAGCAGTGTGGCGACGGGGCCGGCATCGACCGCGATGCCCATCTTTCCGGGCGATTCGGGCAACTCGCCCAGACGGCCCAGGAGTTCTTCCGCGATCCGCGCGGTATCGTCCCCGCGATCCCAGCCGGGTGCGACAAGCAGGTTGCGCCGCCCCTCCAGACCGGCGTCGGCATCGACCAGGCCCCGGTCGACCAGGGCGCGCAGCAAATCCTGCCAGCCCTGCTCGCGGACACCGCGGATCTGGAGATTGGCGCGATTGGTGATGTCTATCGCACCGCTGCCGAAACGGCGCGCCAGATCGGCAAGCACCGCGATCTCGGCCGCGGTCAGGCGCGCCAGCCGGGGCTTCACGCGCACGATCAGCCCGTCTCCGGCCATCATCGGACGCCAGGCATCCGGGCACCATCCGCGCAAGGCGAAGCCTGTCATCGGGACGCGCGTTTCATCCTGCCGCACGGCATCATCCTCTCGCGCGCAGCGACGATGACCGGGGCTTGCCGACGGGCGTCGGTCCGCACGCAACGACGGGCGGGCGCGATGAACGCCCGTCCTGCGCGCCGATGCAGCCCCAGCCGCACGGCTTCGTCGCTCACGCGGAGTACCGAGCCTTGGCCTATCCCTGGGCCAGGGCAAGAGCGACCGATGCGCCGGCAGGTCTCCTGGCTTGCGGGTCAAAGCGCGATGCTCGGCCTTCCCGGACCGTGGCGCCGGGCGCCCGCGATCCAGTGGCCGGCTTCCCGGGGGAAGCCACGGCATCTTGCTCACCGCTCACAGTTGCAGGGACAGCCGCGGATTTGAGGGACGAACCCTCTCACCGCGTTCCCTATTAAGCCTCGTTCGAGGCACCGGCGCGATCTTGCCCGCCGATCCTGACGGATTGGGCGGGCACCGGGGCGCTAACGCAGGAAATGCCGATCCGCAAGTCTCATGGAGCCACGTCCAAACAGGCACGCGCGCCGGCAGCGCGGTTAGAGCCCCCCGGTCAGCGGTAGCTCAGCTTCGGGAAGAAATCTCCGCGTCCCTCGGGCAGGAGGTCCAGCAAGCCCCAGACCGGGTCCAAAGCATCCAGCGAGCGATGGTGCTGGTCCGGCTCCTCCGGGGCGTAGAGCAGTTCGCCGCCCCAGAAATGCCGAACCTCGCCGCCATCCTTGCGGAAGACGTTGATCATCGGCTCGTCCCAGTCCTTGCCGTCCTCGTACCCGCGTTCCTGGCGCATGGCGGGGGTTACGCCGGCCGTGTTGCCGAAATAGTCCCGTGTGTAGCTGCTGCCTTCGGCCGATAGGAACCGGAGATGCGGCCAGCGGCGTTCACGCGCCCAGGCCACCAGACGGGCCAAAGGCGAACGGGCGACGACGTAGAACGCCGCAGCCTGCGGGACATGCCGTGCGGCCCCGTCCAGCCCGTCCAGCAGATGCGTGCAGCCGGTGCAGGGCTCGTCGCGCTCGGGACCGAACATGTAGCTGTAGAGGATCAGGCTGGGCTTCCCCGCGAACAGTTCCGACAGCCGCACCTGCTCCGGGCGCTGATGATCCCCGATGCGCTCGAAGACGTAGTCCTCCTTGATCGTCCCGCCGGGGGGCAGCGCCCGGCGCATCGCCGCAACCGTTTCCGTCTGGCGCCGCAGGTCCATTTCGGCATCGAGCAGTTCATTACGCGCGCGGCGGTATTCGGCGCTTTCGTTGGGAAAACTGAGATGTTCCATGATCGGGCTCCTCCCTCCGGTTGCTCCCCTGACGCTCGCAGCCTGAACGCCCGAACGAGGGCAAGAGTTCACGCAAAGCTGCGGCAAATCGCCGCCCCCTTCCGGCAACGCGGCAAGCCCCTGACGCAAGGCGATATTCCGACCCCGTGCTGTCATGATCCGGGGCTAGTCGCGCAAATGACCCACCCTGCCGCCCCGCCAGGAGGCGGGATCATGGCCGCAGCGCCGCGCTTCTGCACGGGGTACGCTGCCCGCGATCCCTGCCTTGAGCCCGGAGATTACCGCGATGAACCACCACCCGGCCGAAACCACCCTGTCCCGCCGCGGCATGCTCCTTGCCGGCGCTGGAGCAGGCGCCGCCACGCTTCTCGGCCAAGGCCCCGCACTGGCGGCGCCGCAGAATTCGGTCGCGCAAACTGGAGG
The DNA here is from genome assembly GCF_004368805.1 of Novosphingobium sp. PhB55. Classification (NCBI taxonomy): domain Bacteria; kingdom Pseudomonadati; phylum Pseudomonadota; class Alphaproteobacteria; order Sphingomonadales; family Sphingomonadaceae; genus Novosphingobium; species Novosphingobium sp. PhB55. The sequence continues at coordinate 679,842 of NZ_SODQ01000002.1, read as the reverse complement.
CGCGCGCAAGAAGCCGCTGGTGATCGGCCACCGCGGCTGCTCGGCGCTGCGGCCCGAGCACACCCTGGCGTCCTACGCCAAGGCCATCGACCAGGGCGCGGACTTCGTGGAGCCGGATCTCGTCTCGACCAAGGACGGTGCCCTGATCGCCCGGCATGAGAACAACATCGCCGAAACTACCAATGTCGCGGACCATCCCGAATTCGCCCAGCGCCGCACGACCAAGGTGATCGACGGGGAAAAGGTCACCGGCTGGTTCACCGAGGACTTCACCCTCGCAGAGATCAAGACCCTGCGCGCAGTCGAACGGCTCGGTGCCATGCGCCCCGAAAGCAAGAGCTACGACGGCCAGTTCCAACTGCTCACGCTTGAGGAAATCGCGGACTTCGTGGCTGCGGAATCCGCCGCACGCGGCCGCAAGATCGGCCTCATTCCCGAGATCAAGCATTCCACCTATTTCGCCGGGATCGGCCTGCCGCAGGAACAGCGCTTCCTCGACCGCGTGGCCGCTAGCCATTATCTCTCGACCGCCCCGGTGATCGTCCAGAGCTTCGAGGTGGCCAATCTCAAGTGGCTGCGCCCGCGCATCGCCGCCTATCGCAGCCTGCAACTCCTGCAACTGACCGTGCCTCTGGACATGCACCCCGCCGATGTCGCCGCCTCCGGGGGCAGCCTCACGTTCAAGCAGATGCTCACGCCCGCCGGTCTGGCCGAAGTCAGGACTTATGCCGACTGGATCGCCCCCGTGCTCCAGGGGATCATCCCCTTCGGCGATGCCACCGGCAAGTCCGGCCCGCTGGGCAAGCCGAGCACGCTGGTGCGCGATGCCCATGCGGCCGGCCTGCTCGTCTCGACCTGGACGGTGCGGCCGGAAAACAGCTTCCTGCCCACGGACTTCCGCGGCCCGGGGGGCGATGCGGCGCGTCAGGACAAGGCCTGCATCGAATTCATGCGCCGCTTCATCGCGGCGGGTGTCGATTCCTTCTTCACCGACGATCCGGGCCTCGGACGTGCGGCCGTGGACGGCACGGCCTGAGGCAGCCCGCTTCGGCAACCCGCCCGCCCACACGAACCCGGATCGCCTGTCGCTTCGCTGCATGGTAGGATCCCGCGTTGCCGGGAGCCTCGCCATGACGATCACCATCACCGCTTTCGAAAACTCGCCCGACCGGGGGCGGGGCCTCGCGCGGGACATGCGGGTACGCTGGGCGCTGGAGGAACTGGGCCTGCCCTACCAAGTGCGGTTGCTTTCGTTCGAAGCGCTCAAGAGGCCCGAACATCTCGCGCACCAGCCCTTCGGGCAGATCCCCAGCCTGGAAGACGGCGATCTCGTGCTGTTCGAATCCGGCGCCATCGTCCTCCACCTCGCCGGCACACACCCCGGTCTCCTGCCCGAGGATGCCGATGCCCGTGCGCGGGCCGTCGCCTGGCTCTTCGCGGCGCTCAACACGGTGGAGCCACCCATCGTCGAATGCACCATGGCGATGATATTCGAGCGGGAGCAGCCCTGGTTCGCAGCGCGGCAACCGATGCTGGAAAAGCGCGTCCAGGCCCGCCTCCAGCAACTGACCGCCTCGCTTGGGAGCGCCGAATGGCTGGACGGTGCCTTCAGCGCGGGAGACCTGATGATGGTGACCGTGCTGCGCCGACTGGTCAGTTCCAACCTCCTCGACGCCTGGCCCCCACTGCTGGCCTATATCGCCCGCGCCGAAGCACGCCCCGCCTATCAACGCGCCTTCGCGGACCAGCGCGCGGTATTCGAGGCCGCATCCGGCACCCGGCCCGAAGCACCGGCCTGAACGCCTGCCCCTGACCGCGCCTGTCCGGCACCCCCGAACAAATACATATCGCCGGGTTCGGCTTGCGGAAGGTTTCGCCCGCTAGACCCGCGTGCGGTGCAGTCACGATCGAAACCGAAGGCGCTTGCCATGGACGCCACCCTGTTCTCCCCCCCCAGTGTCCCGGCATCGCCCGCCGAGCCTTCGTCGTGGTACATTTCGGCCATGGAGCGCCTCGTCGCCGCGGTGCAGGACTTGTCCCACGCGCGCGATCTGGACGCCGTCACCGCCATCGTCCGGGACGCCGCGCGCAACCTGACCGGAGCCGACGGCGCCACGTTCGTCCTGCGGGACGGCGACATGTGCTACTACGCGGAGGAGAACGCCATAGCGCCCTTGTGGAAGGGCCGCCGCTTCCCGATGAGCACATGTGTCAGCGGCTGGGTGATGATCAATGCACAGAGCGCGGTGATCGAGGATATCTACGCCGATCCGCGCGTCCCGGTCGAAGCCTATCGCCCCACGTTCGTGAAGAGCATGGCGATGGTGCCGATCCGCCGCACCTCGCCCATCGGCGCCATCGGCAACTACTGGTCGTCCCGCCGCGCGCCGACGGCGGAGGAACTGGCCATTCTCCAGGCCCTGGCCGACACCACCTCGGTCGCGCTGGAAAACGCCGAACTCTACACCCGCCTCCAGGGCATGGTGCATCGCCTCCAGGAACAGCAGCGGCGCATCAGCGAGCAACATGCCAGTCTGGGCGTCTTCACCCGCGCGCTGGCACACGATCTGCGGGAACCCGTGCGCACGCTGATGTCGTTTTCCGACCTCCTGCGCGAAACGCCCGAAGAGGAACCCGCAAGCGGCGACCGGCAGGCAACCTACTTGCGCTTCATCGGCGAATCCGCCGCGCGCATGGGCATGCTGATCGACTCGGTTTCCCAATATACCCGCCTCGACGTTCAGAACGAACCCGAGCGGCTGACCTGCAACCTGGCGGACATCGTCGAGGACGTGCGCCAGAACCTGGCCCGCATCATCGCCGAACGCGGTACCGTGCTGACCCATGCCGCCCTGCCCGATCTCGTTGCCGACCCGGTGCAGCTACGGCAATTGCTCCAGAACCTGATCGCCAATGCCATTCTTCACAACGAAGGTCCGGTAACGGTGACGATCGCGCACGATATCGTCGATGGACGCGACCGTTTCAGCGTCTCCGACAATGGCGTCGGCATTCGGCCGAGCGAGATCGACCAGGTGTTCCAGCCGTTCCGCCGGCTGGTTCACAGCAACGAATCCTCCGGGCTCGGGCTCGCCATCTGCCGGCGCATCGTCGCTCTCTATGGCGGCGAAATCGGCTGCTCGGCCACGCGCGGGAATGGCGCGACTTTCCACTTCACCCTGCCAGATGCCCAGCTTGATACCCCCTGCGATCTGGAGGGCAGGCCGGAATCCATCGCCAATGTGCTGATCGTGGACGACCGGGAGGCAGACCTCGAACTGACCGAACTCGCGCTGTTCAAGCGGCCCCGGCTACGCTGCAACTTGCGCAGCGCCCGCGACGGCCGCGAGGCCCATCGCCTGCTCGCTGCGCCGGGCACGGACATCGACCTGATCCTGCTGGACATCAACATGCCCGATGTCGACGGGTTCAGGTTGCTGGAGCAGATCCGGGAAGACGAGCGATTGAGGGACATGCTGGTCATCATGTGCAGCGGCTCTGACTATGGGCCGGACCAGCGGCGCTCGGTCGAACTCGGCGCGGCAGGATATCTGCTCAAGCCGCCCCGTTTCTCAAGCTTCCGGGACATCGTCGCCGGCCAGCCGGGGCTTCGTCTGATCGAAGATGAGAGCGGCCTGACCCTGCTCCGCGCCTGCGCCTGAATTTTTCGCCTATAATAGGAAAAAGGGCGCGCGGGGCGAGACAGCCGCTGTCCCAGGGTAGCGAAGATATTTCCGGCACCCGACTGTCTGGTTGCGATTTGTTGACGAAAGCAGGTTAATGCAATCGCTTCGAAGGACCCAGAAAGTCGGGGACCAAGTAGGGATCGCGAATGCTTAACGGCCAGAAATTAGCGGGTCACCGGGGGGTGGCAGCGATCGTTGGTCTTCTTGGGCTGACGCTTGGCGGTTCGGCGGCACTTTTCGTGACCTCGCAGTCCATGGACCGAATCGCGGCGAACCGACAGCAGCAGCAAGTCGAAAAGACCATCGCGCGCACGCTTTCCGGTGCTGCAGCCCAGGCCGCGGCCACCAGCGCCCGCATGGAACCTGCGCAGCGAATCGCAGCGCTCGGCCCGGACGAAGCCGCCAACTGGCTGGACAATGAGCTGGGACGGCCCACCGTCAGCGCTGAAACCACCCGGACCGTGGCCATCCTCACCCGCTCCGGCGCGATCTACGGCTATACCCGCGGTGGCCGGGCCGACGAGGCCGATCTGGAGGAAATCCAGGACACCGCCAAGGATCTCGCCAGCTCGCTCCACGCGTCGCCTGCCTCGGAAGGAACAGCCGCCAAGGCAGCGCCGGATGCCAAGGCCGATCTCGCCTCGATTCGCGGCGTTCCCGTCGTCGTCGCCGCGTCCCGCATTCCCGCCGCGGGAGAGCCCTTGTCGCTGGTGACCATCACATACCTCGACGATCCCCTGCTCAATCGCTGGTCCAGCACGCTGATGCTGGATGGGTTCACGGCCCTTGGCCCGCGCACCGCTGCGCCGTCCAACATGCGAAGCGTCCAGCTGTCAGCCTCGGACGGCACCTCGCTGGGCCGCCTTGCATGGCGGCCGGCCATGCCGGGGGAAGCGATCCGCGAATACGTTATCCCGGCCACCCTGGCGATCGGCGCAGCCGTGCTCGGCCTGTTCCTCATGGTGGCCTATCGTGCCAGCAACCTGAAGGACGAAGCCGAAACGAACTCGCAGCGCGCGCGCTATCTCGAACTTTTCGACCCCATCACCGGGCTGGTGAACCGCACCACTTTCATCAAGCAGCTTGAGCAGATCGCCGGTTCTCAGGCCTGCCAGCTCATCCTGCTGGACATCGACGATTTCAGCGCCATCAACGAAGAACTGGGCCATCGCGCCGGGGATCAAGTCATCCTCGACTTCGGCAAGCAGTTGCTCAAGGAATTCCAGGGTTCCCAGTGCCTCGTCTCGCGGCTCGACGGGGATGAGTTCGCCGTGCTGATCGTCGGCAATTCGGACATCTTCACCCTCGGCCCCCGTGCCACCGGCATCGCCGTCACGCGCGAAACGCGGGACGGAACAACCGTCGCCGTCACGATCTCTGCCGGCATCGCCGCTGCTCCAGAACATGGCCATACCGCCAGCGACCTGATGCGCCATGCCGACATCGCCCTGGGCGCTGCCAAGACGGCGGGACCGGAACGCCACGTCGTCTACGATCCCGCACTCGGCGAGGCCTTCAAGAGCCGCAAGGGCCTTGAAGCGCGGATGAAGAAGGCCATCGAGGACGAAGGTTTCGAGCTGTTCTACCAGCCGATCATCAGCCTGCGCACCATGAAGCCAGCCGGGGTGGAGGCACTGTTGCGGCTGAAGCGCGGCGCCAAGGACACGCCCGCCGTTTTCGTCCCCGTGATCGAAAAGCTCGGCCTCATGCCGCAACTCGGCGCGTGGATCATCCAGCAAGCCTTCCGCGACAGCCGCCGCTGGCCGGACCTGCGCACCTCGATCAATCTCTCCCCGCTCCAGCTCGAGAATCCGGCGCTGCTTGACCAGATCGACTTCAACCGCGCCCGGTTCGACGTTTCCCCGAAATCGATCGGATTCGAAATCACCGAAGGCGTCCTCCTGAACAAGTCGCCCACCGTTCACGACAACCTCCAGGGTCTGCGTGATCGTGGTTACGTAATCGCCCTCGATGACTTCGGCACAGGATACTCATCGCTCAGCTACCTCTCCGAATTCGAAATTCACCGACTGAAACTGGACCAGAGCTTCGTTCGCGGCGGCCGCCTGATCGAGATGCGCAGCGCCACGCTGATCCAAGGCGTGATCGACATCTGCCATAAGCTGAACATCGACGTTGTCGCAGAGGGCATCGAGGAAATTGCCGAAGCCGCTACCCTGCGCCAATGGGGATGCGATTTCGCCCAGGGCTACCAGTTCGGCAAGCCCGCCCCCGCCAGGATCGCCGCGCAAAACCTCATCACCCTCCAGAACAACGCCGCTGCCATCGTCGATTACCGCACGGGCGAGCCGATCCTGGGCGTGCTCTAACTGAAACCGGGCATCAGATTGTTGGCCTCCTCGCTTCGCCTTCTCCTTGTTTGATCCTCCTTACGACAGAGCCACAGAGGCTGCTCGTCGCTGGCTCTCAATGCCAAAACGGCTGAGCAATCGCAGTACGCAAAAGTCACTATCGCCGCTGGCCTCGCAGCTTTGGCAATTCCCGCAATCACGAATATCGCGCCCGAAGTGGATCAGAAGTGCAGATGACATTTTCATCAGACCACAACCCGCGCCGGACTTAGCGTCAAGGAACTTGGGCGTAGCGGCAGCTAAGATTGACATGTACCGTCACTTCCGCACCCACAGCGCAGACACACAATGCTCACATAAGTCATAAGGCTCCAGCACCGAAAAGAAACTGATAACGAACCAGTCTTCCTCGGCCCGATCACGCACGAACACTGCCAAAATCGCCGCGAGCATGTTCGCTCGCTGTCACCTACGATGCGGCTGCAAATTCACGGCCAGCGCAAGCGTGTTCATTCTTTCAATAAGACCCCTTCGCCGCCAGAACCGCTGGCAACGTCTTGGCCATCAACCACAAGTCGAACGCCACACTTTTCCTGCCCACGTAAGCCACATCCATGGTGACGCGTTGCTGATAGGAAGTGTCGCTTCTGCCGCTGGTTTGCCAAATGCCCGTAAGACCGGGCCTGACACGGCAATAATGCTCGAAATAGAACCCGTATTTCTGGACTTCCTGCTCGACGATCGGCCTGGGTCCCACCAGGCTCATTTCACCCGACAGAACATTGAGTAATTGCGGAAATTCATCGAGACTCAACTTCCGCATTACCGCCCCTAATGGCGTGACTCGCGGATCGGACCGCAGTTTGCGGGTAGCATCCCATTCTGTCCTGGCCGCAGGCGACGCCTTGAGATGAGCGGCCAGAATGGCATCGCCATCGAGCTTCATCGTGCGGAACTTCAGACACTGAAAATAGCGCCCCCTGTGACCGATCCGGTTATGCCGATAGAATACCGGCCCCGGATCGCCGACAAAAACCATCACCGAGAGCACGGCTAGAAAAGGTAGCATAAAAGCAAGAATAAGAAGCGAAATCGTCAAATCAAAGACGCGCCAGGCCGCATACTCTGCGACTGATATCGCTCTAGGCTGCTCGTTCCGAATAGCGCTGGAAAAATTCGATCTTGCCTGCAAAGGAAACCTTGCAAGCATGGCAATATCTGTCGCGTGGTAATTCCCCATGATGCTTCCCCGCCGGAGCACGTCAGTGCCCCTAGTTCTTCGTTAACGCGGAGCTATCATCTCCGCCTTCGCGGTTGCAACATAAGATGCCTCCATTTTGGAAATCCATCACAGTATTCTATCCATTATTATCAGTATAATACTTACGTATTTTGACTGAGAATAATTGAGCAAGCCTCGATCGATGACAGACACATCGACAATGGACGCAAATCGCCACGACCCGATGGATATTGGAAATGGCAGCCCCATTTGCGGGTGCGGACCGGGTCTGGTGCGGTGTCCCACCAAGATCCGACCAATATTTTCATCCGCAGCGGCGGCATCTTTGAAACAAAAATCCGACGAACCCTGATAATCCTGCGCAAACTTACATATGCGCGTGTCTGGCCGAGGCATCGACGCGACCAGCAACTGGAGTTCGCACAGCTTGTCTTCCGTTCCGAAAGTCGATCTCCAGACCATTACATTAGACTACGCAACCGCCACGGCGCGGGCGCCTTCTATCGCCCGCTCCAAAGGCAAGGGCGAGGCGGACGGGTACGCGATCGATTCTGCGGAGCACCGCCCCTCAAACCACTCCACCGCAGGCTATTCGATCCGATGACCACCGCGGTGCTAACCACGCAAACCTTGCGCGATGTTCGCAAGCGCGGCGGGATGGCGCTGTTCGCCTTCGTGGCCCGTGCGCTCGAACAGGTTTCGACGCTAGTCATGACACTCCTGGCAGCTCGTTTCCTGCTCCCGGCAGAGTTCGGCATTTTCAGTCTCGCGAACGTCTTCGTGATACTGGTGCAAACACTGATATACACCGGGATATTTCAGTTCATCCTGACAGCGAAAGGCGATGAAGACCTTATAGTATCGACTAGCTTCTGGCTGATACTCATGCTTGTCGGCGGGGCATCCGCCCTCCTGGCGGCAGCCGCGTACCCTTTGCAATGGGTATTCGCCACCCCCGAACTCGGGTTGGTGCTGCTTCTGCTGGCCCTGGCCCAGCCGGTCGCAGCGCTTGTCGCCTGGTCGTCCGCTACGATGCTCAGGCGCAAGCACCTGGCGCGCAACTTCCGCTTCGTGTTCCTGGAGAACCTTGTAGCGCTAGTCAGCGGTGCGGTCTTGTTGTGGTCCTGGCATTCCCTTTATGCACTGGTCGCTGCCCGCTATGCGCGTATCGCGTTCGGGGCGGCGCTCTTCATTCTGGGGGGGAGGACCTGGCCCCGGCTGACTTTCAGCAGGCCCTTGGCAAGAAGGGCCGCGATTTTCTCTAGCAATCTCTATGGCTCGCGCCTTCTTGCATTCCTTTCCCGCTATGCGGCCGACGTGCTTCTGGGGCTGTTTCATTCCCCCACGGATGTCGGTCTCTACCGCTTCGGTAACCGGATCGCGACCGGGGCAACGGATGTCCTGAGTCAACCAATGAGCAACTTCGCCTCTACCCAGTTCGGCAGTGCCGCCCGGCAAGACCTGGACCTCGCACCGCCGCTCGCACGGCTGTCCGGCACGGTCGCATTGCTGACCGGCATGGTCGGGGCGGTCATCATCGTATTCGCGAGCGACGCCGTTTCGGCGCTGTTTCAACCGTCCTACCTCGCGGCCATGGTCGTCACTTATGCCATGGGACTGCGCGGAGTGGCGGGCGTAGGGCAGATCCTGGTCGAACCGGCCTTCGCAGCTCTAGACCGGACATCATGGGTCATGGCCTACAACCTCGTCACGGCCGTTGCCTCCATCGCTGCCGTCGTTGCCGCTGCGCCGTTCGGGATCGAGGTGCTGGCCTGGACACAAGCCGCCGTTGTCTTTCTGAGCACGCTCTGGGCGTTCCACCTGATCCGTTGGAAGGGCGGTATTCGCGTCAGCGAAGCCGTTTGGAATTTCGCAATGGCCTGTCTTCTGGCCCTCGCATTCGGGATCGTCCTTCATGCGATGAGGCAGAGCGGGTTCGTCACCGACACGCACGGCGCAGGCATCAGGCTCGCCCTTCATCTCGCGGTTTCGGGGCTGCTGGCCCTCGTCGTGCTCCTGATCGCGGCGCGCCTCCGCGTCTTCAGCCTTGAGGCCTTTTCCGGATGAGCGAGACAATAGCGATGAAGAGAACTTTCGTTGCCCATACCGTGCACGCGGCCGCTCTGCCTCGGCGCCAAGGCGGTTGATCTCGTGGCCGCGATCGACATCAACGGGAAGTTTCTCGGCGGAGGGCTCAACGGCGTACATCGCACGGCAGCGCACTATTCCGCTCAATTGATGAAGAGGATGGCGGACGAGCACGCGGTCCGTCTCCTGTCTCCCCATCATCCGGCCGCCATGGCGGCCGAGTTTGCAGAACTAAGGCCCACCCAGGTTCGCGGCGCCTGGGGGCAGGGCCAGGGTTGGGAGATGGTGACCCTGCCCCGCCATGCGCGAGGCAATCTTCTCGTCAACTTCTGCAACCTGGCGCCGCTGCTTCATGAGAACAGCCTTGTCATGATCCATGATGCGCAGACATTTCTTCATCCGGAGGACTATTCGGGGCGTCAAGCCGTGGCCTATCGGCGTCTCTTGCCGTGGATCGGCCGCCGGGCGCGGCGGATTCTCACCGTCTCGGAATTTGGCCGCGACACTTTGACCGCGTATGGAATCGGGCCGCGGGAAAAGATCGATGTCGTGCATAACGGCACGGATCACTTGCTCTCCGTCACACCGGATCGCCGTATTCTGGAACGTCACGCGCTGCGGCAAGGCGGCTATGTGCTCGTGATGGGCACGGCGAAGCGGTACAAAAATCTCTCCCGCATTTTCGAGGCGCTGCAACAGGGATTGCCCGGTGACACAAGGCTGGTCGTCGCCGGGGGGCCGGCAGCCGACGCATACCTTGCAAAGGGTTGGCGCCCGCCGCCAGGCACGACATTCACCGGCTTCGTGTCCGATGCGGAGCTGCGCGCGCTCTACGAAGGGGCGGCCGTTTTCGTTTTTCCATCCTTGACCGAGGGCTTCGGTCTTCCCCCGATCGAAGCCATGCATTGTGGCGCGCCGGTTGTCGCGGCGCGGGCAGGCGCCATGCCGGAAGTTTGCGGCGATGCCGCCCTTCTCGTCGATGCCGAATCGTCCGGTTCATTCAGGGAGGCGATCCTGGCCGTTCTGGAAGGTTCCGCCTTAGGCCAGGCACTCTCCTCGCGCGGGCGTATTCGCGCCAGCCAACTGACCTGGGACCATGCCGGCGAGCGGCTTCACGCGATCATTTCGAGGATACTTCGGGAAGACGCGCCATCCGAACGTCGCGGCCGGCCCGGTTCACGGTGACTCGCAAGTCGTCTGCCTGCCAGGCCAGCCAGTCAGCGCCCGGCGCCTCCCAATCCTGGAGGGACATCTCGGCGTCCTGTGCGTTCAGCCACCGCAGGTTCGGGGCGAGCCGCGCGAACTGCCCCGGATGGGCGGCTCGAATGGCGGAAAGTTCGGCGACGTGATCTTCCAGCTCCCGGTCGCGGCTTTCCCAGTCAACCCAGCCGATGGCATTATCCTGGCAATAGGCATTGTTGTTGCCTTGCTGGGTTCGGCCGAATTCATCGCCGGCGGTCAGCATGATGGTGCCTGTGGAGGCGAAAAGCGTGCCGAGCATTGCCTTCATGTCTGCGCGGCGGGCCGCCACTATGCCGGGCACGGATGTCGCACCCTCCGCGCCGTTGTTCCAGCTGAAATTTTCACCGTGCCCGTCGCGGTTTTGCTCGCCATTGGCCCAGTTGTGGCGTTCCTGGTAAGTTACCGTATCGGCCAATGTGAAGCCATCATGAGCGGCGAGGAAATTGATCGAGCGGCAGGCATCTTCCATCGGTCCGAACAAATCGGACGAGCCTGCAAGCCGCGTCGCCAGTTTTCCAATGCCCTCCTCATGCTTCCAGAAACGGCGCACGTCGTCACGGAACCGATCATTCCATTCCAGCCAGTTTGGCGGAAATCGACCGAGTTGGTAACCGGAAGGCCCGATGTCCCAAGGCTCTGCGATCATGACGCGGGTGGACAGGATCGGATCGGCCGCAATTTCCGCAAAGATCGGCGCTGCAGGATCGAATCCAGGGCCACGCGCGAGAATGGGGGCAAGGTCGAAGCGGAACCCGTCGACGCCGCAGGTTCCCGCAAAGTGCCGCATGGCATCGAGGGTCAGGCGGCGCACCGCCGGATTGGCGAAATCGAGAGTATTGCCGCAGCCGGTGTCGTTGATCAGCGATCCGTCCGGGGCATGGGCATAAGCTGCATTGTCGAGGCCGCGCAAGGACAGGACGCCGCCCTCCACGTCGCTTTCGCCGCTATGGTTGAACACCAGGTCCAGCAGGACGCCGATGCCTTCGGCGTGGAGGGCCGCTACCGTCGATTGCAGTTCGGCAGTTCCGCCGGGGCAAAGGCCGGGATCGAGCGCCATCATCGCCACCGGATTATAGCCCCAGGCGTTGACGAGCCCGAGCGGCGGCAGGTGGCGCTCGTCGATCCAGGCGACGATCGGCATGAGTTCGACGGCCGTGACGTGCAGCTTCTTCAAGTGCGCGATCACGGCAGGATGAGCGAGCGCTGCTACGGTTCCACGCAAGGGTGCGGGCACTTCGGGATGGAGACGCGTGAAGGCCCGGACGTTGAGTTCGTAAACCAGGCCGCCGACGACGAAGCGCGGGGCCTCAACCAACGCGGGTTCGACGAGGGGAGGCACGAGCGCGCGCGGGACGATGTCGGCGGTATCGTCGCCGAATATAGCGAGCCTGGGGCTTTGGACGAAGCGGCGGTCCAGTTCCACGGCGTAGGGATCGACGAGCAGTTTTGCGGGATCGAACCAGAGCCCGCGCTCGGGTGCCCATTCCCCCTCCGCCCGATAGCCATAGCGCGCGCCGGTGAGGTTGCCCGGCATTTCCAGCACCCAGTTCGGGCCGTTTCGCACCATGGCGTAACGTCGTTCCCCCTCGCCGTCGAAGAGGCAGAGCCAGACTTTCGACGCAAGGGGACTGCGCAAGGCGAAGCGGGTCATGCCTTCGCAGACCGACACGCCGAGCGGAATCATGCTGTCAGGGTGCGGTAGAGGTCGGCATAGGCCTGGCCGCTGGCCTTCCATGAGAAGTCGCACTTCATCGCGTTCTTCTGGATCGTGCGCCACTGCTCAGCGCGGCGATAGAGGTCCACCGTACGGGTCAGTGCGGCTGCAAAAGCATCGTAATGGATGCCGTCGAATTGGACGCCGGTGGCCACTCCCGCGGCCAAAGCCGCCGGATTGGCATCGATCACGGTATCGGCCAGGCCGCCCGTGCGCGCCACCACCGGCACACAGCCATAAGCGAGACCATAGAGCTGCGTCAGGCCGCAAGGCTCGAACCGCGATGGCACCAGGATGGCGTCGCCGCCGCCCTGCATCCGGTGCGAGAGCGCTTCGTCGTAGCCGATCCGCACAGCGATGCGCCCTGGATGACGCGCAGCGGCCTGATGCAGGGCCTGTTCGATGGCGCTGTCGCCCGAACCCAGCAGGGCCAGGCGTCCGCCAAGGCCGACGAGGTGGTCGAGCACTTCCAGCAGGACGTCCATGCCCTTCTGCCAGGTCAGCCGGGTAACGACGATGAACAGCGGCCCCTCGTCGATCTCCAGGCCGAATTCGGCTTCCAGCGCGCGTTTGTTGGCCGTGCGCCGCTCCAGCTTCTTCGCCTCGTAAGGGGCGGCCAAAGCCGGGTCTCGCGACGGATCCCAGAGCGCGATGTCGATGCCGTTGAGAATGCCGGACACTGCCCGCCCCCGCGCTACGATCAGGCCTTCCAGCCCCATGCCGAATGCGGCGGAGCGGATTTCGCGGGCGTAAGTGGGGCTGACGGTCGTCACCGCATCGGCGCAGGCGAGACCGGCTTTCAGCATGCCGAGGCCGCCGTGATACTCGACCCCGTCGATCGACCAGGCCTCGCTCGGGAGGCCAAGGCGCGGGAAGACTTCAGCGCCGAACCAGCCCTGGAACGCCATGTTGTGGATGGTCACGATCGAGGGCACGCGGCCCGCCTCGCCGCCGAAAGGTGCGAAGTGGAGATAGGCCGGCGCCATGGCGGCCTGCCAGTCATGCGCATGGACGAGATCGAAGCGCCGGGGCTTGCCGCGGGCCACCATGGCCCCGCCGGCAATGTCGGCAGCGGCGCGGCCGAGCGCCGAAAAACGCTGCCAGTTATCGCCCCAGTCCTGCCCGGCAACATCGGCATAGGGCGCACCGTCACGGGCGTAGAGCGCGGGAGCATCGAGGACGAGCAAAGGATATCCGTCGATCTTGCCCGACAGCAGCCGCGCGGGAACGCCAAGCAGCGAATCCCAGGCATGTACGGAACGGGCGCGGCCGATCGCCTTCAGCACCGAGGGGTAGCCCGGCAGAAGCGTCGTCATTTCCACGCCGTGGCCCGCCAGCGCGGCGGGAAGTGCGCCGACGACATCCGCGAGACCGCCGGTCTTGACCAGCGGCACCGCCTCGGAAGCTACCGACAGGACTTTCAAGCGCATTCCCCGCAGGCCGCGATCGCAGACATCACTCTCACAGGCATCACTTTCACAGATTCAGGCGATCGATCATGGGCTTGGTAATGAGGCAGACGCCATTGTCCGTCCGGCGGAAGCGGCGGCCGTCGAGTTCGGGATCCTCGCCCACCACCAGCCCTTCCGGGATGCGCACTCCGGAATCGATCACCACGCGCGACAGGCGGGCATGGCGGCCGATGTTGCAATAGGGCAGGATCACCGCCTCGTTCACCGAGGAGAAGCTCCCCATCTTAACCCCCGTGAACAGCAGCGAGCGCCGTGCGAGCGAGCCGGAGACGATGCAGTCCTGGCTGATCAGCGAGGAAATCGCCTGGCCGCGCCGTCCTTCCTCGTCATGGACGAACTTGGCGGGGGCGGCCACGACGGTATCAGTCCAGATCGGCCAATCACGGTCGTACATGTCGAGCTTGGGCACGGTGTCGGTCAGGTCGAGATTGGCCTCGAAATAGGCGTCGACGGTGCCGACGTCGCGCCAATATTCCTCGATTTCCTCGGCAGCGCGGATGCAGGAATTGGTGAAGCGGTGCGCCTGCGCCTTTCCGTGCTTGACGATGTAGGGGATGATGTCCCCGCCGAAATCGCGCTTGGAATCCGGGTCGGCAGCGTCGCGGCGCAATTGCTCGAACAGGAACTCGGTATCGAACACGTAGATGCCCATGGATGCCAGGGCATGGGCGGGATCGCCCGGAATCGAGGGGGGATCCTTGGGCTTTTCCAGGAACGAGGTGATCACGTCGTTCTCGTCGACATGCATCACGCCGAAAGCCCTCGCATCCTTGCGCGGCACCACCAGGCAGCCCACCGTCACGTCCGCGCCCGAATTGACGTGCTGCTGCAGCATCAATTCGTAATCCATCTTGTAGATGTGATCGCCGGCCAGGATGACCATGTACTTCGGGGTGTAGGAGGCGATGATGTCGATGTTCTGGAACACCGCGTCGGCCGTGCCTTCGTACCAGAGCAGCTCGGAAATGCGCTGGCTGGCGGGCAGGATGTCGAAGCTTTCGTTGCGTTCGGGCCGCATGAAGTTCCAGGCGCGGTTCATGTGCCGGATCAGGCTATGCGCCTTGTACTGCGTGGCCACGCCGATGCGGCGGATGCCGGAATTGATCGCGTTCGACAGGGCGAAGTCGATGATGCGGCTCATGCCCCCGAAATAGACCGCGGGCTTGGCGCGGTTGTCGGTCAGTTCCGCAAGTCGGCTGCCGCGCCCCCCTGCCAGCACATAAGCCATGGCATCGCGCGCGAGTGGCGATCCGGTCGGCGTCCTCATTGCACTCACTCTCCTTCGTGTCGCCGTTTTCAGCCGGCGTATTCGAGCATGATGGTTGCCAACGGCGGCAGTGTGACCATGGCATGACCGTCTGCGGCTTCGACCTGGCCCAGGTTGCCCTTGCCGGTTCCCCCGTAATGGGGAGAATCGCTGTTCAGGATCTCGTTCCATGTGCCGCCGCAAGGCAGCGGCAGTCTATAACCCGTGTGCATGGCCGGGGTCATATTCGAGATGATCGCGATCGGCGGCGCACCGGGCGCCTTGCGCAGCCAGGCGAAGACCGAATTCGCCGCATCGTCGACCACCAGCCATTCGAAACCGTCGCCATCGCAATCGCCGCAGTGAAGCGCGGGCTTGTCGCGGTAGAGGTGGTTGAGGTCCTTCACCAGGTTGCGGATGCCTTCATGTGCAGGGGCGTCGCGCAAGTCCCAGTCGAGCGCGCGTTCCTCGCTCCATTCGCGGCGCTGGGCGAATTCCTGGCCCATGAACAGCAGCTTCTTGCCCGGATAGCCCCACATCATGCCGTAATAGGCACGCAAGTTGGCGAATTTCTGCCAATCGTCGCCGCTCATCTTGTTCAGCAGCGAGCCCTTGCCATGGACCACCTCGTCATGGCTGAGCGGCAAGACGTAATTTTCGGAAAACGCGTAGACCAGGCCGAAAGTGATGTCGTTGTGGTGATAGCGCCGGTGCACCGGATCGCGTGCCATGTAGCGCAGCGTGTCGTGCATGAAGCCCATGTTCCACTTGAAGCCGAAGCCCAGCGCGGAGGCATGCTCGCCTTCCGGCACGTCATAGGCCGGCTGGGTGACGCCGGGCCATGCGGTCGATTCCTCGGCGATGGTGAAGACGCCGGGATACTGGCCGTAGAGCGCGCGGTTGGTGGCGCGCAGGAAATCCACCGCTTCCCAGTTCTCGCGCCCGCCCTGCTCGTTCGGGATCCACTCGCCGGCCTTGCGCGAATAATCGCGGTAGAGCATCGAGGCGACGGCATCCACGCGCAGGCCGTCGACGTGATAGCGATCGGCCCAGAACAGCGCGTTGTTGACGAGGAAGCTCTGCACCTCGCGCCGCCCGAAGTTGTAGATCAGGGTGTTCCAGTCCGGCTGGAAGCCCAGCCGCGGGTCCTGGTGCTCGTAGAGCGCGGTGCCGTCGAAGCGGACCAACCCGTGATCGTCCTTGGGGAAATGCGCCGGCACCCAGTCCAGGATGACACCGATCCCCGCCCGATGCGCGCCGTCCACGAAACGCGCAAAGCCCGCGGGTTCGCCGAAGCGGGCGCTGGGGGCGTAGAGCCCGGTCGTCTGGTAGCCCCAGGACGGATCGTAGGGGTGCTCGCTGATGGGCAGGAATTCGATATGGGTGAAGCCCATCTCCACGACATAGGGGATGAGCTTGTCCGCCATGTCGTCCCAATTGAGGAACCAATTGAAGCGGTCGCGCTGCCAGGACCCGGCGTGGACCTCGTAGATCGAGACCGGCACCTTGCGCGGATCGACCGAGGCCCAGTGATCGCGATGGGCCTCGTCGCCCCATTCGAGCTTGGCGGGGTGAGCGGTCATCGACGCGGTGGCCGGGCGGATTTCCGACATGAAGGCGAATGGATCGGCCTTGAGCGGCTGCACGCTGCCGTCCGCGCCGACGATATGATACTTGTAGGCACGGTAATCGGCGATGTCGGGGATGAATATCTCCCAGACGCCGATGTCCTTGCGGCTGCGCATGATGTGGCGGCGGTGATCCCAGTCGTTGAAATCGCCCACCACGCTCACCAGGCGAGCGTTGGGTGCCCAGACGGCGAAATGGACCCCGTTGGCGCCCTCGTGCCGCATGATATGCGCGCCGAGCTTGTCGAACAGGCGAAAATGCGTGCCCTGCGCGATCAGCAGGTCGTCGATGGGGCCCAGCACCGGCCCGAACGTGTAGGGATCGGTAACCAGCCAGTCGCTGTCGCCGGCGGTGCAGCGATAGCGGACAGGCTGCGGATTGCCGAGCAGCTTGCCCTCGAACAGGAAGCGGTCGTCCACTTTGCCGAGCATGCCCAGCCGGCGGCCGTCCAGGCTGAAGGCCTCGACCGTCTCCGCGCCAGGCAGGATGGCGCGTGCGTAACACCCGTCAGGCCCGGGATGGAGGCCGAGAAGCGAGAAAGGATCGGCGTGAACGCCTTGCAGCAGGGACTCGATAGCGCTTTCGGGTGGCTTCACAGGACCTTCCAGATGTCTTTGGCATACTCGGAGATAGTCCGATCCGAGGAGAACCAACCGACATTGGCGATGTTCCTGATAGTTGCCGAACGCCAGCCCGCCATGTCCTCCCACCGCGCGTCGATCGAGCGCTGGGCGGCGGCATAACTGTCGAAATCGGCAGCGCACATGAACCAGTCGTGGTCGTAGATGCCGCCGATGAGGTCCTTGTAGCGATCCGGGTCGTCGGGAGAGAAGACGCCCGAGGAAATCGCCGAGAGCGCCTGGCGCAGTTCGCGCGATCCGTCGATCACTTCGCGCGGGTTGTAGCCGCTCGCCCGCTTGGCTGCCACTTCTTCCGCCGTGAGGCCGAAGATAACGATATTGTCGTCTCCCACATGGTCCTTGATCTCGACATTGGCCCCGTCGAGCGTGCCGATGGTGAGAGCGCCGTTGAGCGCGAACTTCATGTTCCCGGTGCCGGAAGCTTCCATGCCCGCGGTCGAGATCTGTTCGGACAAGTCGGCCGCCGGGAAGATGCGCTCCCCCAGGCTGACGTTGTAATTGGGCACGAAGACCACTTTCAGCAGCCCGCCGACCGAGGGATCGGCATTGACGCGCCGGGCGATGTCATTGGCCAGTTTGATGACCAGCTTGGCGTTATGGTAGCTCGGCGCGGCCTTGCCCGCGAAGATCTTCACGCGCGGCACCCAGTCCCGTTCGGGATGGCTGCGGATCTGGTCGTAGAGCGCCACCGTCTCGATCAGGTTGAGCAGCTGGCGCTTGTATTCGTGGATGCGCTTGATCTGCACGTCGAACAGGGCGTCGGGATCGAGCCGGATGCCCATCGTCTTCTTGATGTAGTCCGACAGCGCCACCTTGTTGGCACGCTTCACGTCGGCCACCCGCGCGCCGAACTGCGCATCGGCCGCGAAAGCGTTGAGGTCGGAGAGCTTCTCCGCATCATCGAGGAAGCCGTCCCCGATCGCCTCGCGGATCACCGAGGTCAACCCCGGATTGCACTGCTGCAGCCAGCGGCGCGGCGTGACGCCGTTGGTCTTGTTGTTGATCCTGTCGGGATAGAGCTTGTGAAGGTCCGCGAAGACCGTCTTCTTCATCAGGTCGGTATGAAGCGCGGCCACGCCGTTGACCGAATGGGCCCCCACGAAGGCCAGGTTGGCCATGCGTACGCGGCGCTCTCCGTTCTCGTCGATCAGCGAGATCGCCGAGATTTCGGCATCGCTGCAGCCGGCCTTGCGTGCTTCGCGCAGGACGCGGCTGTTGATCGCGTAGATGATCTGCATGTGGCGCGGCAGCAAGCGCTCGAACAGCGGCAGCGGCCAGGATTCCAGCGCCTCCGGCAGGAGCGTGTGATTGGTATAGGACACCGTGCGGCGGCAGATGTCCCAGGCTTCGTTGAATTCAAGGCCGTTTTCATCGACCAGCAGGCGCATCAGCTCGGCGACGGCCACCGAGGGATGGGTATCGTTGAGCTGGATCGCCGCCTGCTCCGGCAGGGTGCGGATATCGCCCAGGTACTGGACGTGACGGCGCACGATGTCCTGGATCGAGGCGGCGGTGAAGAAATACTCCTGCCGCAGCCGCAATTCCTGTCCGGCCGGGCTGGAATCCGCGGGATAGAGCACCCGCACGAGGCTGTCGGCGCGGACCTGCTCGGCCAGGGCGCCGAAGTGGTCGCCGGCGTTGAAGGCGTCGAGCTTGATCGGATCGAGCGGGCTGGCGGTCCAGAGGCGCAGGGTGTTCACGCGCTTGCCGCGCCAGCCGACCACCGGCGTGTCGATCGCCGTGGCCTCGACCTGCTCGGCCGGGTGCCAGAACACGCCGTCCCCTTCGGCCACGACCTCGCCGCCGAAACCGATGCGGTAAGTGCTCTCAAGCCGCTCGAATTCCCAGGGATTGCCGTGGGCCAGCCAGGTTTCCGGCAGCTCGACCTGCCAGCCGTCGTCCACGCGCTGGCGGAACATGCCGTTCACGTAGCGGATGCCATAGCCGTAAGCCGGGATATCCAGCGTGGCGAGGCTCTCCATGAAGCAGGCCGCCAGACGGCCGAGACCGCCGTTGCCGAGCGCCGCATCGGGTTCCAGTTCCTCCAGAGCCGCAAGGTCGAGGCCGTGGGCCTTCAACGCGGCTTCGAACTCGCGGGTCATGCCCATGTTCGAGAGCGCGTCGCGCAGCAGGCGACCGATCAGGAACTCCATCGAGAGATAATAGACCCGCTTGCCCTGGGAATCGTAAGTGCGGCGGGTGGAATCAATCCACTTCTCGATGATTTCGTCGCGCAGGGCGAGGATCGAGGCGGTGTACCAGTCATGCTGCTTGGCCGCCCGCTCGTCCTTGCCGACGCGCTGGCGAAGCACCCTGACGATGTGCTTGTCCATTTCCGAGGGCGCTTCGGCCTTGCTGTTGGAAACAGGTTCGGTCGCCACGGGCACACTCCTGGTATTGGACGTGCAAGATGCTTTGAAAAATCCTGCAATCCGTATGGTTTAGCGTCAGGCAAGCAAAAGCGGACCGCTGCACTTTCCCGCGCTTCCCGATCATGGCTAGCACAGCGCCCGCTTGCGGCAAGGGGCATTGTGCAGTGCCGCAAAAAATTCGCGCCGGGCTGCCCCGCTGGTGATATGATCGCCCGCAAATACCCGCGAAAGGTGCTCATGAGCCTGATCGAATCCGACGTCGCCCCAACCCCTTCCATTCCTGGCGCCGCTTCCGGCCTTCCCTCCGCTTCTCCAGCCCTCGATTCGTCCCGTCCCCCCTGGTGGCAAGGCGCGGCGATCTACCAGATCTATCCGCGCAGCTTCCAGGACTCCAACGGCGACGGCGTGGGCGATCTTCCCGGCATCACCCGCCGCCTGCATCATGTCGCCCGGCTGGGCGTGGACGCGATCTGGATTTCGCCCTTCTTCACTTCTCCGATGCGCGACTTCGGCTACGACGTGGCGGACTATTGCGGGATCGACCCGGTCTTCGGCACCATGGCCGATTTCGACGCCCTGGTTGCCCACGCTCACGACCTGGGCCTCAGGGTCATCATCGACCAGGTCTATGCCCATACCTCGGACCTCCATCCCTGGTTCGCGGAAAGCCGCTCGGACCGCGGGAATCCCAGGGCGGACTGGTACGTCTGGCACGATCCCCGCGAAGACGGCACCCCGCCCTGCAACTGGCAATCGGTGTTCGGCGGCCCGGCCTGGACCTGGGATGGCCGCCGCCGCCAATATTACATGCATACTTTCCTGAAGGAGCAGCCGCAGCTCAACATGCACAATCCCGCGGTGCAGGACGCGGTGCTGCAGGCGGCCCGGTTCTGGCTGGAGCGCGGCGTGGACGGCTTCCGTCTGGACGCGCTCAACCACGCGATGAACGATCCGCTGCTGCGCGACAATCCTCCCGCCCCGGCCGACGGCCGCCTCCGCACCCGCCCCTTCGACTTCCAGCTCAAGACCTACAGCCAGTCCCACCCCGACATGATCGGCTTTGTGGAGCGGTTGCGGGCGGTCTGCGACGAATATGGCGCCATCCACACCGTGGCCGAGATCGGAGGAGACCATCCGCAGGCGGACCGGCGCGCCTATACCGCCGGGGAACACCGGCTGAACAGCGCCTATGGTTTCGACTTTCTCTACGCCCCCGCCCTCACCGCCCGCTTCGTGGCCGAGACCTTGCAGCGCTGGGAGCTTGCCCCGGACGAGAACGGCGGCTGGCCGAGCTGGGCCTTCGAAAATCACGATGCCCCCCGCGCCCTCTCTCGCTGGTGCGCGCCCGAACACCGGGGTATCTTTGCCCGGACGAAGATGGCCCTGCTCATGGCCCTGCGCGGCAATGTGATCCTCTACCAAGGCGAGGAGCTGGGGCTGCTTCAGGATGAGATCGCCTTCGAGCAGTTGCAGGACCCCGAGGCCATCGCCAACTGGCCGCTGACCCTCTCGCGCGACGGTGCCCGCACGCCGCTGCCCTGGGAGGACCTCCCCCTCGGCGGCTTCACGCCGGTGTCGCCCTGGCTGCCGCTTTCCGCCGAGAACCTCACCCGCGCAGTCGCCATTCAGGAGAGCGATCCCGCCTCGCTGCTCCATTTCACGCGCAAGCTGCTGGCCCTGCGCCAGGCGAGCTCGGTGCTGCGGCACGGCGCGCTGGAGGATCTCGCCTGCGACGGCGAACTGCTGTCCTTCCTGCGCGTGGACGGGGAGGAGCGCCTGCTCTGCCTGTTCAATCTCTCGCCCGAGCCGCTGACTCCCAGCCCCGCACTCCAGGCCCTTGCGGTGCAGGGCGATATCGTTCTTGCCATCAACGGGGCGACGCCGGCTGCCCTCCCGCCTTACGGCGTGCTCTGGGTGAAGGCCCGATAAGGAAGGGGCGCGAAGAACTGCCACTGCCGCCCTTCCGGCACGCGCCGACCAACGATTTCGCTGGCTGGCACGGCTGCGCATTGTCTAGAGGGCCGGCATGATCAAAGCGCCTTCCCTTGCCCTGCTGCTCTCCGCGCTCGTGCTTTCCGTGGCTCCCGCTGCGGCCCTGGCGGAAACCGCCGTGGTGACTTCGCCCGAGCCGCTTCCGCCCCGGCACGATCGCCCGCGGGTGTTCCTGGGAGGCAGCATCGACATGGGCGCCGCGCCCGACTGGCAGAAGCAGGTGATCGAGGCGCTTCGCGGCGAGGACGTGGTCCTGCTCAATCCGCGCCGCCCGGACTGGAACCCAGCCTGGAAGCCCGAGGCCGGCGAGCCGGAGTTCCGCCGCCAGGTCGAATGGGAACTGGCCGCGCTCGACAGTGCCGACGTGATCGTGCTCTACCTCGCGCCCGGATCGCAAAGCCCGGTGAGCCTGCTGGAACTGGGGCTGCACGCCCGCTCCGGCAAAGTCGTGCTGCTCTGCCCGCCGGGTTTCTGGCGCAAGGGCAATGTCGACATCACCGGCGCGCGATACGGCGTGAAGCAGGTGGCCAGCCTCGACGAACTGATCGCCGAGACGCGCCTGCGCGTGGCGGCGGCAGCGCGGGGCCTCAAGCCCCGGAAATGACCCGCGCCGCCCGATCCCGCGCTTCCGCTTCCTACTGCTGCGTCCATTCCACCCGGTAGAGGTCGAAGCGCCGGTCCTTCAGGTTCTGCACCGCGCCTGACTGACGGGCCGTCAGCAGCGCATCCAGGCTGAGGTCGGCGATGGCGATCGTCTCGGTATTGGCCGCGGTGTCCGCCGCCACGCCGTCGCGCGCGAAGGGGAAATCGGACGGCGTAAGGATCGCGCTTTCCGCGTAGTGGACGTCCATGTTCTCCACGTTGGGCAAGTTGCCGACCACGCCCGATGTCACGACGTAACACTGGTTCTCCACCGCGCGGGCCTGGCAGCAGTACCGCACGCGCAGGAAGCCGCGGCGCTCGTCGGTGCAGAACGGCACGAACAGCATCAGCGCCCCCTGGTTCACGAGGTGGCGGGAAAGCTCGGGGAACTCGCTGTCATAGCAGATCATCACGCCGATCGGGCCGCAGTCGGTGGGGATCACGTTGGCGCCGTAGCCGCCCTTGATGTTCCACCAGCGCCGCTCGGACGGGGTGGGATGCAGCTTCTGCGTCTCGTGCACCGCACCGTCGCGCAGGAAGGTATAGGCGATATTGCGGATCTCGCTCTTGCCCTGGCCCAGCTTGACGCGGGTGGGATGCGAGCCGCCGATGATGTTGATGTTGTAGCTCACCGCCATGCGCTGCATGAATTCCACGAAGCGCTCGGTGTAGTCCGCGATCTTCTCGATCGCAGCGGCGGGTTCCAGCTTGGTCTCCTCGATCGACAGCAGCTCCAGCGTGAACAGCTCGGGGAAGACCACGAAATCGCTCTCGTAATCGGCGGCCACGTCGATCCAGTATTCCACCTGCTCCTCGAACTGGTCGATCTGCTCGATCTTGCGCATCATGAACTGGACGGTGGCCACCCGCACGGTCGAAGGCACGCGCTCCTTGAAGCCGGGCACCGCCTTACCCGTATCGCGCGGGGCGAGCGGGTTGGTCCAGTACATCAGGACGGCGTTGCCGCCGCTTTCCTTGTCGTTCGGGATGTAGTCCGGCAGAATTTCGCGCGGTTCGTAACCCTCGTTCATCTGGAACTGGATCACCTGGTCGCGCACTTTCTTGTCCCGCACGGCCTGGAGATAGTCGGCCGGGTCGGGATATTGGCGCATGCGCCGCGAATAGCCCGGCATGCGTCCGGCGAAGGCGATGCCCTTCAGCTCGAAATACTGGCAGACTTCCTTGCGCTTGCGATAGAGCCGCTGGCCGATGCGCAGGCGGCGGTAATCGGGGTCCACGCAGACCTCGAAGCCGTAGAGCACGTCGCCATCGTCCGACGGCGGACGGCCATAACCGCCGTTGCTGATCTCCTCCCAGGTATGCGGGCGAAAGGCCTGGGCGGCGGTGACGATCATCGTTGCGCAGTGGCCGACGACCTTGCCGTCATATTCGGCGACGAACTGTCCTTCCGGAAAATTGATGACCTGGCCGCGGATCTCGGCGCGGGTGAAGGCATCGGCCTTGCCGTAGACTTTCACCGAGAGCCGCGCGATTGCGGGTGCATCGGCTACAGTGGCGGGGCGGATGATGAGCTTGGCTTTTGTCTGGTCCATGAAGGCGTTTCCTACGCATGAGACCGGCAGAGGTTCCAGCCTCGAAAATGACTCTTTTCCCGTCGCTTGCGGGATATTTTCGGCCGGGCGCCCGTTATCCCCTTCGAAAGGAGAGACGAATGAGCGCTACACTCATTGCCCTCGCCCTGTTTGGCTGCAGCGATGACGGATCAGCTTGCGAGAGGCTATCGACGCCTGTGCAAACTTACGAATCGCGCGCCGAATGTACCGCACGCCTCGATGACGCCCTGGCTACGGAAGCCGCGTTGAAGGCGGAAGCGCCCACGGTCTACGCCCAGTGCCTGAGCAACCGCCAGATGGCCTCGCTTGGCAAGGGAACTGTCGATCTCAGGCGCGTGAACGGCGTACAGTTCGCCGCCAGATAGCGTTACGTAACCCGGCACGGACCTTGGGAAGCGAGGGGGCAACTTCTCGCGAAACCCTGAGGGAAAGCCCGGGGCATAGGGGCGTCGGCACAAGCCGGCGCCCCTGCTCATCATACCGGAACTAGGAACCGGTGCCCGGCATGGGCTGACCGGGCCGATCAGCCGCGGCCGCGGTAGCCCTGCACGCCTTGGTCGGGAACCCAGAGCGCTTCCGGCGCCGCGCCGGACTGCCAGAACACGTCGATGGGAATGCCGCCGCGCGGATACCAGTAGCCGCCGATGCGCAGCCAATGGGGCTTCATCTCGTCGAACAGGCGCTGGCCGATACCGACGGTGACGTCCTCGTGGAAGCCGTTGTGGTTGCGGAACGCGCCGAGGAACAGCTTGAGGCTCTTGGATTCGACGATGGTTGCGCCCGGTGCATAGTCGATCACCAGGTGCGCGAAATCGGGCTGGCCGGTAACCGGGCAGAGCGAGGTGAATTCGGGCGCGGCGAAGCGCACGAGATAGTGGCTGCCCTGGCGCGGGTTCGGCACGTAGTCCAGCACGGCGTCTTCGGGAGACGTCGGCAGCGCACTGTTCTGGCCCAGATGCAGCGGAGTCATGGTGGTGTCAGTCATGATGCCATTGATAGGTGCCCCGGCGCCGCGCTTCAAGCCATGCGACCGAGACGGCGACGGCGACCGGGAATCGGACCGTGACGGGGATCCGACCCTGTAATGCGGGCCGCCGCAAGTGCGGCGGGGAAATGCGCCAAGGGCGCGATTGCCCGCGCGCCCCGCATTGGGCTATGATCGCTCACGTCTCGCCGCGCTGGAGCGGAGCATTAACCGCGGGTTCAGCGCATGGTCTAATGTGGGGCTGGGAGTTTGATGCGGGGCCGATGTGACTAAATTCGCGACACCACTTTCACGCGCGGCACTTGCGCTCGGCCTCATGGCGGGACCGACGACGGCTTTCGCGCAATCGACCTGGAGCCTGCCGCCCGGCCAGCAGGAAGGCCAGGGCGCGCCGCGCCCGCAAGGTCCGGTGGACCCGCAGAACCCCACCGTCACCCCGCGCGACACCGCTCCCGATGCACCGGCCGCAGCCCCCGCCGCAGCGCCCACTTCGCGGCCGACACCGGTGCCGACCATCGCCGCCCCGCCGCCGCCCGCCGCGCGCGCCAGCGACCGCCCCCAGCCGCGTGCCACCCCGCCAGCCGCCACGGCCACGCCCGCTCGCCCGGTGGAGCCATCGCGCACGGAACCCGCCGCCGCCGCGCCCTCACCCGCCGTCACCCCCTTGGCCCAGTTGCCGGCCCAGCCGCTGGCACCCGCCCCCACGCCGACAGCGAGCGACAGCGCCGCTCTGCCGGCCCAGCCTTCCGCCGCGCCGGAAGCGGACCTCGCAAACCCGCCCGCAGCCACGCCGCATTGGCCGGAATGGTGGCTGGCCATCCCCGCTGCCCTGGTCGCGGCCGGGGTCGGCGTCTTCCTGCTCCTTCGCCGCCGCCGCGCGCCTGCCACGGCCTGGGAAGAAGCCGGTCTCGAACCTGAAGCCGAGCCTGAGGACGAAATCGTCCAGGAGACGGCCGATGCCCCCGTCGCAGCCGCCGCCATCGCCGCGCTCGATCCCGTAGCCCCCGTTTCGCCGGCCCCCCGCGTGCAGCCGCTGCGCAATCCCGAGCCGCAATCGCCGTCGCAGCCGGCACCAGCTGCGATACCGGCCCCTAACCCGGCGCCGGCAAGGGCCCCGGCGCCGTCCGGTCCGGGCGTGATCGCAGTCGATTTCGAACCCGTGACGCTGCGCCTGTCGCTCGTTTACGCCACGCTGCAATACCGCCTGACCTTGTCCGCGCCGGAAAGCGGCCTTGCCGAGCCCTGGCGCGTGCTGGGCGACATGATCTCCGCTCACGCCTCGCTATCGCAAGTGGAGCAGCTCGCGCCCGAACCTGCCGCCTTGCCGCTGCGCCACACCCTAGAAGCGCTCGCCCCCGGCGAAGCGCGCACGTTCAAGGGCGAACTGCAACTGCCGCTCAACGCGATTCGCGTGATGCGCCAGGGACAGGCCAGCCTCTTCGTGCCGCTCGTGCGCCTGTGCCTCGTGGACGAGCATGGCCATGCCGAGCGCCGCGTGTTCTCGCTGGGTGTTCCGGGCGAAGGTCCGGATCCCGCGACTGTCCGGCTCGCCCCCATCCGCCTCGACACCGGCCCGCGCGACCATGCCGCGATCGCCGCCCGGGAAGTCGAAGCCGCCCGCGACATGGGCCAGGACCCCAATTCCCCGATGCGCCGCCTCGCCTGATTCTCAGGCATGCCAGAGCCTGAGCGGGCCAATTTCCGCTTCGGCCACCTTGCCCCGTCAGACAGCCGGCGCCATCGCGGCGTCCGCCGGCCGTCTTGCCTCTCGACCCCCGCCCCGCGGGACGGTAGTGCTGGAAGCGCAAGAGCGGAGAGCACTTTGAGCGATTTGGACAATTTCGACGACCTCGCCCCATTCACCAAGCTGGTCGGCGGAGGCCGCCGCAAGGAGTGGACCGGCGCCGTCGTCAACCCGCCGGTCTGGCGCGCGAGCACGCATCTCTACGAAAACACCGCTGCACTCGCCGAAGGCCCGCGCCGCAACGAAGACGGCCAGTTCTTCTACGGCCGCCGCGGCGCTCCCACGCAATGGGCGCTTTGCGAGGCCCTGACCAAGATCGAGCCCGGCGCTCACGGTACGGTCATCTATCCCTCGGGCGTCGCCGCGATCGCCGGAGTCATGCTCGCGCTGCTTCGTCCGGGCGACGTCGTGCTCATCACTGACAATGCCTACGACCCCACCCGCTCGATGGGCACCGGCATG
The DNA here is from genome assembly GCF_004368805.1 of Novosphingobium sp. PhB55. Classification (NCBI taxonomy): domain Bacteria; kingdom Pseudomonadati; phylum Pseudomonadota; class Alphaproteobacteria; order Sphingomonadales; family Sphingomonadaceae; genus Novosphingobium; species Novosphingobium sp. PhB55. The sequence goes on along the minus strand of NZ_SODQ01000002.1, from coordinate 652,798 downwards.
CTTGCCGACTTCGGGATCGAGACCCGTTTCTACGATCCGCTCGACATTCCCGCCTACGAAGACTTGTTCTGCGAACGGACCCGCGCCGTCCTGATCGAGGCGCCGGGCAGCCTGTCGATGGAAGTCTGCGACGTTCCCGAACTGGCCCGCATCGCGCGCGCCAAGGGCGCCGTCTCCGTTCTGGACAACACCTGGGCCAGCCCGCTCGGTTTTGCCGGACTGGAAAAGGGCGTGGACGTGACCGTCATGGCGCTCACCAAGCATGTCGGCGGCCATTCGGACCTGATGATGGGCAGCGCCAGCGCGGGCGAGGAACTCTATGAGAAGCTGCGCAAACGCGCGCAGGATCTCGGCATCGTCGTCTCGCCTGACGACGCGGCACTGGCCCTTCGCGGGCTGCGCACCCTGGGCGTGCGTTTGCGCCAGGAAGCCGAATCCGCGCTGAAGATAGCGCGCTGGCTCGAATCTCGCCCGGAAGTGGCGCAAGTGCTCTGTCCGATGCTGCCCGGCTCGCCCGGCCACGACATCTGGACGCGCGACTTCACTGGCGGCTGCGGCCTCTTCAGCTTCGTGTTCAACGGCGGCACCATGGCCGATCGCAACCGCTTCATCGACGCCCTGAACCTCTTCGCCATCGGCTATTCCTGGGGCGGATTCGAAAGCCTGGTCGTGCCGATCGAGCCGACCCGGCACCGCGAGATCATGCCCTGGCCTCCGGGCCAGCACGAGGCGTCCGACCACTTCGGCGTGCGCCTCGCCGTCGGGCTGGAGGACACGGACGATCTCATTGCCGATCTCGAACAGGCTCTCGCGGCCATGAAGCGGACCGGCGCGGCGACATGACCAACCCGGTCGTCCGCATGGTGATGCCCAGCCCGACGCCGTCGCCCAGCGGCACGGCTGAGGCTGCGACCCATGCGGCAGGCCGTACGGGGGCAGACCAGCCGCTGGCGGGAGCGGACGGCCTCAAGAACGCAGTCACCTCGCACGGCGGCTTTCTCAGCGATCTGGTGGACACGCTGGACCGGCTGGCGGTGCAGGTCGGATCCAGCAGGATTTCGGTCTGGGATCTCGTCGTCCTGCTCTTCGTGCTGGGGCTGGTGATCTCCATCGCCTGGGGCGCCAGCCGCCTTTCCAGCCGTGTGCTCCGCTCGGCAACCGGGCTCGACCAGACCCAGCGCCTGCTGGCGGAAAAGCTGGTCAGCCTGCTGATCTGGACGATCGCGATCCTCGTCGGCATCGACGTTCTGGGCATAGACCTCACCGCACTGACGGTGTTCTCCGGCGCCTTCGGCCTTGCCATCGGCTTCGGCCTGCAGAAGACGTTCGGCAACCTGATCGCCGGAATCATCCTCCTGATGGACAAGTCGATCAAGCCCGGCGACGTCATCACCATCACGGACGCCGCCGGAATGTCCACTTTCGGCCAGATCCGCCGCATCGGCATCCGCGCCGTCTCGCTGACCACGCGGGATCAAAAGGAGTACCTGATCCCGAACGAAAACCTGATGATCAATCAGGTCGAGAACTGGTCCTATTCGAGCAAGAACGTGCGTATCCAGGTTCCCGTGGTCATGCCCTACGCCTGCGATATCGAACGCGTGGAACATCTCATGCTGGCCGCCGCCAAGTCGGTAAAGCGCGTCCTGGCCGCCCCGCCGCCCACCGTCTGGCTCGACAGTTTCGCGGAGCGCGGCGTCAGCTTCGTGATCCACGTCTGGATCACCGATCCCGAGGAAGGCGTTGGAAATGTGCGGTCCGACGTCTTGAAGGCGCTCTGGCGCCTGATGCGCGAGCAAGGCATCGAAGTTCCCTACCCCCAACGCGATCTCAACGTGCGCGACACCGAAACGATGCGCCATGTGATCGAAGCGCTGCGTGGAACACACCAGACACCCTCACCCACTGACCCTTCGATTCCAACCTGATCTCCTCCCTCCTGCAGCGCACCTTCTGTATCCTAATTCGCCCCTAACTGTCGGCGTAAACCAATTGGGATACACTTTCTGAAATACAGCGCGCTGGAACGAGAAGGATTCGCGCATTTTAGCGAAGCCGAAAGCACCGTTGACCATCGGGCAGATCCGAGCCGTCGATTCCGCGTGAGCAGTCACTCGCCTTGCGGACACCACTCGGGGGTTGACGTTCCTGGTCGGTCCCCGGGGCGGAGTTTGGCAATGGCGGGGCGTGTGAATGGAACGCCACGGAAGATCCGTGGGGGCCGCTTCGAAGGAGGCCTGGCCGCGACTTGGACAGAGCATCAACTACCCGGTCATGTCAGCCGAATATAGGACGACGTATTAGGAGTATGTTTCTCTTAAAGGTTCTCACACCTCGGCATTTCTCAGACGGCGCAACGCCCGGAAAAAGGTTATCAACTCTGAAATCTCACGGACGGTGCGCTATTTATATGCGGAGTGGTCAAGCCGAACTGACGGAACCAATTTTTCCTGCCAAATACATCCATCGTACCCGCCATTAATACTCGGCATTGAGATTCACATACAATGAATTTCAATTGCCTATGTTTGAAGAATCTCGGATTTTCGTCTTAACGCCTTGACATCCACGCCTAGCTGCACCGACAGCCTGACACATAGCTTGCATCATTATTTCAAAAATCGGCTGAAATTGCGACGCACTGCATTGACAACTAAATTGGTTGAGAATACCCGCAGTTGATGGGGCGGAACCCTTAAGGCGGAATGCCGGGTTCCGATCCGAGGCGACAACGCCAGGCCCTCCATTTTCCCAGCTACTTCAGGGGGTCGTTTTGCAACGCGCTTTTCTGCGCTCTGCCGTTCTGGCGGCAGTCGCTTTTACTACGTACTCAGCCGCGGGATCGCCCAGCAATGATCCTGTTGCCATAATGGGCGCTACGGTTTTTGACGGAACGGGCGCGCCGCCCCTTAAGGCCGACGTGCTGATCGAGAACGGCCGCATTTCGCAAGTCGGCCCAAACCTGCGCTTGCCGGCCGGTACCCGCAAGATAGCCGCGCGCGGTGCAGCCCTGCTGCCGGGGCTCTTCGACCTCCATTCGCACTGGACGCCTTCGGGGGTTCCGGCGACGACACCCCAGATCGCAACCGCTTATCTTAAAAACGGCGTGACCTCGGTCAGTGATTTTCACGAACAACCGGAATCCTATCTTCCACGCCGCGAGTGGCTGGCGCAAATCGCCTCGCCCCACGTCGCTTTCGCCGCCCGTATCAGCACGCCGGGCGGCCACGGTGCCGACTGGGGCGATCAGGCGACGACCATCTGGATCAATACGCCGGAGGCCGCTCGGGCCGCGGTAAAGAGCCTGCTTCCCTACAAGCCCGACTTCATCAAGGCCTTTGCCGACGGCTGGCGCTACGGCACCGCCGCCGACAACACCAGCATGGACGAGGCGACGCTTGCGGCGCTCTCCTCGGCGGCCCATGCGGAGGGTCTCGAAGTGCTGACGCATACCGTCACCGTCGATCGCGGCCTCGCCGCCGCGCGAGGGGGCGTAGATTCACTCGCGCACTCGATGCAGGATCGCCGGCTCGATGCGGAGGACATCGCCTCGATCCGCAAGTCCGGCATGGCGGTGATCCCTACTTTGGCCGTCTACGACCCACAAAAGCCCGGCAGCGCGCCGCGCGACCGCAGCGATTCCAAAGTCGCGCAGTCCTTCGCCAAGTTCGACAATGCGCTCTACAATGCCAAGGCCCTGTTCGACGCAGGCGTGCCGATCGGCGTCGGCACCGATGCCGGGATGCCTGACACGCCCCACGGCGCCTCGACCATCCGCGAACTGGAGCTGCTGGTGCGGGCAGGCCTGTCGCCCTCACAAGTGCTGACCGCCGCCACTTCGGTCAGCGCCCGCATCCTTCATCTGGACCAGGATCGCGGCACGATCGCACCGGGCAAGCGCGCCGACCTCATCCTGGTCAAAGGCAAGCCTTGGCAAGACATCGCCGACATTCACAAGATCGATCGGGTCTTCATCGACGGCAAGCTCGTGCTCGGTTCCGGCGCCCCCGCCCTGCCCCTCGCAAATCGCAGCGATCGCCTGCCTTCGGCACAAGTCGCTCCTCTCGTGGACGATTTCGAACGCGCGGACGGCCGCTCCAGCCTCGATACCCTGCGCCTTGAAACGGGCGACGGCGGGCTCGACCGTACAGTGGAGATTTCGCAAGTCGTTCCCCGCGACGGCGGCGGCCATGCCCTGCTGGTCTCGGCCCGCATGGCGCAAAAAGCGGAGGCCTACGCCGGCGTAGCCATTCCCCTGACGCGCGGTTCCGTCCGCCCGGTCGACCTTCATCGATACAAGGGAATCCGGTTGGAAGTGAAGGGCGCCGGTTCCTACAGCCTCCAGTTCAACGGCCTTGACGGCCGATGGAGCAAGGACATCCAGGCCGGTGAAGGCTGGACTTCGATCGACGTGCCCTTCAGCGAGCTCAAGGCCGTTGCCACCCGCAAAGGCGCCGGCCCCGCCTGGACCAGCGACGGCATTGTCCAGGTCGAAATCGGCACCCAGCGCGGACCGGGCGCGCGCATCGCGTTCCAGGTAGACGAGATCCGTTTCTACTGACCGCAGCCGCACCAAACCCGCGGACACCATACCCGCGCGCCGGTCATGCGCGCGCAAATCAACAGGGACAGTTTCACATGCGTAATCGTCGCGCCTGTTTCAGGCAGGTTCTTCTTGCGTCTTCCGTACTCGGCCTGTGCCTCGCCCAGACCGCCCACGCCCAGGACGAGACCGAAGCATCGGACAGCGCCAAGGCCAGCGAGATCGTCGTCGTCGGCAGCCAGATCAAGGGTGCCAAGGTCAACGAAGCACTCCCAGTGACCGTGGTGGACCGCGCGCAGATCGACGCGGTCGGCGCCGTTTCCGGGGATGAGCTGTTCCGCTCGATCCCGCAGATGGGCGATGTCTCGTTCAACAGCACCAATGGCGGCACCAGCAGCAACTTCGCGCGTGGCGACGTCGGCTCGGTCAATTTGCGCAATCTCGGCGTCGGCAATACGCTGGTCCTGCTGAACGGTCGCCGCGTCGTCCAGCATCCGGGTAGCCAGGCCGACGGCAATCTCGTGCCGGTCATCACCTACAACAGCAACGCCATTCCCGTCGCCGGGCTGGAGCGCCTCGAAGTGCTACGCGACGGCGCGGCGGCGATCTACGGCACCGATGCCGTGGCGGGCGTTGTCAACACGGTGCTGCGGAGCGACATCGAGGGTGGCCACGTCGAAGTCCAGTACGGCGGCGCCGAGGGCACCGGGCTGCGCGAACTTCAGGTCAGCGGACTTGCCGGCCACAACTTCGCGGAAAATCGCGGCAACTTCACGCTCTCGTTCAGCTACACCGACCGCAGCGCGCTCGATTCCACCGATCAGGACTTCACCGCATCGGCAGACAAGCGTCCGCTGTTCGAGGGAACCCGGTTCGAAGGCGCCACCTCGCTGGACCGCCGCAGCACGCTGTCTCCCTGGGGCGATTTCCAGACTCCTGCCAGCTTCGGCACGGTCCGGGCGAACGGCACGGCACTGACGAACGCCTCGGGCCAGTTCCACATCCAGCCTTCCACCAACAGCGGCTGCCAGATCGGCCTGGGCAACGGCATCTGCGTGGATGACGGCAACCGCGCGACGGGCGCGGCGGACCGCAATCTCCGCTCCGACGGCCAGGCGAACTATCCGCTCTCGGTCATTCCCTCGCTCAAGCGGATCAACCTGTTCACCACCGCGCACTACGATCTGACCGACGATCTGACGCTGTTCGGGGAAGCCGGCTACTACCTGGCGCAGACCGAAAGCGTACAGGACAGCGTGTTCTCGATCGGGTCGATCAAGATGACGATCCCGGCGTCGAACTACTGGAACCCGTTCGGCGCCGCCACCCTGCCCGACGGTACGGCCAACCCCAACCGGATCGCCGGCCTGAACATCCCGGCGGCAGGCCTTCCGGTCACGATCAGCAACTATCGCTTCGGCGACCTCGGCCCGACGCGCGTGAAAGTCGAAAACCAGCAGACCCGCTTCCTGCTGGGCCTGCGCGGCACGTTCGGCAAGTTCAACTGGGAAACCGCCGGCCTCTACTCCGAAGCGACCGTCGTCGACCGCCAGACCGGTGTCAGCGCGACAGCGCTCCAGGCCAATCTCGCGCTTTCGACGCCCGATGCCTACAATCCCTTCAATGGCGGCAACCTCGCCAATCCCTCGGGCGTGGATACGACGCCGAGCAACCAGGCCGCTCTGGATGCCATCTCGGTCGTCGCCAAGCGGCGTGGCAAGACGACCCTCGCTCTCGGTGACTTCAAGATATCGACCCCGGACCTGGTGACGCTTCCGGGCGGCGACGTTGGCTTTGCCGCCGGCGTCGAACTGCGCCGCGACACCCAGCTCGATGATCGCGATTCCCGCGTGGACGGCACGATCACCTGGACCGACACGGTGACCGGCACCGTGCAGCCGAGCGACCTGTTCGGCGTAAGCCCCACGCCCGACACCTTCGGCGCGCGCACGGTCGGCTCGGCCTATGCGGAACTTGCCATCCCGCTGGTCTCGCCGGGTATGAACGTGCCGCTGGTGCGCAAGCTGGAAGTGCAGGTCGCCGGCCGCTACGAACATTACAGCGACTTCGGCAGCATCGCCAAGCCCAAGGTGGCCGCAGCCTGGGACGTGGTCGACGGCATCCGCCTTCGCGGCTCCTGGGCGCAGGGTTTCCGCGCCCCGAACCTGGAGCAGATGAACGCCTCCCTGGTGACCCGCGGCAATACCCGCACCGACTACGTGCGCTGCGAGGCCGACCTTCAGGCCGGACGCATCGCCTCGTTCTCCAATTGCTCGCAATCCTACGTCGCCACCGCGCAGCGCTCGGGTAATCCCGACCTGAAGCCGGAAACCTCGACAAACTGGTCTCTGGGCGCGGTACTGGAGCCCCGCTTCATTCCCTCGCGCTTCGGCGACTTCACGTTCACCGTCGATTACTGGCAGATCAAACAGAAGGGCATCGTCGGCCTGTTCGGTGAGGGCAATGCCCTGATCCTCGACTATCTGCTGCGTCAGCAGGGCTCGTCGAACCCGAACGTCGTCCGCCTCGCGCCGACGGCAGACGACGTGGCCCTGGTTGCGGGGACGGGCCTCGCCCCGGTCGGCGTCGTGCAGTACGTCAAGGACCAGTACGTCAATCTGCAACCACAGACAGTGCGCGGGCTGGACATGACATTCGCCTGGCAGCTGCGCGACACGAGCGTTGGCAGCTTCGCCCTCAACGTCAATGCCGCGCGGCTGCTCAAGTACTACCGCGCGCCCTCGCCGGAAATCGCCGCACTGCTGGAAGCGCGGGACGCCGGCCAGATCAATGCCGGAACCGCGATCACCGGCGGAGGCGACCTGATACGCCAGGACGGACTGCCCAAATGGCGCGTCTCCGGCTCGCTGACCTGGAGCCTGGGCGGCCTGACGGTCGGCGCCTTCAGCCAATACATCAGCAGCGTGGAAGACACCGGGCTTACCGATGCCGATGGCAACAACTGGATCGTGAAGGGCCAGGTAACAGCCAACCTCTATCTCCAGTACGCTTTCCGCGACGGCACTCTGGAGGGCACGAGCTTCCGTATCGGCGCGCGCAACGTGACCAACGAGAAGCCGCCGCTGGATTCGGGCTCCTATGGCTACAACGGGGCCCTCTACCAGCCCTACGGTCGCTATTGGTACGCCAGCGTGCGCAAGTCGTTCTGATCGCCCTCGCCCGGTCTCTCAACCGCGACGCGAAAGAGACCGGTCACAATCACTCTTGTCGTCATAAGGAGAAGCGCACGTGCGCATCCGCAGCCACCTGACACCGACACAGCATCGTTCGAGGATCGCCCTTGCCAGCTCGGCGCTGGTCCTGACGTTGTCGCTTTCTGCCTGTGCCACCAACGGCAAGCAGACCCACCCCTCCGCCGAAAGCGCGCCGATCGCCGGCACGGCGCCTGCCGCCGGTGCCACCGATCCCTATCCCAGCACCTACCGACCGCGCCCCTCGGTTACGACCGCGATCGTCAATGCCACGATCCTCACGGCGACCGGCCTCCAGATCGAGCACGGTACGGTGGTCATGGAGGGCGGCAGGATTCTCGCGGTCGGCGCCGACGTGGTGCCGCCTGCAGGCGCAGCGGTCATCGACGGCACCGGCAAGTGGGTGACGCCGGGCGTCATCGATGCCCACTCGCACCTCGGCGTGTTCCCCGCGCCCGGCGTCCAGGGCCATGCCGACGGCAACGAGAACATCGACCCCAACACCGCACAAGTCTGGGCCGAGCATTCGATCTGGCCGCAGGATCCCGTGTTCAACAAGGCCCGCGCCGGCGGCGTCACATCTCTGCTCATCCTGCCGGGCTCGGCCAATCTGTTCGGCGGGCGCGGCGTCACGGTCAAGAACGTGCCCGCCGTGACCGAGCAGGCGATGAAGTTCCCCGGCGCGCCTTATGCGCTCAAGATCGCCTGCGGCGAAAACCCCAAGGGCCGCTACGGCAGCCGTGGCCGCGCGCCGGCGACCCGCATGGGCGAAGTCGCCGGGTTCCGGAAGGCCTGGATCGATGCCGCCGAATATGCGCGCAAGTGGGACGGCTATGAGCGCAAGCGCGAACGCGGCGAGGCCGCCGAAGCGCCCAAGCGCGATCTCGCGCTGGAAACCATGGCCGGCGTGCTCAAGGGCGAGATCCTCGTCCAGAACCACTGCTACCGTGCCGACGAGATGGCGGTGATGATCGATGTCTCGAAGGAGTTCGGCTACAAGACCCGCGCCTTCCACCACGCGGTCGAGGCCTACAAGATCGCCGATCTCCTCAAGGAAAACGACATCTGCGTTGCCATCTGGGCGACCCGCTGGGGCTTCAAGATGGAAGCCTATGACGGCATCGAGGAAAACGCGGCGATCCTGACCAGGAAAGGCGTCTGCGTAGCGATCCATTCCGACGAACAGCGCCTGACGCAGCGCCTCAACGTGGAGAGCGCCGTCGCGCTGGCGGCCGGTCGCCGCGCCGGGATCGACATTCCCGAAGCCGAGGCGGTGAAATGGTTCACAGCCAATCCGGCCCGGATCATGGGGATTGCGGACAGGACCGGCACTCTCGAACCCGGCAAGAACGCCGATGTGGTGCTGTGGACCCGCGACCCGTTCAGCGTCTACGCCATTGCCCAGAAGGTCTTCATCGACGGCGCGCTGGTCCACGATGCCGACGCGCCTCAGAACAACCATCGGTCCGACTTCGAACTCGGCCAACCGAACGGAGGGCTTTGACATGCTTCGCAGCTTCATCGGCAGTCTTGCCGTCTCTGCCGCGCTGACAGCGTTCCCGGTCCAGGCCGAAACCCTGGCCATCGTCAATGCCCATATCCTTACGCCCGGCCCGGTAGGAGAAGTGGACAGCGGCACGATCGTCGTCCGCGACGGCGTGATCGCCGCGGCCGGCAAGAGCGTCATCGCGCCGTCTGGCGCGCGCATCATCGACGCCCAGGGCCATATCGTCACCCCCGGCCTGGTCGCGGTGAACACCGCGCTCGGCCTCGCCGAAGTAAGCTCGGTCAGCGGCACGCGTGACGATCGCAACCGCAACAGGCAGATTAGCGCCGCGTTCGATGTGCAATACGGGCTCAACGGCAATTCCACCCTGATCCCGGTCGCCCGGCTTGGCGGCGTCACCAGCGCCATCGTCGTTCCGGGCTACGATGATCGGGACGAAGATCGCCAGCTTCCGTTCGGCGGACAGGCGGCGGCAATATCCCTCGGCCAGGGCGCGCGCCTGCTGCTCAAGGCGCGGGTCGGCATGGTACTGGAGTTCGGCGAGGACGGCGCCACGCGCGCCGGCGGCTCTCGCGCGGCGGAATTCGTGGAACTGCGCAACCTGCTCGACAACGCAAAGTTCTACCGTGCACACAAGGCCGCCTACGACAGCGGCAACTTGCGCGACCTTGGCCTATCACACGCGGACCTGGAAGCCCTGCAACCGGTCCTCGACGGCACCGTGCCGCTGATCGTCGACGTCCACCGGGCATCCGACATTGCCGAGGTCTTGCGCCTGGCGAAGGAATATCGCCTCCGCGTGATCCTGAGCGGTGCCGAAGAAGCATGGATGGTCGCGTCCGAGATCGCGGCTGCGCGCGTCCCGGTCCTGCTCAACCCTACCGCCAACATCCCTCAGACTTTCGAACTGCTGGGCGCCACGCTGGAGAACGCCAGGCGATTGTCGGAAGCCGGCGTGGAGATCGCGGTTGAAGGCAATGACGGCGGCCCCCGCGTCCGGGACTTGCGCTACAACGCCGGTATCGCGGTCTCGCGCGGACTTGCTTATGCGCAGGCGATCGAAGCAGTGACGCTCGCTCCGGCCCGGATCTTCGGACTGGACTCCCAGGTCGGCTCCATCGCCTCTGGAAAGCGTGCCGATATCGTCATCTGGAGCGGCGATCCGCTGGAACCTCTCAGCGAAGCCCTGCGCATCTTCGTTGACGGTCAGGAACAGCCGCTGACCTCGCGAGCCGAGGAACTGCGCGATCGGTATCTGAACTGAAACTATCTGCCATGGGGAAGGACTCCTTCCCCATGGCAGGTTCATCATGCGGAACAGAGATCAACTGGCGGGAGCAGCATCTAATAACCCAGATGCCCGCTCTAATCCCTTTAGCGCGAATCCGTGATGGTCGATCTTGACCGGAGCGACCTCGAACACATCCCCTGACTATCGATCAGACATCGGCCCTTCAGCCGGACTCACTCAGAAATAATATCCAGCCATCACAAGTGCCGAAACCTTCCAGCGATTGTCACCGCCTTGCGCACCGCCGGAAATGAACTGGCCCGCACCGACATAAGGATCATTGCGGCCGACCAGAGCCTCGGTCCATACGCGGATGCGTCCCGTCGCCTTGTCGGTCCAGAAAGCACCAAGATTGAACCGCTGCGTATCGGCGAAGCCGGCCGCGTCCTTGAACACCCGCGCGTAACTGCCATAGAGGTTGACCTTCAGAGGAAAGCGACCGGTCTCGATCGGATGGCTCAATTCCCCGAATACCATCGTGCTCTTGGCGGCAATATTGTACGACGAGTCATAATCGCCCACAGCAATCAGGTCGCTACGCCCGGCATTGGCAGGATTGATGACCTGCCGTGCCACCAGCAGCTTCTTGCGTAGCGGCGTCGTTTCATCAGTCAGGCTAAGCGCATAGGCACGGCGCGAGCCGTCCCTGTCGGTATCGAAATTATGGACGTCCGAAAGCCAGGCAGAGCCTGTCAGGGTGAGCTTGCCGCGATCTGAGGAGGCGACTGCGTACTGAATTCGGCCAGCGACGATGTTGCGCTCCGCATTGCTCGAGGTGTCCGGCAGATAGGAATCACCGCGAACGATGTTGACGCTGTAGCGGGCACTGTCCCTGCTCTGCCCCATCACCGCCGGTCCGGTCGTCGGGAACAGACCTGCGGCGACGGAAACCTTGCCTCCTGTATGTGCGTAGCTGATCCCGACGTCGTATACCTCCTCAAGGCCGTAGACGAAGCCCATGCTGTTGTACCAGGACGATCCCCAGTAGCGATCGTCGAACGGCACCGGCTGGAGCCCGACAGTCACTTTGTCCGAGGCGGAAAGTTTGGCACCGACATAAGCGTAGGCCGGGAAGTTGATCTCTCCGGGTATACCCTCGTAGCCGTTTTTGCGGCTGTAGATGAAGTTACCGCCATAGAAACGGTATTCAGCGGCGCCAAAGAAAGTCGACGAATCATAGTCCAGCTTCAGAATGACCGTGTCGAAGGACAAGTGCGTCGAGGTCCGTCGCTGGCCGGAACTGTCCGCATCGTTAAAACGAACGTCGACACGCCCGCGAATGCCTACACCCAGCTTCAGGTGACCATCCTTCTGCAGCGGTGGGTTGTCCGGCAACGATGGCGGGAGTGGAGCCGCCGCTTCCCCCTTGCTGGAGGCATCCTGCGTAACAGGGCCTGCAACGGCCTCCGACTGGGAGGCAACCGGGTCGACCGGCGTGGCCGGTATGGCCGGCTCGACCGGCATAGCCGGCGGTGCTGCTGCTGGCTGGGCCTGCAAGGCTGAAGCAAATACCAGCGCGGGAACAACCATCAACATCCTGCGCACCCAGAGACGAGCGGCAGAAATGCGGCATTGGCTATCGGCCCGTTGCCGGGCAGGAGATCACAGGTCATCGAGGCTTCCTTCTCCCAGGTCGGCGATCTTGCGTCGCTCGTCCCGTATTTCCCGCGCGCCTCGGATCGACGCGCGGGCTGTTCCAATCTTCCTGTCGAAGCGTCAGAGCGTTTCCCGCTTGCCGTCGACGAGGCGTTCGACACCCAGCGGATTGTTCCACTTCAACGCGTCGGGCAGCAGCGTCTCGGGTAGATCCTGATAGCTTACGGGGCGGAGGAACCGGCGGATGGCCAGGCTTCCAACCGATGTCGTGCGACCGTCCGACGTGGCTGGGAACGGTCCGCCATGCACCATCGCATGACCGACTTCCACGCCGGTACCGAAGCCGTTGACCAGGATGCGCCCGACCAGTCGCTCCAGGATTGGCAGCAAGCGCCGCGCGAAATCGGTGTCGTCTTTGTCCAGGTGGATTGCGGCGGTCAATTGTCCTTCGAGGTGTTCGAGCACGCGGCGCAGTTCGGCTTCATCCGCGCACCGGACCACGAGCGCGGAGGCACCGAATACCTCGGTTTGCAGCGCGTCATGGACAAGGAAATCGGCGGCTTTCGCAACAAACAGCCCGGCCTGTCCCTGGTTGATTCCGCCGACAAGGCCGCGGGCAACCGTGGCGACTGCCGGGTGGTCGGCGAGCAAGGCCGTACCGGCGCCATAGGCTTCGTGAATGCCGGAGGTCAGCATCGTTGCAGCGGGAGCGCCGCGCAGTTCGGACGCCGCCGCCTCGACGAATTGGTCCAGCCCCTGGCCCTCTATGGCCAGAACGAGTCCGGGGTTTGTGCAGAACTGCCCCGCACCCAGCGTCAGCGATGCGACGAAGGAGGTCGCGATTTCGGAACCACGCGCCGCCAGAGCTTCAGGAAGCAGGATGACCGGATTGATGCTGCTCATCTCGGCATAGACCGGGATGGGACGCGGGCGTTCGGCCGCAACTTTCATCAGCGCCGTCCCGCCCATCTGCGAACCGGTAAAGCCGACTGCGGCAATATGGGGATTGGCGACAAGCGCCTGAGCTTCCGCGATGCCGCTGGTGCCGATTAGCGAGAAAACGCCTTCCGGCAGGCCTGCGGATTGGACCGCCGCCTGGATCGCGCGGCCGATGAGTTCGGACGTTCCCGGATGCGCCGGATGCGCCTTGGCCACAACCGGGCAACCCGCCGCGAAAGCCGAAGCGGTGTCACCACCCGCTACCGAGAAGGCGAGCGGAAAATTACTGGCGCCGAAGACCGCGACCGGACCGATCGGGATGTTGCGCAGGCGCAGATCGACGCGAGGAAGCGGCGACCGTTGGGGCTGGGCAGGGTCGATGCGGACATCGAGGAAACCGCCATCGCGTACTACCGCCGCAAACATCCTGAGCTGGCCGACGGTACGACCGCGCTCGCCTTCCAGCCGGGGGCGGGGCAGGCCGCTTTCGGCCATGCAGCGCAGGATCAGATCGTCGCCGATCGCCAGGATATTCTCGGCGATCGCTTCCAGAAACGCCGCCCGGCGCTCCAGCGGCACTTCACGGAAACCGTCGAAAGCCCTTGCAGCAAGCGTGCAGGCGGCATCCACCTGGTCGATCGACGCGCCGCCGAAGGAGGGCGCCATGCTGTTTCCGGTAGTGGGATCGCTTGCTTCGAAGCTTCCACTCGTCCCGCGAATGGAACGCGCTCCCAGCAGCAGTTCGCCAGTAATACTCATGATTTTCCTTCCATCCTCTTGCCCTTGGGCGGACAGCATGAACCCGGCTTTGCAGCGCGGGATCCTGCTTGTCGGACTCGTCATCCCCCGGCTTGGCGCAGGACGGCGATGTACGCGTACGTACAACTTGAACCGGTCAATACGACGTTCATTTTCCGAACATGGCGTTCGGTATTAGAAAGTGATAGTCTGCGCCAAATTTGCCGTCAAGAGCGACGTGACGCAGGCGAGAAGCGCTTGACAGCCGACGCATTTGCTGATTGTTTTTCGAACGTAGCGTTTACTATGTGAACGGTCACCGCATTATCGGCAGCCTTGCGTGTCCCTCTGCAACGCTGCTCGGACAGCCATAACCGCAGCTGAAAGCGCGGAATTGATAACAATAAATGGGATAGGAGAAGTGGACTTGGCCAATGTACAATCGGTCGCTGCCATGCCAGCGACTCACCGCCCGGCACCCATGCCCCAGAAGCAACGCGCCTTCATCGCAAAGCTGACGCTCCTGATCTCGGGAGGCATGTTCATCGACGGCTTCATCCTCGGTGGGATCGGCATTGTGATGCCGGCCATGACGCGGGACATGAACCTCTCGCTGGTCTGGCAGGGCCTGATCGGCGCCTCGACCCTTATCGGCATTTTCATCGGCGGACCGCTCGGGGGATATCTCGCCGACAAAATCGGCCGCAAGCCGATGTTCACTATCGATATGGCTATTTTCCTTGTTGGGTCGGCCGCGCAATTCTTCGTCACTGACGCCTACCAGCTCTTCCTGGTGCGCACGCTCATGGGCGTTGCGATCGGTGCCGACTACGCGATCGGCTGGCCGATGCTCGCCGAATTCGCCCCGGCGCGTCTGCGCGGTCGCCTGCTTTCGATCCAGGAAGTCGGCTGGTATTTCGGTTTTCTCGTCGCCTATGCGCTGGGCTGGGCCCTGACCGTTTACGACCTTGCCGGCTGGAACGTCATTCTGGGGCTCAGCACGGTACCGACCCTGATCGTTCTCCTGTTGCGCCTCGGCACTCCGGAATCTCCTCGCTGGCTGATGAGCAAGGGCCGCCGCGAGGAAGCCATCGAGATCGCCCGTGAATACATGTGCGAGGAAGGCCAGCGCGACATTCACGGCCAGGAACCCACCGAGGCCCTTGGCTTCAAGCATCTCTTCTCGCCCGACTATATCCGCGCGACGATCTTCATCTCGGTTTTCTGGGTCTGCAATGTCACCCCCTATTTCGCCATCGGCACGTTCGCGCCGATCGTGCTTGAACATATCGGTCTGAAGGACGGCTTGACCGGCGGCCTCGCTCTCAACGGCCTTGCCCTTATCGGCACCTTCTTCGCCGCTTTCTTCATCGAGCGCCTCGGCCGCCGCAAGCTGGCGATCCCGCCGTTTTACATCTCCACCCTGGCCTTGCTCGCCATCGCACTGGTGGCAAACCCCTCGCCAGCCCTGATCGTCTTCTGCTTCCTGACCTTTTCGTTCGTGAACGCGGTGTCGACCACCCTCACCGGCGTCTATCCCGGTGAAGTGTTCCCCACTGAGATCCGCGGCGTCGGCGTCGGCTTCGCAACGGCGGTCTCGCGCGTCGGCGCTGCGGCCGGCACATTCCTCCTGCCCTTGTCGATGGAATCGCTCGGCACGTCCGGCACGATGATCATCGCCGCCGCCATCTGCCTTGTCGGCGGGGTCGTTTCGCACATCCTGGCGCCGGAAACGAAGGGCAAACTGCTCAGCGAGACCTCGGCGTCGACGCGCAAGCGACCGCAGAACGCAGCGGCCGAGCCCGCTTAGGCCTGGCTATCCCGACACCCACTTCGGCCTTCCCCTTTCACGCCCTGGGGGAGGTCGTTTTTTTTTGGCCTATATCCGACCTCTGCCAACCCATTGGCCCAAGGCCAGCGCTCACTCCCCGACTTGATCGCCGTGGCGCTTTGCCCCATCTGGAAGAGGCAACCAACTGGAGGACAGGACCAACTGTGTCGGAACCGAGCGAAATCGATGTCGAAACCGCCGACATGACAAATGGCGGCGAGACGGCGTCCGACGCGGTCGAAACCACCGAGCTTACCAACAAGTCGGTCATCAAGGCCGCAACGATCCTCAACGAACTGGGTCGCTTTCCGGCCGGAATAACCGTGACCGAACTTGCGCAGCATGTGCGAATGTCGCGTCCCACCGCGTTTCGCCTTCTCCTCAGCCTGGAACAGACCGGCTTCGTCGAACGGCTCGACAACAAGTACAAGCTGGGTTGGAAGATCGCTCGGCTAGGCCGCCTTGCAGATCCCCATCAGGGCATCATCGCCCGCGTTCAGCCTATCCTCAAAGCCTTGGCAGACGGCCTCAACGAGATGGTGGGCTATGCCGTCGTCAACGGAGAAGCGGATTTCGACCTGATCGCAGAGGCGCATTCCAACCGGCTCATAACGCTCTCGCAGGGTTATGTGGGCCGTGATTTTCCGATCCATGCCAGCGCCACCGGGAAGCAGGTTCTTGCCGACCTGAACGACGAGCGTATCGAGGCGCTTATGCCCAGGACACTCGAGCGCTTCGCCAGCAAGACCATTACCGATCGCAAGAAACTGATCCGAGATCTCCACGAGGTGCGCGAGCGCGGCTATGCCATCGTCGATGACGAGTTGGAGGAAAGCCTCTTCGCCATGTCGGTCCCGGTCCATGATGAACTCGGGCATTTCATCGGCGTTCTGTCGGTTACAGGCCCTTCCGAACGCATGAGGAGCCGCCCACTGGACGATCTTGCGGCGCAGCTGCGACAAACGGCGAGCGAGATCGCGCGGGCTCTCGCTCCCGGCAAATAATAAGTTACAGCGAGCCGGATGGCAGGCTAAGCTTCGCCATCCGGCCGCCGTCTACGGGATAGACCTGCCCGGTAACGAAACGTGCTTCATCCGAAGCCAGGAATGCCACGAGATTGGCGACATCCTGGGGAGAGCCGGTATGCCCGGCAGGGTGTATGCGTGCGATCTCACGGCGAAACGCCAGCGGATCGGGCATGGGTTCGATGAAGGCCTCGTTCAGTTCCGTATCGATCCAGCCCGGCGCCACGGCATTGCAGCGAATGCCTTCGTGCCCGTGGTCGATGGCGACGGCCCGGGTCAGCCCGTGCAGGCCGGCCTTCGACGCGCAATAGGCGGCATGGCCGGGATTGGCACCGAGACCCTCGATCGAACCAACGTTGACGATGCTGCCCTGGGTCTCGCGAAGATGCGGCAGGGCCGCCTGGATCATCAGGAACGGCGCCGTGAGGTTGATGGCCAAAGTCTGGTTCCAGGCCTCCAGCGTCATTTCCTCGATCGCGCTTTCGACCATGACCCCGGCATTGTTGACCAGAACGTCCAGCCTTCCTGCGCGGGTCAGAACATGATCGATCACCCTGCGCGGACCTGTCAGATCCGAAAAATCGACTGATACGCCGGAAAACTCCGGATCCTCACCGCGCTGGGCGGTCACTACCAGCGCGCCTTCGCTCCGCAGTTTCTGCGCGATGCTGCGTCCGATTCCGGATCGCCCGCCGGTGACGAGCGCCACCTTTCCTTCAAATCGCTTCATCCGTTTTGCTCTCTCTCAAATGGCTGGATTTCTGATGCAAGGCAGGGACCAGCTTAAGCCTGCGGCTTGACGGCTCGATTCGTCTCTCTCGTCGGATCTTTCTCGAGAACGAGTTCCCTTAATCCGAAAAATTACCCGATTTTCAGTCTGTTCGGCCTGACTGCGCGCCTGAGCCTAATTCTTGACGCGACTCTCTCCTAGGGATATTACGTTCATATCTCAAACATCACGTTCAATTATAGAACGCACTGGAGAGGCTGACATGACCAAGCAGATGAAGCTGTTCGCGTTCGACTTCAACGGCCCGAGCCACCTTTCGGCCGGGCTTTGGCGTCACCCCGAAGATCGCGGCCGCGAGTACAAGTCGGTCCACTACTGGGTCGAATTTGCACAGATGCTGGAGAAAGCCTGCTTTGACGGCGTCTTCTTCGCGGACAATGTCGGCTATCACGACATCTATCGCGGCAACGTGGACGCAGCGCTCAAGGACTGCGCGCAGATCCCCGCCAACGATCCGTCCTATGTCGTCACCGCCATGGCGGCCGCAACCAGGAACCTCGGCTTCGGCGTTACTTCGACGACGGCCTACGACCATCCCTACAGCCTTGCCCGCAAGTTCGCGACGCTCGACCACCTGACCGACGGCCGCATCGGCTGGAATGTGGTGACCTCCTACGCCCAGAGCGCGGCGCGCAACCTCGGAACCGGCACCCAGCGTTCGCACGACGACCGCTATGCGATGGCTGCCGAGTTCATCGACGTCGCGCTGAAGCTCTGGGAAGGTTCGTGGGAAGACAGCGCCGCCGTTGCCGATGCCGCGACCTCCACTTACGTCGATCCCTCCCGCGTCCATGAGATCGGCCATCAGGGCGAATATTTCTCGGTCCCCGGCATCTTCCTGTGTGAACCTTCGCCGCAGCGTACCCCGGTGATCTTCCAGGCCGGCGGTTCGAGCCAGGGCGTCGCCCTCGCCGCCGCGACCGCTGAAGCCGTGTTCACCAATGCCACGTCGAAGACCGGTCTCAAGAAGCAGGTCGACGCCGTGCGCGCGAAGGCCGCCGAAGCGGGCCGCGATCCAAGCCACGTCGCCGTCGTCCAGATGATGACCGTCGTCACCGGCGCCACCGACGCCGAAGCCCAGGAACGCTACGAACAGTACAAGAGCCTGGTCGACTACGAAGGCGCGATGGCGCGCTACAGCGGCTGGTCCGGCCTCGACATGTCCACGTTCGATCCCGACGTGCCGCTGCGCCACGTGAAGACCAACGCCGGTCAGACCATGGTCGACCTCTTCTCGAAGATGGACCCGACCAAGGAGTGGACCCCGCGCGACATCGCCGAATACATCGGGATCGGCGGTACCTCGCCGACGCTTGTGGGCGGCCCGGAAAGCATTGCCGACCAGCTCGCCTCCTGGGTCGAGGACACCGGCATCGACGGCTTCAACCTCGGCTACGGCGTGAAGTACCAGGACCTCAAGAACTTCGCCGACTATGTCGTACCCGTTCTCCAGAAGCGCGGCCTGATGCGCACGCAGTACGATGGCTCGACCCTGCGCGAGAACATTTTCGGTGCTGGACAGGCTCGCCTGGCCGCCGATCATCCGGGTGCGGCGATCGCTCGCGATCTGTCGCGCACTCCTGAAAACGCCTGAGCCGGAGTCCGCCATGGCGAGCATTCCTCCATCACCTGCGGCATTCTCGGCGGCGGAACAGCGCAAGCTCTTTGCACTGCTCCCCACCGGGGTCGTCGCGATCACCGGCCGCACCGAGGACGACAAGCCCACCGGCTTCGTCGTCGGCACCTTCCAGTCGCTTTCGCTCGATCCGGCCCTCGTCACCTTCTGCGTCGACAAGTCCTCCAGCACCTGGCCGGTGCTGCGGGCAAGCGCGAAGTTCACGGCAAACATCCTGTCCGTGGGCCAGGAAGGCATCTGCAAGGCGCTCGGCCGCAAGGGCGAGGACAAGTTCCAGGGCCTCACCTATGACGACAGCGCGATCGGCACGCCGCGACTGCCCGATGCGGCCGCCTGGCTCGACTGCCGGGTGCTATCCGAAGTCGTCGCCGGCGATCATTTCGTGATTATCGCCACGATCGCCGCCATGGACGTCGGCCGCGGCAATTCGTTGGTCTTCTGCGAGGGCAAGCTGGGCAGCTATCAGGCTCCGCAAGCTGCCGAGCCCGCCGCAGCGCCGTCGCAGCCGGAAATGGTCGCGCGCATCGAGAAGGCCTGGATCAGTGCCTGGGGCGACGGCAACACTGCCGCCTTCGAGGCGATCGTGGCCCCCGGCTACGTCCGCCACTCCAAGGACGGTCATAAGGTCAACCTGCCCGAACTGATCGGCCAGATCGAAACCTCTCATGCCGCCTTCGGCGAATTCAACGTCGAAGTGCTCCATGCCGTGGCGCAGGACGACATGATCGCGCTGCACTGGCGCACTACCGCCCGTCACACCGGCGCTTTCATGGACGTCCCGGCCACCGGCCGCGAAGTCGTGGTCCACGGCGCCTCGTTCCTGCGCCACCAGGGCGGCCGGATCGTCGAGGAATGGGTGGCCTGGGATCCGCGCGAAATGCTTTCCGCGATGAAGATCTGGCACCTCGGAGCCTGAACCCGGGCGCCGAACCGAACAACTGCACGAGCCCAGCCCCCATCGTCCCTGCGACAAGCCCGGGCTCAGAACCGAAGGATCATACCATGTCGATCAACGTCGAAGCCATTGCCGAGACTCTCATCGCCGCGCGTGACGCCGGCCAGCCGGTCAAGGAACTCGTCGCGCCGGGCACGCAGGGCAGCATTGCCGATGCCGTCCGCGTCCAGCAGGAAGTCGTCCGCCGCACCGTCGCGCGCGGCGACAAGATCGTCGGCTTCAAGCTCGGCAACATCGCCAAGGCCATGCAGACCAAATTCGGCGTCGATCAGCCCGATTTCGGTCCCCTGCAGCACAGCCTGTTCCTGCCCGAGAACCTGCGCGTACCGGCGTCGAGCTTCATCGCGCCCTTCGTGGAGCTGGAACCCGCCTTCGTGCTCAAGCGCGACCTCGGCGGCGCTCATGTCACCGTAGCCGACGTCATCTCGGCCACCGACTACGTCCTGCCTTCTCTCGAAATCATCGACTCCCGCGTCAAGGACTGGAAGATCACCATCTTCGAAACCCTGTGCGACGGCGGCTCGACCGGTGCGGTGATCCTCGGCGCCCAGCCGCGCAAGCTCAGCGAACTCAATCTCTCCGACATGAACGGCGAGATCCTCTACGACGGCGAGCAGGTCGCCGAAGGCAACACCGCCGCGATCTACGGCAACCCGGTCGCTGCAATCGCCTGGCTCTGCCGCCGCGTCGCGGAGTTCGGCGTCGATTTCAAGGCCGGCGACGTGATCCTGCCGGGCAGCTGCCTCGCCGCCGTCGCGCTTGAGCCGGACCGCCGCGTCACCGGCCGTTTCGCCGGCTGGGGCGACGTTTCCTTCGATTACACTGCGGAGTAGGATCGCCATGACCGTCGCGACTTTGACGCATACCCGTCCCGCGGCCCTCGTCGGGATCGAAGAGATCATCGAAGAGGCCCGCCAGGGGCGCATGTTCATCCTGGTCGACGACGAGGACCGGGAGAACGAGGGAGACCTCGTGATCCCGGCCCAGATGGCGACCCCGGAAAAGATCAACTTCATGGCCACCCATGGCCGGGGCCTCATCTGTCTTGCCCTCTCGAAGGCGCGAGCCGAAATCCTCGGGCTGGAACTCCAGACCAAGAACAACGGCACCCGTCACGAGACGGCCTTCACTACCTCGATCGAGGCGCGCGTTGGCGTTACCACGGGCATTTCCGCCGGAGACCGCGCGCGGACGATCTCGGTGGCGATCAATGCTTTCAATGGACGTGACGATATCGTCACGCCGGGCCATGTCTTTCCGCTGGTCGCCCGTGCCGGCGGCGTGCTGGTGCGGCCCGGCCATACCGAGGCGGCGGTCGACGTCTCGCGGCTGGCCGGCCTCAACGCCTCGGGCGTGATCTGCGAGATCATGAACGACGACGGGACAATGGCCCGGTTCGACGATCTCATGATTTTTGCAGCCCGGCACGATCTCAAGGTCGGCACGATCCGGGACCTGATTGCCTATCGCCGCCGCCATGACAGTCTCGTGGAAAAACGGTCGCAAACCGCCTTCGACTCCCGCTGGGGCGGCACCTGGCGCGCTATCACGTTCGCGAACCGCGCCACTGGTACGGAGCAGGTTGCGCTGGTCAAGGGCGAGATCGATCCTACCAGGCCCACCCCCGTGCGCCTTCACGCCGTTTCCGTCCTTGCCGATCTGTACGGCGCCGGCACCGGCGTGGGAGGACTTGAACAGTCCATGCGCATGATCGCCGAGGAAGGCCGGGGCATCCTTATGCCTCTGCGCGGGGAACTCCATCCCGGGTCCCTTCACGAACGCGGCGAACAGGATGCGGCCGACTATGCCATGGCAGCCATGATCCTGACCGAACTGGGGGCCGGGCAGGTTTCCCTGTTGACGGATTCCCCGCATGAACGGGCCGCGCTGGGAAGATACGGCATTGGCATTGCGGAGGAGCAGGCGCTCCCCATTGCCAGGCCCGTGCAATGACCGTACTGGCGCCGGCCCTACTGGCAGTTCACCATATGCTGACGTTGTTCGAAATCGACCCATCAAGCTGCAATGCGAGCCGTGACAGGTCTGGGTTGGCGCGGGGCGAAACACGCAGATCGGCTACCGCTGGAATCGGGTCGCCGGCTCTATCGGCAGCGATCCTCTACTCTTCACACAAATAGCGCGGCGATCGCTCGAAACATCGCAAAAACAGCCCCGGGAGAGGCGAACGCGTGATGCTTACCGATACTGGCCTTTCGCCGGAGACTTTTGAGGTGCCGCACAGGCACCGATCGCCGACCGACTGGAAAGCGTGGCTGCTGCTGACGGTTCTGCTCGTGTGCTGGAGTTCCGGCTTCATCGGCATGCGTTTCGCGGTCGGCCATGCCCCCGTTTCGCTGATCCTGCTTTGGCGCAACCTGATCGCGGGACTGGTCCTGCTGCCCTTCGCACTGCTGACCGGTCCCCGCCTGACTTTGCAGGTCCTGGTGGTGCAATCCATCATCGGGTTGTTCGCGATGGCGGGTTACATGCTTGGCTTTGCCTATGCCATCGATGAAGGCGTGCCGACCGGCCTCGTCGCGCTCATCGCCGACATGCTGCCCCTGGCGATCGTGCTGATTTCGATACCCTTGCTGGGCCAGGTCATCTCGCGCGGGGAATGGCTCGGGATGGCAATTGCCGTCCTGGGCGTGCTCATGGTCTCGGCCGGGGCCCTTCACGCAGGGGATGCGCCAATCTGGGCCTATGTGCTGCCGATATTGGGAATGCTGTCTCTCGCCTTCGTGACGGTTTCACAAAAGCGCTGGCCCGCATCGGTACTGCCGATCCACCAGACCCTGTGCATCCAGTCCCTCGTCAGTGCCGCGCTTTTCCTGCTCATCTGCTGGCGCGGCGGCAGGATCGCGCCGCCGCTGGAAGCGGGATTCTGGATCGGCGTTCTCTGGCTCATCGTGCTTGCCACCTTTGCGGGATATGGACTCTATTACTTCTCCCTCGCCAGGCTTTCGCCTGCTCGGGTCAGCAGTGTTCTCTACCTCAGCCCTCCCGTGACAATGATCTGGGCCCGCGCGATGTTCGGAGAGCCGCTGTCGCTGGCCATGGGCCTGGGAATGGCGGTGACGCTCGCCGGAATCGTCATCGTGTCGCGGTATCAGGGCGAGGCTCATTCCGGTGCTTGATCGATCGATTATCCGGGCCCGGGCAGCGAGCCGCGATGCAACCTGAAGCTTTCTCCATTTCCGGGCGGAAAAGTGGAACGACTATTGCCGCGGGCATTGCCTGCGGCGTTGGTGCCGGGGCATTATGGGGGCTGGTCTTTCTCGTTCCGGCGATCCTTCACGCCTTCGGCCCTTTCCAGATCGCGATCGGACGATATGCCACCTATGGCTTGCTCGCCGCCGCGATCATCGGTCGGCGCTGGCCGGCTCTGCTGCGAAAGCTGGATCGACGGGACTGGCTTACCCTTGCAGGCCTCAGCCTTTGCGGAAATACCGCGCATTACGTGTTTCTGACGGTTGCGGTGAAGCTTGGCGGCGTACCCATGACATCGCTGGTCATCGGCTTCCTCCCCGTCGTCGTGACGGTCATCGGCAGCCGCGAACAAGGTGCCGTTCCGCTTGCAAAACTCATTCCATCGGTACTTTTCAGCGTGGCGGGAATGGTCGCAATCTCCTGGCAAACGCTGGTATATGGCGAAGGGGAACGGTCCTGGGACCAACTAATGGCCCTGCTCTGCGCCATCGTCGCGCTCGCGACCTGGGCTGTCTTCGCCGTTTGGAACGGCCGAACCCTCCATCGCCTCGACCATGTCTCGTCGCAGGAATGGAGCCTTCTGACCGGAGTAACGTCCGGGTTGGAAGCGCTGCTGCTCATACCGGCAGCGCTTCTGTTCGAGCGAACGTCCCACAGCACCGGAGACTGGCTGAACTTCCTGTTCGTGTGCAGCAGCGTTGCACTGTTCTCGTCGATTATCGGCTTCGCGCTCTGGAACAGAATGTCCCGGCTTCTGCCGATGACAATGGTGGGACAAATGATCCTTTTCGAGACTTTCTTCGCCCTACTTTACGGCTTTCTCTGGGACCACCGTCTACCTGCCATTCTCGAGACCGCCGCCATCCTTTTCTTGTTCTCATCTGTGGCGTCGAGTGTGGCTGCCCACCAAGCTGAGAGAAGTTGAGACCCGCGATTTACCGGTCGTGCCGCAATCTGCCGATGCAGGTAGCTGCTTCCCGCAACTCGCAATGCTCCCATCCGCGGGAATAGCGCCACGCCCAACCAAAGGCTTCCGCCGATAGAGCAGGCCTGGAGCAATCCTCTCGACTACCTTTTGCAGCAAACCAACAGCCATGAACGGGCGGTGCTTGCGCACGATCTTGACGTCGATCATGAAGCATCATGGACCGCCAACAAGCTTCCTCGTCATGAGCCGTCGGCCCAGTGACCACAGCCGCGTGACGCTGCATGCCGTAGCCACGCGCGCGGGCGTTTCCGCCATGACCGTATCGAACGTCATCAATGGCACGGGACGCGTCAGTGCGGATACCCGCGAGCGGGTTCTCTCCGCCATTGGCGAGTTGGGCTATGTTCCCAACCAGTCGGCACGAAGACTGACCGGCGCGGGCGTCACCTGCGTCGGGCTGATCTGCGCCGATGTGGACAGCGTGTTCGTGGAAATGACGCTGGCGGCCGTGGCAGTGGTCGCGGCCGAATGCGGTGTCCAACTGCAGATCCGGTCAGCCGCGGACCCCTCACTCGAAGCCACCATCGACGTTGCCCGCGACCTTGTCGGCAAAGGCGCGCAGGCATTGATGCTGCTTCCCCCTTATGCCGAGGCATTGGGACAAGACCCCAGGGTTGCCGCTCTCGACGTTCCGATAGCGGCCATCGCCACGGGCCACGCCTTGCCCTACATCGCCACTATCCGTATCGACAACCGCTCGGCCGCGAAGTCGATGACCGAGCTTGTCATCGCCCATGGCCGACGCCGGATCGCCGTGCTGAGCGGCCCGCTCCACCACTCCGACAGCGTCGCTAGAGTGGAAGGGTATCGCGACGCACTTCGCGAACACGCGCTCCCCATCGACCCTGCGCTTTGCATCGAATGCGATTTCACGTTTCAGTCGGGCCTCGTCGCCGCGCAGCAGCTCTTGAGCCTTGAGAACCGGCCGGATGCGATCATCGCCGGTAACGACGACATGGCAGCCGCAGTGTTGTGGATCGCGCATCACAGCGGCCTTTCCATCCCCGGCGATCTTTCCGTCACCGGCTTCGACGATACTGTTCTGGCTACGCGGGTCTGGCCGCCGCTCACAACTGTGCGCCAACCGGTCCGCGTGATGGCAGCGGCCGCGATGGAATATCTGTCAGGCTCGGTGCGGCATCCCCAGTCGGGCCCCGTTCCGCTGGATACGGTAATCCCGTTCGAGATGATTGAACGCGGATCGGTGTAACAAATAATGCTTGTGGTTTAACGATAAATCACCCAGCCCTGCCGCGACAAGAATGGGAGCGGATAAGTGGAGCAAGCTGCAACCCTGAACGCGGCGGGTGATTTGACGATGCAAACCACCGCGGATCCGGATCTGGCCGTCGACAGGACGGCAAACGGGAAACAGCATTTCGAGGTTCTTGACGGCCTTCGCGGAACGGCCGCCATGCTCGTGGTGCTGTTCCACATACAGGGCATAACCGTTTCGTGGGAAGGTGCGCGGATCATCCTTCATCATGCGATCCTGGCAGTCGATTTCTTCTTCATGCTATCCGGCTTCGTCATCGGTTACGCCTATGACGACCGTTGGGACCGGATGACCGTAATGCAGTTCATGAGACTGCGGCTGATCCGCCTCCATCCGCTGGTCATTCTCGGAACGCTGCTGGGGTTCGTCAGCTATCTCGTGGATCCTTTCGCAGGCACCGCGCAGAGCGTACCGATCCGCGAATTGCTCGTGGCCCTGTCCCTCGGCCTCCTGCTGCTGCCATCGCCGATGCTGCCAAACCGTTGGGGCGACACGCATCCGTTCAACGGGCCGTGCTGGAGCCTCTTGCAGGAATACATCGGCAACATCGTCTATGCCCTCGCCTTGCGCCACATGCGCGCCCGCACGCTGGGCGCTTTGGCGGTGCTGAGCGGTGTGCTGCTAATCGCATGCACGGCTACGCTGGACAGCATCGACCAGGGTTCCGCATGGCCGTCCTTCTGGATGGCACCGGTTCGCCTGTGCTTTCCATTCGTTGCCGGCCTCTGGCTCTACCGGGTTCGGGATCGCCTGCCCTCGATCCGGCTCGGCTGGGTGCCCCTGTCCCTGTTGCTGATCGGCATTGCCGCGTTCCCCACGCTCAATCCCGTCGCCGGCGTGCCCCTGAATGGTCTTTACGAAACGCTCTGCGTCATCCTGCTGTTCCCACTGATCGTCCATGCGGGCAGCCATTCGAAGGCCGGGCGGGGAATGATTGGCCTGTGCAGAGCGAGCGGACGCATCTCCTACCCCATCTACATCACGCACTTTCCGTTTCTCTACATCTGGATGAACTACGTCGCCAATGAGAAGCCTTCGCCCGCGCGGATGGCCACGATCGGCGTGGCGCTGGTGCCGTTTCTCATCATCGCCGCCTGGGCAGCTTACAGGTTCTGGGACGAACCCATCCGCAACCGTCTGCGCACCCTCTTCCCGAAACGCGCCTGAGCCGTCGTGACCTTTCGAACCCCTCCTCCCATCAGCAAACAGGGACGCCCGATGACATCGAAAAACAAGTTGCGCCGCAAAGCGCTCACCGGAGCCGCGCTGGCCGCGGCGCTCACCGCGTCCGGCACGGCCAGCGCGCAAAGCAAGGCAACATCGGGCATGCCGCTGAGCGACGAAGTCGTCCGGGCGCGCGCCGATGCGCTGATCGCGCAGATGACGCCGGAGGAAAAGGCCGGCCAGATCACCCAGTATTTCGATTTCACCGATTCTCCGGAGGAGGCAAAGCGCGTCACCGACGAGATGGCGGCCAGCCGCGCCGGTTCGCTGTTGTTCGTGCACGATCCTGCCGAACTCGACCGCCTTCAGCACATCGCCGTCGAGAAGACCCGGCTCAAGATCCCGCTTCTCTTCGGGTATGACGTGATCCATGGCCTGCGCACCATCATGCCGGTGCCGATCGCCGTTGCTGCAAGCTGGGACCCAGGCGTTGCACAACAGGCGCAGACTGTTGCAGCGCGCGAAGCCCGCGCCGTGGGTATTCACTGGGCCTTCGCGCCCAACCTCGATATCGCGCGCGATCCGCGCTGGGGCCGCCTTATCGAGGGCGCGGGCGAAGACCCCTACCTCGGCAGCGCCATGGCGGCGGCCCAGGTGCGCGGTTTTCAGGGTTCCTACATAGGCAGTCCCGGCCATGTCATCTCCGGTCCCAAGCACTTCGCCGGTTACGGCGCCTCTATCGGCGGCCGCGACTACGACGAGGTCAACCTTTCCGACAGCGAGCTCTGGAACGTCTACTTGAAGCCCTTCAAGGCCGCGGTCGACGCCGGTGCGGGCAATATCATGAGCGCCTACATGGGCGTGAACGGCGTGCCCGCCACGGGCAATCGCTGGCTGCTCACAGACGTCCTGCGAAAGACCTGGGGCTTCAAGGGCTTTGTCGTCACCGATGCCGGTGCCGCCCATGACCTGCTGACCCACGGATTCGCCGCCAGCAATGAGGACGCGGCCGTGCGTGCGCTGACGGCAGGCGTAGATATGGAGATGGCGCCGCCCTTCGGCATGTCCGCGTTCAAGACGCTGCCGCAGTCGCTGGCGGCAGGCAAGATAACCACCGCGCAACTCGACGATGCAGTGCGCCACGTTCTCGAAGCGAAGATTCGCATGGGTCTTTTCGAAAAGCCCTATGTCGACCTCCAGGCAGCCAAGCGGGTGCTGGCCGATCCCGCTCACCGCGAGGTCGCCCGCATGGCGGCCGAACGCAGCGCCGTGCTGCTGCGCAACGAAGGCGGCGCGCTGCCGCTCAGCCGCAGGGCGCTCAAGTCGATCGCGGTGATCGGACCGCTAGCCGATTCCGCGCGAGATACTGTGGGACCATGGGTGTTCGACCAGGACGACAAGGAAACCGTCACGGTGTTGGCCGGCATCAAAGCCGAGGTCGGCAGCGGCGTAAAGGTTGCCTATTCGCCGGGCGTGACCCTGCCCGCGCGTGTCAACAAGTCGATCTTCCAGTCCGACGAGCAATTCGCAGCGGGCAAGGCCCGGAATGTCGACGACACGCCCGAAATCCAGCGCGCGGTCGCGCTTGCCAAGGATGCGGACGTCGCCGTGCTGGTGCTGGGCGAAGGGCAGATCATGGTCGGCGAGAATGCCTCGCGCTCCTCGCTCGATCTGCCGGGACGCCAGCAGGAACTGCTCGATGCCGTAATCGCCACTGGCAAGCCGGTCGTCGTCCTGCTGATGAGCGCGCGCCCGCTGGACATCAAGGGCAGCAAGCCAGCGGCGCTGATGGATATCTGGTATCCCGGCACGCAGGGCGGGACGGCCGTGGCCAACCTGCTATTCGGTAAAGTCTCGCCGGGCGGCAAACTGCCCTACAACTGGCCGCGCAACATCGGTCAGGTTCCGCTGCCCTACGCGCACCTCACCACGCATCAGCCCAAAACGGTCGAGGAGCGATACTGGAACGAGTCCAATACTCCTCTTTATCCGTTTGGGTATGGTCTCAGCTATTCCACTTTCGCATTCTCCAACCTCAAGGTGGACAAGGCAAAGGTTGCGCGGGGCGTAGCGGTGCCGGTCTCGGTCGATGTCCGCAACACCGGCAGCCGCAAGGCGGATGAAGTCGCGCAGCTTTACATCCACCAGCGATATGGCACTGCCGCGCGCCCAGTTCGGGAATTGAAAGGCTTCGAGCGCCTGACCCTGGAACCAGGTGAAACCCGGACCGTGCGCTTTACACTGAGCCCTGATGACCTGAGCTATTGGGCGGCATCAACCCGCTCGTTCGTGCAGGACGCGACCACATTTGATGTCTACGCCGGCAACAGCTCAACCGCTGCGCTTGGCGGCTCATTCGAAGTGGCTGACTGACGCTTGCTTGGCAGATAGGTGAATGATGCACCAAGCGTCCTTCCACTATCTGCCAACTGCGGAAGCGGTAGGCGTCCACACGGCGGTCCCCTCGCCCAGCCCAGTCTTCGCCTACAAAGATGGTGTATCGCGGCTGCGTTTCAGCGCAGATGCGGTTGCCCTCTTTCACGTAGGATGCTTTGCCCGAGGCAAGCTGGCCTATGGTACGTGCTGAGACGCGGCAAATAAGCGCGCGGCTCAAGACCAGATCAACAAGTTCCAGTCCAATGATGGTCCAGGCGTCGCACAGATGAAGCGCGTGGGCTTGTTCAAGCCGGTGCACGGCAAGACGATGCAGTTGGCATCAGTGGCAACGTCCGGTTTGTTGGCGCCTGCCGACCGGTAGAAAACCTCATCGCCCTTGACCCGCCAAACCTGAAGGCAACAGGCAGCTATCTGCCCTGTCTAGCCGGTAAGCCGTCATTCCGAAATTGGGACAAAACTGCCATTCCCGACATCACTACTGAACGGCTGACTCGGCCATAACCCGCCGGACCTTTGACGCCAGATCGGCATAGCGAACGTCCGGTTCCAGGCGAGTGATCTTGGCTCGGGAAAGGCTGACTTGGGTGGATGGCGGACCTTCCGCTATCCGCGTGGGCGGCCTAGGTTCACCACGAGAATTATCGTCCGTTCAGGACAGCCTCTTCGACCTCGTTCCTCATCAAACGTGCGATCTCAAGCCTAAAGGCATCTACATCCGGGTAGTTTGTCAGAAATCGACCGCGGGCTCGGTCTTCTGGCTTGTCGTCGTCGGCGACTTCAAACCGAACAGACAAGTTCCCCCGCCTGTCATCTGTTGCAACCTCCAGGCGGAGCTTGAGGTCTTCGCCCTCCTGCATTTCAAAGCCCCACTGCGCCACCACGGGTTGATCCTCACCAATCGGATATCGACCTAGAGCTTCGCCGAACTCCTTTACGTCCTGCCACTGAACCCAGAAGCCGCCTTTCGCGGATATGCGATCTGTTTCGACGTCAATGGAGAGATAGCCGAAGTCGTCGCGCGTCAAGCTCGCGTCGAAGAAGCTTGCATCGAACTTGTAGCGCAGGGTGAGTTTGCTCATGGAAGCTATCTCGCAGGTGCGCGCTAAGTCCGCAATCGGGGTTGGGGCTGCACAGTAGCTAGCGTCCTCCAAGGGGCGCTTTCCGACTGACAGTTTTTCTCCCGTTCATCGCGGATTCCCGCAAGTCACGAAACGGCCCATTGCAGTCGTTGACCTTCGCGCTATTGTTTCGACATGACGATCGTTCGGCACGAGCAAGAATACTTCGATGACACGCGAATATGCTGCTCGTTAAAGTTAGTCTGCTGCGCTGCAGTTTTGAGTGTGACGGCGTGTAAGGCTCAGCCACTTGCGACCATGAAGGATCGAGAGGTCAAAGTGCTTGCCGGCCCTGATGGTTTCGGATTCGTGTATGGCCGCGGAAAAATACTGATGGGTCCTCTGCCAAAATCGCAAGATATCGCCAGCGCACTGGAAATCGAAGGAATAAGCGTTCAAACCATAAGTGATAAATGCATAGACGCTGTCGGCTTGACGCTAGTTTTTCCCGCAAATGCCGAAAAGGAAATGTTCTGCAATGGGAAAACGTTTGCTGTTCAAAACTTGAGTAATGGCTTGAAACATGTCACGCTAATCTGCGAAAAAACTGGATGCCGCGTTTACGACTATACCATCAAGCACGATAAGATCACCCGTATTACATTCAACTTCGCTGACGGCTATAAATCAACATTCAAAAAGTAAAACGTCGGTGGAATATCGTGAGCTCTCCCAAACTTTCGATCAAGGAGGGCGCGCAGCAGCGCTCCTGAAACCGACCCGGCGGCAGGCGCCCCGTTGCGGACATTCAGCGTGCCACCATAATTGGCACCGCGCCACTTAGCGATCGGCGCTGGTTCACATCGGTCATCAGCAGAACAACACCGGGCAAGTCAAAGCTGACCCGATAGCCGCCTCTATTTTCAAACTTTGGAAGCGAACGAAACTGGGGTGACGATGACCCGTCAAACCGATAGAGCCCATCTGTGCCAAGCGCCCACACCGTATCGCCAACGCGGGTCAGGCCAAAGAAGGCGGTTGTGCTCGCGGGCTCTTCCTCGTCAATCTTGCCGTAAGACGACTGAGGATCATTCGGTTTAAAATACAGGCGTCGTACCGTTTCGTCGCACACCTCGACAATGCGACCATGAGACATCATGTGCACAAGACCGACTGCTGCCACCACGCAGGAAGGATTTGAAGGCGAGGCGACGATCCCGTTCACCGGGTCGCACTCTGTGTTGAGCGGCCCGCCACAAAGCTCTCCAGACTGATTTTTCTCGACGGCTTCGATTCTTCCTTCGCCGCGCGTTATCCGTCGAAGCCCACCACCCCATTCCCCGGCGTTGAAGCCAACCCAAATCGTGTTTTCGTTAATCAGCGCCGTTCCGACGGCAAACGGCGGCTTCAATTCCTCAGAAAGTTTCACAGCGCGCACCACCCTGCCCTCGATTTCTACGAGGCGATGATTTGTAACTATGGCGACGGTAGTCCCTTCATCCGCGCAACCAAGTGCTGCCAGACTTTCGTTGTCGATTGCGATTGTAGGCCCGACGTCCCACCCCGCAGACGAACGCCGTTTTATCGACCAATGGCGTTTATCAGCCTGAACAAGAGCAACAAGGTGGCTCTCGGATTTACAGATCTCGATAGTTTTGCCCTCAGTTTCCACGCGCTCGGGTTTGAGCTGACTGGGCCCAATGGATAAGAGCGAACCGTCATCGCTCATCATCCAAAGACGGCCATCTGCGAAAACCGCGCGGCTTATAGCCCGCATTTGATACTGCTCAGTCTTGGCTGGAGCATCCGCACTGTTAAATGCCCACACCCCGGCGACACCGGACCCGGTGGCAACAACAAGCATCGCTACAAGCAATGGGCGAAATGCTGGTCTTTTCATCTCGGAAACATGCCCGAACGATGGTGTAGGTCAATGACCGCGTTCCCCCCATGTCGGCCCTTCCAGCGCGAAGATCACTCGCCTGGGATCGGAGGTTGACTGACCCCATCAATCATCGGCAATCGAATGACCGCTAGCGGTGAATCCCGCCGTTCCTGCGGCGAACGATGAACGACCGGGCCTGGTCGCGACCTGCCGGTTAGCGGACAGTCAGGACCTGGGGATGCGAAATTGATGCCTGAATGGCGACAAAGGGTCGATGGCGGCAAGAACCAGTCTGTCATGAGCCTGAATCGTCGGTGTTGCTCAAACTTTCGTTAGAACAGCTTTGTTTATTAAGAGCCCGCGGTTATTTCGAGGGTGAAGCGGGGCTGGGATCTGATGAAGGACGACAGGATAGGTAAGGCCAAGGCGGCTGCTGGCCGGACACTCAAAGCGAGTGGTGATGCGCTTGATGGTGCCGCCAAGTTCATGGAAGAGCGGCGCGATGACATCGCCGGTTCCACGCGTGAAGCGCTGGATTGGGCGGGCCGGGCTTCCGAGGCTGCTGGACAGGCGCTGGCGGAGAAGGCTGCTGCGTTTGCGGAGAATCGCAAGGGTGTGCGGCCGGCCAAAAACGTCGGCGAGAAGCTAATCGATGCCGCGGCGGATTCGGCCATTGGTTTCACCCGTCTGCTGGGGAAATCCATTAATGGGCTTGGCGGCGTCACGCGGCGGGTGTCGCCTACGGTGGGGGCTGCAACCGGCAGCATGATCGTGGGTACCGTCGCCACTATGTCGGGCGCGATGGATTCGATTGCGCTGACCCAGGCAGATTTCGATGCGATAGAGCAGCGGCTTGCACTCGCCGGTGCCAAAGCGCGCGAGCAGGCGCAGGTCGAGCTGGAGCGGATCAACTTCGCACGTCTATTCCGCCGGCGCGATACCTTGCTGGATCTGCTGGTGATAGGCGGTGTTTCACTCGCCGATTTGCTGCGCCATCCAGACGACGTGCCGTTTGAAGTCCAGCAAGCCTTTACGCTGGCTTACCCTGGGCTGACGGCGGCGGGTGAGACGTTCACTGATGCCGTAGCCCGCATTCCTACCGACAATCTCGTGCACTTGGTCAACGGTGTGAAGGGCAAGTTGTTCGAGATAGAGCTGGTGGATCAGCTCAACAGCGCGCTAAGCGATGGCCTTCATGCCGAACTTGCTACGTCGGCCACGCAGCCGGGCTATGACATCCTTGTACGTGATACCCATGGCCACATCGTTCACGAAATTCAGGCCAAGGCGACTGAGTCCGCCAGCTATGTGAGGGAAGCGCTGGAGCGCTATCCGAACATCGATATCACCACGACTTCCGAGGTTCACGGTCACCTTATGGCGCTGGGCCTCTCGCCCGAGCATGTGACCGACAGTGGCATCGCCGAAGGCGCTCTCCAGCACAAGGTCGAGGCAGCGGCGGGTATCGGGCACCACGTCGGCGCCAGCGACTTCGTGCCGTCTGCCCTGGGACTTGCGGTGATAGCGTTCTCGGCCTTCAGCCAAACCCGGGTCAACTGGGAGGAGCGCGGCGTCGTCTTCGGCGAACGCGCGGCAAAGGCGACGATTGCCGGCGCAGCCGCCAAGAGTGTGCTGGTCGCAACGAACACCTGGTGGATCGCTCTTCCAGCGGGCGTGGGCCTGCGCGTGATGGTCGGTCGCGGCGATGCCAAGCGTCAGCGCTACGACGCGCTTAAGGGAATTGTAGACAGTCTAGAGGCGGCGAACACAGCACGGCTCCCTGTTCCGAAACTGATGCCGAGTCCGGCCTGAACTCGGCCTCTGACAATTGTCTCAGACTGGCTTCTCACGACGCAATGTGCGCTCGGCGCAGGTGACGAAGAACTGCTAACTAGGCCATTAATTAGTCATGGAATATCCATCCTGCTGGCGCAAGCTGCCGGAACCGGACGGTCCGCACCTAGAGAGGTGAAATCGGCGGCCGAGCGTCTCATAAGGGTCGAAACGGACATTTCGCCAGTCGGTGCCGGTTTGCCTCTAAACAATCAGCGCTGGCCGTTACGAGGCCGACCAGATTTCGTACTGAGGTTGAAATAGCTACCCATCATGAGCTCCTCAATATGCGGGCCGGGGCTGCCGTTTGCGGCGAGTCAGCCACAGCGAACACTGAGCTACTTCATCGGGATGCAGGAGCAACGCTGGCCCTCCGCCTTAGGGTTGCATAATATGAATCATAATTCTAATATTGCCTATAACGATATACCGTGGGGGAACGTTGTGAGAGATACCCTGTGCCGCCTGGCACTGTCTGCGACTGCCAT
The DNA here is from genome assembly GCF_004368805.1 of Novosphingobium sp. PhB55. Lineage (NCBI taxonomy): Bacteria > Pseudomonadati > Pseudomonadota > Alphaproteobacteria > Sphingomonadales > Sphingomonadaceae > Novosphingobium > Novosphingobium sp. PhB55. The sequence goes on along the minus strand of NZ_SODQ01000002.1, from coordinate 618,436 downwards.
TTTGGCAGTGATCCCCGCAGCAAGTGCCCAACAGCTGCCTGTGATTAGGGATCACCAGCTTCTGGTGGATGGTAAGCCCTACCTCGCGCTGGGCGGTGAGCTGCACAATTCCAGCGCCTCCAGTCCCGAATATATGCAGCCGATCTGGGACAAGCTGCAGGCTATGCATGTTCGCACGGTGGTCGGAACGGTTAGTTGGGAGGACTTCGAGCCGAAGGAAGGCCAGTTCGATTTCCGAGCGGTCGACGCGCAGATCGCAGAAGCCCGAAAGCGTGACATGCGCCTTGTCCTGATCTGGTTCGGGGCATTCAAGAATGCGGCCTCGACCTACGCGCCCAGTTGGTTGCGCAGCAATGAGCGGCGATTCCCGCGTGCCATCGCGCAGGGCACGATGTCAGAGGCATTCACCTACAAGGGCGCCATGCCAAAGCCGGTGCTGTCGGTGTTTTCGCCTGAATTGCTGAAAGCGGATCGCACCGCCTTCGTAGCACTGATGAGACATCTCGCCGAAGTCGACACGGATCACCGGGTGATCATGGTGCAGGTCAACAACGAGACGGGGATGCTGCGCGACAGCCGCGACCGTTCGGCGTTGGCAGAGCGCGCCTGGAAGGCCCCGGTACCGCCGCAACTTCTCCAATACCTCGCTGCCCATCGCTCAGGCCTGAAGCCGGAACTGGACGCGGTCTGGAGCCGTCAGGGTCGTCGCGCTTCGGGCACCTGGTCAGACGTGTTCGGCACCGATTGGCAGGCTGAGGAAGTCTTCATGGCCTGGCATTTCGCCAGCTACATGGAGGCGCTCGCTGCTGCGGGCAAGCGGGAACTGGCCTTGCCGATGTATGCCAATGGCTGGCTCGGCCCGCAGGACGGTCAGCCCATGGCCGGCCAATATCCCAGCGGCGGTCCGGCAAAGCGGGTGCTCGACGTCTGGCGCGCAGCGGCTCCATCGCTCGACATGCTGTCGCCCGACATATACGCCCCCAACACCAAGGAAGTGCTGGCGGACTATGACCATGCCAGCAATCCGCTGTTCGTCCCGGAAGCACAGTTTCGGACAGGCGACATTTTCTGGGCGCTCGGCCAGCATCGCACGATCGGTTATTCTGTCTTCGGTATCGAGGATGGACGGACCGATGGACAACTGGCTCAAGCCTACGCCGAGTTGTTCGGCATGGATCAGGCGATCACAAAGGCGCAGGCCGAAGGACGCATCGCCGGCGTTCTGTTGGATGATGGCAAGCCCGTGGTCATCAAGCTCGGCGGCTACAGCATCACCGTTCAGGAAACGATGGCGCTCCTCAAGCAGATGCTGCTCGACGTTGGATTGCAGGCACCGCCACCGCCGCCGCCTTTGCCCAGTGAAACCGAAGGCCCCGGCACGCGCCCTGCCCCTGGAGACGGCCGGGCGTTCGGCCTGATCATCGACGAAGGCCACGATACCTTTCTTGTCGTCGGGAAGGGTTTCACGGCGGACTTCGCCATCGGCTCGAAGCTGGCCGAAGTTGATCGAGTGGAAGAAGGGCGTTTCGATACGCAAGGCTGGAAGGTTGGCCGCGTGTTGAATGGAGACGAGCGGCTCAGCATCGTTCCGACCGATCGCATCGGGGCCATCCGTATCAAGCTGATGCGCCCGCGATCAAATTAGCGGAATTCAGGGTACCCGGTCGTCACCTGACCGGTGTTCCATCATCCGTCTAAAAGGGTTCTTCGCACAAGCCAATCGTGGAAGGCAGCCACTTCGTAGCGGCGGAGCGCCTTAGACGATGCCACCATGTAGTATGCCCATTTGACCGGCCAACAGCACTTCAGGAGCAGATGGACAAGGCGCCCGGCTTTCAGCTCCTGTACAACCAGAGCCTTACGCATCAAAGCGACGCCTCGACCTGAAATGGCCGCCTGAATCAACGCTGCTGTGGAATTGATCTTGAGGCCGCGACCCGGGGTGCCGTTATGGATCAGCGTCTGCTCGGTGAGCCATCCCGCTGTCGGCTGTTCGTCAACCGGCAACAGGCGATGGTGGCACACCGCGATGATCTCTTCGGGCATCAGGTGGATAGTTTTGAGACTTGGTTCCGATCCCTGCGGTGCAAGGCATCGTGCGCTGGCGGATCATCGACTTGGTGCAGTGATGTGGGAGGAGTTCGCGATCTCGATCAGTAAGCAGGCGCTGGGCCACGAGTTGCGCACCATGGGGATATCGCAAGCTCTCGACCCGGCCGCACCGTCACGGGCAGAAGCGCGAGGACATCGTCAAAATGAGTTCGCCGCGCGCCTGGCGCAAATCCGGCGCGGCCTGATCAAAGGCAATCACATAGTGTTATGGTGGCAAGACGAGACCCGGGTCAGTTGGGGACATTGCTTACCGGACGCTGGGAAGCGAGGAGCGCCCCTCCTGTGCACCACGCGACCAGTACCGCGTGTCGGCGGCAGGCGAACGACGGCTCTTGAAACAAACGGCCGTTAGCATCACTGCTAGCTAACGGCGCCTATCTGGTCGACACCTGCCGGGAAAGCAGACCGTCAGCACCTGAGGATCAACAATTGGACGGGGAGCGACCGATAAGGGTCGGTTTTGCCGGGCGCAAAACGCCGCGTTGTGGGACAAAACCGGCGTTCGTGAGCCGGGCCGGGAATGGCAGGTCCCCATCTAACACCTGCCATTGCTGAAGCCCAATCGTCGTTCCAAGGATGCGCGCGACGTGCCGTTTGCGGAACGTGGGGTTTGCGGTTGCTATTCTGCGATAGCTGCCGTTTGCCTGCCGTTGCTTCGCGGCCAAATACGGCATTGCGCAGCTCCGGGCAAAACGGCAGCTTTGCCCCAACGTCCTTACTTGACGATTCCCTGACAGTGGATCTTGTGCTAATTTAATCGTTGCGAACATTTTGTTCCTAAGATCGATGTGAGCTCGTCGGCACAGGTGAGTACGTCTGTTGATCCGAGAAGCTTAGGTACTCCACCATTCCAAACTCCAACAACACCGGCCCTCTCGACAGCATTGCAGATGGTGATGACCATTCCGGCTGCCACGCCCTGTTGAAGGTGCTCGATCGCATTGGCGACAAGTGGACGGTGATGGTGGTGGGCGTGCTGGCCAAAGGCCCGACCCGGTTCAACGCCATTCAAAGGGGCATCAACGGCATTTCCCATCGGATGCTTACGCTGACCCTGCGCGCGCTGGAACGCGACGGTATGCTTGAGCGCCGCGCCTTCGCGACGATCCCGCCGAAGGTGGAGTATGAGCTGACGCCGTTGGGGCGTTCACTGATCGATCCACTCGATACGCTCATGGCTTGGGCACAAACGAACAGGCCCACGATTGAAACAGCCCAATCGGGATATGACGATCGCTCCAAAGACGCCGGTTGAGTGGCCGCAGAACCACCTGAAGCACGAACATTCGTGTGCGTGGCGCACGTTTTTGTGCATTCTTGCGGGTAAATCAGCCCGCTCTATCTCGCATCTGAAAAGCGACGCCGCCCCTCGGCCCGCTGAACAGAGAAGAGTGCGATATGGCAGACCAGCTTATCATCGAAACGTTCGAAACCGTTGAATGGAAGGAGTTCCCGGGCGCACCAGGCGTTCAGTACGTCGATGTCGAAGGCACGATCTTTTCGCCGGGTCCGTTTCTGGCACGGGTCCGGTTTCCGGGCGGCATCGATACGCCGCCGCACAAACACCAGGCACCGTTCATCGATCGCAACACCGTGATCTCGGGTACGCTCTACGTGGGCATCGGCGAAACGTTCGACCGATCCAAGGGGATAGCCGTGCCGCCGGGCGGCGTGGTGGCGATCCCGCCGGGCACCCCGCACTTTGCCTGGTCCGAGGAAGATACGGTGGTGCATGTACACGGCGAAGGTCCGTGGATCCCCCACGCCTGATCGCCGGGCGTCCTAGGCGATCGAAGGATGGACATTGCGCACGATGTGCAGGGCATCCTTCGACGGCGGCAGGCCGAAGTAGCGGGAATATTCGCGGCTGAACTGGGTGGCGCTCTCATATCCGACACCGAACGCCACCGAGGTCGCATTGCCTTCGCCAGCGATCAGCAGCGAACGTGCATGGAGCAGGCGGATTCGCTTCTGGTACTGGAGCGGGCTTAGCGCCGTCACCGCCTTGAAGTGGCGATGGAACGCCGAAACGCTTAGCGCCGCCATCGCGGCCAAGGTCTCGATCCTGAGCGGGCTGGTGAAATTCTGCCGTATCCACTGGATGGCGACGCCAATGCGTGACAGTGCGGTTCCTGGCGCGGCGATATCGCGCAGCATCCACCCCTGCGGTCCCTGCAGGACACGGTAAAGGATCTCGCGCTCATAGGCGGGCGCCAGCGCCGGGATGTCGCCAGGCCGTTCCATCAGGCGAAGCATTCGCACCCAGGCATCGAGCAGTTCGTCGGTCACGGGCGCGATGGAGAAGCCCGGACTGTAAAGTTCACCTCCGGCAGGTTTGGGCAGGTCGGCGAGCAGGTTCGCGACGATGGCCGGCTCCAGCGTCAGGCTGACCGCAAGATAGGGCTCGCCGCTTACGGCAGGATGGACCGAACCGACCGCCGGAAGATCGACGGACATCACGAAATACGTGGCCGGATCGTACTGCAGCGTCCGCTCGCCTACGGTCATCGTCTTCGATCCGGTGAGGATCAGGTTGATCATCGGATCGTAGACGGCGGCAAGCTGGTGCTCGGGGATCGCACCCTGGACCATCGCAACGCGCGGAATGCCGGTGTCAGTACGGCGGTTTTCGGCATGGCCAGCCAAGCGTCGCAGTTCGTTCAGGGTCTCTATCATGGCCGGGATCATCCCACGCGCTGATGCCTCCGCCAAGTCAAAAGCAGGAATAGGCATGGATCAAAGAGGATCGAGTGAGCGCAGCCCTCGGCCCTGGCGTAATTGAAAGGACGACAGCAACACGAGGAGATTTGCCATGAAGATTGTCATCATCACCGGGGGAAGCCGTGGCATTGGCGCCAGCGCTGCGCGCCTGTGCGCCAGGAATGGCATGGGTGTAATTCTCACCTACAACAGCAATCCCGCGTCGGCCGATGCGGTCGTCGCCGGGATCGAGACCGATGGCGGCAAGGCCGTCGCCCTTAAGCTGGACGTTGCCGATACCTCCACGTTTCCAGCGTTCCGCGATGCGGTGAGCGCGGCGCTCAAGGCGACCTGGGACCGCCGCGATTTCGACGGTCTCGTTAACAACGCCGGATACGGGGTGTTCAATCCGATCGCGACCGTGACGGAAGCCGAGTTCGACGGCCTGTTCGCAGTGCATCTCAAGGGTCCGTTCTTCCTGACCCAGACGCTGCTCCCCATCATGGCCGATGGCGGCCACATCGTGAACGTGGCCAGCGCCACGACGCGCGTGGCCACCGCCGGGGTCGCACCCTATGCCAGCTTCAAGGGCGGCCTGCAGGTGCTGACGCGCTACATGGCTGCAGAGTTCGGCGACCGTGGCATCCGCGCCAACTCAGTGGCGCCGGGTGCGATCCGTACCGATCTTGGCGGCGGACTGAACGACGAGTTCGAGGCCATCCTTGCCGGACAGACCGCGCTGGGCCGCGTGGGCGAACCGGACGATGTCGGCGGCGCGATCGCCGGGCTGTTTTCCGATGAAAGCCGCTGGATCAATGCGCAGTCGATAGAAGTCGCCGGCGGTTATATCATCTGAATTCGGAGAAAATCATGCTCGATCACGTCTTCCTGTCGGTCAGCGACCTCGATCGCTCGATCGCCTTCTACACCGCAGCGCTGACGCCTCTGGGGATCACCCAGCGCGTTGATTACGATGGCAAGGATGGCCCTCCTGGGCATCCCGACCTCAAAGGCTTCGGCAGGAACAACCGCATTTTTTTCTGGCTGAGGCCAGGTGTCGTGGAAGGCGCAGCGGCCCATGTCGGGTTCGTCGCGGACTCGCAGGCGGAAGTGGACGCGGCCTATGCCGCCGCCATCGCCGCCGGCGGAACCGACAATGGAACGCCTGGAGCCCGGTTGCACTACGACCCGCGTTACTACGCCGCGAACGTGCTGGACCCTGACGGATACAGCCTCGAATTCACTTACAAGAACTGGCAGCACTGACATGAAAAAACTGATGATCTACGGCGCCGCCGGTTATACCGGACGTATGGCCGCAAACAACGCCAAGGCCCACGGTCTGGACTTCGTCATCGCCGGACGGGCGCAGGATGAAACCAAGCTGCAACCCATCGCCAAGGAACTCGGGGTAGAATACCGCCTGTTCCCGGTCGAAGACGCCACAGCTTCACTGGCCGATATCAGCGTTCTGCTGAACTGTGCCGGGCCATTCATGCGCACCGCCGAGCCGCTCATGCGCGCATGCATCGCCACCGGAACCCATTATCTCGACATCGCGGCCGAACTGGACAGCTACCGGCTTGCGGAGGTCCTTGATGGCGAGGCGCAGGCCGCAGGCGTCATGTTGCTGCCGGGGAGTGGGGGCAGCGTCGCCATGCTGGGTTCGCTTGCCGGACATGCGGCGATGCGCGTCGAGAAACCCGTCCGCCTCAGCATCGCGTTGCATGTCGCGGGCGGTTTCTCGCGCGGCTCTGCGGTTAGCGCCAGCGAGAACGTGACGACCGAGACGCTGCGCCGCATCGATGGGCAGCTTGTCGGCCGCGGCGCCGACGAGGTCCGCAGCTTCGACTTCGGCAACGGACCCGCCACGGCTTTCCCGGTGACGCTACCCGATCTCATCACGATCTGGCGGGCAACGGACATCCCGGACATCGAGACCTTCGTTTATGTAACGGACGGCGCCTTTCCCGCAGGCGATCTGGCCGCCATGCCGGACGGACCCACGGCCGAGCAGCGGGAAGCCAATCGCTACCACGCTTCCGTTGAGGTAACTGGCGCGGATGGTACGATCGTTCGTTCGATCCTCGATACCGTCAATGGCTATACCTTCACCACCATCGCTGCGGCGGAGGCCGCTCGGCGGGTGATCGGCGGCGAGGCGCGGCCAGGATTCCAGACGCCCGCAGGGCTGTTTGGCGATGATTTCGCGCTGACGATCGCCGATACCCGGATCATCGATCTGTGACTGATCAGGAGAGCCCGACCGTGGAAGCAAAGCAGCGTTGTGGATGGGCGGGTTCCAACCCGCTCATGCAGACCTATCACGACACCGAATGGGGCGTCCCTGAGCGCGACCCGCGCATGTTGTGGGAGACGCTAATGCTCGAAGGCTTCCAGGCCGGGCTCTCCTGGGAAATCATCCTGCGCAAACGAGATACCTTCCGCGAAGCGTTTGCTGGCTTCGACCCGCAGCAGGTTGCCCGGTTCGACGAGCAGGACATCGAACGATTGATGGCCAACCCCGGCATTGTCCGCGCTCGGGCCAAGATCGCAGCGACAATCAAAGGGGCGCAGATATACAACGCGATGCAGGATCGCGGCGAGGATTTCGCCGACTATTGCTGGTCCTTCACGGCCGGTGGGCCGATCGAAGGCAGCGTCTACGACACGCAGACGCCGCTTTCAGCGACCATCTCCAAGGATCTGAAGGCGCGGGGGTTCAAATTTGTGGGGCCCACGATCGTCTACGCATGGCTTCAGGCTGTCGGCATCACTAACGATCATGTGCCTGCCTGCTTCCGCAGGCATGAAATCCTAGGGCAGAAAGAGTGATGCCTCGGGCTGTCGAAAACACCACTTTCCTCCTTGAGGAGGGCATTTTGATCGCCGACTTCATCGCGACGAATGCCAATATCGATCCATAGCTTGAGGATTAGTCCGGCTTCGTTTCGCGCCACGTCAGTGAACGTGATGATGGCTTTATCGTCGATATGCTTGTGTGGGAGTCAGCAGATCCCGGGCATCTTGCCGCGCATGGCATGATGAATGATATGGCCTCGTCGCCGACCCATACGGTGATTGATCGAGCCAAAGTGGAGTGGACGCTCTTCACCGTTCATCATGTCGGACCCGCGGTCTCCGGAGAGTGACCGCGTGTTAAAGCCAGGTCTCCTCGACCCTGATCCGGGTGAGCACACTTTCACGGATTCTCCAGCGACCGTCACGTTTCAAGTAGTGGTCGTGATAATGGCCCCAGCCCCGGAAGATGCAGTGCGGCGCGATCAGGTAATCCTGGATGGCCCAGATGCCGGTCGCGGTTCCGTCTCCGGTTATCGCGATCTCGGGGAGAGTCAGGTGGTGAATCGGCTGTACCTCAGCGACCATCCTGACGGCGTTGGCCAGGAAATCGTCAGCGCTGTGAACCTCGTATCGATCCGGCGCCGCAACTAACGCACGCGGTGCGCCGTCGACGAGACAGTGGAAGTCGTCCGTCAGGCATTGGCGCAGCTCCGTCCAGTTCTTCGTATCGCCGAAGCGGGCGTAACGGGCCTTCAACTGCTGGATTTCCAGAATGTCGATGAGGTCGCTCTGCCTCGGCACGGAGCGTCGTTCTTTCGTCATGTTAGATGCCCCGTGCGCCGCCAGCGGCCCCGATCGCCTCTCCGCTTACCCGCAACGATGCCGCTTGATGCGCCCGTGACCAGTGCGATTTTTCCAGCGAGTTTCATGGTATGTTTCCTCTTATACGAGCGTCGACGCCCAGCAGTCACCTGCAGCGTCGACCTCGTTCAGGGGGAGATTTACGGCGCCGGGTCTCAGACGACCGAGAGAACGGTGGGGTCGCCGTCGCGCCAGACATTATCAATCAGCAGACGGCGCATGACCCACGTCTCGCCGTCGCGCACCAGTTCGACATCGTAGCGGTTCTTCATCATATAATGGCGGCCGTGATCGTCGGAAGGCAGGTGTTGCGCTTCGACCAGGGCTTCCAGATGCGCCTTCTCGCCATCGAGGACCACGCGGGGATTGCTCACGGTATGCGTGGTGTCCAGCGACTTGAGCGAACCCGACAGCGCGGCGACGATAGTGTCCCGGCCTTCGAGCACCGGATATTCGAAGCCTGCCTTGGCGGCGGCGGCGCGAAAGTCGATCGTCGCATCGCTTGCGAGCGAGGAGCCCAGTACGTCTGGTCGGCGCAAATCGATGCCGGCCGCATACCGATAGAGGGCGTCCGCCACAGCGAGCTTGTCCGCAGCGAGGGTTGAGATGGCGCTTTGGCTTGATGCCGACATTTTGCTTTCCTTGTTATCTGTCGATCGCTTGCGCGAGACGGATGCTATCTATGGAAAGCAGCGGGGCCGCTGTAGGCGGCGTTAGCGACTACCAAACATTCCTTCACGGAATGCAGGGCGACGTTCATGGCGACAAGGCTGGCTCGGCCGCAAAGGTCGCAGCAAGGAAGTCCACGAATACGCGAACGCGGGGTGGCATCTTTCGTCCGCTCATGCTCACCGCATGGATCGGCACGGCATCGGGCGCGAAGGCTTCGAGTATCCGGACGACCCTACCTTCCTGGATATCGCCATAAAGCAAAGCCATTGGTCCATGCAGCAAGCCGATTCCCGCCAGCACGGACGCGCGCAGGTCTTCGCCATCGTCCGAGCGCAGCGAGCCGGAAGGGGTGATCGAGAATGCCCCATCGTCCCCCTTGAACTGCCAATCCAGGGCTGCGCCGTCGGTCTGCCCCACGATCAGTCTGTGGTTCGCCAGCTCCCGCGGAGTCAGGGGCGTGCCGTGATCTGCAAGATAGCTGGGTGCGGCAACTGTGACCATTTGCATGGTGCCGATCTTGCGGGCGACGAGGCTCGAGGATTTGAGGTGGCCTACCCGCAGAGCGACGTCGATGCCATCTTTCACGAGGTCCACTCGCCGCTGCGCGACCGTGAATTCTATCTCCACTTCAGGAAACTGGGAAAGGAAGGAAGACAGCTTCGGGATGATGAACATGCGGCCCAATACCGGCGGGGTCGCAACACGAACCAGCCCTGCCGGACCGAGATTGCCGCTCCGCACTCGCCCTTCGATTTCATCGAGATCGTCGAGCAGACGCACTGCGGAATTGTACAGGTCCAGCCCTGCGGGAGTAGGCCGCAGTCCGCGCGACGTTCGCTCGACCAACCGGGCTCCGATGCTGGCTTCCAGCGCGGCGATCTGCTTGCTGACCGCTGGCTGCCCCAAGCCCAGCTCCTGTGCCGCTCGAGTAAAGCTACCCAATTCGACAACCCGGACCAGCAGCTGATATGTAGCGAAGCGGTCCATGCACACCTATTCCTACGAGGAATGGCGGATGAACCATCCCAGTTGAATGCGCAAGCAAGTTTCAGCAGTCGATGGCCAGGTTGCGTCTGGCTACTTCCGGCCGGAGATCCGCCATCTAGCAGAACGGACAAAAGGCCAGAAATGTCCTAAGCGTTGTCCTTTCCCACCGGTCGATGAAGGTTATGGTGGGTTTCCGCTTCTGGGTGCGGGGATCGAGCAGTTGAGCGGCCGCAAGGGGCGTATGACCGACCGGCAGCTGTCAAACTTGCGAGGGACCGGTTTCGGCGCAAACCGTCATTTCGGCGCCCGCACAGGAATGGCTTGGGTTGGTCGCGAGCAGCCGGAACCGGACGGTCTGCACCCGGGGAGCGAAAATCGCTCTCTGAACGGCGACAAAGGGTCGGCTTCCGCCGGCAGCACGGCACCGCCGCCATCGTTGCAATACAACGCCGCGTTTTGGGAGTTACCCGCCATTCCCGAGCATAAGCCGCAATGACCCGTTTCGGTGAAACACCGGACATTCGCACCTTTACCTCACTCACCTCATGAACAGGCAACATTAACGGGCCGATACCGGAATTTCCGCATAAGGGCGCCTAGATTGAAATAGCGACCTTTCGCAAATTTGCGGACGCAGCAGACGCCGACGACTTTCGCCGTTTAGATGGCCTCCTGCCGGTATAGAAGCGTCTCTTAGTAGCTGATACAGATCCGGAATGATCAGCAGCGCACCTCATGAAGGCAAGAGCAGGCCTAGACCGCTCAGGATCGCTTATCTTCTTGAAGAAGGCCCCTACGCGCACCTTCAGTTAGATGCCATATTTGCTGAATGCTATAGCCGCTGGGGCGGACGCTTCAGCCTGATCGCCCCCTGCAGCCAAGGCCGCATTGCCGCGAGATATTGGGATTGGCTCGAGGCCTATGATCCGGACATTGTCTATGCGTATGCACCTCTCGCCTCGGACGAAGAGGAGCGCATTCACGGACGCCTTCAACCGTCCCTCTTGGAGAAGCATCAGGTCCGAGAACAGGGAGAGCCGGATCTCGGCTGGTTCCGACCGAGTTACGGCGTCTCGCCCTTATCCTCACTTTCGACAATCTTTCGCGTAGCGCGCCATCGGGGCTACGGCCCAGGTCGCGAGCCGGCTGGCTTTATCGACGCTTGGTACACGGAAGAGCCCTCCCGTTTTCTGGCCGACAATTTCGGGACTTACCATTCGTCCTTTCATACGAGCGGTTTCCCTGCCGATGCCCGCCAAGCCGCCCAGCTTTTGACGATCGTTGCCAAGGACAAGTGGGAGAACCCGCAGTATGGTTTGCCGCGAGACCTGAACGTCATTCATGACGAGATGGAAGCGCTGGCAAAATTCTGCGCCAAGGAGACGTCAAGCTTAGCGCAAGCGGCCACGCGTTTTGCTTCGAAGCTCGATGTGCACCATAACCGGTTCAGCTATTCCTTCAACTTGGTCGTCGGCGAGAGCTTCCCCGACCGGCTGCTCTTTTGGAATGCGCGGCTTCTTAACCCGCATTGGCAAGGGGCTTCCCTCTGCGGGCTCCGCGTGGATCTGGAGCAGACCCGAGACCCCAACTTCTTCTTGCTCCTCACCCGCCTCATCAATAATTTTAATCACGTGAATGACGGCACTGGCGGCCAGTATCGACTGACGGTTAGATCGACCTCGGTGGCGCTTGTCGAACTGGAGGATCTGCGCGAACGCCTGCAAAACGCGCGTTGCTTCAGCATGAGCCGGGCCGAATTCATCGACAGTGCCGATGAAGTCGTTCCGCCAAAACAAGAGCTGGAGAATGCATCGATACTCAGGACCGACGGTCCTGGTCTCACCGTACGGCCTGATTGGCTAGAGTTCCAGTGGGACGGCAAGGTAGCGCAGCCGCCGGCAAGTATCCCTGATCATCTGAGTGACTGTCCGCCCCGGCAGAGCTTTGCGATGGGCTGTTGGGCGACCGACTATCTCCTCGAACTCGACGGGCCTTCGCCCAGGACGGGCGTCAAGAACTGGTGGCTCCTTCCAAAAGGATGGCGCATGGCGGGCTCCTTCAAGGCATCTTTTCCGCCCGATGGCATGAACCTCAATTATCTCCCGAGGAGTACGCTCGGCGGTGAGCTGACGCTTTTCGAGCGACTGGAGCGGCCTGTCCGGTCGATCACCGTACCGGCGCCGGCGGAGGCGCTGCAACATGCTCTAGTGCGAGACGGATTTTACAGCCGGCGTGGTCAGCCGGAAAACAGGGCGACGCCGCCAGCCAAGGTTGCCGATATGCAGCCTTCCAATGAGGCACGATATTTGATGGGCATCCTCGGCATGATCGGCGGCCTCGATCGTGCAAAGAGCCTGATCCTTCACCCTTATTGGATTGAGGAATTCAAACGCCTCGGAGCGACGCCAATCCTTCCGCGCGAGAAGGTGCAGCCCGTCATCAACAAGCTGAAAGAGCTTGCACCGACAGTGCCGACTTATGTTTTGGGCGACGAGGACGACCGGATTGCCCTCGGACATCTGATCGTGAAGGCAGGGCGCTCACTCAAAACTCCCCAGCATTTTGTGAAGCACAAGGCTTTGGTGGAACGATGGGACATCCATCGTAAGGCCTTTTGGGAGAGGCATGGTCAGGAGCGAAGCTCTAATTCCGAATTCGACTGGGACGCGCACGAGCGCGCCGCAGTCGACGAATGTCTCGTAGAGATGCGAGCGCGCCAGATGCTTTTTCAGGGCACGCAATGGCTATGTCCCCAGTGCCATCATCGCAACTGGGTCGGACTTTCTGAGATGCGCCCAACATTAATCTGCGAAATCTGCCGGCTGCAAGACAGCGCACCAATCTCGAACGACTGGCAATTCCGGGCCAATGAATTTCTCGTAGAAGCGCTGCGCGACCATAGCGTCCTCTCACTGCTTTGGGTCCTCGACAAGCAGAAATCAAATGCCCGAGCATCCTTCTTTTATGACGGCCCCACATGGTTCTATGACGACGATGGTCTGAGGCCGCGTCCCGTCTCAGAGACGGATCTGATGATGGTCATCGATGGTAAGACGATCATTTGCGAGGTGAAATCCTCCTGGGCCGGCCTGAAGCCGTCCGACATAGACGATGTTGTCAAGCTTAGCCTGCAGCTTCGCCCCGATCGTGCCATCATCGCTGTGATGGACACGGGTAAGAAGCAGGAGAAACGGCTGGCCAGCGCGGAGGAGGCGCTCAAGGAGGAGGGAATCGCCTTTGAGCTTATGACATTGGATAACTATCCCCTCCAAGACGATCCATATTTCGTCTGAAGCCCAATCGCACGCAGGAGAGATACCGATCATGCTCGACATAGCATTCGATGACATCGACGAGGCGGCGCTTGTTCAGCTTGTTGCAAACGAAACGTCGGAAAGCCGTGACCTTGAGTTCAAACGCGACCTGCCCGGCCAGGAGTCGGACAATATTCGCGAACTCCTTGCCGACGTGACGTCGCTTGCCAACACCAACGGCGGGGATCTCATCTTCGGGATCGAGGATGTCGAAGGAGTTGCAGCCGCGCTCCCTGGCGTCGCGATCGCCAATATCGACAACGAAATCCTCCGGCTGGAGCAGATCATCCGAACCAATGTCGATCCGAGGCTGATCGGCGTCCGGATCCGCCATATCCCCTTCGCCGCGGGCAATGGCGCCCTGCTCATTCGTATACCGCCAGGCCTTCAGTCACCCTATCGCGTCACCTTCCGCAACAGCGGCAAATTCTATGCCCGTACGAGCCGCGGCAAATATGAGCTAGATGTCCACGAACTGCGCCACGCCTTCGTGGACGCAAGCCGGCTCCCGGCACGCTTCCGCCAATATCACGCGGAAGGAATCGAGCGCGCACGCGGTATCGAGATGCCGTTTGCGATCATGAGCGATCCGACCGCCGTCGTTTCGATCATGCCGCTCTCGCTGTTTCGTGAAGAGCGCGAAATCGCGATCACGGACGATCATGCGCTCGTACCGATCCGCCCCAATGCCTACAGTTCCATCGATATGATCGAAGGGGTGATGCTGCACACCCCCGTCGATGAGGCGACCGGGCGGGTGCGCAGCTTCGCGATCACGTATCGTAACGGGCGCACCGACGTTGCCTGGACGATCGGCGGCACGCGGCAGAACCAGCAAGGCGAGGATATGAAACTGGTCTTCGCGCCGTCCTTCGAGGAGGGGTTGATCACCGCCGCGCGGGCGACCCAGACACGGCTCCAGCAATTCGGGATCGAAGGCCCCTGGATCGTCATGGCGAGTATCTACGGCGTGCGGGATCATTTCATGATCCTCGGCGATCATCATCCGACACGGCCCGCGTTCAAGGACGAAACACTGATCGGTGAATTGCGCCTCGACCGGATCAAAGTGGCCGGCCTGCTACCGCTCGCGAAGAAGTTCTGGCTGCATTTTGGAGTGCATCGACCCGAAGCCCAGGTGTTCGGTCCGCAGAACGGCTAAACTGATTAGTCTAGGGCCGCGCGGACCGGGTGGGATCGCTGGAACTGCTTGATGAGCCGGGAAGGATTCCCGCTCGGCATGATGCGCATCGAAGGGGCCCGAATGGCGGGTTTCTGCAAGAGTCGCCGGTCACATTAACGACGCCGAATGTCTTGAGCTGGTCGCGTGCTGCCAGGAGAGCAGACCGTCCGCACCTGGGGCTCCAAAACTTGGCGGCGAACGACCGACTAGGGTCGGTTTTCCCGAGCGCCGAACGCCGCATCGTGGAACTTAGCAGTCGTTTCCAAAGGTGGCTAAGAATGACAGGTTTCGCAGAAACCGGCACATTGCGTGCGTGGACAGTGAGGTAGTATCATACCGCATCGTTGCCGCGCAGATTTGCGAATGGTTGATCGACACCATTAGGCCGCGAGATTGCATCCACCAGATCAACTCCTCAAACCAGTGATCGCTAGTCCCGCCCTGGGGCTTTAGATCGAACCCGTGGCCCCCGCGCTCGTAGACGTGCAATTCCGCGGGGACGCCCACCTTTCGCCACGCTGTGTAGAGTTGCACCGCGTCATCGGGCAGGTAGTTTTCGTCAGCGGCAGCCGCGATGAAGGCGGGAGAGGCATCGGCAGGCACGGGCATCCGCGACCCTCCGTAGATCAGACCTACGAAGTCTGGCCGGTTCGCCTTCGCGCCGATTGCCAGATCGGCTGCGAGGAACGCGCCGGACGAGAATCCGATAAAGCCGACCCGTCTTGGGCCGATGCCCCACTCGCTTGCGCGGTCACGCACAATTGTCATGGCGCGCGCGCCATCTTCCAGTGCGTGGCTCTCGCCGGCGAAGCGCGGAACATCTGCTCGTATTTTGTCGCAGCCTGCCCGCAGCCCCTGCCTCACCAAGGAATTCCGCCGACATAGTTACCCAATAGCAGCGCGCCATTTCAAGCTTGTGATAGAAGCTCTCGGTTCGACAGATCGTGAATGAGCCGGAACGAGGGGCAGGGAAACTCGAGAAGATTTACTTCACGGAGACGACAACCAATTGGCCGACTTCCAATCTTCGACCAAGTAGTTTCCGCCGACGAAAATAATAGGTCCGCTAGGACGTATAAATTGAAGCGGTCGACGGGTAATCTGCATCGGGTCGGGGCGCCGCTTACCTGATGTAGCCACTTGAGGACCGTCCTGAAGCGGAACGCGCCGCTCCCTGGCGCTGACTCAAGCAGAATCGACGTCCCGATCCTCAAATAATCAAGATTGATATTGAGTAAAACTTAACCCGATCTTTTGAGTACCGGTGGCAGGCTTCGAGCGATCCATGGCGACGCCTTCTCGTAAGCGTGGCCCACTTGCAGGGCCGCCAGATCGGCGTGACGCCTGCCGATGATCTGGAGGCCGATGGGCAGCTTCAGCGCGCCGCCGAAGCCGGCCGGCACCGCCAGCGCGGGAAGCCCGGCCATCGTCGCGGGAAGAGTCACCTCCATCCAGCGGTGATAGCTGTCCATAGTCTTGCGCCCGATTTCGGTCGGCCAGTGCTCGCTGACGTCGAAAGGGAAGACCTGCGCCGTGGGCAGCACCAGGAAATCGAAATGCTCGAACGCGGCCTCGAACGCCTTGTAGATGCGCGTGCGGCCTTCGGAGGCCGCGGCCAGTTGCGGGCCGGTCAGCTTCATGCCGCCTTCCACTTCCCAGATCGCCTCTGGCTTCATCAGGGCGCGCTTGGCCGGATCGTTGTAAAAGGCCTGGAGATCGGCGCCAACGGACCAGTGGCGCAGTGTCTTCGCGGTCTGCCACATGTCCGAGGCGGGCTCGTCCAGCCGGGCAGCCTCCACCTGCATGCCGATGGCCTCGAACGCCCTGAGCGCCTTCGTGCAGGTGTCCATGACGCCCGCCTCCATCGGCAGCACGCCGCCGAGATCGCCCAGCCACCCAATCCTGCCGCCCTTCCAGTCACGGTCGAGCGAACCGGCGAACATCGCGGGATCATCGCCAAGCGAAAACGGCGAGCGGGCATCGCCGCCTGCCTGGACCGACAACAGCATGGCAAGGTCCGCCACGGTGCGGCCCAGCGGTCCGGATGTCGCGAAGTTCTGCCAGAACAGGTCGCTGTTCGGCACCGAAGGAACGCGGCCGAACGAGGGACGCAGGCCGAAGACGTTGTTCCAGCCCGGCGGGTTGCGCAGCGATCCCCCGAAGTCGCTGCCGTCCGCCACCGGCACCATGCGCAGCGCCAGTGCCACCGCGCCTCCCCCGGTGCTGCCGCCCGCAGCCTTGCCGTAGGCGTAGGCATTGTGCGTGGTGCCGAAGACCGGGTTGTAGCTGTGCGAGCCGAGCGCGAATTCGGGCACGTTGGACTTGCCGATGAAGACGGCGCCCGCCTTGCGCATCCGCGATACGACAAGGCTGTCCGCAGCGGGAATGTTCCCCTTCAGGATCGGCGATCCCTGCGTACTGGCGATGCCCTTGACCGGCGCGGTATCCTTCACCGCATGGGGAAAGCCGTGCAGCGGCCCGTGGAAGCGACCGGCGGCCGCATCCTCGTCCATGGCCGCTGCCTGGCGCAACAGGGCATCGCCGTCCACGCGCGAAACGATGGCGTTGAAGCGCGGGTTCAGCATGTCGATCTGCGCCAGATGAGCGGTCATCACCTCGCGACTGGACAGCTCCTTGCGGTGGATCGCGGCGGACAGGTCCGTCGCGTTCATCATGACGATCTCGTTCGCCTCGCCCTTGGAAGCGGTCTTTGCAAAGGCGGGCGCGACGGCGCTCAGCGCAATGGGCGCGGCAGCCAGAACCGTGCGGCGGTTCGCGGTCACTCGGTCAAGGATCGTTTCGCCCATCGTAGTCTTCTCCAGTGTCGGCCGGACCGCTTCTTCACTGCGGCAGGCAGCGGGTAAAGGTCCAAGTTATCCCTGCGGCGCGGGACCATGCCCGCGCCGTCGGTCGTTTGCAGGCCAAGCCCCGTGATCCGGCTCAGGCCGCGCGCTGCAACATGCCGAACAGGTCGCGCGGGTCATCGGGATCGGCGATGATGTCCAGCTGCTGGAAGAAGTCCGTGCCGTCCAGCTTGCCCAGCAGGTAGCGCAGGGCAGAGAAGTCCTCGATCGCGAAGCCGACGCTGTCGAACAGGGTGATCTGGCGCTCATCGGTCCGGCCCTGCGCCTCGCCGGACAGCACCTGCCAGAACTCGGTGACCGGATAATCGGCTTCCATCTGCTGGATCTCGCCCTCGATGCGGGTCTGCGGCTCGAACTCCACGAAAGCGGATGCACGGCCGAGGATGTCCTTGTGCAACTCGGTCTTGCCCGGACAGTCGCCGCCGATCGCGTTG
Organism: Novosphingobium sp. PhB55; assembly: GCF_004368805.1. Taxonomy (NCBI): domain Bacteria; kingdom Pseudomonadati; phylum Pseudomonadota; class Alphaproteobacteria; order Sphingomonadales; family Sphingomonadaceae; genus Novosphingobium; species Novosphingobium sp. PhB55. The sequence goes on along the minus strand of NZ_SODQ01000002.1, from coordinate 600,507 downwards.
ATGTGGATGCCCGCGCCGACCATGTTGTCCGACAGGATCGTGGCATAGGCCTTGTCGGCGGTGCAGGTCGTGATGATCTGCGCGCCTTCGATCGCCTCCTGCGAGGTTTCGCAGGCAACCACCTTCAGTCCCGAACCGGCCAGGTTGCGGGCGGCCTTGCGAGTGGCCTCGGGATCGATATCGTAAAGGCGCACTTCCTCGATGCCGACGATGGCCTTCATGGCGATGGCCTGGAATTCGGCCTGCGCGCCGTTGCCGATCATGGCCATCACACGCGATCCTGCCGGAGCGAGACGGCGCGCCACCATGGCCGAAGTGGCAGCCGTCCGCAGCGCCGTCAGCAGCGTCATTTCGGTCAGCAGCAACGGATAGCCGGTGTCCACCCGCGCCAGCAGACCGAACGCGGCGACCGTCTGAAGACCCTTGGCGGTATTGCTGGGATGGCCGTTGACGTACTTGAAGGCATAGGCCTCGCCGTCGGAAGTCGGCATCAGTTCGATGACGCCCTCCTGCGAATGAGAGGCCAGCCGTGGCGCCTTCTCGAACAGCGACCAGCGGAGATAATCCGCCTCGATCGCATCGGTAAGTTCGCGCAGCACGTCCTCGATCCCGAACCGATGGACGAGGCGCATCATGTTCTCGACGCTGACGAAAGGTATGTAGGCAAGGGGAGAAGGCGGCGGAGCCATGGTCTGTCCTTTTCTGGCTTTTGCTCAGGCAGGCCCATGCTAGCTTGACGCATTGCTGTAAAAAATCGCAGAACCGGCTTGCAAACCGTCTGTTATTGAACAAATATTTCATGGTTATTGCGCAAATTGCACAGCCGAAAGCGCCCCGCCTTGTCCTCCTCAGCTAAATTCATCCCTGACGACCTCGATCGCCGGATCATCGCGCACTTGCGGGCGGACGGCCGCGCCTCGCTGTCGAAGCTGGCCGATGCCCTGGGCGTGGCGCGCGGCACCGTGCAGAACCGCCTCGACCGCCTGGTAGACACGGGGACGCTGCTGGGCTTCACCATCCGCGTGCGCGATGACTACGAAGACTTGTCCGTGCGCGCGGTGATGATGATCGAGATCACCGGCAAGTCGACTACCCAGGTCATCCAGAAGCTGCGGGGAATGGTGGAGATCCAGACCCTGCACACCACCAACGGCAACTGGGATCTGGTGGCGGATATCCGCACGTCCAGCCTGTCCGAATTCGACCGGGTGTTGCGGCAGGTGCGGATGATCGAGGGGGTACTGAACAGCGAAACCAGCCTTTTGCTGAGCACGGTCTGACTGGACCCCTCACCCTCCCCCGAACTGGATGTTTCGCAAGCGAGCCGGGCCGGCGAAGGAAGGGCCTGATGATGCACGAGAGGGTGATGCAGTGAAGACATGGCTGGCAGGTACGGCGCTTCTGGCGAGCATGGCACTATCTGCTGGCGAGGCGGCGCATGCGGACACGCTGCCGCCGCTGACCGGGCGCGTGATCGAATATGACACCCGGCAGGTGACATGGCCCGCACTGGACGTTTCACCCGACGGTCGCACCATCCTTTTCGACCTGCTGGGAGACGTCTACGCCCTTGCCGCGGAAGGCGGAAAGGCCCGTCCGGTGATGACCGGGGATGCGTTCGATACGCAGCCGGTATTCTCTCCCGATGGCCGCAAAATCGCGTTCGTCAGCGACCGGGACGGGCGCGATAACCTCTGGATCGCCGATGCGGACGGCAGCCATGCCCGCCGCGTCTCCCAGGAAGACAAGGGCGCCCCGCACTTCGGCTCGCCCGCGTGGTCACCGGATGGCAGGACTCTTTATGTGTCGCGCATGATCTGGGGCGTGCTGGCGTTCGAACTGTGGTCGTTCGATGTCGAGAGCGGCAGGCACGAAGTGCTGGTGAAAGCGCAGCCGAACGGTGACGATCCCCATCCCCAGCGCCAAAATGCCATGGGGGTGGTCGCTTCCCCCGATGGCCAGAACCTCTATTATGCCACGAAGGCCGGGACGACCTGGAGCAGCGGCGCCCTGCCCCACTGGACGATCGCGCGCTTCGACCTGGCCAAGCGCACCCAGCACACGGTGCTGACGACGCCCGGCGGCGGGATGCGCCCGGTGCTGTCGCACGATGGCCGCTTGCTCGCCTACGTCACGCGGGAAGAAGAGCAGACCGTGCTGCGCCTGCACGATCTCGAAACCGGAACCGACCGGCGGCTGCATGGCCCCCTCGATCCGGATGGACAGTCCGGCGGCTATTACGTCGACCTGATGCCGCGCATGGTGTTCTCCCCCGACGACACTGGCATCTACCTTGGCCTCGGTGGCGGATTGAAGCGGCTCGACGTCGCGTCCGGCTCGCTCGCCGACATTCCGTTCGAGGCGCATGTGCGCCACGAGATGCCCTTGCCGCTGCGCCGCCAGCATCGGGTCGAGACCGGCCCCGTACATGTCCGCGTGATCCAGACCCCGCGACTTTCGCCCGATGGCAGGCAGGTCGTCTTCGGCGCCGTTGGCCGCATCTATATCGCCGCCAACCGCAGTGGCGCAAAACCCCGCCGCCTCGACGTGCCGGGAGCGGCCTGGCAGCCCAGCTGGTCCGACGACGGGCGCTTCGTCACTTACGTCACCTGGACCGCTAAGGAAGGCGGCCACGTCTGGGTCGCCGCCGCGGACGGCAGGACCGCCCCGCGCCGGATCACGACGCAGGCGGCGTTCTATTCCGAGCCGCTGTTCCTGGCGGGCGGCAAGGACGTGGTCGCTTTCTCCGCCACCCAGCATGACCGGCTCTACCGCACCGCCGAGAGCCTCGGCCCCATGCCCTCGACGCTGATGCGCCTGCCTGTGGACGGCGGCGAAGCGACCAGGCTGGGCGAAGTCGGCGCGGCGATGGACCTGCGCCGCGATCCCGATCCGGCGCGGGTGCGCTATTATTCGGACGGCTGGATCTCCTCCCATGCAATCGCCGGAGATGGCGGGGCCGGGCGTCTGGCGAAGCTGGTCGCCCGGCCCGACAGCCAGTATTTCGATGCGCCCGCACCGCTCAGGAACGCACAGCTCAGCGCCGATGGCCGCACCGCGCTGGTGCGCCTCGCCTCGCAGCTCTATCTCGTTCCGGTGCCACCGGCGAAGGACGGCACCGCGCCCACCGTCAACGTCAGCGATCCCGCCTCGAGCGCGCGGCGGATCACCGCGATCGGCGCGGACTACATGGACTGGGCCCCGGACATGCGCTCGCTCGTCTGGTCGGTCGGTTCCACGGTGCGGCAGTTGCCGCTGGATGCCGCGCAAGACGGCGCGCCAGCCGCCATCGAGAAGCGCGCCGGCGGCAAGCGCATGGACGTGGTACTGCCGCGCGATGTGCCCAGCGGCAAGCTGCTGCTGCGAGGGGCGCGCGTCATTACGATGAAGGCCGACGAAGTCATCGACGATGCCGATGTCCTGATCGTCGACAACCGCATCGCCGGCGTCGGCCCGCGCGGAAAGATGAAGGTGCCGCCGGGCACCGAGGTGCGCGACATGTCCGGCAAGTTCATCGTGCCCGGCTTCATCGATGCCCATGCCCACTGGTTCGAAACCCGCCGCCGCATCCTCGACATCGGCCACTGGGATTTCGCCGCGAACCTGGCCTACGGCGTGACCGCGGGACTGGACGTCCAGACCTTCGACCCCGACGTTTTCGGCTATGCCGACATGATCGACGCCGGGCTGATGCCGGGCCTGCGCGCCTTCTCCACCGGCGAAGGCGTGTTCCGCAACAGTCCGATGGGCAGCCGCGAAGACGCGATCGCCACGCTGCGCCGCTATTCCGACCATTACCGCACCCCCAACATCAAGCAGTACATGGTCGGTGACCGGGCCGAGCGTCGCCACTTGATCGAAGGCGCACGGGCCCTGGGCCTGATGCCCACCACGGAAGGTGCCAGCGACTACCGGCTCGACCTCACCCAGATGCTCGACGGCTATGCCGGCAACGAACACAGCCTGCCGATCGCGCCGCTCCATGACGACATCGTGCAGATGCTGGTGCGCTCACGCATATCCACGGTGCCGACGATGCTGGTGCTCTATGGCGCGCCGAGCGCGATGGGCGCGATGGCGGCAGGGCACCAGCAGGATTTCGACGCCAAGCTGGGCCGCTTCGTCCCCGAATTCGCCTTCGCCGCCAAGCGGGACTCCGTGACATGGAACCGCGCCGATGGGCAAGGTTTCAGCCTGTTCGCGAAGCAGGCAAGCGATATCGGGAGCGCCGGCGGACTGCTCGGCGTCGGCTCGCACAGCGTCGTTCAGGGGCTGTCCTATCACTGGGAACTGGAAGCCATGGCGTCTGGCGGCGCGAGCCCCTCGCAGATCCTGCATGCGGCGACGATCGGCTCTGCCGAAGTGATCGGGCGGGCACTGGATCTCGGCTCCATCGAGCCGGGCAAGCTGGCCGACCTGCTGGTGCTGGACCGCGATCCCACGGTCGATATCCGCAACACCCGTTCGCTGTCCCTGGTGATGCAGAACGGCCGCCTTTACGAAGCCGCCACTCTGGACGAGCAGTGGCCGCGCATCCGCAAGCGCGAAGCCCAGTGGTTCGAGGACATGTCGCAAGAGGACGTCGCGCTGGCAATCCGCACGGCCGCAGCCTTCGAGGAAAAGCAGGGCAACGCGGCTTCCTTCGAATACTGATAGGGCGCAAAAAGGCGGCGGGTTCTGCACCCGCCGCCTTCCGTTTGCCTTGCAGGGCCGGTGTCAAAACTCCAGGCGCACGCCCAGGGTCATGTAGCGACCGATCACATCGTAGTAGGGCGAGAAATTCGAGTAGAGCGGCGGATCCTTGTCGAACAGGTTCGACACGTTGCCATAGATCTCGAAATACTTGCCGTCCTGGCCGAACGGAACCTTCTGGCTCAGCTGGACGTCGATGTACGTATAGGCGGGAATGCGGTTGTTGGTGATCGGCGTGGCGCTCGTGCGGTTCCAGTAACCGGACGAGGTGTAGCGCGCCCGCACCAGTCCGCTGAAGCCATCGCTGGAATAGCCGACCGAGGCATTGGCACGGATGCGCGGCACGCCGTTGACGAAGGCATAGCCTTGCGACTTCACGTATTCGATCTTGGCGGTGCCGTCGTCGGTCGTGAAGTGGTTTACCCAGGTGCCGACGAGGCGGAAGATCACGCGGCCGTTGGCCTCGTTCTCAACCGGCAGGCTATAGGCCAGTTCCGCGTCCACGCCGTCCGTCTTGAATTCGGACAGGTTGACCTGCGAGGAGGCAATGCTGGCGATCCGGCCGGTGGAATCGCGGGTGATGTAATTGCACAGGCTGGCGTTGCCGCCATTGCAGCGGTCGACAAGAACCTGCGCGCCGATGCTGGTGATGACGTCCTTGATCGCGATGTTGAAGTAATCGATCGAGGCGGTCAGGCCGCGCAGCGGAGCGGTGGTGATGCCGGCAGTCCAGGTGTCGGACTTCTCGGGCTTGAGCGCGGCATTGCCGCCGCCGTAGATCAATACGCTGCGGCTGCCTTCGCCGCTGAACTGCGGATCGATGACGCCCACGTAGCTGACGGTCTGGTTCGAATAGAGCTCGCTGATATTGGGCGCCCGGATATCGCGCGAACGCGTTACGCGGCCGATCACGCCGGGCAGGAACTCGTTGGTGGCGCCCAGCTTCCACGACCATACGGTGCCGCTGGTGCTGTAGTCCGAGACGCGGACCGCGCCGTTCAGCTCCAGCTTGCGCAGAACCGGCAGGTCCTTGACGACAGGCACGACGATCTCACCGAAGGCTTCCTTCACATCGTACTTGCCGCGCAGCGAAGTGAAGTAGAACGTGGAAAAGGCCTTGGCGGCATCCAGCTCGCCCACTTTGGCATTGGTCGAAAGATTGCGCCCTTCCGCGCCGATCGCGATCGAAACCGGGCCTGCGGGCAGTTCGAAGGGCTCGCCGCGCAGCGAAACGCCGTAAGTATCAAGCTTGTTGAGGCTGTTCGAACGCGGCGTACCGGTGACGTAATCGATCGCCGCCTGGGACGGCGCACCTTCTCCAAACAGGTTCAGCGGCACGCAGCCCGCCGCGCCCGAACGGCACACGGCCTGGCCCGTCGCCGGGTCGATCACCGCATCGACCGCGTTGGCGAAGTTCCGGGAGATCAGGAAGCCCGGCGTGTCGATCTTGTTGCGATACTCTCCGTGGCTGTAATAGGCCGAATAGCGCCAGCGTCCGTCGCCGAAGCTGCCGTCAAGCGCCAGGGTGCCCTGGATGCTGCGGCGGTCGAGGTTGATCGTGCTGTACGAAAGATCCGCATTGTAACGGGCCATCGTGAAGCTGCTCTGCCCGGAATTGGCCAGGATCTGGCGCACGTCGTCGTTCAGGAAGGCGTTGTCCGACCGGATGGTGACGCTGTTGGTGTGATCGCCGAACCAGGTATAGCTATTCCAGTATCGCGAATAGCGAAAGTCGGCGCTGAGCTTCAGCGTGTCGGTCAGTTCGTAGGAGGCTTTGGCGAGCGCGGCATAGCGCTTCTGCGGCGTGATGAGCGGGCTGCGTTCGTCGTCGGACGGGCCCTCGCCGCCGATCATGTTGGTGCCCACGACCGTGCCGATGTCCGGCACGCGAAGGGTTCCATCGGGATTGAAGCCCATGCCGCGCAGCCCGGCCGGCCCCGAAGTGATGTAACCGCCGATCAGGCGGGTAGCGTGGCCGACGTTCGGGGTCAGGGCATTATTGACCGTCGCGAAGCGCCCCGTGTTCTCGCGGTCGGTCTTCTTCAGGATGCCCTTGTTGTCGACGAACTCTCCGCCGATCACGAAGTGGCCGCGACCTTCGGCGAAACTGGTGCCGTACTTGCCTTCGATCCGGACCTGCCCGGCGTCGCCGCGCGACGAGATCCCGCCTTCCGCGCCCAGGCGCACGCCTTCGTAATCGCCGTCGACGATCATGTTGACCACGCCCGCGACCGCGTCCGAGCCCCAGGCCGCCGAGGCACCGCCGGTGACGATGTCCACGCTCTTGACCATGATCGAGGGCACGGTGTTGAGGTCGTTGTCGCTGACCAGGCGGCGACCGTCGACGAGGACCAGCGAGCGGGTTTCGCCAAGGCCGCGGATGTTCACGGGGAAGCGGCCCGCCTGCGCGTTGGTGCCCGAGGTCTGCGGCGACTGCGAGGCCTTGAACTGCGGCAGGTCGGCCAGTGCCGCGCCGATGTTGGGGCGGCTGACGATCTGGAGATCGTCCTGCGTCATGTGCAGCAGCGGCGTCGGTGATTCATAGCCCGGACGGTCGATGCGCGATCCGGTGACGACGATGTCGCCTGGCGTGGAAGCGGCGGCATCGTCGGAACGGGATGGCGTTTCGGCCTGCGCCAGTGCCGGCGTTGCCGACGCGCTCAGTGCGATGAGAGCCGTGCTCGCCAGAATCGACCGGCGGCGTGCGCGGAGAAGCTGTTCCATCATTTGAATCCCTGATCTTGCGGTCGCCCTCGGGAGCGATCTGACTTTGCCTCGCGGCTAGATTGATCATGAAGCGCAACCGCGGCCCATGCGGAACATCCACTTTCCGGAAGTCGATGGGTCCAATGCATTACGCGCCCCCGCGGCATTGGACCCTTGAACCCACTCGATATTGGATGTTGGCTGGGCCGAACGGGTAGGCGAAGGGAATTGTCGCTCATGAACGGCAAGGGGATAGCCATGTTCGATCGTCGTCGGTTTCTGGGATCCGGCACTGCGCTCGCAGCGATGAGTATGCCGTTTGCGCGAAGTGCTTTCGCGGCCGATGCGCCGCTGGATTGCGCGCTGGTCGGCGGCAAGGTCTGGACCGGAACCGGCGCGCGCTCGGACGCGATCGGCATCGTCGGCGACCGCATCGTCGCCGTGGGATCCGATGCGGTGAAAGCGCGCACCAGGGCATCCACCCGAGTGGTCGACCTGGGGGGCGCCTTTGCAATGCCGGCCTTTACCGACAACCACACGCATTTCCTGATGGGCTCCGACACGCTCTCCCAACCGGACCTGCTCAATGTAGGGAACCGCGCCGAGTTCGTGGCCCGCATCGCCGCTGCGGTGCAGGCCCACCCCGGCGACTGGCTGCTCGGCGGATCGTGGGATGAACAGCGGATCGGCGGCGAACTGCCCACGCGCCACTGGATCGATGCGGTCAGCCCGAACACCCCGATCGCGATACCGCGCACCGACCTGCACAGCTTCCTGTGCAACTCGGTTGCCCTCAAGCTGGCCGGCATCACCCGAAACACGCCCGATCCGGCAGGCGGCGTGATCGTGCGCGACGCGAAAGGCGAACCGACCGGCGTGCTCAAGGACAACGCCAAGGCTCTGGTCAAGCGCGTGATCCCGCCGCTGACACACCGACAGCTCGAAGCCTCACTGCGGGGCGGCATCGCGCATGGCCTGAAGTGTGGCATCGCGCAGGTGCATATCCCCGATCCCTTCGATTGGGACTGCTTCGACGCCCTGCGACGCCTGCGCGCCAAGGGCGAGACGGACATGCGCTTCTACAACTTCGTGCCGCTGCGCGATTGGCAGAAAATGGCCGCCCTCGTGAAGGCCGAAGGTCGGGGCGACGACTGGCTGCGCTGGGGCGGCCTCAAGGCTCTGGTCGACGGTTCGCTCGGCGCACGCACCGCGCTGTTCCACGATCCCTACACCGACGATCCACAAACGCGGGGAGTGCGGGTCATGCCGCTCGACGAATTGCGCGAAGCGGTGATCGCCGCCGATCGCGCGGACCTGCATATCACCGTCCACGCCATCGGCGACGAGGCGAACGACGACATCCTCGATCTCTACGCCGAGGCGGAAGCCCTCAACGGCAAGCGTGACCGCCGCTTTCGCGTCGAACATGCCCAGCACATCGCCCCCGCCACGATCCCGCGCTTCGCACGGCAGAAAGTGATCGCCTCGGTCCAGCCCTATCACGCCGTCGACGACGGTCGATGGGCGGTCAAGCGCATCGGCGAAAAGCGCCTCAACGGCACTTACGCTTTCTCCTCGCTGATGAAGAGCGGCGCAACGGTGACCTTCGGTTCGGACTGGCCGGTCGCGCCGCTCAGCCCGATGGCGGGCATCCATGCCGCCGTCACGCGCCGGACCATCGACGGCGCCAACCCGGAAGGCTGGCTGCCCGACCAGAAGGTCTCGGTGGAGCAATCGCTTACGGCCTATACCGTGGCCAATGCCTATGCCGGCTTTCAGGAAGATCGGCTCGGACGGATCGCGCCGGGCTTCCTTGCCGACATCACCGTGCTGGACAGCGATCCCACGACCATCGATTCGGAAAGGTTACTCAAAGTGGAGGTATTGCGCACCATTGTCGGTGGACGGGAACGCTACACGGGAGCCGGCGCATGAGCCGGTGGTCCCCGCGCAATGCCGCCGAAATCGCGGCGCTGGTCGCCCGCCACCCCCTCGCCTGGGTGGTATCGGGTACGCCCTCGTTCCATGCGACGCCGCTGCCGCTGGTAGCGGATCTGGCGGCGGACGGGAGCATCGCCGCGCTTGTCGGCCACTTCGCGCTGGCCAATCCGCAGGTCGAGGCGCTGCGGCAGCAAGCGCGCGCGCTGGTGCTGTTCCAGGGCGCGCAGGGGTACATCTCGCCTGAACTGGTGACGCAGCCGCAATGGGCGCCGACGTGGAATTACGCGGTGGCGCGCTTCGAAGTGGAAATTGCCTTTTCACCCCAGGACAACGGCGAGGCACTCGACCGCCTGATTGCCCATATGGAGGGCTATCGCCCGGACCGCTGGACGGTAGCGAAGATGGGCGAGCGTTACGAGCCGATGAGCCGCCACATCATTGCCTTCCGGGCCACGGTGCTGTCCTGCGAGGCGACCTTCAAGCTGGGCCAGGACGAACGTCCGGAAAGCCTTGCCCAGATACTGGCCGGGCACCCGGATACGGGGCTGGCCGCGGCAATGCGGGAGGCGAACCAGCCGCTGTCCCGGACCTGATCCGGAACGGCTCCGTCAGCCCGCCACCGACCGGAGTACTTCCAGTGCCCCGCGCGCTTCGTGCTGGTCCAAGCTGGCGAAGCCGATACGCAGGCCGCGCGGAGCACTGTCGCGCGTCATGAAAGAGCGGGACGGCGCGAAGCGCAGCCCGGCCGCCGCCGCGCCCGCCTCTATCCGGTCCAGCATGTCCTCCGATGCGAAGCGAAGCCAGAAGGCCAGGCCGCCGGGAGGCATTTCATAGCTCACCCGGTCGCCCAGAGTGGCGTCCAGCGCGGCGGCGAAAGTGGTGCGCCGCTGGGCGTAGATTTGCCGGACCTTGCGGGCGTGGCGGCTCAATTCGCCGCTTTCGATCAGTTCGGCAGCGGCCGTCTCGGTAAGGGTGTTGCCCATGCCGTCCACGAGCGAGACGACATGGGCCAGCGCCTCGATCACCTCCACCGGCGCGGCGATATAGCCGATGCGCAGCGCGGGCAGCAGCAGCTTGGATAGTGAGCCCGCGTAGATAACCCGCCCCGGTGCATAGGCCGCCATCGGCAACAGCGGCTGCGAGGCGAAGTGAAATTCGTGGTCGTAGTCGTCCTCTATCACGGCGAAACCGAACTGACGGGCCAGGTCCAGCAAGCGCAGGCGCCGTTCGGGTCGCAAGGCCACCGTTGTCGGGAACTGGTGGTGCGGTGTCACGAAAACGGCCGCCACGCGGTTGCGGCGGCAGGCCAGTTCCACGTCTTCGAGACATATGCCGTCACGGTCGAGGCCTACCGGCACGATCTTCGCACCGCGCGCTGCGAAGGCAGCGACGGCGGGCTCGTAAGTCAGTTCCTCGACGATCACTGCGTCGCCGGGACGGATCAGCAGGCTGGCGGCGAGGAAGATGCTGTTCTGGCTTCCGCGGGTGATGCAGATGTTCTCCGCCGTCACCGGCAGGCCGCGCTGGCTCTTCAGCATTTCGGCCACGCTTTCGCGCAGGACCGGCGCGCCGCGCGGATCGCGGTATTGCAGGCCGTTTGAGCGCACAAGGCGCTGGGCGGCGGCGCGATAGGCACGGGACAGGAGTTCCACCGGAAACAGTCGCCCATCTGGAGCGCCTTCGTCCAGCTTGAGACCGGGCCCTTCGGGAACTGCCAGCGGGTGCTCCGGGCCGGAGATAAAACGATACTCGGCGCGCGCGGCCTCGCCCGGGCTTTCGGGAGCGGGGGAAGGACCGGGATCGGGCAACGCGGTCGATACCATGGTGCCGCGCGTGCCGGCCGAAGAGAGCCAACCCTGCGCGATCAAATCCTCATAGGCCAGGACCACCGTCTTGCGGTTGATACCCAGGCTGACAGCCAGTTCGCGGCTGCTGGGCAGGTAACTGCCCGAAGTGAGACGGCCGCTTTCGATATCACGGATCACCGCCTGGATGATCTGCATGTAGATGGGTTCGATACGTCCGGCGTCAATGCGTTGACTGAGGCTTATCTGCCAGGGACGCAGCATGGTCAACGGGCAGCAAGCGGACGGTTTTTCATCCGAGACGTGTAGCCAAGCTAGGTGGCTCTTGGCAACTGTTTGCCCAGCGCTGTCTTGTTACCCTTCGGATCGAATATATCGGCTGAAGCGCCGCTGCACTGGCGACGCATCCTGTATCCTAATTCCAAGCTTCGACAAAATTAGGATACAATTAGGATACAGCTTATCGAGATACCGCGAGAAGTCATGCTCCGACACGAACCATTAAATATCTGAGTAGAAAACATTATTGATATCTCTCAGATTTCCTGAGATCCGGTGAAACCTCGAATCTTCTGATAATAAATCAGATCGAGAACTGTTCCTATTCTAGCAAGAACGTGCGTATCCAGGTTTCCGTGGTCATGCCCTGCGCCTGCGATATCGAACGCGTGGAACATCTCATGCTGGACGCCGCCAAGTCGGTAAAGCGCGTCCTGACCGCCCCGCCGCCCACCGTCTGGCTCGACAGTTTCGCCGAGCGCGGCGTCAGCTTCGTGATCCACGTCTGGATCACCGATCCCGAGGAAGGCGTTGGAAATGTGCGGTCCGACGTCTTGAAGGCGCTCTGGCGCCTGATGCGCGAGCAGGGCATCGAAGTCCCCTACCCCCAGCGCGACCTCAACGTGCGCGACACCGAAACGATGCGCGATGTGATCGAAGCGCTGCGTGGAACACACCAGACGCATTCACCCACCGACCCTTCGGTTTCAACCTGATCTCGCCTCTTTCGCAGATGTCCATCAGGCAGATCCGAGCCGCCGCTTCCGCGCGAACAACTGCTGGCCTTGCGGATACCCCGGAGGTTGACGTTCTTGGTCGGGCCTCCGGATTGCGCGCTTCCGGGCCACGCAATGACCAGGGCATCGAATGAGGATAACCCCATTCAATGCCCTTGCCGATAGGCCTCAGCGACGGATGAATTCGAGTATGTCGGGGTTGAGTCTACCGGCGTCGGTCGTCAACATCCCATGCGGCAGCCCCTTGTAGACCTTGAGTTCCCCGCGCTGGAGCAGCCCTATCGAAAGCTCCGCCGAGTCGGCGATCGGGACGATCTGATCGTCGTCGCCATGCATGACGAGTGTGGGGACGGCGATCGCCTTGAGATCTTCGGTGAAATCGGTTTCGGAAAACGCCTTGATGCAGTCGTATTGCGCCTTTGCCGCGCCCATCATGGCCTGGCGCCACCAGTTCTGGACGACAGATTGCACCACACCGCCTTTGCGGCGATTGAAGCCGTAGAACGGGCCGCTGGGAAAATCGACGAAGAACTGCGCACGGTTCGTGGCAAGCTGGCGGCGTAGCTCGTCGAATGCGGAGCGCGGTGCGCCTCCGGGATTGGCAGGCGTCTCTAGCATCAGCGGCGGCACGGCGCCGACGAGGACGGCTTTCGCAACCCTCCCCGGGCGAGCCCGCGCGACATAGCGCGCCGCTTCGCCGCCGCCGGTGGAGTGACCGATGTGTACGGCATTCTTCAGGTTCAGCGCTTCGACCAGGTCAGCCACGTCCGCGGCATAAGTATCCATGTCGTGGCCCTGGTCGGTCTGTACGGAGCGACCGTGACCGCGGCGGTCATGCGCAATCACGCGATAGCCCTGGTCGAGGAAGAACAGCATCTGGGCGTCCCAGTCATCGGCGCTCAGCGGCCAGCCGTGGTGAAAGAAGATGGGCTGCGCACTCTTCGGGCCCCAGTCCTTGTAGAAGATGCGGGTGCCGTCACGCGTCGTAAAGTTGGTCATTGTGGTCTCTCCATGGTCGAGGGGTTGAGCGGGGCCGGTCCCGGCGAACAACGGCCCGCCGGTCAAGACGAATGCGGTGGCGGCCATTCCGCCGAGTACGCCGCGGCGGCTGCAGCAGAACGGCGCGGAAATGCCGTCGCCATTGGGCGAAATCATCGAAAATCTCCCTGTGATGATGGGGTAGATCGTCAGGGCGCGCGTCAGGCCATTGCGATCCAGTGGCGCAGCCAGTCTTCGAAGCTAGTTGGCGCAAACCGGGGGTGGTCGCCGCCCGTGAGCGGCTCGCTTTCGAAATGGGCGCCGAAATAGGGCGCATCGGGATCGACGACGATCCGCCGGCTGTCCTCGTTGGCGGTCAGGATCATCGCGGCGAGGTCAGGCAAAGTGCGACGATCAGGGCCGGCGATCTCCACCACATGGCCGGTCGCAGGCGCGAAGACCATGCGGGACAAGGCATTGGCGACATCGTCGGCAGCGACGGGCTGCATGTGGACGGGCGGCAGCCGCACGGCGTCGCCTTGCCCTCCCGCATCCACGATGTTGTAGATGAACTCGAAAAACGGCGCGGCGCGCAGGATCGTGAAAGGCACGCCGCCGTCCCGCACCAGGCGTTCCTGCGTTCGCTTCGCTCGGAAATAGCCGCCCTCGAGCGCGTCCGCGCCGACCGCCGAGAGCAGGATATGGTGAGCGACCCCGATCTCGCGCTCCAGCGGCATCAGCCTCGATCCGGCCGCCGCGAAAAAGGCCTCCATGGCCGCGGCGTCTTCGTAACCCGGATTGGACACGTCGAAGACGACGGTTGCGCCGGCCAGGGCATCTTCCAGACCGATGCCTGTCGATACATCCACGCCGCGAGACCGGGCGACCACGGCAACGTCGTGCCCGGCGGCTGTCAGGCGCTCGGTGAGCTTTTCGCCGATGAGCCCGGTTCCGCCAACGACTGCGATTTTCATCGAACCATTCCTTTCAGAGGTTTTCGTCTCCGAAAGTAATGATCCCCGTCAGATCAGTGGAACAGACCCAAGATAGACCGCTGTTCTTGTACCGTTACCGCATCGGTACCGACTTCGCGCTCATACCAAGACTCTTGGATTGAAACCCGTCTCCTGCTTTTCGTCATCGCGAGCCCGCGAAGCGGGAGAAGCGATCCAGAGCCACATAAGCCGCCCCTGGATTGCCGCGCGACCTGCGGTCGCTCGCAATGACGAGGGGAGACATGAGTCATTGTCAGAGAACTTTGGTATCAGTCCTGTTCTGGAGACAACTCCACTCCCGGGAGGTTGAACTGCGATCCGGCCTCCAGAGTACGGTGCACGGGGCAGCGCTCCGCCACCTGCTGCAATTCTTCGAGCTGCGCGGCGTCTACTTCGCCGGTAACTTCGATCCTGCGTGAGAAAGTATCGGGCCGATCGCCCTGCCCTGTCTTGTGGTGCTTCACGAAAGTGTGGATGTGGCGGACCGGCCAGTTCTTGCGCGCCGCATAGAGCCGCAAGGTCATCGTCGTGCAGGCTGCGAGCGCGGCAGACAGCAGGTTGTAGGGCGTGGCGCCGCTTCCCATGCCCCCGACTTCGGCAGGTTCGTCGGCAAGGAAATGCGCCTTGCCCGCGCGCATCGCCAGTTGGAACTTGCCCAGGCCCGTCTCGCTCGCTTCGGCGTCGTAAGAGGACGCGGCATCGGCGGGCGCCATCCTCAGGTAGCGCCCAGCCCAGGTGGCGATCATGTCGGCGGCGAATTCGGCGTCCTTCTCCTGAGTCAGCAGATGGTCAGCGCCGTCGAGAGCGATGAAGCTCTTGGGATTCTGCGCCGAGAGATATATCCGCGTCGCGCTTGCCACCGGCACCACGCGGTCGGTCGGGGAATGGAGCAGCAGCAGCGGTCTTCCCAGTTCCGCGATCCTCTTGCCCTGGTCCTGCAGCCGCAGTTCTTCGGCAAGGTGGCGCCCGACGGTGAAGGCCTTGTCCTCGATGGACACGGTGTCACCATCAGCCGACATCCGGGATATGTCGAAAGGCGCCCCAATCGTCGCGACGGCCTCCACCATCGGCAGCGATCCGGCAGCTGCGAGAACGGCCGAGCCGCCAAGGCTATGCCCGACCAGCAGTGACGGCGCCATGCCCTGCACGGCCATCGCGGCCGCCGCATCGAGCAAATCCGCGACGTCCCGCCCCTTTTCAGCAGGTTCGAAGTCGCCCTCGCTGCCGCCAAGACCGGTAAAGTCGAAACGCAGCACGCCGATGCCGGCGCCGGCCAGGCGACGGGCGATCCTCACCGCGGCATGGCTGTCCTTGCCGCATGCAAAACAGTGCGCGAAGATCGCCCAGCCGCGCACGGTGGCGGCGGGCACTTCCAACCGGCCCGCCAATCGCAGGCCCGAGCGGGCGGTGAACTCGAACGGGCGCGTCGGCATCGGCATTCCATTTCCACAAGAGGCAAGCGGGCCGGCAGCGGCGACTCGCCGCCCCGATCACCCTTCCTCGCGCATGTTCTTCGGCATGACCATGCCTTCCGAGCGCAGCGTCGTCTTCACGCCTTCGCGCTCCCCGATGCGCCGACGCAAGGCGATCAGCCGTTCGGGAATTTCGACACCGAAGCGCGCGGCCCAGAGGGTCATGACGAAGACGTAGAGATCCGCGACCGTCGGGCGCGCGCCGAACAGGTAGTCGCTCACCATGCCGCTCTCGACCTGCTGAAACAGGGCCGTGAGCCTGGCGCTGGCAGCAGCCTTCTCTTCCTCGGTGCCGCCGTGCCAGAACGGCTTGAATCCCTTGTGGATCTCGGTCGCGACCAGGGAGAGCACTTCCAGCAGCCGCGTCCGCCCCAGCGCATCCTCCAGGCCGTAAGCCGGGTAGAGCGTGGAGAGGTAGTAGAGCACGGCGACGTTCTCGGTAATGACCTCGCCGTCATCCAGCACCAGCGCCGGGACGTAGCCCTTGGTGGTCACCCGATTGAAATCGCCGCCGCTGGCCGTGACTTTCGTCTTGAGATCGACACTCTCGCTGTCGAACGGCTCGCCCACCTCGGTGAGCACGATGTGCACGGCAAGACTGCAGGCCCAAGGACAATAATAGAGCTTCATGGTCATATCTCCCAAAAGGGACGGCCGGAGCACCGCCTGCGGCAGCACTCCGGCCATCGACGCGGCAGGCGGTCAGGCGGTGACCGGCGTCTCCACCGGATGTACGGCGCGCAGGCCGATCTGGACCTTGTTCCAGAAGTTGATCGCCGCGACGGCGACGGTCAGGTAGGCGATTTCCTTGTCCTCGAACTGCGCCTTCAGCATCGCATAGGCATCGTCCGGCGCGTGGGTCTTGGCGATTTTGGTGAGCGATTCCGTCCAGTTGAGCGCGGCACGCTCGCGTTCGGAGAACAGCGGGGAATCGCGCCAGGCGTCCAGCAGGTGGATGCGCATGTCGCTCTCTCCGTTCTTCACCGCATCCTTGGCATGCATGTGGATGCAGAAGGCGCAGCCGTTGATCTGCGAGGCGCGCAGCTTCACCAGTTCGAGCAGGCCATGCTCGATGCCGGCATCGTCGATCGCCTTTTCCACGGCCATCATGCCTTTCATGGCATCGGGCGCGGCCTGGAAGATGTTCATACGTGGTGTCATCGATAATCTCCTTCAGTTGCGGTTTTGGTGGGATCGAGAATGGCGCAGGCCGTGATCGCCAAGCCGAGCAGGGCGGGCAGGCTCACGGCGGGAAAATCGCGCAGGATGGCGGAGGGCCCGCAGATGCCCACGGCTACTTCCCAGTAGTGGAACAGCGCGTGGCCCAGCAGCCAGACCGTCGCGCCGCCCCAGCAGACGGTGCGATATTGCGGCCTTGCGGCCCCGATCAGGAACGCCGCTCCCAGGAACAGGAAGACCAGCCCGATGTCGCGGATGAAATGCTGGTTGAAGGGGCCGGTGGTGGTGACGCCGGGAACGGCGAAATACCAGGCGGAGGGCGCATAGAGCATGAAGGCTCCGTTCGCGAGCGCCAGGAGCCCGAGCAGCAGGGCAATGATCGCGCAGCTTCTCATGAGCATGACGGGGCCTTTCGTTGCGGGGATTGATCCAGGGATGGGGCGGCAATGGGACGGACACGCACAGGCACGTCCCATGGCACGATCACCGCTTGGGCGGCGGCGGTACGTTGGCCAGCCACCAGTCGAATGCCGTCTCACCCAGCCGCGCGCCCGGAGCCGGCAGCAGCGCATCGTCGCTCAGGCGAATGCCGTAATACCGGGCCTCGGGATCGCGGACGACAGGGTGCGGGTCCTTGTCGAAGGCGAGCACGCGCGCCACGATCTCGTCGAGGTGGAACTTCTCCGGCCCGGCGATCTCCACCATGCCGCCCGCCGGCTTGTCGAGCGCGACGGCAGCCACGGCGGCAGCGACATCGTCGGCGGCCATGGGCTGGATCCAGGCATGGGGCAGGCGAACCTCATCGCCGACGATCGCCGACTGCGCGATGCCGCGCAGGAATTCCATGAACTGCGTGGCATGGACGATGGTGAAGGGAATGCCGCTCTCGCGGATCGCCGTCTCCTGAACCTGCTTCGCGCGGAAATAGCCGCTTTCCTGAAGCCGATCCGTCCCCACCACCGAAAGCGCGATGTGGTGCCTGACCCCCGCCGCGATCTCCGCAGGCATGAGGTTGGCGGCCGCCTTCTGGAAGAAGTCCATGGCCACCTGATCGTCGAAGGACGGCGAGTTGGCGAGATCGACCAGGACCTCGCAGCCGACCAGCGCTTCGGCCAGGCCTTCTCCGGTCAGGGTGTTTACGCCCGTGTTCGGGGCGGCGGCCAGGACATCGTGCCCCGCCTGCGCAAGCCTTGCCACGACCTTGGAGCCGATCAATCCCGTTCCACCGATGACGACGATCTTCATCGTGCTGTCCTTTCCTTGCATGTGCAGATGCCGGTCGATCCGACGAGCAAAGGGATAAGGGAGCGGGAATGCCGCCGGCAGGACCGAGACAGGCAAATGACGATGTACCAACCGGGCTTGGTACAGGCGCTTGCCGCCATCTCGGGACTTAACCGGAGCGGCTCCATGCGATCATTGTGGCGCCGTGGCCGAAGCGGCAGCCGGCGATGGACTATCGCCATCCCCACAACGGGCGCTGCAAATCCGCCAACCCCCGAAGCCCCACACCTGGGGGAGCCGTGTCAATCGGACGCGACAGGGATGATGAACGCAGGGGTTTTTCCGATTTCACCCTGCGGCCAACGAATTGGCAGGCGAGCATCCCACCTGTCCGGCTCCTCACTTTCCCTTTCATCCACACCCGGAGTTAGCGATGTCCATGCCCCGATCTGCGATTTCCGATCACAAGGCCGTTGCGTCCACGCAGCAATTGCGCAGCGAGCAGGCCGCGCTGCGATCCCATGCTCTGCCCATCATGATCGGCGGCATGACACATGAGCTGCGCAACCGCGTCCAACTGCTGACCAGCACGATCGATATCCTGAAATCGGCCGCCAGACTGGAACCGGACGAAATTGCCAGCGTGATCGACGACGCGGCCGAGGGAGTCAGCCAGATCGGCCGCATGGTCAGGGCATTCCTTCAGTTCGCTGCGCCCGAGGCGCGCACCGACGAAACGGTGGACCTCTGCACCCTGCTCGAAAGCTGCCAAAGGCGTCTGCAATGGTTGGTGAAGGACAATGTGACTCTGGCGGTACATGCGGCGCCGGACCTTCCGAACCTGCGCTGCAACCCGTGCCGGCTGGAGAACGTGATCGTCGATCTCGTCCTCAACGCCGACAGCGCCATTGCCGAGCGCGGCCTGATCGTGATCGCGGCCAAGCGCACGGCCGCAGACAGCATCATGCTCGAGGTGGCGGACAGCGGCACGGGAATGACCCGCGAAGTCCAGGCTCAGGCCTGCGAGGCCTATTTCACCACCAAGCTTGACGGAACCGGGCTCGGCCTCGTGAACGTCCACCGCTTCGCCCGGGACCTTGACGGCGCCTTGACCATCGACAGCCACCATGGCGAAGGCACCACCATCCGCCTGATCCTGCCGGCGGAGCGCATCGAGCCTGATGTGCGGCGAAATGACGAATGGCTGGACCAGGCCCTTGCCGACAGCTTCCCCGCCAGCGATCCGCTGCCCTATTAGCTGTTAACCCGGCCGATCCTGTACGCCCGGAATCGTCACTTCCACCTTGGCGCCGCCATCGGCCCGGTTCGAGATCTCGATGCGCCCCTGATGGGCTGAAATGATGGATTCGCAGATCGACAGGCCGATGCCCATGCCTCCGTCCTTGGTGGAGAAGAAGCCGTCGAAGATCCGTTCGAAGTGTTCCGGCGCGATGCCCGGTCCATTGTCGCAGATCACCACCACCGCCGTCCCGTCCTGGTTCGTGCGGGTGACCACGATGATATGGCGTCCACCAAGGTGTTCGCCGGTTTCCAGCGCCTGCGCGGCATTCAGGAGGAGGTTGACCAGGACCTGCTGGAGTTCGACCCGGTCACCCAGCACGCGCGGAGAAACCTTTGCCAGCGTCATGCTGAGCGCAATCGACCGGTTCTCGATATCGTGGCGGACGAAGAGCAAGGCTTCCTCGACAATGGCATTGAGATCGACGACCGTCCGCTCCGGCCGCCGTTTGGCCGCCATTCCCCGGATCCGCTGGATGATGTCACCGGCGCGCCGGGCGTTGGCTGCAATCCGCGAGGTCAGGTGCTGTATCTTGCTCAGATCGGGGGCGCCGCGCCCCAGCCAGCGCAAGCTCGCATCGGCATTCGTAACGATCGCGGCGAGGGGCTGGTTCACCTCATGGGCTATCGATGTCGTCAGCTCGCCAAGCGTGTAGATCCGCGCGGCATGGGTGAAATCGGCCTGGATCTGGCGGAGCTGTGCCTCGGTCTGTAGCCGGGCGGTCACGTCCTCCAGGCTGATCATGGTGATATCGAGGAGTTCGGGCGCAGTGGGATAAGTGACCGAGATGCGCACGTCGCGCAGTTCTCCATCGTGACGCGCGATACGGGTAATTTCGGTATAGGAGCGTTTGCCTTTGAAATGGGCGTTCATCACGCGCCGCGCGGTGTCCTGTGCCTGGGAGAACAGATACTCCACCGAGGTCAGCAGCGGCGCCGGATCGTCCAGGCCGAACAGGCTCATGGCATAGTGGTTTGCATCGGTTACGCGCACCGCCTCGCACGAGAACGCGACCAGTTCGGGATGGGCATCGAGGTACGCGAACAGGTCCGTCACCCCTTCCGTCCTCAGCCGGCTCCATATCGGCTCCATGGCCGTGGCATCGACCTGCAGGAGCGCAAACGGCAAGTGATGGATCAGCCTGCGAAAGCGCGCCTCGCTCGTCCACAACTGGTAATAAGTGCGGTTCTGCTTCAACTGGCCGGAGACCGAGAAGAACACCTCGTCCCGGTCCCCTTCGTCCCGCCAGACCGAAAGCGAGGGACGGTCGAGGACCAGCGAGCGGACTTCGCGCACCTCCCTGCCCGCCGCAGGCTTCCGCCGGGCCAGGGCCGCTATGGCATCTGCCAGTTCCGGTTGGCTTTCGGGCGGCCAGACTTCGGCAAGCGATTGGCCCGCAATTCCGCCGCGCGCCGAGTAAGGCACGATCAGATGGACCGCCGCTTCGTTGAGATCGACGACCCGCGTTCCGGAAAGGAGCGAAACCGTGCCGTCCAGGCCAATAGATTGCTCAAGCTGCGCCGCCTCAAACAAAGGGCGAAGCGCGGAGATATCGATGCGGAAGCACGGCAGCTCCATGCCATGAATATCGCTCGCGGCGGGGAATGCAGGCCGCTCTGGGTGTTGAGGGCCCTGCTTCATGTCATCTGGCATCCGTACGGGGATCGGAACCCGAACCGCTCAACGCGCGCTCAAGGCTCGCGAGCATCATCGCATCGTCGACCGGCTTCATGAGATAGGCGCAGGCCCCACCTGCCACGGCTCTCTGGCGGCTGTGTTCATCCATGGCCGAAGTAAGGACGATCACCGGTGTCCCTGCGCCAAGCTCCTTCAAGCGATCGATCACGTCCAGCCCGTTGATCTCCGGCATGCGGATGTCGGTGATGACGCAGTCGAACCGGCCAGACGGAAATGCCGCAAGAAACGCGCTTCCCCCTTCGAAGGGACGGCAGACGAAGCCCATCACTTCAAGCAGTTCGCACAAGGCTTCACGGACGTCCTCATCGTCATCGATAATCGCAACTGTCGGGGCGGATGCCAAAGAAATACCCTTGTGGTTCGGGCCTGCGGCCGCCCTTCCAATTTGCCGCCAAACCGCCCGGGATTATAACTATACCAAGGTCTAGGTCCGTACCGCTTCCCGCAACTCCGTGGGCAGACTTTCCCAGGCGCGGATCAGTTCTCCGAGCGAAGCGGCCTCCATTTTCTTCATCACATTGCCGCGATGGAGTTTCACCGTGATCTCACTGATGCCGAGATCGTAGGCGATCTGCTTGTTGAGACGGCCGCGAGCGACTTCGCGCAGCACCTGTTCCTCGCGCGGGGTCAGGCTCTGGAAGCGCTCCACATGCCGCCGTACGCGCGCGCGCTCGGCGCTCTGGGCAATATCGCGCTCGATACCGGCGGTTACCGCATCGATCAGCGTCTGGTCGCGCACCGGCTTCGTCAGGAAGTCCACGGCGCCGGCTTTCATGGCCTGGACGGACATAGGGATATCGCCATGCCCGGTCAGGAAGACGATCGGCTTGGCATTGCCCGCCGCGACCAGATGATGCTGAAGATCGAGGCCGCTCGCCCCCGGCATTCGCACATCGAGTATCAGGCAGCAGGGCCGGTCGGGGAGCGGTACCGCCAGAAGTTCCCGGGTGGAGGCATAACAGGCCGCCTCGATCCCGACCGAGAGCATGAGTTCGGCGATGGCCATGCGGATTTCCTCGTCATCGTCGACCACGATGACCAGCGGCTGTCCCGCGGCAATTGCGATGTCCATCATGTGCCCTCTCCCGCCCGCTGGGCCGGCTGCGCCTTGCGGTTCTCGAACCAGTCGCTGACGGAAGCCGAAAACGTATCGGGCGCCTTGGTCGCAACGGAGGCGGATATCTGGGCGAGCGTCTGCGCCGCCAGCGAACTGCGCATCGCCTTTTCGGCTTGCAGCATCGCGGCATGGATCGAACAGACGCCGTGGTCGGCCCAGGCCGGTCGCTCCGGCTGGAAGAGGGCGCAGCGCCCCCGCACTTCCTGGCAATCGAACAGCGGCTTGCGCCCCTCGATCGCGTCGACAACATCAAGCAGGGTTATCTCTTCGGGCGGACGTCCCAATCGGAAGCCGCCGCGGGCGCCCTCGAAAGCACGGACGATTCCTGCTTTCTCCAGCTTGGCCAATACCTTGAGGAGATAGCTGGGAGGAATGCCCTGAAACGCTGCCAAATCCCGGCCGCTGCGCGGTCGATCGCTCTCGCCCACCAGCCAGAGGAGCGAGTGCATGCCATATTCCACGCTGACGGTAATGTGCGCCATAACGTGGATCATACGAGTCCACGTTATGGCGCACAAGTCCTAGAGCAGCGCCATCCCTCCATCGACGCGAAGATTTATGCCCGTTACGAAGCTGCTCTCGTCCGAAGCGAGGAACAGCGCCGCGCGGGCCAGTTCGTCCGGTGCGCCGAGCCGCCCAAGCGGAATCGCCGCCGACATCCCGGCTATGAAACCCTCCAATTCCGCCTCCGGGACACCCAGCCTTTCGATGATGGCGGTATCGGTGGGTCCGGGGCTCAGCATGTTGACCCTGATGCCCCGGCCGCTCAGTTCCACGGCCCAGCTGCGGGCAAAGGCGCCCAGCGCCGCCTTGGTCCCGGCATAGACCGCATGGCCCGCCAGCACCCGCTCGCTGGCGAGGGAGCCGACCACCACGACGGATGCGCCGTAGCGCAGCAAAGGCGTGATCTTCTGGACGCCGAAAAACGTGCCGCGCGTGTTGATACCGAATTGCTGATCGAATTCGGCGACCGTCACCTCGTGAGCAGGCGTGATCGTGTTGACGCCGGCATTGGCGACATAGATGTCAGC
The DNA here is from genome assembly GCF_004368805.1 of Novosphingobium sp. PhB55. Classification (NCBI taxonomy): domain Bacteria; kingdom Pseudomonadati; phylum Pseudomonadota; class Alphaproteobacteria; order Sphingomonadales; family Sphingomonadaceae; genus Novosphingobium; species Novosphingobium sp. PhB55. Next base: position 577,353 of record NZ_SODQ01000002.1, on the reverse strand, counting down.
CCCGCCGAACGCCTGGCGCACGATACGGGCCACATCGTCGTGATGCGCCAGATCGGCAATGTCGCCCTGGATGGCCACGGCGCCATCGCCGATCTCCCGCAGGGCTGCATCAAGGGCGTCCTGACGGCGGCCCGTAATCACCACGCGGGCGCCGTGTTCCACGAAAAGCCGCGCCGTGGCGAGACCGATGCCGCTGCTGCCTCCCGTGACGACGGCAACTTTGCCTTGCAGCCTGCTCATGTCCGAATGCTCCTTTATTCGCTGTGAAAGCCGATCCTGCGGTGCGTGCCGTCGCAGAACGGCTTGGTGCTGCTGCCGCCGCACCGGCACAGCCGCGTCTCCGTGACGCGCGACACGATCCGCCCCGTACCGCTGACGATTTCCAGATTGCCGGCTATGTGCAGCGGACCATCCGTTTCGGGCGCTATCGCCAGCGGCCCATCGCGAACCGCCAGCGCCTGGCTTTCGCGCGTGTCGGGTTCGCCGGAGGCCTGGAAACCGGAAGCGACATGCGATTTGTCGCACCAGGGCTTGCGGCGCGATGCTCCGCACCGGCAGAGGGCAGCGCGGTAGCCGTCGGACCCGCCATCGATCGCCAGCTGCGCGCGCACGGCATAAGGTCCGTTTTCGCGCACGGCGATGAGGTTGACCTGAGGTGCCGGTTCATTGTGGCCGTCCTTGCGGCTGTATTGCAGCGCGCCCGAGGGACATTCGCGAATGACGGCGCTGACCAGTTCCGGGTCGGTCGCATCGGGGAAAATCCAGTCCCCGGCACGATCGGCCAGAAAACTGTCTGGCGCTCGGGTCACGCACATGCGGGAATGAATGCAGCGTCGCCCCTCGAAGCTGACGGTCATGGCCTTTCCCTCGGTCACTGTGACACGCTCGTGGGCGATGGCGGCGGCGTCCCTTTGAGACGCTGCACCATCTTGTCGAGCAAGGCCGACGCGCTGTGGCAATGCGGATCGCTCTGGTCGAGGCTTGCCGCCACGGCAGCAAGCTCTTCCACCCGCTCGACGTAAAACCGCCGCGCGGAGGGGCCATGCGGAAGCGCGGCAGCGTTGCGCAGCGCCGTGAAGGTGATTCCGGCGTTCACGCCCGGATGGGAAGCCCCCGCCGGAAGCCGCGCGGCGCGTGCCGCGACATGGGCGATGCCGTGCATCAGGCCGATAGCGCACCCCGCGTAAAGGGCTTTTTCCGAATCCTGCGCCGGGATCAGGTAAGTTCCGCCCAGCAGCCGCAGCGCCAGGGCATAGATGGCATTGGCGAGATCCACCGTCGCCACCGCCTCTGGATCTTCCAACCACACGCGCCCCTCGGGACGCGGCGGTTTGCGCAAGACCGGATTCTCGGCGCAGGGCCATGCCGGAGCGAAGGCCGGATTGCGTGCCGTCAGTTCGCGCAGTTCATCGCGCACCGCAACGAAGCGCTGGAAATGCGAACCATCGACATGCTCCGGCGCGCCCTCCCCTTCCTCGACAATGCGCTTCAGCGCCGCCAGCGCGCTTTCAAGCCCCGTAACCGGATCGCCGGCCATCCCGACTTGCGCCGAGGTCAGTTGAAGCCCGGGATCGCCGCAAAACACCTGCGCTTCCCCAAGCTGGCCGACAAGCCGGCGAAGCTCGTCCTCCAGCGTCTCGTAGAAGATGCCGATGGTCGCATAGTCATAGCCTGCGGGCGTGAGCCTGGGCGGCACCGGCGTCCGGCTGGGCCCCGCCGTCTCGAAGCCCGCGCCATCCGGTTCGTCGGAACTTTGCGGCCGTTCGAGATGGATGAAATGCTGGATGACCTCGTCACCGAAAGGCGCCAGTTTTACGGAAATGCCCGCCGGCAGATAGCCCGGTGACAAGGGGAAGTTCGTGCGGCCAAACTGCGGTGCCCCGCCGAGCGCTGCGGTAATATTCCAGACCGCGACCAGATGGTTCATCTCGTCGATCGCGACGTCGAGAATGACGCGCCGCCAGCGCGCGACGGCCTCGGCTTCCTGCGCGGAAAGGCCTTCCCCTTCGCCGTCCTTCAGGCTGAACGCCGCGTAGAGGTAAGTGCACATAAGGTTCTGCTCCAGCTCGGCCGCCTCATAGAGGGCGTGCATGAGCTTTTCGCGGCTCGCCGGTGGGGCGCTCTGGATGTCCTGCATGTCTGTTCGATGCCGATGCTGCCGAATGGGAGCATGAAGGGTAACGGCCGCGACGGAGGCAAATGCAGGCGCGAGATCCGACAATCCACCTGTACCAAGCCATCCCGAGGCCAGCACAGCCTAGACCTTGGGATAGGGCATGCTCGGCTCGACAGTGCACAATTGTACACATAGCCTGCAAAGCCTGTTCCAAGATAAACCAGCACCATGAGGTGATGACGTGGATGCACTAACCCATCCGGCGACGCTTGCGTTCGCCATCGACCGGGCACGGCCCGTACCCCTGACGACACAGATCACCGCCACTTTGCGCACGGCCATTCTCGATGGCCAGCTTGAGCCCGGCGCGCGGCTTCCCTCCTGGCTCGACCTTGCGGCGCAACTGGGCGTTTCGCGAGGGACCGTAAAAGCGGCGTATGAAAGCCTGGAAGACGAATTTCTCGTGGTGCCCTCCGGCGCTGCCGGCACCCGCGTTGCGCAGCTCCGTGCTTCCAACGCATCGGCCGCGCCGGCCCCCGAACCCATTCGGATCGCGCCGCCGCTCAGCGAAATCGAACACGGCTTCTTCCAGCGCCCGCTGCCGTTCCAGATGGGTGTGCCGGCACAGGATGCCTTTCCCGCCAAGCTTTGGGCCCGGCTCAGAACCCGAGCGGTCAGAGAGGACGCCGGCGCTCCGGTCGGCGTTCCCGATCCGCGCGGCCGCCCGGAACTGCGCGCCCAGATCGCGGCCAATCTCGCGATCACCCGCGGCATCCATTGCCATCCCGATCAGGTGATCCTGACCAGCGGCTACAAGAACGGCCTCTGCCTGACCTTGCTCGTCCTGCAATTGCAGGGCCGCCGGGCATGGGTAGAAGACCCCGGCTATCCGATTGCGCGCATGGCACTGGAATTCGCGGGTCTGGATATCGTCCCCGTTCCGGTGGACGGCGAGGGGCTCGATATCGCCAGCGGCATGGCGCTGGCTCCCGATGCCGCCGTTGCCATCGTCACCCCCGGCCAGCAGGCGCCAACGGGCGTGACCATGTCGAACCGCCGCCGCAAGGAACTGATCGCCTGGGCCGAGCGGCATGGCGGGTGGATCGTCGAGGACGACTATCTCAGCGAACTGCAACTCGGCGGACGCGCCGCACCGGCCCTGATGGCGGGCGACAGGTCCGAGCGGGTGATCCACGTCGGAACCTTCGGCAAGACGCTCAGCCCTGCCCTGGGACTTGGCTTCGTCGTGGCGCCATTATCCCTGGCCGAGCGCTTTGGAGAAGTGGCGGCATGCCTCAATCCCGCCCCCAACCTGACGACCCAGCTCGCCGTTGCCGACTTTATCGCGGACGGTCATTTCCTGCGCCACTTGCGGCAGATGAAGGCGCTCTACAAAGCGCGGCGCGATGGTCTTCGGGATCGGTTGGCCGGGCACGACGCACCGGAATCGTTCGCCGGCCTGGCAATGGTGCTACGGCTACCGAAGGGTGTGGACGATGTCGCGCTCAGCCGTGAGGCTGTCCGCCACGGCATTGCGCCCGCGCCGCTTTCCGTCTGGCGCCACGACCGCAGCAAGGCCGATCCCGGCCTGCTCCTCTGCGTGACCAACCTGCGCGGAAATGTCCTGGATCGCGCCTGCGACACGCTGGAACGGCTGATCGCCGGGCTCGCACCTCCAGACACGAGCCTGTCCACTCTCGTCGAGGCATGAACCATGAAACTGCTGCACGTCGACGCCAGCCCCAAGGGTGACCGCTCCGATTCCCGCGAGTTAAGCCGATATTTTGTGGACCAGCTTCGCTCGCACCTCCCAACGCTGTCGGCCGACCATCTGGATCTTTCGAAGGAGACGCCGCCGCACCCCACCGCACTCTTTGCGGCAGCGACTTACATGCCCCAGCATGAGCGCACGCGTGAGATGGCCGCCGAACTGGCCAGTTCCGATCGCTTGTGCGCCCGGCTGCTGGGCGCCGATGCCCTGCTTTTCGCCATGCCCATGCACAACTGGTCCATGCCTTCCACCTTCAAGGCTTTCATCGACAATATCGTCAGGGCCGGGCTCACGTACCGGACCCGGGACGATGGCGGCTTCGAGGGCCTGCTGTCCGACAAGCCCACGCTGTTCCTGACGACCCGAGGCGTCGATCTGCGACCCGGCTCGCCATTTCAAGGCATGGACGCCCTCACCCCAGCGCTGCGAGCGGCTTTCGGCTTCATCGGCATCGCTGCGCCTCATTTCGTGGATGCGCAGCCTTTGCAGTTTGCCGCTGCCGCTGAACGGTCCGCAGCGCTTGCCTCCGCCCGAAAGGCGTTATCCGATTTGGCGACGCGCTGGGCCGTTTCGATCGACGGTACAGCGGTTTCGCCGAGCCTTGGTCCTGTCGGCTAGCCGGCCCGCTTTTATGCTGGGGCACGGAAAAAGCGGAGAAGAGCGATGCCCGGTAAAGTACATGAAAACATTCGCAAGCTTCGGTTCGAGCTTTCGCTTCCCAATCAAGCCATGGCGATCATCAATTACCGCATCGACGAGGCCGGCCGCCTCGTCCTTCTCCATACCGAAGTTCCCGCGGAATTTTCAGGCCGCGGCATAGGGTCTCACCTTGCCCAGGGAACTTTCGAAATCATCGGCGAGACCTGCCGACAGGCCATTCTCCGCTGCCCTTTCCTCCAGATGTTCTTCCGCAACCATCCCGAATACGCCGGCATCGTCGCCGGCTGAGCAGGAGCGGCCCCTTGAGTTCGTCATTGGCGAGCGGCGTGATGACGATGCCGGGGCTGATCACATTGATGCGGGCACCGCGACGCCCCCAGCGGACCGCTTCCGCCTGCACGCGCAAGCCGTTGCCCCGCTTGGAAAGCTGGCGGTGCGGGCATCGTAGCCCGCATCGCTCAGCACTTTGGCGGCAGTCTCGGCATTTTCGGGCCGCAGATCGGCCAGCAGCACGGTCTTGCCCACGCCGACGCGCCGGGCAATGGCTTGGCAAATAGATCCAGATCCGACAACGACGACGACTCCGCGCATGCCCTTACTCCTTCTCGGGGGCGTCGATACCCGCCATGGCGTTGGCGGCGGGCGTGTAGCGCTCGCCTTCCACTTCAAGACCGGCAAGCGCCGTCTTGATCCGGTCGCGATCCGCTTCGGTCAGTTCCACCGTTGCAGCGCCGAGGTTTTCTTCGAGCCGGTGCAGCTTGGTCGTGCCGGGAATGGGCACGATATAGTCGCGCTGCGCGAGCAGCCATGCGAGCGCGATCTGCGCAGGCGTCGCGCCCTTGTCCGCCGCGATCTGCTTGAGCAGGTCGACGAAGGCCTCATTCTTGGCCAGAGCTTCCGGCTGAAAACGCGGAATAGTGGCACGGAAGTCGCCTTTCTCCAGCTTGGTTCCCGCACTCATCGCGCCGGTGAGGAAGCCTTTGCCGAGCGGGCTGTAGGGTACGAAGCCGATCCCAAGCTCATCACAGGCATCGAGGATGCCATTGGTTTCAGGGGCACGCCACCACAGCGAATATTCGTTCTGGACGGCGCTGACCGGCTGCACGGCATGGGCGCGACGCAGCGTCCGCACGCCCGGCTCCGAGAGACCGAAGGCCTTCGCCTTGCCCTCGACGATCAGGTCGCGGACGACACCCGCGACATCCTCGATCGGCACGGCCGGATCGACACGGTGCTGGTAGATGAGATCGACCGTCTCGACCCCAAGCCGCTTGAGCGAGCGCTCGACATGGCCACGGATGTTCTCCGGGCGGCTCGATACGCCGCGGTTTTCGGATGTCTCCGGATCGATGTCGAAGCCGAACTTGCTGGCGATCACCACCTGGTCGCGGATCGGGCGCAGGGCTTCGCCCACCATGTCCTCATTGGTGAAGGGGCCATAGATCTCGGCGGTGTCGAAGAAGGTGACGCCGCGATCGGCCGCCTGGCGGATCAGGGTGATGCCCTCCTCACGGGTGAGGCGATGGCCATAGCTGAAGTCCAGGCCCATGCAGCCGAAGCCAAGGGCGGATACGGTGAGGCCATCCCGGCCGAGTTTGCGCATCTTCATGGCGTGTTCCTTCCGATTAGCGGTAAGAGAGTTCGAGGACGGCGGCGGGAAGGCGCTCGCCCTGAATTTCGATCGCCGCTACCGCGCGCTCGATCTCTTCAAGATCGTCGCTGGTCAGGACGACATCGGCGGCGCCTATATTTTCCTGCACGCGGTCAAGGCGGCGCGTTCCGGGGATCGGTACGATGAACGGCGCACGGGCGAGCAGCCAGGCCAGCGCAACCTGTGCCGGCGTCGCCTGCTTCCCGGCCGCGATTCCGGAAAGGAGATCGACCAACGCCTGGTTGGCCGTGCGCGCCTCTTTCGTGAAACGCGGCGATCCAGCCCGGAAGTCGCTGCTGCCGATCGGGGTCGAGGGATCGATCTTGCCCGTGAGATAGCCGGCACCCAAGGGGCTCCAGGGTACGAAGCCGATGCCCAGTTCTGCGCAGAGCGGCAGGACGTCCGGCTCGGGATCGCGCGTCCACAGCGAATATTCGCTCTGGATGGCGGTGACGGGCTGCACGGCATGAGCCCGGCGAATGGTGCCGGCGGCCGCTTCGGAAAGACCGAAGTGCCTGACCTTGCCGGCAGCGATCAGATCCTTGACCGTGCCCGCCACGTCCTCGATCGGCACGGCCGGATCGACCCGGTGCTGGTAGAGCAAGTCGATGGTCTCGATACCGAGACGCCTGAGGCTCGCATCGACGACCTGCCGCACATGATCCGGACGGCTGTTGACCCCCGCGCCGCGTTCGCCGGTGCGCGGGTCGATATCGAAGCCGAATTTGGTGGCGATCACAACCTCGTCGCGGATCGGGCGCAGCGCTTCGCCGACCAGTTCCTCATTGGTCCAGGGGCCATAGGCTTCCGCCGTGTCGAAGAAGGTCACGCCAATATCATGCGCACCGCGAATGACGCGGATCGCTTCGGCATGGTCGGGGGATGCGCCATAAGTAGAGGCGAAGCTCATCGTGCCGAAGCCGATTTCGCTGACGGCCAGACTCCCCAGATTGCGTTGCTTCATGGAAAATGGTCCTTCGAGAGAGTGTACAGGGTTTGCCGCAAGCGGCGATCAGCCGGGGGGCGGCAGCTTGCCGGCGCGCATCGCCGCGATGACACCGCCGTCGATCAGCAAGTCACTGCCGGTGATGAAGCCGGCGTCAGGACCCAGAAGAAAGCTCGCGGCAATCGCGATTTCTTCGGGGGGCGCCATCCGTTTCGCGGCCGAGGCGTCCACCATCGCCCGAAAGATGTGGCCAATCTCGGAGTTCAGCTCGTGGCGCCCGAGCGGCGTCATGACGATGCCGGGACTGATGGCGTTGACGCGGGCGCCGCGCTCGCCCCAGCGAACCGCTTCGGCCTGCACCCGCAGGATATTGGCACGCTTGGCGACCATATAGGCCACCAGCGTGTCGGGGATCGCGTCGGCCTGCAGGCACGGAAGCGCCAGCAGTTCATCGGCCGGAGCATGGGCCAGCTGCTTTTCATCGTCCTCGGGAAGCTGGCGCATCATGTGGCCCGCCATGCTGGAGACGACCAGACCCGCCCCGCCGCTGGCGATCACCTTGCCGAACTCCTCGAACACGACCGCCGACCCATAGAGGTCCACTTCCAGAATCTTCTCGACAGGCGCCATGTTGGGCGAAAGGCCGGCGGTGTTGACGACCTGCATGACCGGACCCATCGCCGCGGCGACTGCTGCGAGCGCCTTGACCGAAGCGCGTGAGGACACATCGACCTGTTGCGTGGTCACATCGTAGCTGGCGGCGGCCAGCTCGGACGCGGCGTGCGCGAGCGTATCCTCGTTCCAGTCGGCCAGCAGGATCGCCCTGCCGCACCCCTGCCGCCGTGCGATGGCCTGGCCGATGCCGCCGGCTCCGATCACTACAATCACGTCTTTGGTCACGGTCCGTCTCCGAAATGGGCGGGCGCCGCGCGCCTCCGCCGTCAACGGAGATCCATATAGGCCGTAGCTCTTTCAGCTATTAGACGCTAAGTTCTGCATGTTCTTATATCTGGAGCTTATCAATGAAACGGGAGGAACTGAGCGATCTTGCCGTCTTTCTCGCCGTTGCCGAAGCACGCAGCTTCACCCGGGCTGCCGCAACGCTCGGCACGTCACAGTCGGCGATCAGCCAGATCGTGCGCCGCCTCGAAGCCGGAATGGGCGTGAAGCTCCTCACCCGTAACACGCGGAACGTCGCACCGACCGATGCAGGCGAGCAACTGATCGCCACCCTTCGTCCGGCGTTCGACGAGATCGACGCCCGGCTTTCGGCACTCAGTGCCCTGCGCGAACGCCCGGCCGGAAAGGTCCGGATCACGTCGAGCCGTCATGCCGCCGAGACGATTCTCTGGCCGGCAGTCGGAAAGCTGCTGAAGGACTATCCCGAGGTAACGGTCGAGATCTCCATCGACAGTCACCTGACCGACATCATCGCCGAGCGCTTCGATGCCGGCATACGGCTTGGCGAACAGGTCGCCAAGGACATGATCGCGGTGCGCATCGGCCCTGAACTGCGCATGGCCGTGGTCGGTGCGCCATCCTACTTCCAATCGCACGGCAGCCCGCGGACGCCCCATGACCTGACCGACCACGCCTGCATCAATATCCGTATGCAGACCAAAGGCGGGCTCTACACATGGGAATTCGGCCGCGATGGCCGTGATCTCAATGTCCGCGTCGAAGGCCCGCTGATCCTCAACGACGTACCCATGATCCTGGCAGCAGCGGCCGAGGGTATCGGACTCGCTTGCGTCATGGAGGACCAGGCAGAGGCGTTGCTGAAGGCAGGCAAGCTCGTGCGGGTTCTGGAGGACTGGTGCCCGCCCTTCTCCGGCTATCACCTCTATTATCCGGACCGTCGCCAATTGCCTCCCGCATTCTCGATCCTCATCGAGGCGCTTCGCTTTCGAGGTTGAGGCGAACGGCATTTCGGCTCGCAAAGTGTAACTCCGGCCTCGACCAGCATGCGCCGGGCACTAGCGGCCGGGTGAACGGCCGCTAGTGCAGGAAGCAGTGGAGGACCGGCGCCTATAAAGTGAAACCACCATCGATGGTGAGGCTCGCCCCCGTGATATATCCCGCTTCCTCGCGGGCCAGATAGGACACCAAACCGGCGATTTCCTCAGGCTTTGCCACGCGCTTCAACGGACTCATCTGGGAGAGCATGTCGATGGAACCCGCGTTGATGTCGGTGTCGGTCGGCCCCGGCTGGATGTTGTTGACGGTGATCCTGCGCGGCGCCAGGTCCAGGGCGACGCCCTTGACCATGGCCGCGACCGCCCCTTTCGTCATCTGGTAGACGCTCGATCCGGCAAATCCGGTGCGGATCGCGACATTGCTGCCGATCGTGACGATGCGTCCGCCGTCGACGATGTGCGGCGCCGCCGCCTGTATCGACAGGTAAACGCCGCGGACGTTCACGGCCAGCATGCCGTCCAGTTCATCGAGCGCGACCGCCTCGATCCTGTTCATGCGGAACAGGCCGGCGTTGACGAGGACGAGGTCGATCTTTCCGAAGCGATCGACGAAGCGGGCAACGGCTGCGGTGATCGCGGCAGGGTCTTGGCTATCGGCCCGAATTGCCAGGGCCTCTCCGCCTTGCTCGGCGATGGTTTCGGCCAGTGCGCCGGCCTGTTCTTCGCTGTTGACGTAAGTAAAGCCAACGGAATAGCCGTCCTGCGCCAGTCGTTTGACGGCGGCAGCGCCAATGCCGCGTGATCCGCCGAAGACGAGCGCAGTCCTGGTCGCGGGTTCGATATTCATGGCAAGTCCTTCTTGAGAATGATGGTGGGGAAAATCAGGGGATCAGCAGCAGCTTGCCGGTGGTCGCGCGGCTTTCCATGTCGCGGTGCGCCTCCGCCGCATCGGCCAACGGGTAGACGCCGCCGAGCCGCACCTTGAGATCGCCCTTCAGGACCCAATCGAACAGGCGCGCGGCGTGCTGCCGAAACCGTTCGGGGCTATGGATATGATCGGAGAAGACTGCGTAGCCGAGCTTGATGCTGCGGGGCAGGCTCAGGAGATCGATCGGGCCAGGGCCGCCCAGAACGGGGCCGTACCAGCAGAAGGTCCCGCTCCGCCGGAGAGAAGCGATCGATCCCTGAAATGTCGTAGGCCCGGAGCCGTCATAAACCACATGCACGCCTTCACCGCCGGTCAGCGCCAGCACTTGCGAGGCAAAATCCCCCTTGGCATCGACGATGACATGGTCAGCGCCCGCTTCCCTGGCGGCGGCCACTTTGTCCGCGCTCGACACGCGGCCGATAACGGTCCCTCCCCGCAGTTTGACGATCTGGGTCAGCAGCAGTCCCAGTCCGCCCGCCGCCGCATGAACGAGGGCAATCTCGCCTGCCTGGACAGGGTGGAAATCCGTGGCGAAATGGCTGGCCGTAAGGCCCTGCATCATGATCGCGGCTGCGGTTCTGTCATCCAGCCCATCGGGAATGGCCACGAGCGATTCTGCCGGCAGCATGATCTTCCCGGCATAGCTGCCCGGGGCGTAGACCCAGGTGACGCGCTGGCCGATAGCCATGGCAACACCCGCGCCCGCCGCGACGATCCGGCCTGCACCTTCCACACCCAGGACCTTGGGATTGGGCATTTCCGCCCAGGCCATGCCCTGGCGAACGCCGATGTCCATGAAATTGACGCCGGCAGCGGTAATCTCGACGAGAACCTCGCCAGCTCCGGGTGTGGCAGGCGGCTCGGGAACGTCAGCCAGGTCGAGCACGTCCGCCCCGCCCACTCCGGTCATCACGATGGCTTTCATTTATCGTATCCTTTTATTGAATGATCGTTCCATAATGAGGCAAATAAAAAGACGCCCGGCGCCTATCGCAAAGCGCGTAGGGCCAGATCGCCAAGAGCACGCAAGTCCTCGTCTCCCGCACCGGCCCGCGCGGCAATCCGCAAACCGGAAAAGCTCATCACGATGAACGAAGCGATCGTATCGGCAGAAACATCCTGGGCAACATCCCCCTCGGCCTGCGCACGCGCTATCGTATCGGTCAGGATTGCCCGCATGGCAGAGTCGGCAGCGTCGCGGATGGCGACCAGTTCCGGCCGGCTACGGCCGAATTCGCAGATCGAGCCGACGCCGAGACAGGCATCCCGGGCATTGTCGACCACCCGGTCGACCATCGTCTGGATACCGTCGATGGCGCGCGGCTTGCTTTGCAGCATGGCGATATGCTCGCCGGTTTCGTCGGCGGCATAACGGCGCAGCGCCATCTGGTAGAGCTGCCATTTGTCGCCAAAGGTGTTGTAAAGACTCTGCCGCCCAATGCCCATGGCATCGACCAGCATTCCGGCCGACGTGCCCTCGAAGCCATGTTCGCGGAATACCGCCATGGCTGCGTTCAGCGCTTTGTCCTGATCGAATTCCCTTGGTCTTGCCATGATGTGCCAGATAGGCGTTATGGAACGATCAGTCAAGTATTGATGAATGGATGCCGGCTTGCGGCAGTCCTCGCCTTTCAGGAAGCCAAGGCAGCCGGTCCGCGCGTGGAGCAAAAAATCGGACCCTGAATAAGCTGCCGACTTGACAGGACCTTGGGAAAGATACCGCGAGCCGACCTTGCTTCTATCCATCACCCCCCTGCAAAATGCCGCTCGAGGCGCGCGGCTTCGCCGGGCGTGATCGGCATTACCGCGCCGTGCTTCGGACCGGCGAAGTTGGTGGCCTTCATCGGCGAGCCGGGGTCGTTGAACCGGCCGAGGTTGCGGAAGTGCTTGAAGTCGCTCGTTTCGGAGAAGCCCATGTTGTTCGGCCTGGCTCCGAACACGTCGTACATCAGCACATAGGTGTTCGTTCCGGCCCGGCGCCAGAGATTGGGTGCCTCGGTTCCCACGGTCTCGGGATCGACGGGTTTGGGATCGAAACGATAGCCGCCGTCGATCCTGTCGGAGACGGCCTGGCGAAGATGGCCGGGCTTCTCGTGCGCGACGTAGAACAGGTGATACTGTTTTCCGACGCGGGTGATGTCTCCATCGATCGAGCCGACATTGGCCTTGGGATACGTGAACAGCGGACGCGGTGGCTGAATAAGCGTCGTGAACGCGTCATCGGCATAGGAATAGACCATGTGCTCCGTCCCGGCTCCGTCGCGCGTGGTGTAATAGACCATCAGCTTGCGGGCCTTGGGATCGTAGAGCGTCTCTGGCGCCCAGGCCGCGCCGAGGCGAGAAGTTTCGGGAAAGAGCTTGTCGACCGGGACGATGGCATGAGTCCAGTGGATGAGATCGCGGGACTTCATGAATATCAGCGAGCGGTTGTTGCCCCAGCCATGTGTTTCCTTCGGCCGTTCCCATTCCGTTTTCCTCAGTCCCTCCCGCTGCGCGTAGATGTGAAGATCGGTCATGCTGAGGTAGAAGGCGCCATCGGGGCCGCGCATGATATGGGGATCGCGAATGCCCTTCTGTTCGGCGATGTCGCGGCCCTCCAGCACCGGTTTGCCGCCGTTGACGTCCGTGAAGGAATAGCCGTCGCGCGAGACCGCGATGTGCAGGGAATGGGTCTCGTCCTTGAAGTAGACCAACAGATAAGCGGTAAGCGCAGAAGCCGAAGGAACCGGCGAGGCTTTTTGATCGGCAAGGCTCTGCACGATCTCAAGCTGCTTTTCCGGCACGCCGCTGCCGGGCTGCGCCATGCCAAACGTGGCGGAAGCGCCGAGGGCAGCAAGCCCGATTGCTGCCAGACAGGCAAACTTCACCTTCATTTTCCTGACTCCCCTCGATCGCCCGTCGGCGCATCTCATTCCACTTCCAGCACCGTTACCGACTTGGCCGGCAGTTCGAGGTCCACGCCGCCGCCGGCGAGGCGGGCCGGCAACGGCCGCGGGACGAACGGGTCCGCCTTGTCGAACGTGATGCGGGTATCGATCCGGTCGGCGGTGAGCACCCGGGCGTTCGCGCGGTGCCAGCGGCCGCCATCCAGGCGGATGTTCAGCCGGTTGGCGCGCGCCGGATCGAGATTGGCGATCGTCACATGCAGCTTGCCGCTCGCATCGCGCGATGCCGAAACGTCGATGGAGGGCAAGCGAACGTCGCCCTGCACGTAATCCGGCGTCCGCACCGTGGCGGGCAAGGCCTGCGCCCCCTGATGGACCTGGTACATCTCGAAGACGTGGTACGTCGGGGTGACCACCATCTTCGAGCCTTGCGTCAGCACCAGCGACTGGATGACGTTCACCATCTGCGCCAGGTTCGCCATTCTCACCCGGTCGGCATGGCGGTTGAAGATATTGAGGCTCTTCGCTGCGATCAGCGCATCACGCAGGGTGCTTTCCAGATAGAGCTGCGAAGGGGCGTTCTTCTCGCTCTGGAACCAGGCACCCCATTCGTCCACCGCGAGCGCGACGCGCTTTTCGGGATCGTAGCGATCCATGACCTCCGAATGGCGGCGGATCAGGTCGTCGGTAAGGTCGGCACGCGCCAGAGCCGCCGCCCAGCCGGCCTCGTCGAAGCCCACGTTCCGTCCCTTGGCATGCCAGTCGTTGCCGGCGAAAGTGTAGAAGTGCAGCGACAGGCCCCAGAGCAGCGGCCGGTCCGTCGTCAGCGACAAGGGGGTCGGCTGCGGGCGCCACTTCATCGCCTGCGCCATCACGCGGTCCGTCCACGCATAATCGTCGGTATCTGCGCCCACGGCGATGAGTTTCGCCCGCTCGCCGGAGTACGTGCGCAGGAAAGCGGCATAATGCCGGAAGGCCGCGGCATAAGTGTCCGCGGTCATATTGCCGCCGCAACCCCAGCTCTCATTGCCGACGCCGATGAAAGGCACTTCCCAGGGTGCCGCATGCCCGTTCGCCGCCCGCTCCTGCCCCGGCGCACTGTCCTGCGGGGCGGTCATGTAGCGAAGCCAGTCGTCGGCCTCCCGAACGCTGCCGCTGCCGAGGTTTACCGAAACGAACGGCCTGGCGCCGATCTGGTCCAGGAAATCCATGAACTCATGCGTGCCGAAGGCATTGGTTTCCGGAGACTTGTCCCAGGCGGCATTGATCCCCCGCGGCCGCTTGTCGGCGGGACCGATGCCATCCCGCCAATGATAGCCGTCCGCAAAACAGCCGCCCGGCCAACGGATGTTCGGAACCTTGATGCGGCGCAAGGCGGTGACCACGTCCGAGCGAATGCCACGCACATTCGGGATGGCGGAATCTGGGCCGACCCAGATCCCCTCGTACACGCCTCGCCCGAGATGCTCGACAAATTGGCCGTAGATGTTGGGATCGATCGTCGGGCCGCCGCTGTCTACCGAAATAGACACCTCCGAGCGCAACGTCTTCGCCGCCTTCTCCGAGTCCTGAGCGTTTCCGCTCGCGGAAACGCAAAGACTGCCTGCAGCGAAAACCATCGTGACCCGTCCCGGCCACCGTCTGAATGTTCGAAACATCCTCTCCTCCCAATTGTCGGAGTATTAATGCCATAAACTGGCTGAGGTCAATTGCTAAGCGGAACACTAGTCCACATAGAGGGCCGAGGAAGATCGAGATGCCAGAGCTTGCCCCTGCAAGCGCCTTCATCCGTTCAGCCTGACCCTTCGGGAAGCGTCCGGCTTGGCGACTACTATCAGCCAGTTGTGCCGGACTCTCATGCTCAAGGCGGGGTCTTCGACTGCCCGGTAATTGATGCGCTCTGACATAAGTAAGGCGAGAGGTTCCCGGAAATACGCTTTAGAATATTCCACGCATTCAGCTCCCTTGCATCGGGAGCCTTGCATCATCGTGCGCATTCGCAGCGCTGGCATCCCAGGTGCGGCTCAGGCCGCGAGTGCGAGTTTCATGGGTCTCGAAGTCCATCTTGAAGGCGATTTCGCCTTCCGCAGCCTCGTCTTCGAAAGCCATTTGAAGAAACGGCTTCGGTCGAAAAGCTGAAAAGTCCTCCACACGCCAGTTGCAAATGCTTCGCATTTACGCAACACGCTCGCAAAATTCATTGAGGGTGCGACATGCGGGGACATGGGAAATTGCGGTGCGCGGCGCTTTGCGGTGTTGCGGTGGTGGGGATGCTGCCGGGAATCGCTCTCGCTCAGACAGCGGAACAACCAGAGGCGACGCGTGCCGAGGACATCGTCGTCACTGCGGACCGGCGTGACAGCTTCAGCGCCGACTTCGTGCAGGCCGGTACGTTCCGGGACGCTCGCCTGCGCGATACGCCGCTTACCATTGCCGTCCTGACGAAAGACCTGCTGGAGGCGCAGCAGGCCCGCTCGGTGATCGACGCGGTTCGCAACACCCCCGGCGTCACCCAGGCCCAGATCAACAGCGCGATCTACAGCAACCTCGCCATCCGCGGGATCACGCTCAGCAACTTCACGAATGTGCGCTGGAACGGCGTCCTGCCGATCGTCAACCTCGTCGAGCAGCCGATCGAGAGCAAGGATCGCATCGAAGTGCTCAAGGGCGCGGCCGGGCTCTATTACGGCTTTGCCACGCCGTCCGGCATCATCAACCTGGTGACCGAGCGCCCCCAGGCCGTGCCCGTCAACCGCATCGACTTCCAGGGAGACAGCAACGGATCGCTGGGCGCCAATTTCGATGTCGCCCGGAATTTCGGCACCGCCGGTCTGCGCGTCAATGGCGGCGCCTCGACGGTGGAGACCGGGATCAAGCGTAGCTCCGGTTCGCGGCGCTTTGTTTCAGGCGCGTTCGACTGGCGCCCGCTCGATGGACTGGAGGTGCTTCTCGACGCGGAATACAACTTCAAGACCGTGACCGAGCCCACCGAGTTCAGCCTGCCTGCCGCCGTGAACGGCACGATCGCCCTTCCTCCCCTGCAGCCCGCGTCCAAGAATCTGGGCGCGTCCTGGATGCAGGGCCGCGGATGGGAAACCAACCTGCTGGCCCGCCTGAACTACGACTTCACGCCGAACTGGCGCGTTTCCCTGGCTGCGGGACAATCCTACCTGACGCGCAGCCGCGCCTATTCCTCGTTCGGCGGCTACAATCTCGATACCGGCGACGGCCGCGTCACGGTGGCGATGACGCGCGGCAACGACTACAAGAACGTCATCTATCGCGGCGACATCTCGGGTTCGTTCGAAACCGGGCCGATCAGGCACAATATCCTGATCGGCATTTCCTACTATACCCGCGACAGCAACGTGCCCACCGCGGTGCGCTACAGCTTCGCGCAGAACCTCTACGACCCGGTGGACATTCCCCAGCAGCCCGCCCCGCCGCGCATCATTGCCAACCCTTCGCGCGCGGAAGACCTGGGCATCTACATCCTGGACCGCGCATCGCTGGGCGAGTGGCTGCAGGCGACCGTCGGCTACCGCAAGACCGACTACAGCGACGTCAGCCGCACCTCGAACTACAAGATCAAGCCGGGCACCTGGTCCTATGGCCTGATGGTGAAGCCGGTGTCCTGGGCGAACCTCTACGCGAACTATATCGAGGGCCTGGAGCCGGGCCCGATCGCGCAGCAGATCGCCAGCAACGCGGGTGAAATCCTTCCCGCCGCCGTCAGCAAGCAGAAGGAGGCCGGTATCAAGATCGAGCCGATCCGCGGCGTGTTGATGACGGCGGCCTATTTCCACATCAAGCGCCCATCGGCCTATCTGAACAGCGCAAACCTGTTCGTGCAGGATGCCGAAGCCGTCTACGAAGGCGCGGAATTCAGCATCGTGGGCGAAGTTCTGCCACGGCTTTCGCTTTCGGCAAGCGCGCTCACGCTCGATGCCGCGCAGAAATCCGGAAACGCTGCCGTCGTCGGCAAGATGATCGAGAACGTCTCGAAATTCTCCGGCTCGATCTTCGCCGAATACCGTGTGGCGGCGGTCGAGGGCCTGCGCGTTTCGGCGGGCATGTTCCATGTCGGCCGCCGCGCGGTGAACGCGCTCAATCAAGCCTTCGTACCGGGCTACGAGACCTTCGACCTCGGCGCCAGCTACAGCTTCGACCTGGCCGGCAGCGCCGCGACCGTGCGTCTTTACGGCGAAAACGTCACCGGCAAGCGCTATTGGGCCTCGACGGGGTCGAGTCTGCTGGCGCAGGGCTTGCCTGCCAGCGTCAAGATGAGCATCTCCACACGGTTCTGATCCGCAGACTTACGGCGAACGTCGCCCCTGAAAGGGCGCTGCAAAGGGAATTGAAGCGAACAGACGATGCGTATTCTTGTCGTGGAAGACGATCACGCCCTCGCGGCTGAAGTGGCGCGCACGCTGCGGAGCGAAAACTTTGCCGTCGACCTTGCGGACAACGGCGAGGAAGGCCTGCACCTGGCCACGACGGAAGGGTACGATGCGCTCGTACTCGATCTGGGCCTGGCGCGGATGGACGGCATCTCCCTGCTGCAGGACTGCCGCGACAAGGGCCTGACGCTGCCCGTCCTGATCCTGACCGCGCGGGATTCCTGGGCCGACAAAGTGGCGGGTTTCCGCGCCGGGGCGGACGACTACATGACCAAGCCGTTCCTGCCCCAGGAACTGACGATGCGCCTGCGCGCGCTGATCCGCCGCGCCAACGGCCATGCGGCAACGCGGCTGGTCTGCGGACGGCTCGCCTACGACGCGCAGCTGGGCCACTTCGAACTCGACGGCATAGCGCTGCGCGTCACGGCGTTCGAATGGCGCGTCCTCTCTGCGCTCGTGCTGCGCAAGGGCGTGGTGGTGGACCGCCGCGAGCTGCTGGAGCGGGCCTACGAGTACGACGTGGACTCCGATTCCAATTCGCTGGACGTGATCATCGGCCGGCTGCGGCGCAAGATCGGCGCGGATATGATCGAGACCGTGCGCGGCCGTGGCTATCGCCTGAGGCCGGGCTGACCATGACGCCTCTCAGCGCGGCAGGGTGAGCACCGCGCAGAGCCCGCCCATCGTCGATCGCGTCAATCCCAGCGCACCCCCGTGGAGTTCCGCGAGTTCGCGGGTGATGGACAGGCCGAAGCCATGGCCGTCGCCCCGCTCGTCCAGCCTTTGGCCGGGAAGCAGCGCCTGCTTCAGTGCCGCGCCGCTCAGTCCCGGACCATCGTCTTCCACGGCGATGGCAATCGCCCTTTCCTGCTCGGTCGCGGCGATGCGCACGGTGGTCCGGCCCCACTTCGCGGCGTTGTCCAGCAGGTTGCCCAGCATTTCGCTCAGATCCTGGGGATCGCATTTCACCAGCATGTCCGGGGGAATGACCGGCGCGAATGCGATGCCGCGCTCCACATATATCCGCTGGAGGGCATCCACGATGTCGGCCACGGCAGGGGCAAGCAGCAGGGATGGCCGCCCCGGCGCGCCGGGGGAGGCAGCACGGGCGCGGCCGAGATGGTGCCTTATGGCGCGGTCGATCTGGCCGGCCAGTTCCAGAAGCTCCCCGTCCGGATCGCGCGCTGGATCCCTCAGCTTGATGCTGAGCGTGGCCAGCGGCGTCTTCAGACTATGCGCCAGGTTCGCGACGTGTGAACGCGCCCGGGCCAGCGAGGCTTCGTTCTCGTCCAGCAGATTGTTCGCCTCCTGCACGAGCGGGCGCAATTCGGCGGGCTGATCTGCCGGCAGGCGCGCGATCCGGCCGCTGCGCACGTGCTCGAAGGAGCGCTTCAGGCGGCCGAGCGGCAGCAGGCCGACCTGCAACTGGAAGATCGACGTTGCCAGCAGGATGACGCTCAGACCGCCGAGGACGAGCAGGACCGGGCGCACGGCCGCGAGGCGCAGCCGCTCGTAGACGGCATGAGGCGCCGTCGCGACGATCCGGACGGGGCCGCCGGGGGTCTGCTTCTCCAGCAGGCGAACGTAGAGATCGCCGGAGCGCCCGGTGCGCAGCAGTTCCGGCGGTGCGCGGAAATGCCCTTCCCGCCCGCGCGGCCCCTCTTCCCGGAAGTCCAGCGCGCCGATCTGTTCCGTGGAGCTTACCACCTCGCGCGGGGTCTCGATCCGCCAGGCCCATCCGCGCCGATACTGCGTGAACGGCCCGATCTCCACCAGCATGTCCCGGTCCACCGAACCGTCCGGCCGCACGCTGCGGGACAGCAGCCCGATCTGGCCGTCCAGGCTCTGGTTGAGGCTGCGGCGGACATATGTGTCGAGCACCGTCTCGACCGAGAGGCTGGCCGCGATCAGGGCGGCGATGGTCAGGACCGTCCCGATCAGAAGCAGCCTGGACCGGATGGACAACCTGGCCAGCGAAGATGGCATCGAGAGCCATCGGTAAGGGATCGACATGAGGAACTTTTCCGTAAGAGACCCGGGTCGATTGCGACGCGCGGCGGCTCTTGTCAAAGGGATCCGGGCCGAAGCCCCCGCAGGGTGGCGCGCACCTTAAACCGAACATGAACGGTTCAGTTCACGTTCGGTCTGGACGCCCTGCGATAGACCCGCGCGATGCGAATGCTTCGTTACAATGTACGGCCGCGGCTCCTGTCCAGGAGTTCCGTCGATGCCCCGGCGTTGGAAGATGTTCCGGCCGAAGTAGCCGACCAGGCCGCCGCCAGTGCATTGGTATCTCTGGGATCGCTGGCATTTCGCGAGCGCCGCCTGGTGACGATATTGCGCCGCCTGTTCCATCCGCAGAAAGCGGCCCCGGTGGACAGCCGGATTCTGGCGAACCTCCCGGGCGCCATACTCGACAGCTTCGAATGGCTGGCGCGCGAAGCGAAAGCCAACGACATCGTGGTATTTCCATCGGGCGCGCCTTTCATCAGCCGCGACGAGAACACTATCATTCACCGCATCGCGGCGCTGCAACGGCCGTCGCTGTCGGGCAACTGGCATCTCGCCAATGCCTTGCAGCGGGCGATGAAGGCCTGTGCGGTCGCGCTGGCAAGCGATGTCCGCCGCCTTCCTGCGCGCGCCATGCTGCTGGAGCGCGATAGCTCGCAAAATCCCGCGCTGCGGATCGAATATATCGGCAAGCCGCGCTCAGGCCCTGCCGCTCACGACAAACCCTTCCGCCGGCGCGGCAAGCTATGGGACGGCAAGTCCGAACCGCCGCCCGGCTCGCTTCGCGCAAGGGCCCTGGAGATCGTGCGCCGCCATCCCACCGCCTCCACCGCCCAGTTCCTGGCGGCGGGCATCACGCATCAATATCTCAGCACGCTGCACAAGGACGGTTGGGTCGAGCGAACCGGCCACGGCATCTACCGCTTCCCGAAAAGGCTGGACAGGAGCAACGATCAAAGCTGAAAAATAATATAGATTAGGCACATCAAGCCTTAATCAACAATATCATCCCTACATAAACGCCGATGACATCCGTCATTCGGCGATTTTCTCGTTGTTTATTTTGGAATGTAGAACTAATTACTTCACGATAATTACAATTCGTGAAAATTCATCCTTGCCAGAATCGCAAATCATTCTCATTAGCGCCTCCAGTTGACATGCAATAGCAACATCAGGGGGTTTTCGTGTCTCTTTCACGCCTACGATCCAAGTCCGCCGCCGTCGCGCCCGCCTATCTGGCGATGAGCTGCCTGGGCCTGCCAGCAACACCGGCAATCGCACAGGAAGAAGGCCAGACCGCTTCGCCGCGACTGGGCGGCGTCACCGTCAGCGACACCGCTATCGACGAGGAAAGCTACAAGACCGACAAGGTCGATTCGCCTAAGTACACGGCGCCGCTCGTCGATACGCCGCGCTCCATCACCGTCATTCCGGCGCAAGTGATCAAGGACACCGGTTCGGCTTCCCTGACCGAAGCGCTGCGGACCGTTCCCGGCATCACGCTGGGCGCCGGCGAAGGCGGCAACCCGCTCGGCGACCGTCCCTTCATCCGCGGCTTCGACAGCCAGACCAGCACGTATCTGGATGGCGTGCGCGACGTGGGCGCCCAAAGCCGTGAAGTCTTCGCGGTGGAGCAGATCGAAGTCGTCAAGGGCTCGGACAGCTCGATGGGCGGCCGGGGCAGTGCCGGCGGCAGCCTCAACCTGGTCTCGAAGCTCCCCACCGGCGACCGCTTCATCGCGGCGAGCGGCAGCCTGGGCACCGACGAATACAAGCGCGCCACGCTCGACGTGAACCAGCCGCTTAACGACTTCGTCGGCCTGCGCGTCGCGGCGATGTGGCACGATCAGGACGTGGCCGGACGCGATGCGATCTGGTCCAAGCGCTGGGGCGTGGCACCGTCGATCAAGCTCGGCCTGAACGGTCCGACCAGCCTGACGGTCAGCTACTATCACCTCGAAACCGACGAACTGCCGGATTCGGGCATTCCCTACCTCTATACTTCGGCCAACGTCCCGGCGGGCATCACCGAAACCGGCCCGGCAGACCGCTACACCACGATCAGCGGCGTCGACGTCGACCGTCCGCGCGGTGCTTTCTACGGACTGGAGGACCGCGACTTCCGCAAGACCAATGTCGACAACTTCACGGTCCGCGCGCAGCACGAATTCGACAACGGCATCACCCTGCGCAACACCTCGCGCTATGGCCGCAGCGACCAGCGCTATGTCTGGACCCAGCCTGATGACCAGCAGGGTAACGTCTACGGCGTTCGCAATGCCGCAACGGGCAGGATCACCGCGCCCGGCGGCCAGGTATGGCGCCGCGCCAATACCCGCTACAGCTACTCGGAAGGCCTGATCAACCAGACCGACCTGTTCGGCGAAGTCACCCCCTTCGGCCTCAAGAACACGTTCGCCGCCAGCTTCGAATGGGCGCGCGAGAAGGCCGCGAACGGCACATACGTCTCCAATGCCGCGACCGGCGCCGCAATCGCCACCGGATCGACGCAGAGCCCGCGCTGCAACACCGACATGCTGGCGCGCTATAACTGCACCTCGGTCGACAATCCGAACCCGAGCGATCCCTGGGTCAGCTACGCCAGCGACACGTCCTCGGCGCTGGCGACGATCGAGCGCAGCCTGCCCAAGACCTGGACGCTCTCGCGCGTCGACAGCTGGGGCGCCTCGCTGTTCGACACGATCACGATCGCCGACAACCTCCTGCTGAACCTGGGCGGCCGCTACGACCACTACAAGACCGAAGTCAGCCCCGGCCTGACCGCGACGTCCACGGCCAACCGCACCTGGGTGAGCCGCACTGACGACTTGTGGAACTACCAGGCGGGCCTCGTCTTCAAGCCGACGGCCGACAGCAGCATCTACATCTCCACCTCCAGCTCGGCGACGCCTCCCGGCTCGTTCCTGGCGCAAGGCAGCGAAGGCAATGCGCTGAACACGACCGCGCAGGATCTGACGAATGCCCTCAAGGTGGAAAAGACCAAGTCCTACGAAGTCGGCACCAAGTGGAATCTCTTCGATGACACCCTGGCGCTGACCTTGGCCGCCTTCCAGACCCGCACCAAGAATGCCCGCACCACCGGTGAAAACGGCACCGTGGCGTTCATCGGCGATCGCCGCATCCGCGGCATCGAATTCGGCTTCAACGGCAACATCACGCCGCAGTGGAACGTCTTCGGCGGCTATACCTACATGGACGCGAAGATCGTCGACGGCGGTATCACCACCACGACGGCCATCGACACCGTCACCGGCCAGAGCGTCACGATCTTCGGGCCCTCGGTCAACACCGGCACGCCGTTCCCGAACACGCCGAAGCACAGCTTCACCGCCTTCACCAACTACAACCTGACCTCGCAGTTCACCGTAGGCGGCGGCGCCATCTATATGAGCAAGGTCTATGGCGGCATCCAGGAAGTCGGCGCGCGCACCATCACCAATGGCCAGCTCGTCCTGCCGCGCACGCTGGCCCGCATGGTCCCCAGCTACTGGCGCTTCGATGCCAATGCCTCGTTCAAGATCAACGAGATGGCGCAGGTCCAGGTCAACGTGCAGAATGTCTTCAACAAGCTCTATTACGACAAGGCCTATACCGCGCATTACGCCAGCCAGGCAGCCGGTCGCACGGCCATCCTGACGCTCAACGTGAAGTACTGACCTCACCGTCATCGTCACGGCATCGGCCTGCTTTCAACCGAAAGCAGGCCGATGTGCTGTCAGGCGAGGCGGCCGCGCGGCGCTGGCCTAGCTTTCCGTGGGTGTTTTCCGGAATGCGATCCGCACGGTGAGGCCGATGTCCGTGTCGGGAATGGCGTGGTCCGCCCCGTGCAATCCCGCAATCGCGGAAACCAGCGCGAGGCCCAGTCCCGATCCCGGTGTGTGCCGGCTGGCATCGAGCCTGTAGAAACGGCGAAAGACGTTTTCCCGCTCCTCCGCTGGAATCCCGGCGCCATTGTCGCTGATCGCGGCCACGGCGCGTCCATCGACGATCGCCACGCGCGATCGGATGATCGATCCGGCACCGGCATGGACGATCGCGTTCTCGATCAGGTTGGTGAAAAGCTGCGCGAGCAGCTCGCTGTCGCCCTCCACCATCACGCCGGGCGCATGGTCCGCGTGAAAGGTCTGGCCCGCATCTTCCGCGACCGGCGCATAGGCCTGGTGGATACGGTCCATCAACTCGCTGAGGTCGACTTGGGCAAAGCGCCTGCGCCCCACCCCTCCTTCCAACGACCCGATCCGCAGCAGCGCCTGAAACGTCGCGAGAATGCCGCTCGTCTGGGCGAGCGCATCGTCGATCATCGCCGGTTCGACCGCGGGACTGTCCTGCATCTGTTCGAGGCGCTGGTGCAGGCGGCTGAGGGGTGTGCGCAAGTCGTGCGCGATGTCGGTGGAGACCTGCCGCAGCGCCTCCATGGCGGCGGCGTTGCGCTCCAGCATGCGATTGAGGTTGTGCGTCAGTTCGTCGAATTCGGGAGCCAGGCCGATCATCGGCAGGCGCTCGGCACGATCGCCTTCGATGATCCGATCCACCGCGCGGTTCACCCGGGCGAGACGCCGCAGAAACAACCGCCCGGTCAGGTACCCGCCCAGCAGGGCGAACAGCGTGATGCCCAGCCCGCTGAGGAAGGTGAAGCGGCCCAGCCGCCGGCGCAGCATCTGCACGTCGTAATTGTCGCTCGCCACGATCAGCGTCAGTCCATCGGACAGCGGCGCGCCCAGCGTCGTCATGCTCTCCTTTCGGAGCCCCCGGCCGCCGGGCGCCGGCTCGGTCACTTCCACCATGCCCCAGCCCTTGCGCGCGGCAGACATGGGAAGGTCGCCGAACAGCCGGCGACCATCGGCGCCCAGCAGCAGATAGCGATAGGGCGCCTCGGGCCGGACACCGGCGTGGCGCGCCATCGCATCGGTCAGTCCCGATCGGCCGAGCTGGAGATATTCGCCTTTCAGCACGGTCATCTCCGCGCCGATCCCACCGTTCGTCGCCTCTACCGCGTATCGGCCGATCTGCTGCTGCACGATCACCAGCAAAGCCGCCGAGCCGATGGCGAAGACGGCTGCCAGCAGCAGGGCGAAGCGGAACGCGGCGCTGCGTGTGGCCCCCGATCGCGCGGTGTCACCCGCCATCGATACGGTATCCCGCCCCGCGCACCGTCTGGATCAACTCCTTGCCGAACCCGCGATCGACTTTGCCCCGCAGCCGACTCATGTGGCTTTCGATGACATTGGTCCTGGGGTCGAAATGGAACGACCAGACGTTTTCGAGAAGCATCGTGCGGGTCACGACTTCTCCGGCGTGAAGCATCAGATATTCCAGCAGCTTCAGTTCCTGCGCCTGCATATCGATACGCATGCCCCCGCGCGTCACGGTGCGCCTGATGCGGTCCAGCTGCAGATCCTCGATGGTCAGTACGGTCTGCGTCTCGACGATAGGCGGCCGCCGGGCGAGAGCATTGACCCGCGCCAGCAGCTCGCTGGCGGCGAAGGGCTTGGCCAGATAGTCGTCCGCGCCGCCTTCAAGGCCCTCCACCCGGTCCTCCACGCCGTTCATCGCCGTCAGGAACAGCGCCGGCGTCCGCACACCCATGGCGCGAAGGGCCTTCAGCGCTCCCAGACCGTCCAGCCCCGGCACCATCCGGTCCAGGATGAGCACGCCGTGGTCGCCGGTGGAAGCCAGGAAGATCGCGTCCTGGCCGCTGGTGCACGTATCCACCACATGCCCGGCCGCACCCAGCACGCGTTCGAGATGCGTTCTGGTGGCCTCGTCATCCTCAAGCAGCAGGATCTTCATCAAGCCCTTTTGCCTCGACATCCGCTGCGTCCGCAAGTTGGCAAAAATCAATGTTCGGATCATCTTCGGCGAAGGTTGCCGCGCCTATCGTCCTCGGATCGGGACCCGGCGGAACAGATCTGCCGGCCCTCCCTGCGATCTTGGAAAGACAGCCTCCAGGCATGGCAAGAAACCGTTCCCGTCATTTTGCGGCTATCTCGCTCGCCGTCGCTCTCTCGGGCTGCGCGCATTATACGCCCTTGCCGCTCTCGACGGCCGCCCCCCTCGCCGCGACTCTCGACACCGCAGACCAGCAGGCACCGCTTTCCGTGGAGCAGGTGGTGACGCTGGCGCTCGCTCATAATCCCGATCTCAAGGCGCTGCGGCTCCAGCGCGGCATCGCTGGCGGACAGACCACGCAGGCAGGCCTTCTCGCCAACCCTTCGCTGAGCGGCGCCCTCTTGCCGCTGCTCTCGGGCGCGGGCAGCGTCCCGGCCTGGAACCTGGGCATTGCGCAGGACATCAAGAGCATCCTCACTTACAAGTCGCGCAAACGCGCCGCGCTCGCCAGCGAGCGGCAGGTCGATGCCGGCGTGGTCTGGCAGGAGTGGCAGGTCGCCGGGCAGGCGCGGCAGATCGCCACCGACCTCATCGTCGGCGCGCGCAGCCGGCAGAGCTACCTGGCCGCGTACCAGCTCCTTGCCGACCGCGGCGCGAAGCTGGAAGGTGCGCTGGCCGCGCACCGCGTCACCTTGCTCACGGTCGCGCCGGACCGCGTCGCGCTGCAAGCGGCGCGGTCTGCCCTCGATGCGCTCGACCAGCAGCAACTTGCCCTCATGCACCAGCTCGACGCGCTGCTCGGCCTCGCGCCCGACGTGATCGTGCCGCTCGCCCGGCAGCCCGACCTGCCGCCTTTCGATCCGGAGGAAGTGCGCGGCCAGATCGCCACTCTGCCCGACCGGCGGCCGGATCTCGCGGCGCTGCGCATGGGCTATGCCGCTGCGGACGAGCAAGTGCGCCAGGCCATCCAGTCCCAGTTCCCCGACCTCATCCTTGGCGGCAGCCTGTCCAGCGACAACGCCAAAGTCATCAATGGCGGTCCCGACATCCAGATCGGCCTGCCGTTCTTCGACCGCGGCCAGGGCGCCATCGCCGTCGCCGGGGCGACGCGGGAGCAATTGCACGCAGACTACGACGCCCGGCTGGCCGCAGCCGTCGGCACCCTGAGCGCCCTGCTTCGCCAGTACGAGCAGCTCTGCGCCCAACTGGCGAGGGCACGGCGCGATCTGCCCGCCGTCCGCCTTTCCGCGGACCGCGCGCAGGCCGCGTTCGGCGCCTCCAACCTCGACGAGCGCAGCTATCTCGATCTCGTCACGAACCGCTTTGCCAAGGAACAGGAAATCATGACGCTGGAGCTGGGCCTGCTCGATCGCCAGATCGCGATCCAGACGCTCGTCGGATCCGGATTGCCGGGGCTTGCCCCCTTGCAGGACGCCCCGGCAGGTGCCCGATGAGGGCCCTGCTCGCATGGCCTTTTGCGGCGCTCCTGGCCGGTTGCGGTTCAACCGCGACCAACCCCGATTCCAGTTCCCAGCCCGCGGCAAGTGCGCTCGTGAGCGTCGTGGCTGCCCGGCAGGGCGCTCTGCCCGCAACCGTCGTGGCTTACGGTACCGTCAGCCCCGCGCTTGATGGCACCGTGACCTTGAGCGAAGCACAGCCGGGACAGGTGACCGCGCTGGCCGTGGCTCCGGGCATGGCGGTGCGCGCGGGGCAGAACCTCGCGACTTTCGTCACCGCGCCGGCATCGCGCAGCAGCTATCTCCAGGCGGCCAGCGCGCTCGCCGCCGCGCGCAAGCAGGAGGCTTCCACCGCGCAGCTCCTGTCGCAGCAGCTCGCGACGCAGGACCAGCTGACCCAGGCGACCAAGGCCGTCACCGACGCGCAGACCG
Source organism: Novosphingobium sp. PhB55 (assembly GCF_004368805.1). Taxonomy (NCBI): domain Bacteria; kingdom Pseudomonadati; phylum Pseudomonadota; class Alphaproteobacteria; order Sphingomonadales; family Sphingomonadaceae; genus Novosphingobium; species Novosphingobium sp. PhB55. The sequence continues at coordinate 550,328 of NZ_SODQ01000002.1, read as the reverse complement.
CGCTGGCAGCATTGCAGGCGGACGGTGCGGGCAAGCCCATCCATGCGGTGGTCTCGCCGTTCGACGGCATCGTCACCGCCGTCGCCGTTACCCAGGGCGATCGCACCCAGGCAGGTGCGGCGATCCTCACCCTCGCTAAAGCGGGCGACATCGTCGTCACCGTCGGCGTGGACCCGGCCCAGCGCGCAGGCATCGCGGCAGGGCAGGCCGCCAGTCTCAGGCGCCTCTCGGGCGGAGGTCCGGTGCGCGGCAAGGTCGTCCGCGTAGACAGCGCGCTGAACCCGGTAAGCCGGCTCGTCGATGTCGACCTCGGCTTTCCCGCTGGCAGTCTGCTGCCCGGCGAGTCCATGCAGGTCGCGATAGAGACCGGCGCAGTCCATGGCTGGGTCGTGCCGCACAAGGCAGTCGTCACGGCGGGCGGGCCCGCGCGTGTTTTCCAGATCGCGGGCGGCAAGGCCAAGGCGGTGCCGGTGCAGATCACGCTCGCGTCCGATGAAGGCGACGTGGTCCAGGGCGCGCTCGATAGCGGCAAGCCCGTGATCGTCGAGGGCGCCTACCAGATCAGCGATGGCGACGCCGTGCGCCGGAACAACCGATGATCGAGAAACTGCTGCGCACCCAGTCGCGCGCCATCATCCTCGTCGCGCTGGCGATGGCGCTTGCCGGGATCGTTGCGGCCCTGTCGCTGTCGATCGGGCTGTTTCCGCAAGTCTCGTTCCCCCGCGTGGTCGTCGACCTCGATTCCGGAAGCCGCCCGGCAGACCAGACCGCCCTGACCGTCACGCGTCCGGTCGAAGAAGCCATCCGCGCCATCCCCGGCGTGCAGAACGTGCGCTCGGAAACGAGCCGCGGCTCGGCGCAGATCTCGGTCGATTTCGGCTGGGGCCGCGACATGATCGCCAGCACCCTGCTGGTCGACACGGCGGTGGGCCGCACCCTTCCCTCGCTTCCTTCCGGCACGCAGTACGACGTGCGGCGGATGGATCCCACGGTATTCCCCATCATCTCCTACGCGCTGGTGTCCGACAGCGCGGACCCGGCAGCCCTGCAGGACTTTGCCCGGTATCAGATCACGCCGCTGCTCTCTTCGATCACCGGTCTCGCGCGCATCGGCGTGCAGGGCGGCGACACCTCGGAAGTGCAGGTCCTCGCCGATGCGCACCGCCTGGCCGGCTACGGCCTGTCGATGACGGATCTTGCCGCAGCGATCCGCAACGGCAACGTGCTGAGCGCGGTGGGTCAGGTGCAGGATCGGGGGCGACTGTCGCTCGTCATCGCCGATCGCAGCGTCGCCAGCGCGGCGCAAGTGGGCGACATCGTCGTCAAGGCGGCGAGTGCGGGCGTGGTGCGCGTCCGCGACGTGGCGACCGTGCAGGAGGGCGCCGTTCCGGTGTGGCAGCGCATCGTCGAGGACGGCCGGCCCGCCGTGCTCTTCAACATCTACGAGCAGCCCGACGGCAACGCGGTCAGGATCGCGCAGCAGGTCGAACAGAAGCTTGCGGGCCTCAAGCTGCCGCCGGGCGTGAAGCTGGTGAACTGGTACGACCAGAGCCAGCTCGTCACGCAGTCGGTCTCCAGCGTCCGCGATGCGGTGCTGATCGGCCTGGTGCTGGCAGGGCTGGTACTGCTGTGGTTCCTGCGCAGCTGGCGCGTGACGCTGGTTGCCGTCATCGTCGTTCCGGCGACGCTCGCCGCCACCGTGCTGGTGCTGAGCATGCTCGGCATGAGCTTCAACATCATGACCCTGGGCGGCATCGCGGCCGCCGTGGGCCTGCTGATCGACGACGTCATCGTCATGGTCGAGCACATCGCCCGCCGTGCCGGGGCTACCGGCCCGGACGGAAAACCCGCGGGGAACCTGGCTGTGACGCCCGCCGCGCGCGAATTCCTGGCGCCGCTCACCGGATCGAGCATGGCCACCCTGATCGTCTTCCTGCCACTGTCCTTCCTGACCGGCGTGACCGGCGCCTTCTCCAAGGCCCTTTCGGTGACGATGGCCGCGGCGCTGGCGATCTCCTGGGCCATGACCGCGTTCGTGGTGCCGATCCTGGTGCGCCGACTGGTCGACTTCGACACCTGGCGCGACCCCGGTGAAAGTCACCCGGACGGGCCGGGCGAAGGCACCGTCGCCCGCGTCCACGACCGCACGCTGGACCGCCTGACCGCCCGCCCGTGGCTGCTCGCGGCAATCGCCGTGCCCTTGCTCGCCATCGGCTACATCGGATATTCCAACGTTCCCACCGGCTTCATGCCCAAGGTCGACGAAGGCGGCTTCGTCATGGACTATTACACCGCCGCCGGGACTTCGCTCGACGAAAGCGGCCGCCAGATCGGCCAGATCGACGCGATGCTGCATGCCAATCCCGAAGTCCTCACGTTCTCCCGGCGTCTCGGCACCGGCCTGGGCGGCGACCTCGGCCAGAGCTACCACGGCGATTACTTCGTGCGCCTCAAACCCGATCACAGCCGGCCGACAGAAGAGATCGCCGCCGCCGTTGCCGACGATATCGCGCGCAAGGTGCCCGGCGTGCAGATCGAGGTCGCGCAATTGGTCGAGGACCTGATCGGCGATCTGACCGCCGTGCCGCAGCCGATCGAAGTGAAGCTCTATGCTTCCGACCCGACGATCCTGGAAGCCGAAGCCCAGAAAGTCGCGGCTCTGGTGGGCAAGGTTTCCGGCGTCGTGGAAGTGAACGACGGCGTGCAGCTTGCCGGCGATGCGCTCGACGTCCACGTCGATCCGGTTCGTGCCGGTATCGAGGGCGTGGCCCCCGCCGATGTGGAAACGCAGCTCTCCACCGCGCTGACCGGCACCGTGGCGACGACTCTGGCACAGCCGAACAAGGCCGTGGACGTGCGGGTGCGCCTGCCGGATGCGACGACGATCAGCGAGACCGGCCTCGCCCAGCTGCCGATCCGCGCTACCGACGGCCACATCTTCCCGCTCGCGCGGGTGGCGACGATCCAGCCGGTCACCGGACAGCCGCAGATCGGGCGCGAGAACCTCGAACCGATGATCGCCGTCACCGGCCGCATCCAGGGCCGGGGCATCGGCGCGGCCGTGGGCGATGTCCAGGCCGCGCTCGACAGGCCCGGCACCCTGAGCCCCGGCGTGCGCTATGAGCTTGGCGGTCTCTACCAGCAGCAGCAGATCGCCTTCTCCGGCCTCATCAAGGTCTTCGCCGCCGCGCTGGTGGCGGAACTGGTGCTGCTGCTGGTCCTCTACCGCCGGTTCTGGCTTCCCGTCATCATCATCGGCTGCTCGCTGCTCTCCACCACGGCGGTGTTCACCGCCTTGTGGCTGGCAGGCGTGGACCTCAACATCACGGCGCTGATGGGCATGACGATGATCATCGGCATCGGCACGGAGATGGCGATCTTCTACGTCTCGGAGTTCGAGGAACTGTCGCGCCGCATGCCGCCCGCACAGGCGGCGCGGGAGGCCAGCCGCAACCGCCTGCGCCCGATCACCATGACCACGCTGGCCGCGATCCTCACCCTGCTGCCGCTCGCTTTCGCGATCGGGCAAGGGTCCGGCATCCAGCAGCCGCTGGCGATCGCGATCATCGCCGGCCTGCTGCTCCAGTATCCGCTGGTCCTGCTGGCGATGCCCGTGCTGGTCCGGCTCACGCTTCCCCGGCGGGACTGATCCCGACACGGATCGGGAGGACTGCGTAACCGGCGTTCAGGCTACCCGCGAACGGCGAACCATGTGGCCGTAGTCGGCGAAAAGACGCTCGAAATGCTCCACGTTGCTCACGACATCGCCTGCGTTCCGGCGATGGACGGCCCCCGCGCCGACAGTCCGGATCGCGTTGGTGAGCGAGAACATGTTGCCCGCCTTGTACGTCAGTCCGGCGCCGCCGCGCGCGTGGTCGGCGGCGCCCCCGGCATCGGGAACGATCACGAAGGTGCCGCTGGCCCTGGCTTCCGCCGCGACCATGCAGAAGGTTTCGGCCTCGCAGCCATGGACCACGGCATCGGCGCTCGCCAGGATAGCGGCGAAAGCGGTACGGTCGCGCTCGGGCTCGAACAGGCGGATGTGCGGATTGCCGCCGATGGCCGCCCGGATCGCGCGCTTCTCGCGCCCTTCTCCCAGCAGGACCAGGCCCACGGGCCGGTGCAGGCTGGCGGCGGCGACGGCGTTTATCACCATCGGCCAGCGCTTTTCGGGGGCCAGGCGCCCCGCCGCCACCAGCAGGAGAGCATCCGCGCCCAGCCCGCAGAGGTTCAGCAGCCTGGCCCGCAGGCCGGAATCGCGGTGTGCGGGGGAAAATACGCCGGTTTCGACGCCCAGCGGATGAACGCGCACCCCGGCCACCCCACCTTCCCCAAGCCGCCGGGCCAGATCCCGGTTTGCGCAGACCGTCATGTCGAAGGCCCCGCCCAGATACCGCAGGTGTTCCCAGTAGCGTTCGAAGCTGCGATCGATCGAGGGCCGCGACAGCACCGGCGCGAACCACCGATAGGCATAAGCGGAAAGCGGATCGGCATGCATCACCAGGCTGCGACGCGCGCTACCCCGCCAGCGGGCCACCATCGCCGGGCTGCGCCAGGGCGAAGAGACTTCGACGACATCGGGATGCTCGGCGCTCAAGGCATCGTGCAGCGCCGGTTCGTCAGCGAAATAGCCGTACTTTCGGTCAAGCGGAAAGCGGGGTGAAGGCAGGGTGACGATCCGTGCGCCGGGGCCGCGCTCGGTGACCGAACGGGTCTCGCCCGGAACGATCACGACGATCTCATGGCCGAGCTGCGGGCCGATCCGCAGTTTCTGTTCGATATAAGTGCGGACACCGCCGCCCCGGGGACTGTAGAAAGCGCAAACGTCGACGATCTTCAAGGAAATCGGTCCTTTACCTGAGAGGCGCGACACCCAGGCCGCTGCGGTAGTTCATCACGATCGACAGCCGCGTCAGCCCGGCCCCTGCCGCAAAGGCGACCTTGGCGGCCTTGGGCTTGCTCCAGCCGAGCTTCGGGTTGGACGAGAAGCCGATGCCGTCCACCCTCCAGCCGAACTTGCGGTTGCCGTCGCGGTCGTGAAGCAGGGAAGCGGCATAGGTTCCCGGCCCCGGCAGGCGGATGCACAGTTCCACGGGACCGGCGCCGGGCACGGGAACTTCGACCCGGCGGAACACTTTGCCCGCTGCCAGCAGGAGGTTGTCATCCGCCAGGAAGTCCGCGTCAGTCGCGGGATAGACCTCCAGCTTCAGGTTCCCCTCGCGGTCTTTCAGCCCCGCGACGCTGACCAGCAGCGCCGGGCCGTGCTCGCCCGCTCGGCACTGCCCTTCCTTCTTCCCGAGATCCGGCGAGGAAGGCATCGGCGCTGCGGCCGCCGTCAGTGCTGCCAGGATCACGGCGGCGCCCATCCTCACGGGCGGACCACCCGGCGCGCCAGGTCGTATAACACCAGTCCCAGCCCCAGCAGCAGATGGACCAGCAGGATCGCCGAGGCCATCATCGTCATGAGCGCCGCGATGTCCGTCTCGTGGCCAAGGGTGAAGACCGCCACCCCGGCGAAGACCACGTCCTTGTTCGGGATGAACGGCAGGCGGGAGATCAGCAGTCGCAGCGTGGCCAGCAGCAGCCACCAGGTCACCGGAACGCCCGGCAGGACCATGTGCCAGAGCACCGCCGAGAGGATCGTGGTCACGATGATGCGCAGCAGGTGCATCACGGTGATGAAGCCCAGCACCTCGGCCCCCAGTGAAAAGATCCGGCGCCGGAACGCCATCGCCAGGATCGAAGTGGCGAGCACCACGGAAAGCGAAAGCAGCCCGGTGCGGTTCTCCAGCCCGATGCTCGTGGACCCGACGAAGGGCCACAGCGCGACCAGCAGCACCAGCGTGACCCCGTTGCCGACCATCGCCGAGAGGATCGACACGTCCTTGATCGCCCCGAAAGGTGCCGCCGTCATGGCGCTGCGCCGCCGTGCCCAAGTGTAGAAATAGGCCTCGCCAAGGTAGCCCAGCAGCAATTCGTTGCAGACCAGCTTGCGCAGCAACGCGGCGAAACCCTCGACGGGAAGCTGCCAGAGCCGGCGATAGATCACCCATTCGCTCGCGGGGCCGGCCAGGTAGCTCACCGCGAAAACGAACCAGAAACCGCCGTCGCGCGGCACCATGGCCAGGATCTTCGCCATATCCATGCCGCGCAGTTCCAGGATCACGCCCAGCGCGATCAGGATCGAGAACAGCACCGGCACCAACGACGTGCCGCGTTTCCAGGAAAAGGTATCCTGGGCGCGCAGCGTGACGATCGGGCGCGGGGAACCGGGGTCGCCGGTCGGCGCCGCGGACAGGAGGGAGGCCGGCTGTGGCACTGGGTATTTCCTCAGGGATGAAGAGGGATGTGCGGGAGGCGCAAAGTGCGACTATCGGTGAGTGGGAACGCCCGTCAGCATGCGGATCTGCCGCGCCGAGACGATCGCCCGGCGCATCGCCGCGACATAGGCACCGGCGGCGGACTCCACGGTAAAGCGGGCTGCATACTGGCGCTGGGCGGGGTCGGGCCGGGGCAGGCGATCGGCCTGGGCAATCGCCCGTGCCAGCGCGTCGATGTCCCGCACCGGCACGAGAGTCGCCCGCGTGCCCTGCCCGGCAAGCAGGTCCATGCTGGAGGAGCAATCGGTCGCCACGATCTGCAGGCCAGCCGCGATCGCCTCCAGCACGGCCGCCGGAACACCTTCGTAATCGGAGGACAGGAGCAGGCAATCGGCGTCGCGGAGATAGGGGTCCGGGTCTGTGACATGGCCCGGAAAGTGAACCCGATCCTCGACGGCAAGACGGCGCGCGAGCGTTTGCAGGCGGGCCAGTTCCGGCCCGTCGCCCACGATCGTCAGCGCGTCTCCCGGCCGAAAACCGGCAGCAAAGGCGCGCAGCATGACTTCGAGGTTCTTTTGGGGAACGAGCCGGGACAGGGCCAGGAACCGGTAGCGATGGCGGCTCCTGCCAGGGCGCGGGATCGCGGCGAGGCCATCGAAGCGGTGCCGGGTCATGGCCGGATCGTGGATCGTCACCACCCGGTGCGCGCCCACGCCCAGCCGGTCGACGATCTCGTCATGCATCGGCTCGGCCAGGGCCACGAAGCGGTCGAAGACCATGCCCTGGGCGCGCAGCCAGCCGCGATAGAGCACGCGGTGCAGCGGCGACGTGTCGCGCCGCACCAGATCGTTGCTGATCTTGCAGACGATCGGCGGGCAGCGCTCACCCAGCAGCAGCGACATCGCGAAGCAGACCACCGCGTAAGTGTTTCCCGGGCAGAAGATCACGTCCACCCGTTCGCGGGAAAGGGCCAGAAGGAAGCACCAGATCATCCAGAGCGTCTCGAACCGCGCGGTGGGCACGCGGCTGGAACGGATCCGGTAGGCAAGGCTGGGCGAGGCCCGGCCGCGATCGAGCCCTTCGTCCCGTCCCAGCACGATCATCACCTGATGGCCGGTCTGCTGCCAGTGCTCAGCCAGGCCCAGTGCCACGCGCTCGACACCGCCGGGTTCGAAGCTGTGGATGGGTATTGCGATCCGAAGGGGCACTGTCATGCCCATGGGACTCCGCGCCCCGGCAAGACCCGCACCATCCCGGTGCGGTAAAACAGGATTTATTCGATCAGGTCGGCGTAGCGGCCGGGAACGTGGCGGCGGGAAAAGGCGCGGAGCGTGGCATCCACGCTTCCGACGATGGAGGGCTTGGTCACGTCCCCGGGATGGACCGCCAGCCGAAGGGTCTTCAGCGGCTGGAGCGCGGGCCGGGCCAGAGCGGCGAAGGCCAGCGAGGATGCCGTGCGCATCGTGCTGCGCGATGCCCAGGTCACCACCGGCCCTTTCGCCAGCGGCTTGTCCTCATGACCCGGCCGCCAGACGCGGAAGTGGTCCTCCGCCAGCGGGAACCCGCATTCGGCAAGCGCCTGCATGGCGCCGGGTCCATAAAGCCACGCCGGCGCGATGAAACCCGCCGCGGGCCTGCCGATCACATCCTCGATCAGCGCCTTGCCGTCCGCCATCCGCTGCAGCGCATCGGCATGGGAGAGGCCGAGGAACTCCCCTTCGCCGGCCGTCATGTGGCGCGCCTTGAAGCCGGCAGCGCCCTGATGCCGCGAACCGTCGCGGTGGAACCAGCCGTGGACGAACATCTCCACGCCTCGCTCCGCCCAGCCGCGGAGCCGCGCCTGGAACGCCGGTGCCTGCGCCAGCGGCGCGCGGCCCCAGTGGTCCGGCACGACCAGCATGGCATAGCGCGCCGGTCCCAGCCGCGCATCGATCAGGTCCGCCAGGCGGTCGACCTCGCTTTCGAAACAGGGCGCGACATCGTGGATGGAGACGAGCAGGCGTCTTTCAGAAACTGGCATCGATTCCGATCCTGATGGAGCGCGGGCGCATCGGAGTCTGCTGTAGGCCGTCCGCAACGGTAAAGGGATTGCCGAAAGCAAATGTGTTGGCGCGGTTGTTCAGCACATTGTCGAGATCGAGCGACATGCCCCACTTGCCGAAGCCCAGGCGGGCGCCGGTGGAGACATCGTAATAGCGCCCCTGCCCCAGCGCGAAAGGCGCGCGGATGGCCAGCTTCGAATGGCCGACATAGCGCACGGCGGCGTCGACCGTCAGGCGAGCCCGGCCCATCTGCCGGTCGTACTTGCCGGCCAGCCGCCACCCCTCGTCGGCGATGTTGGGCAAGTCGCGGTCGGTGGCATCGGCGAAGTCGGGGGCCGGCTTCGAGAGGTCGCTGGAATTGAGGAACCCGGCCGCTTCGAAAGAAAGGAAGTCGCGGGGATGCCAGGCCAGCGAGAATGCCAGGTTGCGGACCCGGCCCGAGCCGATGTTGGCGATATAGGGCAGCCCGTCCAGGCCCACGAGGTCTGCCTGAACGTCGCGCCACTGCGCGAGCGACGCCGCGATGCTGCCCGACAGGCGCGATCCCTCGTCCATGCCGAAACGCAGCCCCCCTTCGAGCGTGCTGATGCGGTCCGCACCGAAACGCTCGGCCGACTGCGAGTTCGAGGAGCCGGATACCTGAAGTCCGCCGGGCCGATAGCCCTGCTGGAAACGCCCGTAAACGAGCAGGCCCGGCCGCGCCGTCCACGAAAGCGCCGCGGACGGCAGGAAACGTCTCTGGGTCCGCGCCGGCTCATAGTCCTCCGAGGCCATCTGCCCGGTGAACTGGCTGGTCTGGCGCACATAGCTCAGCCGCCCGCCCACCGTCAGCACCAGATCGCGCATCACCGGCACGCCTGCCTCGCCGAACGCGGCAAGGTCGAGCGTGGTATTCGAAAGGCTGGTCAGCAGATCGGGCGCGCCGGGGGTGCCCAGCCTGCGCGCCACGCGGTCGTCGTTGTGCACCAGGCTCACGCCGCCAAGCCAGGTGCCGGAACCGCCCCATTCCCCGGAGAGCCGGGTTTCGTGGGAGAGCAGGCGCACCTTGATCTCCTCGGTGAATTCGGCCGGACTGCCGGCGCCGGAGCGTGTGGCATCGAACGTGGAATCGATCGAGTGATCGGCATATCCGGTCGAGGACAGGAACTGGAGATCGCCCCAGTCGCGCCGCAGCGTCACGTCGGCCAGGCGGTAGTCGTTGTCGAACGGCTGGGCGATGGCGGAGCGGCGGATCAGGTCGGGTTCTCCGCGCAGGGTATATTGCCCATCGCGCGAGCCTATGTCCTGGCTCAGCGCCGAGAGGTCGATCGTCCAGGCCTGGTCCGGCTGCCAGCGCAAGGCAGCCCGGAAGCCCGAGGTCTTGTTGCGGTTGATGTCCTTCAGGCCCCGCTCGGCGTCGTCGATGTAGCCGCCCTCGATACTCTGGTAGACCACGGCCCTGAGCGCGACCTTGCCTTCCACGAGCGGCAGGTTGACGGTGGCCACGGCATCCCCGCCCGGGGCGCCGTCCTGCGTCGCGCGCAGCCCGCCCGACAGATTGACCCGCCAAGCTTTCGGATCGGGGGCATTGGGCACGATGCGGATGATCCCGCCCAGCGTGCCCGCGCCGTAGAGCGTGCCCTGCGGCCCTTCCAGCACTTCCACCTGCGCGACGTCGTACAGCGCAAGATCGGGGTCGGGCGCGCTGTAGATCAGGCGCGTCTCGCCGAGGTACTGGCTGATCGTGGCCTGGCTGGAGCCATTGAAACTGCTGTCGGCAATGCCGCGGATGAACACCTTGTTACGCCCCGGCCCGAGGTTGGTCGAGGACAGCTGCGGCAACTTGCCGAGGATGAAACCGGTGCCCTCCCCGCCCGCGCGCGCCAGTTCGCTACGCTCCGGCTGAACCACCGAGATGCTTGCCGGGTAGGACAGCAGGCCAAGACGCTGCTTGGTCGCGGTGACGACGATGTCGGGACCGAAACCTTCCAGCGGGGGTGTCGGCCGCGAAGGCGAACGCAGAGGCGGCGAAGATGCCGCGCCAGACCGGCGCGGCCGAACCGGCGCCTGTCTCACCAACCGCACGGTCCGCGCATTCACGAAGACGAATCCGTAGCCGCTGCCTTCCAGCACCCGGCGCAGCGCCTCGGACACCTCGTAGCGTCCCCTGACCCCGCGCGTGGGCAAGGCATCGAGCCGCGGATCGCCAATCGCGATCGAGATTCCGGCCTGCTCCGACAGCGCGATCAGCGCATCGGACAACCGTCCCGATGGAACCGCAAAGGCCTGTACGGCGCGCGCCTGGGCATAGACCGGCACAGGCACCGGGGCGGCAAGGGCCGCCGCAGCTGCAAGACAGGTTCCCCCAAAGCCATCAACGCGAAATCGACCAACCATCGGCAGTTGCCGTCACCTTCACGTCCAGCAGGGTTTCCATGCGCTTTTGCAGGGCCGCATCGCCCCCATCAAGCTGAATGACACCGGAAAAACGACGATCCGCAAGCTCGGGACCGATCTCTATCGACATGCCCCTGGCCCGCGTGATGTCCGCCGCCACGTCCACCAGCGAAACATCGCGGTAGACCAGCCGGCCCCGCGTCCAGCCGCCGATCTCCCCGACCGGCTTCGCGCCTTCGACGATACGCCCGCCCGCCGCCTCCAGCGTATCCCCGGCATTGAGCCGGAGCCAGGTCATGCCGTCCTCGAACCGCACCGCGCCTTCCGCCACTTCGACGCGCAGCGCGCCCTTGCCGCTGCGCACGTTGAACAAGGTTCCCACGTCGACGATGCGCTGATCGCCCACGGTCAGCGTGAAGGGACGCGCGGCGTCATGATGCACCGTGAACTGCGCCTCCCCGGTCTTGAGCTGGGCCACGCGCGGATCGGACTTGTCGAGTACGATCTCGGTGGCGCCGTTGAGCACGATCCTTGTGCCGTCAGACAGCGCGAATGTCCGCGTCTCGCCCGGTGCGGTCTGCACGGTATAGGCGCTTCCGAGGCTGCCGATCACCGCCCAGCTGCCGAGCGCCGCGAAAGCCACGGAGGCGGCCACGGCCGGCCACATCCAGCGGCGCGGACGATGCACCTCGAAGACTTCCGCCAGGGATTCCGTTTCCGCTTCCGCGGGCTCCACGCGGGCGATCGCCACCGCGGGTTCGAGCGCCAGATCGGCATCGCAGACCGCTTCATAGATGTCGTTGTGGCGGGGATCGCGTTCGAGCCAGCTGGCGAAGCCGTCCCAGTCCGCGTCCGAACCGTCGTTCAGCTTCAGATGCCAGGCGATCGCTTCCTCGCGCATGGTGTTCTCAGCGAGCCCTTGCATCGGTGCCTCCTGTCTGGCCTGCCACGTCCGCATCCAGCCGGCTGCGTATGTCGAGCACCGCACTGTATGCCCTCTGGAGATGTTTTTCGACCGCGCTGAGGCTTATGCCCAGATCCCGGGCGATCAGCTTCTGGGAAACGCCTTCGATCCGGTACTGCCGGAAGACATGGGCGGTCCGTTCGGGCAGTTGGCCGAGCCGCGCCTCCACCCGCGCCAGATGGTCGCGCGCCAGCAGCGTCGTTTCGGGGTCGGGCGCCAGATCGGGCATTTCCGTCTCGGCGCCGGACGATCCAGACCCCGTTCCCGTCCCCTTTCTCGCCCCCGTTCTTGCCGGCGCATCCAGCCAGTCCGCATCGCGCGCCTGCTGCCGCGCTTCGGTGCGGCGGCGGGTATGCGCCATGTTGTTCAGCATCTGGTAGAGATAGGCCCTGGGCGAGCGCACCGGACCGGTCGCGCTGGTTTGCACGCGCAGGAACAGGTCCTGCAGAAGGTCTTCGGCATCCGCCTCGTTCAAGCGCCGCGCCAGCAGGAAGCGGCGCAGTTCGGGGCGGAGCGCCAGGCATAGCTGGCGCAAACCCGCATCGGCGGGCACTTCCTGGCCCTGGGACGTCATCGCTCGTCCTCCCTCCGCAAATGCAGTCTCCCTTCCCAGTTGGATCGGATCATTACGAGATCGCGCCGATGGAGTCATGGTTTTCTCCTCAGAACGACGAATTGAAAGTGAGGCCGGCTTCGCTGGCGTGGCGCATCGTTCCGCCGCTGCAAGTGCCGAGGCACGCCGCGCGGCTGCCTTCGCGGACTTCCAGCATCATCCAGGATCGCGCCGACCGGGCGGAACCGCCAACCGCAAGCTGCACGGCCGCGCGCAAGCCGCTGGCGGCGGCAGCCTCGCCATTACCCAGGCGCGTCACGTCCAGGTCCATGCGGCGCCGGCCCCAGCCGCCCTGCCGGTACCATCCGGTAGAGATGGCCAGCCGCTCGCCGTGGTCCCAGGTCACGTGCGCGTCGGCATAAGCAGCCCTGGACCTGGCCGGAAAGGCGACGGCCGAAAACGCGCGCCGACTGGCCTTGCCCATATCGGCCCGCAGCCGGATCGCATCGCCGCCGCCCAGCGCATGCCAGGCCTCCATGCCGGCCTGCGCTCCATGGAAATGGCGCGCAGCGGCGCAGCACGCGTCTTCGCCGAGCCGGGGCGAGCGCAGCGACAGAAAGTCGAAGCTCCAGCCCGCATCGCCCTTGTCCATGGAGAAGTCGATCACTTTTGCCCGGTCGACGGCCGCGCGGTCCTGCGCGGTCCAGTGGACCTGGCCGGGCAGCAGCGACACGGCATTGGCGCCCTGCACCTTGATCGCCCGCGTCTCGGCCCCCAGCGGCGCCGCCGCTGCCAGCACGCAGATAAAACTCAGGGTTCTGGTTCCGCGCATCCGCGCCGCTTCCCTCTGTTGCCGTCCGGGCAAAGGCCGGGACAGCCATGAGACTCCGCCGATCGAAAGGAACCGCACATGCATTTTCCCTGCACTTTCGCCATGCGGGTGACGCGGGCCCGCGGCGTCTATTGCCGGAACCTGTGGGAGTATCTCGCGTGAAGCGCCTGCGCTTGTTGACCCTTGCTGCCCTGGCCGGGATTGCGGCCCTTAACCTGCCGCTCGCATCGCCTGCCGCGGTGTCCGAAGTGCCCGGCGACGCCCGGCCGCTTCCCGAAAACGAACTTTCGGTCATGACCTACAACGTCAAGGGCCTGCCCTTCCCCGCCGCCTATGGCCGCGCCGACAAGCTGGAGGAGATCGGCAAGCGCCTTGGCGAACTGCGCATCGCCGGGCGCCAACCCCATGTCGTGCTGCTGCAGGAGGCGTTCATCCCCGAAGCCAAGGCCATAGCCCGGGGCGCCGGCTATACCCATGTCGCCATCGGGCCGCAGATCGCCGATGTGGGTTCGCAAGTCTCCGACACCGACTTTGCCGGGCACGCCTCGTGGTTCAGGGGAGAAGGGATCGGCAAGTGGGTGGACAGCGGACTGGTGATCCTGTCCGACTACCCCATCGTCCAGACCCGCAAGATGGCCTTCCCCGCCGATCTCTGCGCCGGGTTCGACTGCCTTGCCGCCAAGGGCGTGCTGCTCGCCTGGGTGAAAGTGCCCGGGCACGACGACCCGATCGCCATTGCCGACACTCACCTCAACTCGCGCAAGGCCTCGGGCGTGGGTGTCGCACGGGCGAATGCGGCCTATCTCGGGCAGGTTGCCGCCCTGCGCGGCTTCATCCGCGACAATGTCCCTTCCAGCACCGACCTGATCTTCGGCGGAGACTTCAACACCGGGCATGACAAGGCACGGATCGCAGCCCAGACCGCCGCCGGCGGTATCGTCGGGGGCGGCAGCGAGGCGACCCTGGCTGCCGCTGCGCACCGCCTGCCGGGCATGACCCTGCCGGACCGTGCCGCGATCCTCGGCCGCGCCAAGGACAAGCAATACTTCCGCGCCGGTGCCAACGGCCGCCTGACGCTGCGCGCCTTCGACGTCCCCTTCGGCCTCGGCAATGGCGGGAGCGGGCTTTCAGACCATCTCGGCTACGTGGCCGACTACGCGCTCTGAGGCGGGCTCAGGATTTCCGCGGAAGCCGCAGTTCCACGGCGAAGCCCGGTACGTCGAGGATCGACACCGAGCCGCCATGCGCCTCCGCGATCGCCTTGACCATGCTGAGGCCCAGGCCATGCCCGGCCGTGGAACGCGCCTGCTCGCCGCGCGCAAAGCGATTGAACAGTCGCTCCCGACCCGCCTGCGAGGCTCCCGGCCCATCGTCCCCGACGACCACCGAGACGCCGCCTGCCGTGGGGCGCGCGTAAAGCTCCACCGTCGTACCCGGCGGGGTGTGACTGAGGCCATTGTCCAGCAGATTGGCCACGACCTGGCTCAAAAGCCGGTGATCGCCCTGCACCGACAAGTCCGGCGCGATCCAACATTTCAGGATGTGCCCGCTGTCCTCGAAATCGGGCCTGTAGCTCTCCGCCATCTTTTCCAGCAGCGCCGTGAGGTCCAGCCGCTGGCGGGGCAGTCGCTCGTTCATGCCCTCGATCTCGGCGATGCGCAGCAGGGCGGCGAATATTTCCAGAAGTTCCGCCGCCTGCGCACGGGCGCTGTCGAGGCGCTCCGCACGCAAGGCCTCGTCGTGCTCCCCGGCGGCCTGGTCCAGGCTGCCGCAGAGCCGCGTCAGCGGGGTACGCAAGTCATGGGCGACGTCGCTGGACACCTGCCGCAGGCTCTCCATCAGTCCCTCGATACGGTCGAGCATGGCATTGAGCGTGCCGGCCAGCCGGTCGAACTCGCTTCCCGATCCATCGCGCGGGACGCGGCGCGTGAAGTCTCCGCCGATGATCGCCTGCGCCGTCGCGTCGATACGGCTGAGGCGGCGCTGAGTCAGCCAGCCGATGATGCCGGCCGCCAGCGCGCCGACCACCAGCATTGCCGCCAGCGCCCCGGCAAAGAGGATCGCCAGCGTCCGGTCGATCTCGTCCAGGCCCGAACGGTCGGCTGCGACCACCAGCGTGCCGCCTGCGACTTTCGTGGTGAGCGCCTGCGCGGTGGCGACCTCGTCCTGCCCCGGCTTGCGATAATGGAGGAACTCCTCGAAGCCCGGCTTGGCAGGAACGTCAGCCTGGAGGCTCCCGGCCAGACGCCTGCCCGCCTGGTCGACCAGCAGGTATTCCAGGCTCGCCGTGGACCGCGAAGCCTCGCGGCGGGTGATGGCGCCGGCGATTGCGGGCAGTCCATGGCGATGGGCCTCGGCCAGCAATCCCGCCGTTTCCGCCGCAATGCGGTGATCGAGCTGCTGCTCCAGCGCCTCGTGCGTCACTTCATAGGATATTGCGCCGATCGCGAGGATGGCCGCCGCGAAGACGATGCCGACGATGGCCACCAGCCCGGTCGTGGTTCGCCAGAGCCGGCGCAGCCATACTCTGGGCTTGCGCAGCATCAGCCGCCCCGCATCATGTAGCCCGCGCCGCGCACGGTCTCGATCGCATCGCCGTCGAACCCGGCGTTGAGCTTGGAGCGCAGACGGCTCATGTGCGTCTCGACGATGTTGGTCTTCGGATCGAAGTCGAAGTCCCAAACGCGTTCCAGCAGCATCGTGCGCGTCATGACCCGGCGCGGGTTGCGCATCAGTTCGGCCAGCAGCGTGAACTCGCGCGGCTGCAGGGTCACGCGCCGCCCCCCGCGCTCCACCGTCCGGCGGTCCAGGTCGAGCACGATCTCGCCCACGATCAGCCGGTTCGCATCGACGCGCACTTGCGGGCGGCGGCCCAGGGCATTGATGCGCGCGCTCAACTCGGAAAAGGCGAAGGGCTTCACCAGGTAGTCGTCGGCCCCCGCTTCCAGCCCGTCCACCCGGTCCGCGATCCCGCCGAGCGCGGTCAGCATCAGCACCGGCGTGCCGTTTCCGGTGGCCCGCAGCGCCTTGAGCAGGGACAGCCCGTCCAGCCCCGGCAGCATGCGATCGACGACGATGACATCGAACGCGCCGTCGGTCGCGTGGAACAGGCCGTCGGCGCCATCACGCGCACAACCCACGATATGTCCCGCCTCTTCCAGGCCCTTGGCGATGAAGCGCCGTGTCTCTTCGTCATCTTCGACGATCAGGATTCGCATGGCCCAGCCTAGCGCGCCTGCGCACCGGTGCGCCAGCCGCCTCCGAGCGCGCGGAACAGGGCGACTTCCGCCTGCCCCACGGCCAGATCGCTCTGGACCTTGGCCAGGCGCGCGGCGGCAACGGTGCGCTCTGCGTCGACCTGGAGCAGGCCCGCCGCATCGCCGTAGCGCACGCGTGCCGTGGCACGGCGGGCATAGGCCTGCGCTTGAAGGGCCGCCTCGCCCAAGTCCCGGTTGCGGCGGGCTTCGGCATCATAAGCCGCCAGCGCGGTCTCGACCTCGCGCAGCGCTTTCAGCATCGCCACATCCCATCCGGCCAGCGCCGCCTGCTCGGAAGCGCGGGCCTGCGCCATCTTCGCGCGGGCCGGAGCGATGTTGGGAAAGGCCCAGCTGATCAGCGGCGAGGCGGCGGCGTCGAACCCGCCCGCGAGCAGGCCAAGCGCTCCGCCGAGATTGACCCTCGGGTAGAACTCGGCCCGCGCCACCCCGATGCGGGCGGCGGCGGCGGCCAGCTTGCGCTCCGCCTCGCGCACGTCCGGGCGGCGCAGCAGCAGCGCGGTGCCGTCGCCCACGGGCGCGGCAGCCTTGAGACGCGGCGCGGCCTTGCAGGTCAGCGGCAGCGTGCGCGCCTCGGCAGGCGGGCGGCCCTGCAGCGTGGCTATGCGGTAGAGCGCATTCGAGCGCCCCGCCTCGAACGGCGCGATCCCGGCGCGCGTGGAGGCAGCAAGCGCGGCGACTTGCGACACTTCCAGCGGCGAGACTTCGCCGGCGGAAAACTGCTCGCGCACCAGAGCCACCGACCGATCCTGCGCGGCGGAGACGGCCCGAGCCTCGGCCATGGCACGCGTGGCGGCGCAGAACTCGACATAGGCCTGCACGGTGTCCGCCACCACTGCGACGCGCACGCCGTCCAGTGCGGCCTGCTGCGCCTCGGCATCGGCGCGGGCGGCCAATGCCCCGGCGCGCAGGCGCCCGAACAAGTCGATGTCCCAACTGGCAGTCGCCCCGATGTCCCAGTCGCTGGCCGAGACCGAGGCGGCGCTGGGCTGATTGCTGGGGTCGTCGACCGTCAGAGCGCTCTCGATCGTGGTCGTCGGCAATCGCGCGGCCTGCGCCTGCTTCAGGGCGGCGCGGGCCCCATCGAGGTTGGCGTAGGCAACTCGCAAGTCCGCATTGGCGGCAAGGCTCGCCTCCACCAGCGCGTCGAGTTGGGGATCGTCGTAGAGCCGCCACCAGTCGTCCGGTACCGCCTCGATCGAGGCGACCGGCAGCGCGGCGAACGGCCCCCCAGCGGCGGGCGGCACCACCGTCTCAGGCGGCGTAGGTACGCTCATGCAGGCGGAGACGGCGAGCGCGATCAAGGGCGCGCTCCAGCGCGAAAGGCGCAGGGTCATGCCAAGACCTCCGTGGGTTCGGCGGACGGCGGCGTGCGTTTCTCCTCCCCGTAGCGCGCGTAGAGTGCGGGCATCAGGAACAGGTTCAGCACGGTCGAGGAGATCAGACCGCCCAGGATGACGATCGCCATGGGATGCTCGATCTCGTGTCCCGGAGCATTGCCGGCCACGATCAGCGGCACCAGTGCCAGCCCGGCGCAGGCCGCCGTCATCAGGATCGGCACCAGCCGCTCCTCCGCCCCGCGCAGTACGAGGTCGCGGCCGAAGGCCATGCCTTCCTCCCGCTCCAGATGGCGATAATGCGAGAGCAGCATGATCCCGTTGCGCGCGGCGATGCCGATTACCGTCACGAACCCGACCAGCGAGCCGAGCGACAGCACCCCGCCCGTCAGCGCCACGGCAACGACGCCGCCGACGAGCGCGAAGGGCAGGCTCACCCCGACCAGCGTGGTGATCCGGCGCGAGCGGAACTCGATCCACACCAGCAGCAGCACACCCACGAGGCAGAGCGCCCCGGTGGTCCACAAGCGCTGGCGCGACTCCCTGAGCGCGGCATATTCGCCCAGCACTTCGGGGTGATAGCCGGTGGCGAACGGAACCTTGCCGACCGCCGCCTCGACGCCGCGCGCCACGGTGCCCAGATCGGCGCCGGACACATTGAGCGTCACGTCGAGCCGGCGCTGGCCGTTCTCGCGCTTCACCTCGTTGGGAGCGGGCACGATCTCGACATCGGCGATATCGGCGAGGCGCACGGGCGCGCCGGTGGGAGACTGGATCATCAGGTCGCGCAAGGCGTAGATGTTGCCGCGCACCGCCGGTTCACCCCAGAGCGCCACGTCGAACGCCTTCTGCTCGCGGTAGATTTCGCCCACTTTCTGCTGGGCCACGAGCGTCTGGGCCTGACGGCGCACCTCACCCGCCGTGAGGCCGAGCCGCGCGAGGTCTTCGGGACGCGGGCGGATGCGCAGCTGGGCAACGAGAACCTGGCTTTCCAGCTTGAGGTCGCTCACGCCCGCAATCCCGGAAACCGCATCGCGGACGCGCTGGCCGGCGGCGCGCAACTCGTCCTGTTCGGGGCCGTAGATGCGCACGACCACGGTGGCCCCCGCGCCGGTCAGCACTTCCTTGATGCGTTCGCGCAGATAGGTCAGCACGTCGCGGAACAGGCCGGGATAGCCGTCCACCACGGACTTGATGCGGGCGACGGAGGCATCATAGTCGGCCTTTTCGTCAAGGCTGATCCATAGCTCGGTGAAATTGGGACCGACGACTTCGTCCGCCTGCTCGGCACGGCCGATGTGGGCGCCGAAGTTGCGCACGCCGGGGATCGCGCGCAGTTCCTTCGAGGCGCGGATGGTGATGCGGTCCATCGCCTCGATAGAGGTCCCCGGCTTCTCGACGAAGTGCATCAGGAAGTCGGTTTCGCGGAAATCGGGCAGGAACTGGTCCTTGAACGTCGCATAGCCCAGGCCGGAGAGCAGCAATCCGCCCGCCACCACGCCGATCGCCATCTGGGGCCGCACGACGAACCGGGGCAGCGCGCCCGCGTAGCGCCGCTTCAGCCAGCGCACCACGCGGGTGTCGCGTTCCTCGGTCAGCGGTGCGCCGGGAAGGAGCAGCAGGCAGAGCGCCGGGGTTACGGTGAGCGCCACCAGCAGCGAGGTGGCAATGGCAAGCACATAGGCGATGGCGAGCGGCTGGAAGAACGTGCCCGCCACGCCGCCGAGGAAGAAGATCGGCAGGAACACCAGCATGACGATCAGCGAGGCGAAGACCACCGCCGAGCGGACCTCCAGCGAGGCGGCCAGCACGACTGAAAAGGCGGAGCGCGGGTTTGCGGCCTCACGCTCCAGCCGCAGGCGCCGGGCGATGTTCTCGACGTCGATGATGGCATCGTCCACCACTTCGCCCAGCGCGACCACAAGACCGGCGATCACCATGACATTGATCGTCGCCCCGCTCCACAGCAGGACCAGGCCAGCGCCCAGCAGCGAGAGCGGGATCGCGGTGAGGCTGATGATGGCCTGCCGCCAGTCGCGGGTGAAAAGGAACAGCACCGCCGCCACCAGGCCGCAGCCGATCAGCAGGGCGCGCGTCAGGTTGTCGATCGAGCGTTCGATGAACGTGGCCGGGCGGAAGATCGTGGTGTCGACCTTCACGTCCTTGAGACCGGGCTTGAGTTCGCCCAGTGCCGCTTCGACGGCCCGGGTCAGTTCCAGGGTGTTGGCGGTCGGCTGCTTCTCGACGATCAGCATGATGCCGGGCACGTCATCGATGATGGCATTGCCGATCGGCGCAGCGTGGCCGTCGATCACGCGAGCGACGTCCGAAAGGCGAATGGGCGCGCTGCCCGATTGGCGCACGATGGCCTGGCCGAGCCCGGCAGCGTCCTGCACCACGCCTGCCTGCTGTACCGCAATGCGCTGGTTCGGCGTGTCGACGAAGCCGCCGCCGCCCACCAGCACCGCGTCTCCGGCAGCGGCGCGCACTTCGGCAAGGGTGACGCCGGCGGCGCGCAGGCGGTCGGGATCTACGAGAACCTGAAGCTGCCGGTCACGCTGGCCCCATACCGCGACGTTGGCCACGCCGGGCACCGCCATGAGCCGGGGCCGGATCGTCCAGCGCACCAGTTCGGACAGTTTCATCTGATCCAGCTTCCCGGAGGTCAGCCCGATCTTCATGGCACGGCTGGTGGAGGAAAGCGGCGGCATCAGCACCGGCTGGCGCGCGGCGAGCGGCAGGCGCGGCTGGACTTGCGCAATGCGTTCGCCCACCATCTGCCGGGCGCGCATCACATCGGTGCCCCGCTCGAACAGGATCTGCACCGACGAAAGGCCGAGCACCGACTTGGAACGCAGTGTCGCCAGGTCGGGCACGCCATTGACGGCAGTCTCGATGGGAACGGTGACGAGGCTTTCCACTTCCTCGGTGGAAAGGCCGGGCGCCTCGGTCTGGATCTCGACCATCGGCGGCGCGAATTCGGGGAAGACATCGAGCGGGACATCGCGCCCCGCGCGAATGCCGAGCACCACCAGAAGCGCCGCCACCGCGAGCACGAGGACGCGCTGGGCGAGCGCGAAACGGACCAGTCCTGCCAGCATCAGTGCGCCGCCCCGAACTCGGTGCCGAAGAGTTCGGCCGCACCCACCGTCACCACTTGCGCGCCCGGCTCCAGACCGCGCGCGAGCAGCGCCTGTCCGCCGGTTTCAGCAGCGACCTCGATGCGCTGGCGCACGAAAGTGTCCTTGCCGGTCATTCGGTAGACCCATTCGCCGCCGTAGATATCGCGAACGATGGCGGAAGAGGGAACCGAAAGGCCCGCAGTCCGGCCCGCCAGCGGCAGCTCCACGGCAACGCGCTGGCCGACCCGGAACTGACGGTCGCGATTGCCCAGGGCGTAATAGAGGTCCACGGTTCCCGCCGCGCTGTCTGCCGAGGGCGGCGCCTGCACCGGCCGGACACCGCGTGCCTGCTCGCGCCCCTGCACGCCAAGCGGGCGCACCATGGCCTCCGCTCCGCGCACGACGGCCCCCACGTCGCTGGCGAAGACCGAAGCCCGCACCCAGAGCACCGACTGGTCGCCCAGTGCCGCGACCGAAGGGCCAAGCAGCCGCCGCTGCTGCCGCGCCGCGCCGAGCGCCGCCTGCGCGGCCGCAAGAGCCGCCGCCGCTTCGTCCCGCGCGCGGATGCTGCCGGCTTCCTCACGCACGAGAGCTTCTGCGCGGGTCAGGGCGATGCGTGCAAGTCGCGCCTGCGCTTCCGTCCGCGCAACCTCGCCGTCGGCTACGGCCTGCTGCGATCCCACTTGAGCCAGATTGGTCAAGGAATTGGTCGGCACGCCCCCGGCGGCGGTGGGCGGAACCACGATTTCGCCGGTTACCTGCCGCACCTGCCGCGCCGAGCCTCCGCCCGCCGGCTGGACAACAAGCCCAAGCCGCTGTTGCGCCCGCGGCGTCAGGGTCAGCTTCAGCAGCTCGCTTTCATGAGCGATCAGCTCCGCATGGGCGGGTGGCGACGAGGATTTCCGAGGCGAATCCTGGCACGCAGCGAGGACCAGCACGAGCAGGATGGGAGCAGACCGATACATGAGGCCGGCCTAGCCGGTGGAGATTGGGAGAGGCTGGATGCAACCTTACCAAATCCCAATGTAGCGCGTGACCAGCCATTATTGCGGCATTTCCGCGCGTTAAATCCGCAGGTTGCCTGCTCCAATGTAACGAGTTGTAACAATTTGTTGCAACCCATCACTGCTATTGATACGCGGTCGCAGAAATTTTCATGAGGGATTCTCAGATTGTCGGTGCGCTCACTCTTCGCTTCGAAGGGCGCTTTCGTGCGCTTTCTCGCTACCTCCGCCATGGCCCTGCCGGCCATCGCCCCTGCGCCCGCCGCCGCCGCTGACGGCGAGCCGGAAGGCTCGATCATCGTGACCGGCGTTCGCGAGAACGAGGGCTATGTCGCGCAGGAATCCGGGGCTGCGAAGATCGCGATCCCGCTCAAGGATCTTCCCCAGTCGGTTGCGGTCGTGCCGTCCGAAGTCCTGCGCGACCAGCGCGCGCTGTCCTTGCAGGATGCCCTGAAGAACGTGCCCGGCGTTTCGTTCTCGCATGGCGATGGCCAGCGCGACCAGGTGACGATCCGCGGCTTCACCGCCATCGCCGACCAATACGTCGATGGCTTCCGCGACGACGGCCTTTATTTCCGCGATTTGTCCAATGTCGAGCGCGTCGAGGTCGTGAAGGGCCCGGCAGCAGTGCTCTATGGGCGCGGCTCGTCGGGCGGCCTGATCAACCGCGTCACCAAGAAGCCGAATGTCGACGTGCTGGCCGGCACCCTGACTTACGGCTCCAAGGATACGGCCCGCGGCGAGATCGACCTCGGCCGGTTCGATCCGACCTCCGGCGTCGGCTTCCGCCTCACCGGCGCGCTGGAAGACAGCGACAGCTTCCGCGACCAGCAGTTCGTGAAGCGCGTGGCCCTGGCGCCCTCGCTGCTGCTCGGCGAAGGCAAGGACACCACCATCCTGATCCAGGCCGACTATCTCAAGGACCGCCGCCTGACCGATTTCGGCATTCCCGCCATCAACGGCAAAGTCGTCGACGTTCCGCGCTCCACCTACTACGGCGCCGCAAATGCCCGCGATACGGACGTGAGCCGTTCGGAAGTCCTGTCGCAGACGGTCACGCTGGCGCATCGGTTCTCGGACGCGGTGTCGTTCCGCAACGGCTTCCGTCACTATCGCTATACCCTGGACCGCCACAACACGAATACCACGGCGGTCAATGCGGCGGCCGGCACGGTCACGCTGTCCCACGGCGGCATCCTGCGCGACGAGGATGGCTGGTCGAACCAGTCGGAACTGACGCACAAGTTCGAACTCGGCGGCACGAAGCACACCATGCTCTACGGCGTGGAGATCGCGCGGCAGGTGAAGGACGCAGACACGATTGCTTCGCGCATCGTCGCAGTCACGCCGATCCTGGCGCCGGTTCTGCCGACGCTGTCCAACGCCAATTTCACGGCCCTGAGCGCCAAGTCCGTCTCCACGTTCGACACCCGCGGCCTTTATGCGCAGGACTTCGTCGAACTGGGCGCGGGCTTCAAGGCGCTCGTGGGTGTCCGCTATGACTGGTTCAGACAGAAGTCGGACCTGATCATTCCGGCGCGTGCGCAGCCGCTGCAGCGCACCGACAAGAAATGGAGCCCGCGTGCGGGCCTGGTGTTCCAGCCGGACGATATCCAGTCCTATTACGCGTCCTGGAGCACCAGTTTCCAGCCTTCGGCAGAGACTTTCGCGCTGGCGGCCAACAACACCGACATCGCGCCAGAGAAGACCACCAACAAGGAAATCGGCGCCAAGTATACCCTGCTGGACAGCCGGCTGAATATCCAGGTCTCGGCGTTCATTCTCCGCCGTACCGGGATCAAGGGCAGCGATCCGGCAAATCCGCAAGTCGTCGTGCCCATCGGCACCCAGCGCACCCGCGGCATCGAGGTATCCGGTGCGCTCGACCTGCCTTCGGGCTTCCGCGCCATCGTGGGCTACGCCTACCTCGACGCGCAAGTGACGGACTCGGCCAACCCCCTCTTCGTGGACAAGGGCGCCACGCTGACCCCGAAGAACGCCGCCAATGCCTTCATCACCAAGAGCTTCGGCGAGAAGTTCGGCATCGGCGCGGGCGCCAACTACGTCGGCAATCGCTGGGCCGACCCTGCCAACACCACCGTGCTGGAGCACTACTTCACCGCAGACGCCATGGCCTGGACGCAAGTGGGTCCGGCCCGGTTGCAGATGAACGTCTACAACCTGTTCGACAAGAACTACATCGTCTCCGGGCATGGCACGTCTCCGCTGCTCAACCTTCCGGGCGCACCGCGCACGGTCCTCGGCACGGTCCGTTTCGCACTTTGATCGCCGCCAGAGCCCGGCCCATGCGGCCGGGCTCTGGCAGAACCCGCCTCCGAAGTTTTTCCGGACGGACCGCAACGCCGCGCCTCGGCGCGCTCATCGGCCCGGGATGAATGCCAACTTGCACTCCGCCGCGCATTGCGCTTTCGTTGTCTCCTGGCCGCGGTGCGACGGCCGACGGGGGGCGAGAATGAAAAGCGTGGCAATGGTGGCGGCATTTCTTGCCGCATGGTGCGTGACCGGGCCTGCTCTGGCAGAGGATTTCGCCGTAGTGGGCGCCCGGATCTATGCCGATCCCCAAGCAAAAGCTCTCGAAAATGGCGTCGTGATCGTCCGCGACGGCCGGATCGCCGCCGTCGGCTCCCGCGCGCAAGTATCGGTGCCCCAGGGGATGAAGACCATCCCGGGTGCAGGACGCACGCTCGTCGCGGGTTTCTGGAACAGCCACGTCCATCTGATGACGCATGACTTGCTTCACCCGGACGCGGCCGACCCTGCGAAACTTGCAGGGCAACTGCGTGACATGTTCACGCGCTGGGGCTTCACGACGGTGTTCGATCTCACTTCCAGCACCGCCAGTGCGACCGCGCTACGGCGCATGATCCGGGAAGGACGGTTTGCCGGGCCGCAGATACTCACGGTAGGTGATCCCTTCTTCCCGAAGAACGGCACGCCGGTCTACGCGCGTCCGGTCTATGAGGCGGAGCATATTGCGGTGCCCGAGATACGCTCGACGCCAGAGGCCGTAGCGCGGCTCGATCGGCAGGCGCAGGCGGGTGTGGACGGCGTGAAACTGTTCACCGGCGCCATTCTGGGCGCCGAGGACGTCATGGTCATGCCGGCAGACCAGATCCGCGCGCTGACGGCCGCAGCGCATCGCCATCGCCTGCCGGTCTTCGCGCATCCCACCAATCGCGAGGGCATGAACGCGGCGGTGGAGAACGGCGTCGACGTGCTCGCCCACGCCACGCCGATCGCGGGTCCCTGGGATGCGGCGCAAGTGCGCAACTTGGTCTCGGCCCATGTCGCGCTGGTGCCGACGATGATGCTGTTCGAAGTCTATCCGGCAGACAGCACGCCTGTCGCCACGGTCGTCCAGCAGGTCCGCGCAATGAGCGAGGGCGGCGGCGAGGTCCTGTTCGGCACCGACGCCGGCTTCATGGACGTGTTCGACCCAAGCGCGGAGTATCGCCTGATGGCGCAGGCGATGGACTGGCGCCATGTGCTGGCGGCACTCACCACCACCCCGGCGCGGCGCTTCGGTCAATCCCATGAGCGGGGCCGGATCGCGCGGGGATTGGCAGCCGACATGGTCTTGCTCGATGGCGACCCTGCACTGGACACGGCGGCCTTCGCAAAAGTCGCCGTGACGATCCGCGCAGGGGAAATCCTGTCCTCGATGGAGTAAGGGTGTGCACGTCATCCACCTGCCGGCACGAGCCGCTGGTCGCGGCGAGCGCTATCGCGAGAAAACTGCCGCGCCGGAGACCACGAAAGGAACGGCAGGCAACTATCCTTCGACTGCAAAGTCCCTTGAACCGCTCACACAGTCATCGCGGTAGCTTTCCCGTTCCCGCGTGAGGATGGGACCTGGTGATGGGTCGTGACCGTCGCCGATATGCCTTGTTCCTCCAGGGCACTTATGGCCTGTTGCACTACGGACGTGGCTTGGACGCCTACCAGACACTCCCTTATGCGTCTCGCCTCATCCACGTAACTCGCGCCCATTTTGTCGACGCCATCCAGAATTTCCGCGGCAGTGGTGCTTCTTATGTCGAAGACGTAGTCTTGCTGCTGGAAGAGTGCCGCAAGGTCAGTATATTTGCTGGCCCATCCGAGCACGACTGCAGGGACACCGCTTCTGTAAGCGAACACCACCGAGTGATAGCGCGACGCGACGACATATTTGAATCGCGCGAGGATGTCGATCAGCTCCGGGCTTGAGAACTCTCCGGAAATTACCTGAACCTTCTGGCTATTTCTCACTTTGCCAAGGACTTGCTTGACCAGATCCGTGTCAGCGGTGGACGTGTTCAGAATGTAGACGTTTTCGCCATTTTCGAGCAATCTCTGGAGCATTTTCGCATAGAGATCGATTACCGCGGAAGCGTCACCGATCCTGAATACGTTCTTGTTTATAATGAAGCCCACGGAGTTTGGCGCCGGATAATATTCTTTTACGTCTCTGTGCCTGGTGGAGATTTGGCTGGCGCTGGGGAAAATCTTTTCCCTTATCACCATGTCTGCCGACAATTCGACATTCTGCAGGCCAAGAGACGTCAGGCATTCATACCCCTCGCACTCGCGCGCATATATCTTCAGGGGGTAGGTCAGTTCTTTCTTCACCTCGTCGATGAAGTCGGAATCGTCTTTCTCACCCCAGTCGAATGGACCGAAGCTCTGCGGCATGAGGATGATCTTTTTGTTGAACCGGCGAGCGATCCTTATTGTGTCCAACAACATCCGCCCGCTTTGCTTGGGCCACCCGGAGCCCAGCGTGTATCCACTCGCATCGAAGATAGCATCCGCTCTTTGCAGGGCCTTCTTCATGTCCGTGATCTTGTTGCGCCACTTGTCGCTTTTCCTGAGGTATCCGACGATGCCGGTCGCTATCGGCACCAGGAACGGCACCTTGTACAAACCGTATCTCAAAGCAGGGCGCGTGAAATCGTCGTATGGCAGCAGCGGGAAGGTATACTGTTCCGGATCGTCGTATTTGTTCGCGAAACCGATTACCTCGCATTCGCCGTAGATCGATTTCAAGGAATAGCTCAGGGAGAGAAACATGGCCTGCGCGCCTTTGTTTCTCATCTGGATGCCGGTAATGATGAACGTCTTCATATTGCCGACCCTGCCCCTTGATAATTGATCCGTCTCAACGTGTCGGCACCAGTCATGTTCTGCTCCGAACGTCCCACCGGTCCGTACCAGTGACTGAGCGATTGGCCACTCATCTGCTCTAATACCTCGATCGAGGGACCATAATAATCGTTAAGACGCTTTCGCAACTCATCGGTTAGCGGCGGATACTGGGTTTCTCGCGCGATAAGATTGCGAACGGTCCGGAATGCGGTGGTGCCTCGCAAGGGACGGGCGATCGGTTTCATCCAGGCAAGACGCTTGCGCAATCCTGCGGGCACGACCGGCACCGTCTTGTCCTTCACTTTATCCTGCCCGCCCGGTGCCAGGGGCCGCGGCGGCAAGCCCAGATGCGCCCGGACCCGCGACATCTGCGTTTCCGGGTCGCCCGCCACACCTTCGAAGAAGAGGGTAAGAAGGGCCTCACGCCCATAAAGCTCGATATAGGACTGCAAATGCGAGGCAAAGTTGCCGGCAACCAGGAACCGCAAATTCTCGCCCAGCGAGGGATCGAGGTAGTTTCCTATATCCCCCCCAACCTCGCCGCGCCGGAACAGCATGCAGTAGTCGGAATAGGCCCGCTCGACCGGATTGCGTAGCTGCACGATCAGTTTCACATGCGGCAGGTGGCGGTGAAGGCGGGCCGCTGCTTCGGGCACATAAAGGTAGGAGTTGGATTTCTCGCCGACGATCCTGCCGGCCCCTTCCTCGCTGAACTGCGACAGATACCAATCTTCTCCCCGGCCGTATTCCCTGGAAAAATAGTGCAACTCCGGATCGGGCATGTAAACCGCCGGATCCGACTGCAGCTGTGTCTGAAGCCAGGTGGTTGCCGATTTTGCGGCGCCGATAATGATGAAGTCAATGTTATCGAACTGCATGGGATACTGGCGCCTCCGGTTGATGCGCTGGTACGGGGAGCGGTGAACCTCGACGATACCGCGCAAATGCGGTCCGGCTTGCGTGAGCTGGCTCCGGCAAGCACTGTCCTCGGGGTTTCAATCGGCCATGTCGCGCTCGGCGTTGGAACGGCCCGTGCCGACGCGCACGGCATAATGGCAGCGGCCACGATTGTCCTGCCGGGCACACCGAATGTATTTACCGAAGATCGCTGAATCGCGGCGCACACCAACTCCCAAATTGCGTTTGGAAAACATAGGTGAAGCGCAGTCGAAACAAGAAATGTTCTTTTGGCTTAGACCCAATGCGTCCGTTAAGGTTGTTCCGCAAGCAGGGCCACGCGCATGGAAGATGATTCTGCCTTGCGACCTGTTCGCCAGACAGTGTCAGGAGGGCCAGCCGGAGACCATTTCGCGGGAATCCGCAGGTCAGACACCCGCGCCGGAGCTTCGGATGTTCTCCCTTACTCCGGATAGGCGTTCAGCAGGCCCTGCTTGCAGCGCCGTGCGCGACAATGGCGGGGCTGCCGGCTCCCATTGTCCCGGCAGGCTTCGGCCATGCCCACGAAAAAGCCTCGCCGGGTGTGTTCCGGCCTTTGCGGAACGGCGTTGGTAGAATCTGCCAGACCGATGGCGGGTTAACCCCGATACCAAATACGCTGCACCCAACTACCACTTTCCCCCGCGAGCGCAACGCTGCCAAAGGAGGAATGCGATGCCCAACGGTAAGCCTAACATCCTGGTCATCTGGGGTGACGACATCGGTATGTGGAACGTGGGTGCCTATACCCATGGCATGATGGGAGATACGCCGAACATCGATCGTATCGCCAAGGAAGGCATGATCTTCACCGATCATTATGGCCAGCCGAGCTGCACCGCCGGTCGCGCGGCTTTCATCACCGGCCAGATGCCGGTCCGCACCGGCATGACCACGATCGGCATCCCGGGTTCGCCGCGCGGCCTTCAGAAGGAGGATCCGACTCTGGCGGAAGTGCTGAAGGTTGCCGGGTACAAGACCGGCCAGTTCGGCAAGAACCACCTGGGCGATCGCAACGAATTCCTGCCCACGGTCCATGGCTTCGACGAATGGTTCGGGAACCTCTACCACCTCAATGCCGAGGAAGAGCCGGAGGAGCTCGACTATCCGGGCCAGAAGGATCCCGAATACAAGGCGAAGTATGGCCCGCGCGGCGTGTTCCACGCCTGGGCGACCGAAGAGGACGATGACACCGACGACGGCATCTTCGGCAAGCGCGGCAAGCAGAAGATCGAGAATACCGGCCCGCTGACCCGCAAGCGGATGGAGACGTTCGACGGCGAAGTGCTTGGGCACACGATCGACTGGCTCGACCGCAACAAGGAAGGCCCGTTCTTCTGCTGGTTCAACACCACCGCGATCCACATCTGGTCGCACCCGCAGAACAAGTACATCCAGCAGGCCGTCGACGAAGGGCGCGCCGAGGAAGATGTCGTCCGCGCGAAGATGCTGGAGCATGACGAGCAGATCGGCGTCCTGCTCAAGTGGCTCGACGACAACGGCCTCGCCGACGACACCATCGTCATCTACTCGACGGACAACGGCAACGAGCTGATGATGTGGCCGGACGGCGGCTATGCCCCGTTCCGCGGCGAGAAGGGCACCACCTGGGAAGGCGGCGTACGCGTGCCCATGATCGCGCGCTGGCCGGCCCAGATCCCCGCCGGCAGCAAGTCCAACGCCCTGCAAAGTCACGAAGACGTCTTCGTCACGCTGGCAGCGGCCGCCGGGCTGACCGACATCAAGGAAAAGCTCCTCACCGGCACCAAGCTCGGCGACAGCGAGATCACTTACAAGGTGCATCTCGACGGGTTCAACCAGCTTGACGTGTGGAAGGCCAAGACCGTCAAATCGGCGCGCGGCGCATACTTCTACTATGACGAGACCGACCTGACGGCAGTGCGCGTCGGCAACTGGAAGATGCATATCGGCATCAAGAAGGAAGGCAGCTGGTGGAATGCCAAGTACTGGCCTTCGGTGCCCTACATCTTCAACTTGCGCATGGATCCCCTGGAGAAGATGGATCCGGAAAGCCACGAATGGGGCTACATCGGTCGCAAGTTCGTCGCCAAGAAGCTCTGGGCGCCGACCGCGGCAACGCCCTACATCGCTGAGCATATGAAGAGCATCAAGGCCTATCCCCCGCGCCAGGGTGCCGACTCGCTCAGCGTGCACGTCGCGCTCGAAAAGGCGATGGCCATGCTCGACAATCCGGGCGCCAGCAGCAACTGATCGCGCCGGGCTGATACCAGCGTAACCGAAGGGGCCGGATCCACGGGAACCGGCCCCTTCTCGCGCCGGGCGACTTCCGCGCAGCCGCCGCCAGGCCCCGCGCTTGCCCCGCGCTTGCCCGCTTGCCGAGCTTGATTGCCGACGGCCCTCGGCCTAGCCTGTCTATTCTTCAGCAGGATGCGACGATTTGAACCGCGAAGCAGACGATCCGATCCGCGCTTTCTACAACGCTCATCCCTATCCTCCGCCGGTGGCAAATCTCGATCGCGCCCGCGCCCTGTGGAGCGAGCCGAACCGGCTGCGGGGCGATTTCCACTTGTTCTGGCCCGACCGGCCCTATCGCGCCGATATCGACATACTCGTCGCAGGCTGCGGCACCTTCCAGGCCGCCAAGCACGCAGTCTGCCGCCCGCAGGCCCGCGTCACCGGGATCGATGTCAGCGCCACGAGCCTCAAGGAAACCGCGCGGCTCCAGCGCCAATACGATCTCACCAACCTCACCACCGAACTGCGCGGCATAGAGGATGTGGGCGGCATGCAGGACCGGTTCGACCTGATCGTCTGCACCGGTGTCCTGCACCACCTCTTCGATCCCGAGGCCGGGCTGCGTGCGCTGCGCGCGGTGCTGAAGCCCGGCGGCGTGATCTACCTGATGGTCTACGCACCTTACGGCCGCACCGGGATCTACATGCTGCAGGACTATTGCCGCCGGCTGGGGATCGGCACCTCCAGGCGCGAGATCGCCGAGTTGGTCACGGCGGTCCAGGCCCTTCCCCCGCAGCATCCGCTGATGTCGGTCCTCGGCCAGTCGCGGGATTTCGAAAACCTCGATGCCCTGGCCGATGCCTTGCTCAACCCGCGCGACCGGGCCTACGACGTACTACAGCTGTTCGAGGCCCTTGCGGCGAGCGGCCTGTCGTTCAACCGCTGGTACCGGCAGGCGCCCTACCTGCCCCAGTGCGGCGCGATGGCGCAAACACCGCATGCGGCGAAGATCGCCGCACTGGATCCGGCCGCGCAATATGCGGCGATGGAACTGTGGCGCGGGGCGATGGCGACCCATAGCCTCATCATCCGCGCGGATGACGAGACCGACCACGCCCCTGTCCAGTTCGACGATGGGCGCTGGATGAACTACGTCCCGATCCGCCTGCCATCCACCGCCTGCGTCGCCGAGCGCCTGCCGCCGGGGGCCGTCGGTATGCTGTTCAACCGCAATCACTGGTTCCACGACCTGATCCTGCCGATCGGCCCGGCTGAAAAGGCGATGCTGGACGCCATCGATGGCGAACGCACGATCGGGCGGATCGTCGAGATCGCAGGCGGCGCGGCAAAGGATCGTGCCCGGGCCTTCTTCGAGGCCCTGTGGTCCTACGACCAGATCACGGTCGACGCCTCTGCCGCGCGGAGCTAGCGACGGCGCCAAAGCGCGCTTGCCGGGCGCGGGGATCGACGCCATTACGGTAGCCGATGTTCGGAGCGGCTTCACCAGGCGGTCCCCGGCCATAGCCCCTATCCACGCGAAGATTGCTGAACTCGACGGAGACAGATCATGACATCGTGCCCCCATAGCAGCACCATCAATCAGGTCACGCCCAGCGCGCGCGGCTGCGAGGAATGCCTCAAGATCGGGAGCCCCTGGCTGCACTTGCGCATCTGCCGCAGCTGCGGCCACGTCGGCTGCTGCGACCAGTCGCCGCACCGCCACGCCACCGCGCACTTCCACGCGGCGCACCATCCGATCATCGAGGGATACGACCCGCCCGAGGGCTGGGGCTGGTGCTACGTCGACGAGGAAATGATCGACCTGCCCGACCAGACGCCGCAGCTGGGGCCGATTCCGCGCTACTACTAGGGCGTGAACGCAGGCACCAAGGCGGCCGCGGGGCGTTGAGCAGTCTCCCGGTCGTTGCATGATGGAGCCCTTCCTTGGAAGAAGCCGCTGGTTGGATCGCCCCCGCCGCAACGATGATCGCGGCCATGATGACCGCGTCCAACCTCGGCGCCCGCGTGACGGGATGGGGCTTTGTCGTGTTTACCCTCGGCTCCATCGCCTGGTCGGTGATCGGCCTCTCGTCCGGCCAGACCAACCTGCTTGCCACCAATGGCTTCCTGACGCTGGTGAACCTGATCGGCGTCTGGCGCTGGCTTGGCAAGCAGCGCGCCTATGAAGACGGCGGCAAGTCCGCCGCCGAGGCGAGCCGGCGCTCTGCCTCTCCCACGCTGTTCACCGCCAGCGGGATCGCCGGAATGCCCGTGACCGCCAGAGACGGAACATCGATCGGCAAAGCCGTCGAGGCGCTGATCGCTTGCGAGGACGCGGCGCTGAGCTATGTCGTGATCGCGTCGAGCGGCGTCGGCGGGATTGGCGAGGAGCTGCGCGCCGTCGCCCGGGCGGACCTCACCTTTGCGGGCGACGCTCTGAAACTGCGGCGCGAAGCGGCCTGGTTCCAGGCCTTGCCGCCGCTGGCCGATGGCGACTGGCCGCCCGCGCCGGAGTGAAGGCCGCTGCCAGGGCGCCCTGCGAAAACTATCGGGGAACGATGGCAGGCCCAGCGCCGGGCGAGGAGTCCTGCGTGATCCACACCGGGTTCGAATAGAACCACCGATCGGCATCGGGGTCTTCGCCCTCTGTGTCGAGGGCCGGTTCGCCCTCTCCGGTATTGGTCCCGCGAAGCCGGATGTAATAAGGCGTCGAGGCTGGCGGCAGCGGGAAATCGACGACGACCTCGCCCTTGTTCACCTGCTTTTCCGACAGCACAAAGCGCTTCGCCACATGGCTGTCCGGGACACCGGCCCGCACGGAGCCCAGGATCACATCGACATGATGCAGCGAACCGCGACGCGCGGCACTCCCCGCACGGCCGGGCAGGCGCAGGCGGATGGTCATCGTGGCTCGCTCGCCCGGCGCCAGCGAGACCGTGTCTCCCAGCTCGACCGCCTCACGCGCGCCATCGCGGTGAGACAGCGCGAGCGAAAGGCCCGTTACGAGATTGCCCGTCGTCACGAACATCCGGCCGTTCCGAAGTCCATCGAGGAGGTCTGCCGCATTGCGGCGGGCATGGACCCAGGTTCGGGCATATTCGCCCGGCCAGAAATCGGCGCCGCCCTCGCTATAGTGCCCATGCGAGTCCGAACCGATGGTGATCCACCAGTGACGGCCCTCGGCCAGCATGGCGTCCCAGGCGCCGCCGAGCGTGGCGGTCATCTGGTCGAAGCCGCCCATGGTGGGATATCCGCCGTAGAGCCCGCGCGATCCGTGCGCCTTGTCTGCGCCGGACGCGGGATGCGCGGCCTGATGGCCCGGCGCCCCTTCCATGCCCACCGCCACCTTCGGCGCCGCCTCCATCCAGGCGCGGAACTCTTGCGGGTCGTGAAGACCCCATGTGCCTTTCCCCGTGGCCGTTCGCGAGGGATGGTTGGCCAGCAGCACCGGCGGGCGGTTCAAACCGGCCATGAAACGCAGGGCTTCCAGCATCTTCGGCTTGGTATCGCGTGCGGCATCGGTGGGCCAGGCGTCGCGCTCCGCAAATCCCGCCTCGATGCGGCGCAAGTCTTCCCGCTCGTCCGGCCCCATGGGCATGACCAGGCTGGCGTGCTCGCCGCCCGGCGTATCGAACTCCAGCCCGTAGAACAGCATCAGTTCGGGAAAGTCCTTGCGCACATCCTCCAGGGCCGGCCAGCCAAGGCGGTATTGCAGCGCCGAATGGCCGGGGCCGCCGTGATCGGTGGAGACCATCCAGTCCAGGTCGAAGCGGCGCGCCATCTCGGCATTGCGGCGGATCGTGTGGCGGCTGTCTCCGCCCAGGACCGGCTTGGGCAGAGAGCGGGGATGGCCCGGGTCCGTCTGCCAGCCGGCGCTGAATTCGCTGTGGACGTGGTGATCGCCGGCAAGCCATTCGCGCGCGCCCAAGTCGGGTGACGCCTGCGGGGACGGGGATGGCGGCGATGCGGCCGTGAGCAGGAACGCGGCGCAAAGCAGCGCGGAGATGCGGAGCATGAAAGGCACTCGTTTTCGGAAAAAGGCCGTGCGGGTGGCAGCCTGGCGGCGCCACCCGCACCGCGTCGTTACAGGCTCATGCGCGCCGTCAGGCGGATCGTGCGGCCATAATCGGTGTAGCCGCCGAACCAGTTGTTGGCCACGAACTGGCGCTGCTTGGCATTGGTGATGTTGATGCCCTGCAGCGAGACCTTGATATGGTCGTTCGCCTTGATGCTGACGCTGGCATCGAGGCTGCCGAAGGCGCTGTCGTTGATCGAGAGATTGTCGTTGGTCCCCACCGACTGCAGCACCTTGCCGCGCCAGCTATAGCTGACCCAGGCCTCGAAGGGGCCGTTCTCGTAGAACCCGGTGAGGTTGTAGCTGTGCCGCGCAATATTGGCGAGGTCGTCCTTCAGGGTGTCGCTGTAGCTCGCCCTGGAATCGGTGAGCGTGTAGTTCGCCTGAAGGCCCAGGCCGTCCAGCGGCGCCGGCAGGAAGGTCAGCTTGTGCTGGAACGCCAGCTCCAGGCCCTTCACCGAAGCATTGCCGCCATTGGTGGGCGCGGTGAGCATGTAGGTCTGGCCGTCCACCACGAAGTCGGAGACCTGGTTGTACACGAACGTGCCGATGTCCTTGTAGAACAGGCTGGCGCTGATCACGCTGCCCGCCGCGAAGTAGTATTCGAGGCCGGCGTCGTACTGCCAGGCCTGGAAGCGCTGGAGTTCGGGGTTGCCGCCGCTCGCTTCCAGGATCGTGCCCGAGGAGTTCAGCGTCAGGCGCGGGGCCAGGTCCGAAAGCGAGGGCCGGGTGATGACCTTGGCCACGGCGAAGCGCGCAATCAGGCCGTTCGCCGGCTCGATGACGAGGTTGGCCGAGGGCAGGAAGTCGTCGTAAGTGGACGTGAAGCTGACCGGGATTGCGGCCGTGCCGTTATCGGCGTAGCCTTCCGAGGTCTGCCGGGTATGGGCATAGCGCAAGCCGAAGTTGCCGCGCACCGGCATCGTGCCCAGCATGGAATCGAAGTCCGCCATGGCGAAGGCCGACGTGATTTCCTCGCCGATGCGGTAGGAGTTGCGCAAGTCCGAGCGGCTGGGCGTCGAGGATTCCAGGGCGCTCTTGTTGCTGTCGTTCCAGAACGGATCGGGGTCGGGCTGGACCCAGGTGGTCGGCAGCGAGCCGCTGGTTCCCGACAGGAAGTCGCCATAAGGGAAACGGTTGAAATACGTGCCGTCGAAATACTGGCCGGCCAGAGAGGTGAGGTTCACGTCGCGCCGGTCGTAATCGCGGCTGCGGTCGCGATACTTGGCGCCGAACGAGATCCGCGTCACCGGCCCGAATTCGACCGGGCGCTCGGTGGAAAGGCCGAAGGCATGTTCGGTGTCCACCGAACGCACGTCGCGCCATTCGACGCGGCGGAAGGGAAGCTGGCCCGGATCGTCGAGATCGGCTTCGAGGAAGTCCACGCTGGGCACGTTGGTGCCGGTGGCCTTGGGCATCGTCACGGCAACGAGGCCGACCGGCCCGAGCAGGCGGGTGCGGGTGATCGGAGCGCTCGTCTCGCTGACCGCGCGGGTGAGGTATGCGGTCGGATGGAAGGTCCATGCACCGGCCCGCACATCGCCGCTGAGGCCGAGGAACCAGTTCTGGTGCCGCATGTCGGAAACTTCGCGCCCGATCTGCGTGGTGCCCTCGCTCGTCGCGCTCACCAGCGCGCCGTCCTCGATCACCGCCGTGCCGGGGACGATCGAATCCACGTCGATGTCGGCCGAATAGGTCAGTTCGTCGTAGTGGTCGTCGAGGCGGGTGTAGAAGCCTTCGAGCGTCAGGTTGACGGCATCGCTGGGCGCGAACTGGACGGCGGCGTTCACCGCGTAGCGCTGGCGGTCTTCCTCCTCCAGCGTCGGGCGCACGGCGGAAGGCGCGATGATCGGGCCGCTGTCCGCCACGCCGTCGCCGTCAGTGTCGATGCCGTCCGGCAGCGACTGCCAGCCCACGCCGGTGATGCGGTCCTGCCGCAAGGTGCGCTGCGCGTAGGAACCGGCCAGCAGCAGGCCCAGCGTCTCGCTGTCGTTCTTCCAGCTGACGAGGCCCGAGACGTTCGGATCCACCTTGTCCGCCTTCTCGACGTAGCTGGCCGTCGCGGTGCCGATCACCGTCCCGGCCTTGAGGTCGAGCGGCTTGAACGTGCGGATGTTGACGATGCCGCCGATCGCGCCCTCTTCCAGGTCGGCCGACGGGCTCTTCACCACGTCCACGCCCGAGATCAGTTCCGAAGGGATGGTGTCGAAGCGGAACTGACGGCCGCTCTGGCCGCTGTCGCGCACGTTCTCGTTCACGGCGATCGACTGGCCGTTGAGCAGGGTGACCTGGAAGTTCGGGCCGAGGCCGCGCACCTTGACGAACAGCCCCTCGCCGCGATCCCGCTCGATGGTGACGCCGGGCAGGCGCTGAAGCGATTCCGCGATGTTCTGGTTGGGGAACTGCGCGATGTCGACGGCCTCGATGGAGTCGACGACATTGTTCGCCTTGCGCTTGCGGTCCAGCGCGCCGGCGATCGATGCCGAGTACGTGCCCTGGACCAGGATTTCATGGCCCTCACCGCCGGCATCGGCGGTGGCCACGGGCGCAGGCGCCGCAGCCACCGCCGTCAGCGCCACCTGTGTGCGCGCGGCCACGGATGGGCGGTAGAGGATCGCGGTATCGCCCGAATAGCGGACCGAAAGGCCGGTGCCGTCCAGAAGCTTGCGCAAGGCGGCTTCGGCGCTGCTGCGGCCGGCCAGAGCCGGCGCGCTGCGGCCGCGCACCAGGTCCGGGCGGAACACGATCTCGATCCCGGTCTGGCGCGACAGGTTGCGCAGCGCAGAGGACAACGGCTGTGCCGCCAGGTTCACCTCGTGAAGCTGATTGGCCGGTGACTGGGCATAGGCCTCTACGGCATTCGCCGGCACCGCGAACAAAGCACACGACACGAGAAAAGCGGAACGGAAATTCTTGAACACAGGCCCTCCAGAAACCGGGAAATGGTGTCTTCCAACGGACGACAAGACATTTCCCGAAGAAGAACCCGGACAATGTTTTTTATTAAAGTTTCAAGTAGTTATTATTACATATCAATTACAGTGACAGTTTTATTTCAATGTGACCCCGTCATTTCGCGATGCGATATCCCTCAGCGGTGCGGCTGGCATGGAAGCCGTAGACCGGCCCCAGCTTGGCCAGCAACTGTTCGGGCTGGGTGATGCGGAAGCGGCCGGAGACCTGCACTTGCGCCAGTTCCGGATCGACGACGATTCGGGTTCCGGTGCGCTGCTCGATCAGCTGCGCCAGGGCGCCCAGCGAAACGCTCGCCTCGTCCACCCAGCCGCCGCGCCAGTCCTGCTCCGTGCCGGGGTCGAAACGGCCGATCGTCACGTCGCGCCCCACGGTGACGCGGGTACCGCGCCGCACGCGCATGGTGGAGGCATCGGCGGCAGGCGCGCGGATTTCCACGATGCCGTCGAAAACGTCCACCCGCGTATCGGCAGGCATCTCGCGGATCAGGAACCGGGTCCCGACGACGCGAACACCGGCGCGGTCGGTGGCGATCAGGAAGGGGCGCGCCGTGTCGTGAGCGACTTCGAAAAGCGCCTCGCCTTTCGTCAGGGCGAAATGCCGGGCGTCCCTGGCGAAGCGGACTTTCGCCTCGCTGCCGCCCGCCATTTCGACGCGGGTGCCATCCGGCAGCTGGACCAGCAGGCGTTCGCCGTTCTGCGTCTTCAGCGTCATTCCATCGGCAAGGCGCGCATCTTCCCCCGTGGAGGGCGTGCGGCCGAAGGGGTCGATCAGGCTGGCAAGACCGATCACCAGCAGGATCGCCGCAGAGGCCGCCACCAGTTTCGGGGCCGCACCGCGGATCAGCGCTTCGTGCAGCCAGCGCCCGCCCTGCGCCAGCGCTTCCTTCCACCGGGCGCCGCGCGGTTCGGGGACGTAGCGCGGCACCAGGCGCATGGCGGCAACGAGGTCGTCGTCGGCATAGAGGCTGTCGGCCAGCATATATTCCAGTTCGTGCGCCGGGCTGCGCGCCAACCAGTCCCGCAAGTCCATGCGCTCGGCTTCGCGCATGCGGCCGGTGTGTTCGCGTGCCACCCACCACGCCGCCTGCGCCCGGATTTCGTCCAGCCGCTCTTCGTAGCTGCGAAAGGCTCCGATCCGGATCACCATGGCCGTTCGCCCTCGATCATGTGCTTGTCCTGATAGGCCCGCAGCGAGGCAAGGGCCCGAACGACGTGTTTCTCGACCGCGGCGGCAGAGAGGCTGAGCGCCTGGCCGATCTCCTGGTAGGACTGGTTTTCCAGCCGCCTGCGGATCAGCACCTCGCGCCGCAGAGGCGGCAGCGTTTCCAGCGCCCGGCGGAATTGCTGCAGACGGTCGCTGTCGAGCGCGGCGCGCTCCTGCGAGGGCTGCTCATCCACGAAATCGTCGGCGAAATCGTCGCCCAGGCCCGCGACCATGCGGCTTTCGCGCCGCTGGTGGTTGATCAGGAGGTTGACGGCGATCTTGAACAGCAACCCGCGCGCATTGCGCACTTTCTCTCGCTGCTGGAACTCCACCAGCCGCACGATCGCATCCTGCGCGATGTCGTCCGCCAGGATCAGGTTGCCGGATTTGCGCGCCAGGAAAGCCACCAGGGCGGCGCGCTCGGAGGAATCTATCTCGAACGAGGCAGGCTGGACCGTCATTGCGGCGGCAGGATTCCGACCCGCCCGACGGTCGGAATGCACGGACAGGTCATGCTCAAATCAACTCCTGCGAAACCGGCGGCGCCGATGGCCCTGACGATAGACAATTCGGACCCCCCAACCCGGACAGCGCCACACCGTTTGTTGCCGGGTGTTTTTGGCCCATCGCTTGTGGCCCATCGTTTATGGACGGGTGTTCGTCGCGGTTCGAAAGTCCGCCTCTCAGGACGCGGAATATGTCGTGTGCATGGCAATTGGGCCGGAAAGGCAGGAAAGATCGGGTGCGGCCGCCCCGCTCAACGGCCCCGGCCGATTACTGCGGCCCCGCGCACCGGAAGCTGGCGGCGCGCTTCGGGTCTCCGCTGCCAAGGTAGCGTGCAGCCTCGGGATAAGGGCAGAGCGGGCGCTCTGCCGCGACTTTGCCGTTTTCGCGCTTGATCGACAGGATCGCGCCGGGGGCCGTGCCCGTGTCGAGCCAGCGTTCCAGCGCGGAGAGCATGTCGTGCTCGGGCGCCCGGTCCAGGCCCTCGCCGCCGGTGGCGCCGAACAGGTCGGGACCGGTGCCGCCCACGCAGTGGTCCATGCCCGGCACCATGTAGAGCCGCAGGAAATCCGACACCGCGCCCATCCGCGCCGTCACCGCGTCGAAATAGCCGGTGGTCGATTGCGCCAGCACCAGCGGATCGGCCCAGCCCTGGTACATCAGCAGCTTGCCGCCCCGCGCGCGAAAGGCGGTGAGATCGGGATTGTCGGCATGGAGGTTCATCACCCGGTCGATGGCGGGCAGATCGTCGGCAATGCGGAAGGTGGCGGCATCCCAGGCCCGGTCGCGATGAACCCCGTCTCCGAACAGCGACACCGCCAGATAGGGAGGCCCCGGCGTGAACGGCTCGGGCAGCGGCGTGGCGCTGACGGGAACGCCCGGCAGGATGCCGGAATCGATGCGCTTGCCGTTCTCGTCGTGAAGCGGACCATAGATCCGCCGGGCGAATGCGATCTGCGCGGCGCTGAGGCACGGGCCGGAGCCGGGGCGGCAGAGCAGTTCGCCCAGGTCGAAACGGCAGGCGGCCGGGTTCGAGACGAGACCATCCCTGACACCGTCGTCGCCATCGCACCGGGCGGCGCCCCTGCGGGCCACGAGCGTCCAGTCGGCCGCGGACATCAGCCCGGCATGGCGGCGGTGCTCGATCATCTCCCACATGCGCCGCGCGCTCATGGCCGGGGTGTTGACGCCGGGTGCGCCGGCCAGGATGCCGTCGTAGTCGCCGGGATAGCGCTGCGCCTCGGTCATGGCCTGGCGGCCCCCGCCCGAACAGCCGGAGAAGATCGCGCGGCGCACCGGCTTTTCGTAGAAGCCGGCGATCGCCGCCTTGGCCTTCACGGCCAGCAGGTGATTGGCGCGCTCCGCATAGTTCGCCGCGCGCTGCGGATCGCCCAGCAGCCAGTGCGGGTCGCTTGCCTTGTGGCCGGTGTCAGTGCTGGCGGCGGCATAGCCGCGCGACACGCCGCGTGCCAGTTCCCGGTAGTTGAAGCTGCCCGCCTGCCCGCCGACGCCGCCGGTCAGGAGATGGCCGTTCCACGCCCGCTTCACCGGCAGCCACAGCTCGAAGCCGATCTCCTTCTCGATCACGCCTTCGATCCGGCAGAACCCGGCCTGCACTTTCGGCGCGCGGGCATCGGGAGAGGCAAAGCCGCTCCCCGCCGCGACCGGGGTGGCCCGCGTGACCCGCAAGTCCGGCACCGCGATCCGGGCCGCACCGTCGCAGGCCCCACCCGCCTCCACCGGCCCCGCGCCCAGCGACAAGGCCGCGAGCAGCGCCAGCAAGGTCATCTCAGCCTCCCTTTGCGGGGATCACGGGAAGGGCAACCGAGGAGGCATGGGCCCGGTCGAAATAGACGGTGATGCGCGGCGGGGTGGCAATGTCGCGCGCGCGCTCGCGGTGGTCCGAACCGGTGACGGTGATCTGCATGCGGTGGCCCTTCCGGAACACCCAGGAGGTGGGCATCATGTCGAAGTGCAGGCGAACCGCCTCGCCCGGCTTCAGCGGCTGGGCGTCTTCCTTGTACGCGCGGTGCCAGGGCACGCCGGCCGGCATCTTCCAGGGCGACGGCGCCTCCTTGCGCAGCGAGGCCTTCAGCCGCCCTTCGGTAACGACATGCACCGCACCGTCCGGTCCCACGTCTTCCAGGTAGGCGAAGACATTGGCGTCGGGCTGGTCGGCCGAGATCCAGAGGTCGGCGATGGCATTGCCGGTCACCTCGGTATCCGCCGGAAGCACGGCGCCCGCCATGCTCACCCCGTTGCCCGCGACATGGCAGGGCTGCACTTGCGATCCGGAACCGGCATCGGGGCACTTCACGTCGTAGTTGGCGGTGAAAGTCACCGGCTTGCCGCGCCCCGCTGCGGCCGAGAGTTTCGCGCCGTCGAGGAAGAAGGCGCGCATCTGCGTCTGCCTGAGCGGCCAGTCCGTCGTCGCCCGCCACTCGGTGCCGGGGGCGGCGTTGACGGTGAAGTAGTGGATCGGCGCGTCCTTCTCCACGCCGGTCTCGATGCCCTTCAGATAGCGGTCGTAGAAGCGGTGCATCTCTTCGAGCAGCGCGAAATCGTCGCTGTTGCAGTGCTTCCACGGGCCGATGACGACGCGCGATCCGGGAATATTGGCATGGGCGATGAAGGCCTGGTCGCGCAGTTCGTCATTCCACCCGCCCTGGATGTAGAGCGGCACCCCGCCGAGACGGATCTGGTCGGCATAGCTGGACGCGCTGCCTTCCGCCCAGAACCGGCTGGCGACCAGAGACGACCAGCTGTCGCGATAGGGAAGCTGCTTCCACATGTCGTAGAGCGGCGTGGAAAGCTGGTGTTCCTCGGCGGCCTGGCGCAGGATCACCTTGTTCTCGTCCCCATCGACGGGCGAGACCTTCATGTCGTCCTCGATCGTGCGGGTCGGGCCGGTGCCCCACTGCGCGAAGATGCCGCCGCGGCGGAAGGCATCGTACTTGTTCCAGGAGAAGCAGCCCGCGAAGACCGCCTTGAGCGCGGGCGGACGCATGGTCATGACATGCATCGCCGCATCGCCGGTGTTCGAGCAGCCGTAGACCCCCACCTTGCCGTCCGACCAGGGCTGCGACGCCAGCCACTGCGTCATGTCGAAGGCGTCCTGTGCCTCGTTGCGATCGTGATAGCCGCGTCGCACGCCGGTGGACTGGCCGTTCCCCCGCCGTGCCACCTGCACCACGACATAGCCGTAGCGGGTGAGTTCCTGGATGCGGCGATAGTCGCTCACCCGCTCGCCCGCCCCGTCGGCGGTCTGCTGCGAGATCGACAGCGTGTGGTGCCAGATCACCGGGAAGCGGCCGTCGACCGGCTGGCCGTTCCTGGTCGGGCGGTCCACCCGGATCGCCAGCTTCACCCCGTCGCGCATCTCCACATAGCGCGAGGAGGACGCCATGCCGTCATAAGTGGCAGCGGGCTGGTAATGGCCGAAGCTGCTCTGCGGGGCCTGGGCATGCGCCGTCCCGGCGGAGAGGACTGCCATAACGAGAGAGGGGGCGAGAAGAGATGCGGACAGCGGCTTCATCATTTCAGAGTACTCTCGAATGGAAACACACAGGATCAGGCACGGGGAGCAGGCGGATCACTGCACCGGAAACTGGGCCTCGGCATCGCGGCGGGCCTTGGCCTTGAGCGCGGCGGCATCCTCGGGCAGCAGCCAGCGCTGCTTCACCATGGCGTCGACTTGCGTATCGTAGCGGCGGAGGAAAGCCTGCGCCGAGCCGTATCGGGCCTTGAGCGTCGCGGCGTCGAGGTTCGTCCGCACGAAGATCGGGCGACCCTTGGCAGGCGTGCAGGCAGGCAGATCAGTGCCCTTGTAGGGGCCGTAGGAGGCCAGCGGCACCTTGAACTCCGCCACCGGAAGCCCGCCCACCGGATTGCCCGTGGCATCGCGGCGGATCTTGTCGCCGTCCCACGCCAGCAGCGGCGCGTGCGGCGGCGCAACGCCCTTGTCCGCCCATTGCCGCAAGTTCTCGACCGCCGCGCGCGCCAGTGCGCCATGAGGGACGTCGCTGATCGGCAGGCGGCAGGTGTTGAGCGCGTCCTCCCCCTTCACGCCCGCCAGCGGATAGCCCTTGGCCGCCAGCTGCAGGAAATTCGGGCGCTTTTCGCGCGGTGGATTGCCGTCGATCATGCTGGCGCTGTGGACCACCGCGCCGAGCTGGTAGATCCGGTGCGCCCCCACTCTGGCGTCGCTGTCGGGCGTCTGCGGGCCGGGGCCGGTGCCCACCTCGAACTCGGACATGAATTCGATCACCGGCACGTCGATCGGCTTCAGGCTGCGGCGCGGATCGTCGTTGCGGGTCTGCGCTTCCTCGCTGTTGAGCGGGATATAGCCGCCGCCATTCCAGCGCGAGGATATGCCGATCAGGTAGCCGTCGAACACCGGCCTGCCGTTCGGCAGGCGCGCGCGGTCATGGAAGCCCTCGTTGATGAAGGTCCGCTGGACGCTGCCGGTGAAGGACCAGCCGCCCACCAGCATGCGCCGAACCTTCAACCCGCGCAAAGGGTTCTCCGCGCGGTCGCTCCGTAGCAGGGCGCCGATATCCGCCATGACCTGATAGCGGATGCCGTCCTCCTTCGGCCACTGGATCGCGCCGTAGCGCCGGGGCTCGAACCACTGGAGCACCTGGCTCTGCGCGGTCGGCACCGGTCCCTTGGCCGAAATCACGCGCGAGGGCGCATCGTCGCCCAGCCCCGCCGCCACGTAGATGTCGCCATGCGCCATCATGTAGCCGCACATCGCCACCCAGTGCGACGTGCCGCCCTGAGAGGGGTGGATCGGCTCGAAATGCA
Source organism: Novosphingobium sp. PhB55 (assembly GCF_004368805.1). NCBI lineage: Bacteria > Pseudomonadati > Pseudomonadota > Alphaproteobacteria > Sphingomonadales > Sphingomonadaceae > Novosphingobium > Novosphingobium sp. PhB55. The sequence continues at coordinate 506,641 of NZ_SODQ01000002.1, read as the reverse complement.
CGACGCCGCTGAACTTCGCGGGATCCTTCGGGCGCCGCACGATGATGCGGGTGCCATAGGGAATGTCCTTGGCCAGCACCGCCAGCGCGCCCGAGGGATCGCGCCGGTAGGCATCGGCCGTGCCGTGGAGGAAGTATTCCTCCTCGACATAGCCCGCCGCGGCCAGGTCCACGGCCGGTACCGCGCCCGGCACCCAGGCCGTGTTGTAGACCTGGCTGTCCGCCGTGACGGGGATCGGGCCGTCGACCTTGTCGATCCCCGCCCAGGCCGGGACCGAGGCCGTGAGCGCCCAGGCCAGGATCATCATCGGGCCGCACACCGCCCGGCGCATCGGACCCGCCATCAGAACGTCTTGCTCAGCGAGAGGGAGACCATGCGGCCGATGGCACTGGTGGTCTGCGGATCGAAGCCGCCGCCGCCGCCGTTGGAGGTCGGCGCAAGGTCCACGAACGGCGGGTCACGGTCGAACAGGTTCTGCACGTCCAGCCCGATCTTCACGCCCTCGGTGCCGGGAATGCCGGTGCCCTCCAGATCGTAGGACAAGCGCAGATCCACGGTGGTGTAGGGCTTGATGCGCTCGACCGGGGTAACATACGTGTTGTTGTAGCCGTTCTGCCAGGCCACCACCACGCTGCCGTCGAACCCGCCCTTGGACCAGCCGGCGATGCCGCGTGCCCGCCACTTGAGCGGATAGTCGATATTGTTGGCCTGATCGATCACCGGGCTGTCGGGCGTGATGCCGACCTTGTAGGTGAAGAAGTGCGTGCCCCGCAGCGAGAAGCGGAGGTCGCCCGCGCTCTCGGTCGGGATCGGGACCGAAAGCCCGAAGTCGAGACCGCGCGTGATCGTCGTGCCCAGGTTGCTGGGGCGCCCGTCGATGAAGACCCCGGCCGCCTGCGCATTGGCCGCCGTGCCGCCGTTGACGTTTAGCCCCGAGGCCACCAGATCCGCGATGCGGGACTGTGCCGCCGCGCCCCGCGTGATGATCGAGCCGAACAGGTTTTCCTGACGCAGCACGTTCAGGTTCGACAGATATCCGTTGATCTGCCCTTCGTAGACGATGTCGAAATAGTTCAGGCTGAACACGGCGCGCGGCAGGAAGGCCGGCGAATATTCGCCGCCGAACGACCAGGTCCGCGCTGTCTCGGGCTTCAGATCGGTATTGCCGCCCGAAAGCGCCACGCCCTGCACCGTGGTGCCGGCAGTGGGGTCGTAGTAGTTCTGGATATAGAGCTGGGTGCCGCCGGCACTCACCAGCTGCGTGAGCAAGGGCGCGCGGAAGGATTCGCCGTAGCTGCCGTGCAGCTTCAGGTCCGCCACCGGTTCCCAGTTGATGCCGATCTTGGGGTTCTTGGTGGTGCCCACGTCGCTGTACTTGTCGATGCGACCGGCCACGTCGAGCTGCAGGCTGTGGAAGCCCGGGATGGCATTGCCCGGTCCGAAGATCGGCACCAGCACTTCGGCATAGGCCGACTTCACGTTGCGCGAGAGGCGGAGGTCAGTGCCGGTCTGCGCTTCCAGCCGCCCGCGCAACTGCCCCGTGCGCAATTTGAGCTGGTAGTATTCCGCGCCGATGGCCAGCTTCACGTCACCGCCGGGCAGCGTGAACAGGGTGCCGTCCAGCTTCGCCTCCGCCGCCTTCATGCGGCTGATGCCCTGCGTGGTGCTGACGTTGTTCATGATCGCGGCGATCACGTCGGGATCGTTGACCGAAGTGCCGAAGGGGTTGAAGGCGGTGGCCGGGTTGCTGCTGGCCAGAGCGGCGGCCAGAGCGGCGGAATCCGTCTGGCTGCCCTGGGTGAACACCCTGTCCTTGTTCCAGCCGTAGCTGCCGTAGGCGTCCAGCTGCCAGTCTCCGAACAGGTCCGCGGTGATCCCCGCCGTGCCCTGGATCGTCTTGGAGGTGATGTCCGAGGTCGAATAAGGGCCGTAGTCGTTGACGAAGGAATACTGCACGATCTCGCTGGCGGGGCTGGTTCCGGCGGGGGCCACGAAGAAGGCGTTGCTGCGCGGCACGTTCAGGTTCTGCGCCGCCACTTGTCCCCGCCGCAGGGCGTCGCGCCGAGAGGCATAGACATCGGCGTAGAAGCGGATCCCGTCCGTGATGTCCTGGTCGAAGTTGATGGTGCCCGCGTTGATCTCCTGCTGCGGCACCAGATCGATGGCCTTCAGGTTGTCGCACTTGTTGCTGGTGCCCGCGACGAGGCCGCCCGGCGTCGCGCCGCCCGCGGGGATCGCATAGCTGCGGCCGCCGGTCACGATATTGCCCGGCGCGCACTGGGTCACGCGGTAGTCCGCACCGCCGCGCGCGGTCAGGTCGGCGCCGTAGAAGTCGCGGTCCTGGCCGCTCAGGTTGCTGCGATACGTGTGCTGGAAGGTTGCGGTGACCTGGCCGGTCGACCACTTGTGGCCGGCGATCATGCCGATCTGGCTTTCCAGGTAGTGATCCGCGACGCCGTGCTGGACCTCGATCTGCGCGCCTTCGTAGTTCCGGCGCAGGATCAGGTTGGCAACGCCCGCCACCGCGTCAGAACCGTAGACCGCCGAGGCACCGTCCGCGATCACTTCCACCCGCTCGAGCGCCAGGGTTGGGATGGTGGAGGGGTCGATCGTGGCCCCGGTCGTGCCTTGCGGCACCGCGCGGCGGCCGTTGATGAGCGTCAGCGTGGCATAAGGGCCGATGCCGCGCAGATTGATGGAGTTGCCATAGACCACGTTGCCCGCGCCGCCCGCACCGCTGCGGCTGGTATCGGAAACGCCGTAATTGGTGATCTGCGGGGTTTCCTGAAGCACCTTGATCGTGGTGGTCGCCGCCGACTGCTCGATCTCCGCGCGGCCCACGGCAACAAGCGGGGAACCGACCGGGGCGGCCCCGCGAATGCTGGTACCGGTGACGATGATTTCCTGGATCGTCGGCGCTTCGGCTTCCTCTGCCTGCGGCTGCGGAGCCGCATCCTGGGCCCAGGCCGGCGTCGCCACGAGCGCGAAAACGGCCATGGCCCGACGCGAAACCAGGCGGGAAACGGGGTGACGCAAGGTAATGCGTGACATGTATTGACCTCCCAACCCGGCAGCACCGGGCATTTATCGTTTCGGCGATCTCACCGGCGCGAAGGGAGCAACAGCAGGGTGCCCGACCGGGCACGACACGACCTCTCCACCCGTCGCAGCGGCGTTATCGCCGTCCGCAGGCGCTCCTTGGCGCCATCGACAACACAGTGATGGGGCCAGATCGTGGAGATTGTCACCTATCTTTTGAGAGGACGGTATTGTTTTTATTTATAGCGATATCCCCGGCTCGTCATAAGCCAGATACATACGGTCCAGCAGCTCGCGCAGAAGCGCCAGTTCGGCCTTTGTCAGCTGATGCAGAACGGCATCTTCCGTTTCCGCCAGGATCCCGAACAGTTCGTCCAGATAAGTCTTGCCGGCTTCGGTCACGAACAGCGCATGGCGGCGGCGGTCGGTGGGCGAACGTTCGCGCACGGCCAGTTCGCGCTTCTCCAGCTCGTCCACGATCTGCACCGTGATCGACTTGTCCAGGCCCACCGCCTTGGAGAGTTCGTTCTGTGAAATCCCCGGATTCGCCGCCACGATCGAAAGCGAGGAGAACAGGCCCGAGCGCATGTTGCGATCCGCCGTCGCCGCGGCGAAATCCCGCGAGAGCTGGTTCTGGATTCGCCGCAGGCGAAAGCCGATGAATTCGTCGAGCCGGCCGAGCTTGATGCCCGAATCCGCTGCTTGCGCCTCTGCCCGCTTGCTGCCGCCGCGCGTCACTGTTCCGTCCCTGCCTTAATCTGGTTTAGTGTAGTTGACAGATAGTTGAATTTCTCTACCATCATGCCGATCGCGTTATTAGACGGTTGAACCGCAGGGCTGTCAATAAGGCGGCCTTCAGGAGAGGAAGATGCAGAACGACCTGGACACAGGCGAGGAATCGCCTCCGGCGCTCGAAAAGCCCGAAGCGGAAAGTGCCGCGACACGCGCGGCCTATCTCGTCGGCGGCACCGGCCTGTTCGTGGCCATGGCCACCGACGCCATTGCCGTACTGGGCCGCCACACCGGATTTACCCTGCTGGGCTCGATCGAAGTGGTCCAGACCTGCATCGTCCTCATCGCCTCATCGGCCATGATCTTCGCGACGCTCAAAGGCTCCCATGCCGCCGTCCACATCCTTACCGAGCGCCTGAGCGCCCCCACCGTCCAGCGTCTGGCCCGCGTCGCCTCGGCGCTGTCCGCGGCCCTGTTCCTGGTCCTGGCGGCAGGCTGCCTCTGGCTCGTCGCCGACCTCTGGAACGGTCATGAGAGGACCGAGTTGCTGCACATCCCGATCACCCCGCTGCGCCTCCTTCAGATCGCCGCGCTGGCCTTCGTCGCCCTGCTGTTCCTGCGCAACGCGCTTCGCAGGAGCGCACGATGAGCCCGGAAATGATCGGACTTCTCGGCATTGCCGCACTGCTGGCGCTGCTGGCGGCCGGCGTGCCCATCGGCGCGGGCCTTGCAGGCGTGGGCCTGCTCGGCCTGGCCGTGCTGATCTCGCCCGAGGCGGCCGTGATCAAGGGCGGCGTCGTCGCTTTCGAAACCGTGATGAAGTATGAACTGGGCGTCCTGCCGCTGTTCCTGCTCATGGCGCACTTGTGCTTCGCGGCGGGCGCCAGCCGGGACTTCTTCGACGTCGCCGCGCGCTTCGTCGGGCACCGCAAGGGCGGATTGGCGCTCGCCTCCATTGCCGGATGCGCAGGCTTCGGCGCGATCAGCGGCTCCAGCCTCGCCACCGTCGCCACCGTGGGCGCGGCCGCCCTGCCGGAAATGCGCCGCGCCAAGTACCAGCCCGGCTTCGCCGCCGGTGCACTGGCCGCGGGCGGCACGCTGGGATCGCTGGTTCCCCCTTCGGGCGCGTTGATCGTCTTCGGCATCATCGCCGAACAGTCGATCGGCAAGCTCTTCGCCGCCTCGATCATTCCCGGCCTGACCCAGGCGCTGTTCTACATGATAACGATCAGCGTCCTGTGCCACCTCAACCCCTTGCTCGGCCCCAAGTCCGAGCGTGTGGGCTGGCGCGACCGCCTGATCGGCATCGGCCGCATCGTCGACGTCATCGCGCTGGTGGTGTTCGTGATCGGCGGGCTGATGATCGGCTGGTTCACCCCCACCGAGGCGGCTTCCGTGGGCGTGGTCGCGGCGCTTGGCCTCTGCGCCCTGCGCGGCGCCTTCAACCGCCAGGCCATCGGCAGCGCCGTGGCATCCACCCTGCGCACCTCGGGCATGATCTACGTCGTCATCATTGGCGCCATTCTGTTCGCGACCTTCATCAGCACCACCGGCATCGCCGACGTCATGTCCGCCTGGGTGCGCGACATGCACGCCAGCCCGGTTCTCGCGATCATCGCCATGGCCCTGCTGCTGCTGCTGCTCGGCTCGTTCCTGGACGGTCTGGCACTGATGCTGCTGACCACCCCGATCTTCCTGCCGATCGCGCAGGAACTGGGCTACAGCGCGATCTGGTTCGGCATTTTCCTGACGCGCACGATGGAGATCGGCTTCGTCCATCCTCCGCTGGGCCTCAACGTCTACGTCATCCAGGGCATCGCCAAGGACATCCCGCTTTCCGCGATCTTCAGAGGCATCCTGCCGTTCCTGCTCGCGGACTTCCTCCATCTCGCCCTCATCATCGCGGTGCCCGCGCTGACCCTGTGGCTGCCCAGCGTGACGGGAGGCTGATCCGATGCGTCCAAAGTTCCTTTTCGCCGCCGCGGCCCTGGCGCTTTCCGGCTCCCTTACCGGCTGCGGAGCGGCGCCGGCTCCGCAAGGCCAGGCGCAGGCCGAATATACGCTGACATATGCCAGCCCCTATCCGCCCAGCCATCCTTTCAGCCGGGCCGACCAGGAATGGATGGCCCAGGTCGAGAAAGCCAGCCAGGGCCGGCTCGCCTTCCGGCCCTACTGGTCCGGCGCGCTGCTCTCCAGCGACATGAGCATGGAGGAGATCCGCCACGGCGTTGCCGACATCGGCCTGATAACGCCGATCTACGCCAAGGGCGGCGCGCATCTGCTGCGGGTCCAGTCGGGCTTCTACGGCGGCGTGCGCGACATCGGCGAACAGATCGCCGTCTACGATTGCCTGGCCGCGCGCTTCCCCGGTTTCGGCAGGGAATTGCACGGCCTCCACGTCCTGGCGGTGCAAGGCGGCAACTTCCCCGGCGTGCTCACCCGGACGCGGCCGATCCGCCACCTCGAAGACTTCCGGGGCCTGCGCCTGCGCGCCCAGAGCGACGCGGTGGACGTGCTCAAGCAACTGGGCGCCGATCCCGTCAACATGCCCATGAGCGAGGTCTATTCGGCGCTGGCCAAGGGGGTGATCGACGGTGTCGTCGCCCCGGCCGACACGATCAAGAGCCTGCACTTCTCGGAAGTGGCCAAGCACTTCACCTCGATCCGCTTCAGCCGCGGCGCCTATCCGGCCCGCGCCGTGTCCGACCAGGCCTGGCGCCGCCTGCCGCCCGACTTGCAGCGTTTGCTGATCGCTTCGCGCAAGGACTGGGAAGCCGCGCTCAACCGCGAACTGATCGCGGCCGAAGCGGCCGGCATCGCCTTCGGCAAGACTGACGGCGTCGATTTCTCTCCCCTCCCCGCCGGCGAGCAAGCGCGCTTCGACCGGCTCTACAACGCCGACGCCTTCGGCCAGGCCCAACGCCTGTCGCAAGTCGGCATCGACGGCGTGCCCGTGTTCCGGGCCGCCCAGCAACTCATCACCACCGGCACCGCCCATCACTGCGCGCCGACGGAGGACCGCCCATGACCACTACCGAACGTCCGCTTGAGGGCCTGCGCGTCATCGACCTTACCCGCGCCCTGGCCGGCCCCTATGCCACGCTCCTGCTGGCCGGCCTCGGCGCCGAAGTCATCAAGATCGAGGACCCGCGCGGCGGCGACCTGGCCCGCGAGAACAGCCCTTACGTAGGCCGCGACGGCATCGTCGTGGAACGCCGGCACGAGGACGACGTCTCCGTGTCTCACCTCACCCGCGCCCGCGGCAAATACGGCGTCGCGCTGGATTTCAAGAAGCCCGGCTCGCAGGAGGTCTTCCGCGACCTCGTGCGCTCGGCCGACATCGTCGTCGAGAACTTCACCGCCGGCACGGCCGACCGCCTGGGCATCGGCTATGAAGTGGCGCGCGCCGAGAACCCCGGCGTGATCTACTGCTCGCTCAGCGGCTTCGGCGCCACGGCGGCGGACGGCAAGGCGATGGACATCATCATCCAGGCCCTGTCCGGCGCGATGTTCGCCAGCGGCGGGCATGACGAGCCGCCCGTGCGCATCGGCATTCCCATTGCCGACATGCTCGCCCCCGTCTTCGCGGTGATCGGCATTCTTTCCGCGCTGGAGCAGCGCCACCGCACGGGCACCGGCCAGCACATCGACGTATCGATGCTGGGCGCCCTCACCAGCTTCGTCGCGATCGAGAACTGGTCGGCCATGGCCGCGGCGGGCATGCAGGCCCGCACCGGACTCACCGTGCAGCGGCTCTCGCCCTTCGGCGTGTTCGAATGCGCGGACGGCTATGTCGCCGTGGTCGCCGTGCATGAAAAGCTGGCGCAAGGCCTGTTCCGCGCCATGGGCGAGCCAGCGCTCTCGGCCGACCCGCGCTTTGCCAACCGGGATTCGCGCGTTGCCAATGCCGCGGTGCTGGAAGCCCGCATCAACGCCTGGTCGCGCAGCCTGCCGACGGCCGAAGTCGTCGCCCTGCTCGAAGCCGAAGGCGTGCCCGTGGCGCCGGTGCGCCACCCGGAAGACGCCCTGGTCGATCCGCGCGTGGTCGCCCGCGCCGAGACGATGGAAGTCCATCACCCCAGCTACGACACGCATATCGACTTGCGCACCGCGGGTATTCCCATCGTCTTTTCGGGCGCGCGCACCGGCTTCGACGATGTGCTTCCCGTGCGCGTCGGCGAACATGCGGAGACGATCCTGACCGGCCATCTCGGCTACTCGGCGGAAAAGATCGCCGATCTGCGCGCCGCCGGAGTCATCTGAGGTGTCGGCCAGCAGCGCTCTCGACACGATCGCCGCCGCCTATCGCGACGCGGAAGGTGTGGCAGCCCGCCTGCGCGCGGAAGGGCGCGCCGTGCTTCGCGTGATCGGCAGCGATGCGCCCCTGCCGCTCCTGCGCGCGGCAGGTTTCGCGCCGGTTCGCATGGCGCCGCGTCCGGAGATGGCAACGCCGCGCGCCGATGCCCTGCTCGGCCCATCGACCGGCCGGCGCCGCGCGCATCACCTGGTGGAACTGCTGCTGGACCCTGCCATGGTCGACCCGGTGCTGTTCACCCGCGCCGATGCCGAGCAGGCGCAAGTCTTCTCCGCCATCCGCGAGAACGCGCGCCTGCAAGGGCTGGGACTGGGCGTGCCGGGGCCGCGCAAGGCGACGCTGCTGGATCTGCTGCACATCGATCGCCCCTCCAGCCGCCGCTACAACGAGACGCGCCTCGCACAATTGCGCGAATGGCTGACGGCCGAAGGCGGCCGCGCCTTCACCGATGAGGACCTTGCGCGCGAGGCCGACACGGCCGACGCCGTGAACGCACTCCTGCGCGATCTCGACGCGCTGCGGCCGCGCTTCTCCGGCACGCAGATGCTGCAATGCCTGGGCGCCGCCGCCATTCTCCCGCCGGAGGAACTGCTGCCCCTGCTGCGCGCCCTGCGCGACGACAGCGCCTCCCTCCCGGAAGCGACCGGCAGGCCCGTGCTCCTCGCCGGCTCGCCCCAGGAGACGGACCTGCATTACGCGGCGATCGAAGCCGAGGGCCTGCGCATCGTCGGAGAGGTGCAGGACTGGGGCATGACGCGCGCCGCCTGCCCCGCCCCGCGCACGATGGCCGAGTGGGCCGACCCCGCCTACGCCGTGCCGGCCGCCGCCGCCCGGAGCGCCGCTCTGGCGCAGCAGGCGCTCGAAATGGCCGGCCGCCGCGGTATCGAACGCATCCTGCAGCTGACCGTGGACGGCGACGAAGCCGCCCCCTGGACCCTGGCCGCGCTCCGCAGCGCGCTGCCTTCCCATGAGATCCTCGCGCTCCAGAGCGCTCTGGGCGACACCGGCGAGCTGGCCCTGTCCCTGCGCGGGGAAGAGCCGCCGCGCCCTGCCGTTCCCAAGCCGCAAACGACGCCATCGGCACCCCGCCTGCGCAGCCGCAAGGTCCTGCAGGCATCGGCTTCCTCGGGCGACTATCAGCGCGCGTGGTTCGCCTCCGTGCGCGAGCAGGTCGCGCAAGGCTCGCCCTTCGCGGTGGTCAACGCCAATGCCCCGCAGGAAATCCTCCGCGCGCTGGGCGTGCCGTTCGTGGTCAACCAATGGTGGGCCTCGATCGTCGCCGCCAAGCAGCAGAGCGGGCGCTATCGCCGCCTCCTGCGCGGCCGCAACTACCCTACCGACGCTGAAGCCTACAGCGCCCAGGGCCTGGCCGCCGCGCTGGACCATGACGCCGAACAGGCGCCCTGGGGCGGGCTGCCGCGGCCGGACTTCGTGCAGGCCATCGCTTCGAGCGACGCCACGCCCGGCATCTTCGAGGCATGGGCCGGGGAAAGCGGCGCCGCCCCCTACCTCTACGAGCGCACGGTGGACCCGCGGTGGGAGATCGAAACCCGCTGGTGGGACGCCCTGCCGCACCGCTGGGACGAAGTACTGGAGCCTGCGCGGCTCGACCTTCTGGTGAGCGAACTGCGCGACGTGATCGCTGCCGTGGAGAAGCGCACCGGCCGTCCTTTCGACGAGGCCCGCTTCGTCGAGGTGATGAACCTCGTCAACGAGCAGGAAGAATATTACCGCAAGACGCGCGACCTGATCGCCCGCACCGTGCCCGCCCCCATCGGCCTCGTCGATTCCATGCCGGCGACGATGGTGCCGCAGTGGCATCGCGGCACCGAATGGGCGCGCGATGCCGCCAGGGCGCTCTACGAGGAAGTCGCCGCGCGCGCCGCCGAGGGCCTTGGCGCGGTAACCAACGAGAAGGTTCGCCTCATGTGGGTCGGCCGGGGTCTCTGGAGCAATACCGCGTTCTATCAGAAGTGGGAGGACAGCCACGGGGCGGTCTTCGTCTGGTCCATGTACCTTTCGCTGGCGGCAGACGGCTATATCCGCAGCTTCGATGTGGACGGAACGGGTGGGCGCGATCCCCTGCGCGCGTTGGCCGCCCGTTTCCTCACGATGGGAGACGAACTGCGCATGCCGAGCTGGGCCGCGCCCTGGCATGTCCACGAGGCCGAGACCCACGGCGTCCACGGGGCCGTGGCCCTGAGCGACGCCGATCCCTTCGTGCTGCGCGCCCTTGCCGCCGCCGGGATCCCGGTGCTGGAACTGGGCGTGGACAACTATGCGCTGGACCGCGCGGACGGCGCGGACCTCGAAGCCCGCATCGCCGCTTTCATCGCAGGCCCCTGCATGCAGATGGCCGAAGCCCGCCGAAAGGCAGTGGCATGACGGCGCTTGGCGGGCTGACGGTCCTGGACTTCTCGCGCTTCCTGCCCGGCGCCTATTTCGGCTGGCTGGCGGGCGACATGGGGGCGGACGTCATCCGCATCGAGCACCCCCGCGAACTGGCCAAGGCGAAGACGATGTTCGGCGCCGGTGCGGACGAGGACGCGGAGACCCTGCGCCGCGCCCGGCCGACTTATACCCGCAACAAGCGCTCGCTGCTGCTCAACCCCGGCCATCCCGAGGCCGCGCCGGTCATCCATGCCCTGGTCGAGCGGGCGGATGTGCTGCTGGAGGACTATCGCCCCGGCGTGATGGCGGCGATGGGCCTCGGCTACGAGGCGCTGGCGGCGATCAATCCGCGGCTGGTCTACTGCTCGGTGTCCTTCGCCGGGCAGACGGGACCGTTGGCCGGCCGGGCCGGGCACGATCCCGCCGCCCTGGCACTCGCCGGTGCGCTGTCCCGCCTCAACGGCACGCCCGTGCCCACTTTGCCGGGCGCACAAGTCGCCGATGTGCTGGCGGGCGCCCATGCCGCCATTGCCGTGCTCACCGCGCTCCAGGCCCGCCATGCCAGCGGCAAGGGCCAGCTTGTCGACGTGGCCATGACCGAAGCCGCCATGCCGCTGCTGATGGTCGCGCTCGGCCGCGCCGAGGACCCCGCCGCCATCGGCTTTCCCACCGGCGCCTGGCACCCCAAGGGCGGCGTCTGGCTCTGCAGCGACGGTGAGTGGCTCTGCACCACCGACATGGAGCCGCGCTACTGGGCGCGCTTCTGCGAGGCCGTGGGCCGCCCGCACTATGCGGCGCGCCAGTTCGACACCGCCGCCCATCCGGCCATGCAGGAAGACCTTGCCGCCCTGTTCGCGGCGCATCCCCGCGCGCACTGGCTCGGCCTGCTGGAAGCGGCCGACACCCAGGCCATGCCCGTGCTCACCCCGGGGGAAGCGCTGCGCCACCCCCACGCCGAAGCGCGCGGCATGCATATGACGCTGCCCACGCCGGCCGGCACGGTCGAGCAGATCGGCACGCCCTTCCACCTTTCCGGTCATCCACCGGTCGCACATCGCCCCGCGCCCCCGCCGGGCGCGGACAATGCCGCGATCCTCGCCGAACTCGGCTTCGATGCCGCGGCGCTGGAGGCGACCGGCCTGTTTTCCAGCGGCGCGGGAGCCAGCCGATGAACGCGCTCGACGGCATCAGGGTGGTCGACCTCACGCACGCCATTTCCGGTCCGACCTGCACCAATGCGTTGGTCCAGATGGGCGCCGAGGTCGTGAAAGTGGAGCCGCCGCATGTGGGCGACGGCTTCCGCCACTATACCGAGCATGCGGGCGAGCCGCTGCTCAGCGTTCCCTTCGCCTCGATCAACGCCGGCAAGCGCTCGATCGCGCTGGACCTCAAGACCGATGGCGCCCGGGCCGCCTTGTGGAAGCTGGTGGAGCAGGCCGACTTCCTGGTCGAGAACTACCGCCCCGGCGTGCTGGCGCGGCTCGGCTTCCCGGTCGAAGAACTGCGCCGCCGCAATCCGCGCCTCATCGTGATCTCGATCACCGGCTTCGGCCAGAGCGGCCCGCTGGCTCAGTGGGGCGCTTACGACCATATCGCGCAGGCCATTTCCGGCATTGCCGCGCTGGGTGCCGTGGACGGTGAACCGCGCAAGATCGGCCTGCCGATCATCGACAGTTTCACCGGCTATATCGCCGTGATCGCCGCCCTGGCCGCCCTGCGCCGCCGCGACGCCACTGGCGAGGGCGAACATGTCGACGTGGCCATGCTCGACGCGGCGCTCAAGCTGGCGAACCAGACCGTCTCGGTGCACAGCTATACCGGGCAGACGCCCGGCGGCACCGGCAACCGGGGCTTTCGCATGGTGCCCACGTCCGAGTTCTATCCCACCGCCGATGGCTGGATCGCGCTCGGCGCCAACAACCAGGCCCAGGTCGAGGCGCTGCTGCGGGTGCTGGGCGAAGAAGCCATGCTTGCCGACCCGCGCATGGCCGGCCACGCCGCGCGCGTGGCGAATTACGATTTCGTGCGGAACTGGCTGGAGCAGGCACTTTCCCGCTGGGGCGCCGAAGACCTCGAAGCGCGCCTCACCGCCGCGAAAGTCCCCGCGGCGATGATCCGCGAGGTCGGCCAGATCGTGCAGCATCCGCACATCGCGCAGCGCGGCTCGCTGCAGGCGGTGGACCTGCCCGGGCACGACCGGCCGCTCGCGACGATGGGGCCGGGCTTCGCCACCGATCCGCTCACCGCGCGGCGCGTGCCGGTGCTCGGCGCCGACGGGGAGGCCGTGCTGGCCGAACTGGGGTACGACACGGCCGCCATCGCCGCCTTGCGCCAGGAAGGGGCACTGGCATGAGCCGCCCGATCGATCTCCTGTTCCTCGGCGACATCATCCTCGACGTTCCCGATCCCGAGCACTGGCTTTCGGGCATCGCCGAAGTGACCCGCGCGGCCGACCTGGTCATCGGCCATCTCGAAGTCCCGCACACCCTGCGCGGCGAGGAGCTGGAAGGCGACGTTCCCGCCCCTGGCGCCGAACCCGCGCATCTGGCGGCGCTGGCGCGCGCCAACATCGGCATGCTCTCGATGGCGGGCAATCATATCGCGGACTGCGGCGCGATCGGCATTGCCGACACCATTGCCGAACTCGATCGCCTCGGCATCGCCCATGCCGGTGCCGAGGCGAACCTCGCTCTCGCCCGCAGGCCTGCCGTGGTCGCGCGCGAGGGAAGGCGGATCGCGCTGCTCAGCTACAACTGCGTGGGCCCGGAAATCAGCTGGGCCACCGAGAGCCGGGCGGGCAGCGCCTATGTCAACGTCCTCGCCGCCGACGGCGGCCCCTCGCGCCCGCAAGCCGAACTCGTCGCCGCCGATCCCGCGTCAGTGACGCAGATGCAGGCGGACATCGCGGCGGCAAGGCTTGAAGCGGACGTCCTCGTGGTGGCTCTCCACAAGGGCATCACTCACCGCCCTGCCGCGCTCGCACCTTACGAGCGCCCGCTGGCCCATACCGCCATCGAGGCGGGCGCCGACATCGTGGTCGGCCATCACGCCCACATCGCGCGCGGCATCGAGTTCCATCTCGGCCGGCCGATCTTCCACGGCCTTGGCAACGGCTGCGTCGTCACGCATGCGCTCACCCCGGCGCAGGACCATCCGGCCCGCGCGGAATGGGCGGAGCGGCGCAAGAAGATGTTCGGGTTCGAGCCCGATCCGGCCTATCCGCTGGCCCCGTTCCATCCCGAGGCGGTCAACGGGTTGATCGGGCGCTGCCGCATCCATGCCGGCGGCAGGGTGGAGACCGGCTTCCTCCCCATCTGGTTCGCGCCGCCGGGCCGCCCGGTCGTTCCGGCCGGTGCCCGAAAGGACGCCGTTGCGGCCTATATCGATCGGATCGGCCTTGCGGCGGGGCTGCCGCCGCTCGAAATCCTGGAAGAGAACGGCTGGATCCACCTCGGCTCATTCGCGTCTGACGCGGCACCAGCGCTGTAGATCGCGGCGGGGCTGGCACGGCAGCACCGTATACCGTCATCGATTTGACACCGGCGAGAAATAGGAGGGCGGCCACCTCATCACCTCAAGCTGGTTTCCCGTGCCCGTCATCCGCCCGATCGATATCTGGTTTGCAGACGAAGTCTTTCCTCACGAAGACCGTTTCCTCGCCGCTGCCCTGCGCATTTCGGGCTCGCGCGAGGAAGCCGAGGACCTCGTGCAGGAAGCCTTCACCCGTCTGTTCACGCTGGAAGGCTGGGCCGCGATCGACAACCCGCGCGCCTATGTCGTGCGCATGCTGCGCCATATCGCCATCGAACGCCTGCGGCGCCAGCGCATCGTCGATTTCGGCCAGCTTGCCGATGCCGACCATCTCACCCTGGCCGACGAGACGCCCGACCAGCACCGGATCGCGGCCGGACGGGAAGGCCTGCGCCGCGTCTCCGACCTGATCGCCAGCCTGCCCGAGCGCTGCCGCACGGTCTTCGTCCGCCGCAGGATCGAGGGCGAATCCTCGAAAGCCATCGCGCAGGACCTGGGCATCAGCCTCTCGACTTACGAGAAGCGACTGGCCCGCGCCATCGAACTGCTCTCCCGCGCCCATCTCGGCGGCGAGACCGAGACGGCCGGCGACGGTGCCGAGACCTGCGACGCGCAAGGCAAGCGCTGAAGCGAAACCCGAAAAAAAGATCGGAGCGGCTTGGCGGGTTTGACTTCGCCGTTCGTCTGCTATTCCGGCCTTCGAAATTACCGCATCCGGAAAAATGAGCATCTTCAACGATCAACGGCATAGGCGCCGCAAGGCAACCCGCGAAGCGGCGGGCTGGCTCGCGCGCCACGAAGCCGGCACGATCGACGAAGCGCGCTTCGAGGCGTGGCGCGCCGCACATCCCGGAAACGCCATAGCCTTTGCCCGCGCCCTGTCGGTATGGCGCGCTGCCGAGACGCCCTCTTCCGCCCTGCCGCAGGTGCAGCCTCTCGCGGCCGCGGGCCTCTCCCGTCGCCGCGCCCTGGGCGCATTCGGCGGCATGGGGCTGGTCGGCCTGCTCGCGGCGGGCGGCGTCGCCACGCGCGCTTATGCCTGGGACAGCGCCCGCTCCGGTATCGGGGAATGCCGGCGCCTGATCCTGCCTGACGGCAGCCGCGCCATGCTCAACACCGACAGCCTCCTGCAATGGCGGTTTTCCGACACCGAGCGCAGCCTCTGGATCGCCCGCGGCGAAGTGGCGCTGGAACTGGTTCCCGGCATTCCCGCCCGCGTCCATGGCCAGGGCCTGACCGCCGCGCTCTCCACCGGCCGCTTCAACGTGCGGCTCCAGACCGGCGCGATGGACGTGACGGTGCTGACCGGCCGCGCCGCCGCCTCCACCTCCGCCTCCTCCGCCTCCTCCTCCTCCTCCAGCGCCATCGGGAGCACGCGCCCCGCAGAGGTCGCCGCGCCGAACGAAGGGCTGCTGCTCTCCGCAGCGGATCCCTCGGTCCGCCCGGCCAGCCCCCAGCACATGGCCGCGACGGTCGCCTGGCAGCAGGGCGAGATCGTGTTCGACAACGAGCCGCTGCAAACCGCGGTGCAGGAATACAACCGCTACCTGCCCGGCAAGATCGTGATCGCCGATCCGGACCTCACCGGGATTCCCGTGGGCGGCCGCTTCACCTCCACCGATCCGGCGGCTTTCCTTTCGGCGCTGGAGCTGGGGCTGGATATCCGCGCGACACCGCATGAAGGCGGCTTCATCCTGACCCGCTGAAAATTTTTTAACCGGCCCTTGGCGGTTCCGACAGGCCGGATCGTCTGGAAGGGCAGAGGCGCAGATCGGCGCCTTTCAAAAGGGTCGTTCATCCATGTCCGCACGGTTTCGCCGCGCGCCGCTTTTCGCGGCGTTGCTTGCCACGTCTGCTGTCTGCGCCACGTCTGCCGTCTTCGCCGCGCCTGCCATGGCCGCCGAGGCCCATGCCTTCGCCATTCCCGCGCAGCCGCTCTCCAGCGCGCTGACGCAGTTCGCCCGCCAGGCGCAAGTCCAGATCTTCTTCCCCAGCGCCACCATCGGCACGCTGCGCGCTCCGGCGCTGAGCGGCCACATGACGCGCCAGGTCGCCCTGGGCCGCCTGATCGCCGGAACCGGTCTCGCCGTGAAGAAGGATGACGGCAAGACCGTGGTCCTCGGCCTGCAGGAAGACCGCTCGGAGCCCGCCCCGCGCGGCGGCCGGGCCGCCACGCCCACCGACGACGCGGGCAGCGACATCATCGTCACCGGCACCCGCGCGCAGGCGCAGACCGTGTTCACCGCGCTTTCGCCGGTGGACACGCTGTCCGAAAAGCAGGTGAAATCCACGGTCACCGCGCGCCTGGACGAGAAGCTGACGCAGCTTGTGCCGGCCTTCATCGTCCAGAAGCTGCCCGCTTCGGACGGCCCGGAATTCATCCGCCCGGCCTCGCTCAACAACCTCTCGCCCGACATGACCCTGGTGATGGTCAACGGCAAGCGCTTCCACCGCTCGTCATTCCTCAACAGCGGCGCCCAGGCGACCGACCTGGCGCAGATCCCCTCGTTCGCGATCGGCCATGTCGAAGTGCTGCGCGACGGCGCCTCGGCGCAATATGGCTCCGACGCGATCGCCGGCGTCATCAACGTGATGTTCGACACCAAGCCCGGCCTCTCGGCCTATGCGCAAGGGTCGCAATACTACAAGGGCGACGGCGAGCAGGTGCAGCTAGGCGGGCGCGCGGGCTTTGCCCTTCCCGGCGGCGGCCACTTCGTGGTGACGGGCGAATTCGCGGACACCAACCCCACCTCGCGCAGCCAGCAGCGCCAGGACGCGATCGACTTCTCGAACGCCACCGGCATCGCCGTGAAGGACCCGGTCCAGCGCTGGGGCAACCCGCAGCTCCAGACCATCAAGTTCGCGGTCGATGCCGCCGAACCCATCGGCGACGACGTGGAAGTCTACGGCTTCGGCACGTTCGGCAAGGGCAAGGGCTGGTCCGACATCAACTGGCGCAACCCGGCGACCACCACCTCGGTCTACAACCAGACGGCCGCCTTCCCCGGCTTCGACGTCAACGACATCTACCCGGCCGGTTTCGCACCCAGCGAAGGCGTGCGCTATACCGACTTCCAGACGGTGGGCGGCATTCGCGGCGGCCAGTCGGGCGATTTCCGCTGGGACCTCTCGGGCTCGTTCGGCCAGAACGCCACCGCGTTCTACCTGCACAACTCGATCAATGCCTCGCTCGGCCCGGACAGCCCGCTGAACTTCTACCTCGGCCGCAACATCCAGCGCGAGTTCAACCTCAACGCCGACGGCGTCTATAACCTGTCGCTGCCCATCTTCGCCAAGCCGGTGACCGTGGCCTTCGGCGCCGAACGCCGCGTGGAAACCTACCGGATCCGCGCCGGGGACGAGGCCTCCTATGCCGTGGGCGAAGGCGCGGCCTACGGCCTGGCCGCCGGGTCGAACGGCTTCCCGGGCTTCTCCGATCTTCAGGCCGGCTCGTGGAGCCAGACCAGCTATGCCGGTTATCTCGACGTGACGGTCCCCGTCACCGAGGCCTGGAGCGTGGAAGCCGCGCTGCGCGACGAGGACTATTCCAGCTTCGGCAACAGCTTCAACTACAAGTTCTCGACTCGCTACGAACTCTCGCCCGCCCTGGCGGTTCGCGGGTCCTATTCCACCGGCTTCAAGGCCCCGACCCCGGCGCAGATCAACTCGACCAGCACCTCGCAGGGCCTCGATACCACCACGCTGCTGCTCTACACGACCGGCCGCCTCTCGCCGCTCAACCCCGTCGCGCAGTATTTCGGCGCCACCGCGCTGGAGCCGGAAACCTCGAAGACGGCCACCGCAGGCTTCGTCTGGCGCACGGGCTTCGGCCTGTCCGGATCGGTGGACGCCTATCAGATCAAGGTCGACAACCGTTTCAGCGTCTCGCCCAGCTATGTCCTGACCGACGCGATCAAGGCCAGCCTCATCGCCCAGGGCATCAGCCAGGCGGCCGACTACCGCACGATCACGTTCTTCACCAACGACTACGATACCCGCACGCGCGGCGTGGACTTCGTGGTTTCGTACAAGCACCCGGTCGGCCCGGGCGTGCTCGATGCCACGGCGTCCTACAGCTACACCCAGACCAAGGTGGTCTCCAGCCAGATCGCCCAGAGCGACACCACCCGCGTGAAGTACGAAAAGGGCCTGCCCGAGCATAATGCCGTGGCCACGCTCAACTACACGCTGGGCAAGGTCTCGCTGATGGGACGCCTTCGCTATTACGGTGGCTGGACGGATTCGAGCGGCAATGCCAGCGGCGACATCTTCCAGGACTTCGGCGGCATCGCCTTCGTCGATGCAGGGGTGACCTACGAATTCCGCCCCGGCCTGTCCGTGCGCGTCGGCGCGGAGAACCTGTTCAACAAGTACCCGGAGAAGGCGACGTTCCAGGCCAGCCGCGGCCTCGTCTACTCGCGCAACGCCCCCTACGACACCAACGGCGGCAATTACTACGCCCGCGTCGACGTGTCGTTCTGAGCAGGAGGTCCAAGGCCATGGCTACCGAGATTCATCGCCGCACCCTGATCTCCGGGGCCATGGCTACCGGCCTTCTCTCTCCCCTGTTCGCCGCCCCGGCCGCTTCGGCCGGCGCGAGTGCGGGAACGGCGCCCCTCGGGTCGCAGCTTCGGCGCGCCGTTCCCGCAAATCCTCAAGCCATTGACCCCCAGGACAGTGCCTACTGGGCACAAGTCGCCGCGCAGTTCGATGTCACGAAAGCGATCGTGCAGCTCGAAAACGGCAACTGGGGTTCGATGGCCCGCCCGGTCGAGCAAGCCTATGCCCGCAAGCTGGCCAAAGTGAATGCCGAGAATTCCTACTACGCCCGGCGCGGGTTCTGGCAGGACATCCTGCCCGTCCGCGCCCGCGCCGCGGCCATCCTCGGCGTGGAGCCGGAAGAAATCGCCTTCACCCGCGGCGCCACCGAGGCGCTGCAAACCCTGATCGCCGGCTACAACCGCCTACGGCCCGGCGACCAAGTGCTCTATTCGGACCTCGACTACGACAGCACCCAGGCCGCGTTCCGCTGGCTCAAGCAGCGCCGCGGCGCCGACCTTGTGACTTTCGCGCTCCCGGAACCCGCCACTCACCAGGGCCTGATCGACGCCTATGCCAAGGCGCTTGAGGCGAACCCCAAGGTGCGCCTGATGCTGCTGACTCATGTCGGCCATCGCAGCGGCCTGGTCATGCCGGTGAAGGAAATCGTTGCTCTTGCCCGCGCGCGCGGGGTCGACGTGATTCTCGATTCCGCCCATGCCTGGGGCCAGCTCGATTTCACGCTCCCCGAACTGGGGGCCGATTTCGTGGGGCTTACCTGCCAGAAGTGGATCGGTGCGCCGATGGGCGTGGGGCTGGTCTACATCCGCAAGGACCGGCTGGACGCGATAGATCCCAACATGAGCGAGGTGGGCAATCCCGACCATGGAACGCAGAGCCGCGTCCATACCGGCACGGCCAGTTTCGCGGGCTATCTCGCGCTTGCCGACGCGCTCGACTTCCACGAGGCCATCGGCATCCGCGCCAAGGAGGCACGCCTGCGTTTCCTGCGCGATCGCTGGGCCGAGACCCTGCGCGGCCATCCCGGCCTGGAGATCCTGACGCCCGCCGATCCGCGCCTGACCAGCGCCCTCACCTCGTTCCGCCTGCGCGGACAGACCAGCGTGGCACAGAACAAGGCGCTGGCGGCCACGCTGCTCGATCGCTTCGGCATCTTCACCGTCCACCGCGAAGGCCTTGCCAGCGGCGCCTGCGTGCGCGTGACCCCCGCGATCTTCACGGCGGAGGCCGATATCGACCGCCTCGTCGCCGCGCTGAAGACACTGGCGGGCTGACGGCCCGGCCGCGCTCCCATTGCTACCCCGCCGTCCTGCGGGATGACGCCGACAGTGCTGGCGCCCACGACCGGGCAGCGACCCGTGCCGCGATGACCCGCGCGCCTTCGACCAGGCGCCGCCGATAGACCCGCGCGCCGGGCATAACTGCCGCACGCCATCCTCCCGGCCCCGGTCTTTCGCGCGCGGCGCTTCCTGCCCCGCTGTCCCCGAAAAGCCATGCCCCAACCGGACCGGGCCTCCCCCCGTTCGAGGGCTATACCAACGGTTAATTTCGCTCGCGCCGCGTTTGGGGTCAAATGCTGCTCGCAAGTCGCAACAGCAACACCCGACTTTTCGTACATTTCAATTTAATCGAACTATCGGATCGATTTTATACGTCTTTCTGGAACGGCCAATTCGCTCCAGAACACTCTCACCGGGCCGCGACGGCCAGCAGACAGGAAGACCCGCAATGACCATCACCGCTACGCCGACCGCCACCGCCACCCCCGGCAAGTCGCTGATCTCGCCTGACAATCACGCGCTTGTCCTGATCGATTTCCAGTCGCAGATGGCTTTCGCCACCAAGTCGATCTCGGCCGAACTGCTGCGCAACAACGCCGCCCTGATCTCGCGCGGCGCCAAGTCCTTCAATGTCCCGACCATCCTCACCACGGTTGCCGAAAAGAGCTTCTCCGGCCCGATGTTCGAAGAGATCACCGAAGCCTTCGATGGCCAGGAAATGCTCGACCGCACTTCGATGAACACCTGGGAAGACGAAGCCGTGATCTGCGAGATCAACCGCATCGCCAAGCCCCGCATCGTCTTTGCCGGCCTCTGGACCTCGGTCTGCATCGTCGGGCCCGTCGCTTCCGCCATCGACCAGGGCTTCGAGGCTTATGTCATCACCGATGCCTGCGGCGACATTTCCACCGAAGCGCATGAACGCGCGGTGGAGCGCATGATCCAGCTCGGCGCCGTGCCGATGACCTCGCTTCAGTACCTGCTCGAACTGCAGCGCGACTGGGCCCGCACCGAAACCTACGACAGCACCACCGGAATCGCCAAGAAGTGGGGCGGTGCCTACGGTATCGGTATCAACTACGCCAAGACCATGTTCGGCGCATCCGAAGGCGGTCACTGATTTGAAGCTCGGGACCGGCGGCCAGATACCCCCCATCCGGCCCTCACGGACAAGGCTTCCGGTCCCTACCTCCTTTTTCCCGCGAAGACTTCACTCTCAACATCGAAGGATCAGCATCATGGGTTACGTAACCACCAAGGACGGCGTCGAAATCTTCTTCAAGGACTGGGGCCCGAAGGACGCCCAGCCCATCGTCTTCCACCACGGCTGGCCGCTCTCGTCTGACGACTGGGACACGCAGATGCTGTTCTTCCTCTCCAAGGGCTTCCGCGTCGTCGCCCATGACCGCCGCGGCCACGGCCGCTCCGAGCAGGTGAGCGAGGGCCACGACATGGCGCACTACGCCGCCGACGCTTCCGCCGTCGCCGAACACCTCGACCTCAGGAACGCCGTGCACATCGGCCACTCCACCGGCGGCGGCGAAGTTGCGGCCTATGTCGCCCGCTACGGCATTCCGCAGGGCCGCGTCGCCAAGGCCGTGCTGGTCAGCGCCGTGCCGCCGATCATGCTCAAGACGGAAGCCTACCCCGGCGGCCTGCCCATGGACGTGTTCGACGGCCTGCGCGCCGGCCTTGCCGCCAACCGCGCCGAGTTCTTCCGCGATGTCGCCGCAGGGCCGTTCTACGGCTTCAACCGCGAAGGCGCGGACGTGAAGCCCGCCGTGATCGACAACTGGTGGCGCCAAGGCATGATGGGCAGCGCCAAGGCCCATTACGAAGGGATCAAGGCCTTCTCGGAAACCGACCAGACCGACGACTTGAAGGCGATCACCGTCCCCACGCTGGTCCTCCACGGCGATGACGACCAGGTCGTCCCCTACAAGAACGCCGGCGTGCTCCAGGCGGAAATCCTGCCGAACGCGACGCTCAAGATCTACGAGGGCTACCCGCATGGCATGCTGACCACCCATGCCGACGTCCTCAACCCCGACCTGCTCGCCTTCGTCCAGGCCTGATAGGAACGTCGCTCTCCATCGTTCGTCATTGCGAGCGTAGCGAAGCAATCCAGGGCGGTTTCCGCCGCTCTGGATTGCCGCGGGCCATAGGCCCTCGCAATGACGACACGGGGAACGGATTGAACGTTCGAGGAACCCAAAGCCATGAAAGCCTACCTTCTCTCGATCGCTGCCGGGCTGCTGGTGGGTGTGGTCTACAGTCTCCTCGGCGTGCGTTCGCCCGCCCCGCCGATGATCGCCCTGCTGGGGCTGCTCGGCATTCTCCTCGGCGAACAGATCGTCCCGCTCGCGAAGAAGATCTGGGCGCACGAGGAAGTCGCCCACTACGTGCAGACAGATTGCCGCAAGCACGTCCTGGGACGCCTGCCGGGGGACAAGTTCCCCTGCCGCACGGCCGACCACAAGGCCGAAGCATGATCACCCGCCGACAGACCATAGCCGGAGCGGCTGCCAGCTCGCTCCTGCCCTCGCTATTCTCCCAATCCGCACGTTCCAAGGAAGCCGTCATGACCGACACGATCATCGTCAACGCCAAGGTCACCACCCTCGACCGCGAAAATCCGCAGGCCGAAGCCGTGGTCATCCGCGACGGCAAGTTCCTGACCGTGGGCAGCGAACAGGAAGCGCGCGAGGCCGCCGCGCCCGGCGCCGCCGTGATCGACGCCAAGGGGCGCCGCCTGATCCCCGGCCTGATCGACAGCCACATGCACATCATCCGCGGCGGCCTGAACTTCAACATGGAACTGCGCTGGGACGGCGTGCCGACCCTGGCCGACGCCATGGCCATGCTGAAGAAGCAGGTCGACAACACCCCCGCCCCGCAGTGGGTCCGCGTGGTCGGCGGCTTCACCGAGCACCAGTTTGCCGAAAAGCGCCTGCCGACCATTGCCGAACTTAATGGCGTGGCGCCCGATACGCCGGTGTTCATCCTCCACCTCTACGACCGCGCCCTGCTCAATGCCGCAGCCCTTCGCGTCGTCGGCTATACCAAGGACACCCCGAACCCGCCGGGCGGCGAGATCGTGCGCGATGCTTCGGGCAACCCCACCGGCCTGCTGCTCGCCCAGCCCAACGCCACGATCCTCTATTCCACGCTCGCCAAGGGCCCCAAGCTGCCGCAGGAATACCAGGTCAACTCCACCCGCCACTTCATGCGCGAAGTCAACGCGCTCGGTGTCACCGGCGTGATCGACGCGGGCGGCGGCTTCCAGAACTATCCCGACGATTACGAGATCATCGAGAAGCTCCACGCCGAAGACCAGCTGACCGTGCGCATCAGCTACAACCTCTTCACGCAGAAGCCGAAAGAGGAACTGGCGGACTTTGCGGGCTGGGTGAAGCAGGTCACGCCGGGACAGGGCGACGACACCTACCGCCACAACGGCGCGGGCGAGATGCTGGTCTATTCCGCCGCCGACTTCGAGGATTTCCGCCAGCCCCGCCCCGACATGGCGCCCAGCATGGAAGGCGATCTGGAACCCGTCATCCGCCTGCTCGCCGAGCACCGCTGGCCCTGGCGCCTCCACGCGACTTATGACGAGACCATCGGCCGCGCGCTCGACGTCTATGAGAAGGTCAACCGCGACATCCCGCTCGAAGGCATCAACTGGTTCTTCGACCATGCCGAGACGATCAGCGACCGCAATATCGACCGCATCGCGGCACTGGGCGGTGGCATCGCGGTCCAGCACCGCATGGCCTATCAGGGCGAGGATTTCGTCGAACGCTACGGCGCCAAGGCGGCCGAGCGCACGCCGCCGATCGCCAAGATGATCTCCGCCGGAATCCCCGTGGGCGCCGGCACCGACGCCACCCGCGTCGCCAGCTACAATCCCTGGGTCTCGCTGTCCTGGCTGGTTTCCGGCCGCACCGTCGGCGGCCTGCGCCTCTACCCCAATGCCAACCGCGTCAGCCGCGAAAAGGCGCTGGCGATGTGGACGCACGAGAACACCTGGTTCTCGAACGAGATCGGCAAGAAGGGCCAGATCAAGGCCGGCCAGCTTGCCGACCTCGCCCTGCTCTCCGACGATTTCTTCTCCGTGCCCGAGCACGAGATCGTCCACATCCGCGCAGTGCTGACCCTGCTGGGCGGCAAGGTCGTCCACGGCGAAGGCGACTATCGCCCGCTCGCCCCGGAACTGCCGCGCCCGATGCCCGACTGGTCGCCGGTCGCGACCTTCGGCGGCTATTACCAGACGCCCGAAGCCAGGCAGAAGCTCGCCTCGGCCTGCGGATGCGCCAGTTCCTGCGGCGTGCACGGCCATGACCATGCCTCTGCACTAGGCGCCAATGTCCCGGCCGCCGATGTCCAGACGTTCTGGGGCGCGCTCGGCTGCGGTTGCTGGGCCGTCTAGCTTCGATGAGCCCTGCCGCATGCGGCAGGGCTCATCACATTCTATTCCATAATCTCGAACATATCGGACGATATTATTCGGATCGATAGACGTTCGTCCGCACCTTAAACCGATCTCGCAAGCCCCGCTCACGCAGCGAGGGCCGACCGAGACGACGACGAAACGTGCCCCCCGGAAATTTCTCAAGGAGACCTTCGATGAAGCGCTTTGCCCTCCTTTTCGCCACTGCCGTAATGGCGGCCAGCCCCATCGCCGCCCCCGCCTTCGCGGCGCCGACGGCGGACTATTCGGTCGGCGCCCAGTACGACACCACGCACGTCTACGTGCCGCAGGACCAGTTCGACACTTTCGTCGCCAGCTTCGTCGCCACCTTCGGCGGCACCACCAGCAAGCAGGGCGAATTCCAGGTGACGCCGACTACGAGCCTCACCAAGTCGCAACTGGTGCTGACGCCCGCGGGCACGATCTCGGTCTTCGGCTTCAAGACGCCGATCCCCTATCCCTTCGGCGACGAGCGCACCGGCTATCTGGTCACCGACATCGACGCCGCCGTGAAGTCGGCCCGGAGCCACGGCGCGGTGCGCCGTCTGGAGACTTTCCCCGATCCGATCGGCCGGGATTCGGTGGTGCAATGGCCGGGCGGCGTGAACATGCAGCTCTATTGGCACACCGCCAGGCCGAACTACGCCAAGCTCGCAACCGTGCCGGAAAACCGTATCTACCTGACCGTCGATGCCGCTGATGCCTTCATCAGGAGCTGGACCGGCTTCGCCCATGCCAAAGTCACCGCCGACGACAAGGCCGCCAGCGGCGCCGAGATCGGCGAACCCGGCAAGACCGTCCGCCGCGTCTCGATCGACAGCGGCTACGGCAAGATGGTGGTCTACGTTTCCGACGGCCAGTTGCCCTGGCCCTACGGCCGCGACATGACCGGCTATGCCGTGAGCGATCTCGCTGCCACTCTCGCCAAGGCCAAGGCGGCAGGCGCCGAGACCCTGGTCGCACCCGTCACCGCGAACCGCCGCCAGACCGCCATCGTGCGCTTCCCCGGCGGCTACGTCGCCGAAATCCACCAGGGAGCATAAGCCATGTCCGGCCTCCCTTCGATCGATCGCACGCCATCGGCAGAGCGGCTCGCATTCGTGGGCGCCGTGCTGGACTTCAAGCCGACCGCCTTCCTCGCCCGCCTCGCGCTGGTGAGCGCTTACCTGGTGGGCGGGGTCGACAAGCTGGGCGACTGGCCCGCAGCGCTGGCGGAGCAGAGCCACTTCGGCCTGACCCCGCCCGCGCTCTGGGCCGGGCTGACCATCGCCGTCGAACTGATCGGCGCGTTTCTCGTCCTCGGAGGGCGGCTGGTCCTGCAGGGCCGGCTGGTCTGGCTGGGCGCGGGGATGCTCGGCGTGTTCACTTTCCTCGCGGCGCTGGTGGCCAATGCCTTCTGGACCATGCCCGAAGGCCCCGAGCGCTTCGGTGCGATGAACGCCTTCTTCGAGCATATGGGCCTTGTCGGCGGGTTCGTGCTGGTGGCGATCCTGGCGCGCAAGGGGGCCGGCAGTGCCTGACCTCGTCGTCCCGGGCAGGATCCGGGACCGGTGCCTGTCCTCAGGCGCCCTTTCGCGAGCATGGCGCAGCACGGCCAGCGGTCCCGGATCGGGTCCGGGACGACGGCTGGCGGCGCTGTCGCTTTCTCTCGCGGCCCTGCTGCCCACCACCGCCCAGGCCGCGCCGAAGGAAGCGTGGGAGGCCCCCACCCTGTCCATCACCCGCTACGACGAGGACTGGTCGGACCTCGAAGACGCCGAGAAGCGCGATCATCACTGGACCGGCCCGTTCAAGTACATCCCCCTCGGCGACGACGCCTGGCTCTCCACCGGCATCGAACTGCGCGTGCGGAACGAGAACTACGACGACAACCTCTGGGGCAGCGCCGAGGCGCCTGACGACGGCTATGTCTGGTTTCGCGCCCTGCCATATGCCGATCTCCACCTCGGCAAGCTCCGCGCCTTCGTGCAGCCCATCGCCTCGACCTCGGCGGGCGTCGCGCCTGCGCCCGGCCCGGTCGACGGGTCGGGCATCGATCTCCTGCAGGGTTTTGCCGAGGCCGACCTCGGCCCCGTAACCCTGCGCGGCGGGCGGCAGATGCTGTCGCTCGGCACGGAGCGGCTGGTGGGCACACGCTACGGCCCCAATGTGCCGCTCGCCTTCGATGGTCTTCGCGCGGACGTGGCCCTGGGCGCGGCGACGGTCAGCCTGCTGGCGGTAAGGCCGGTGCAGGCGCGCAAGGGGGATCTCAACGACCGCACCTCGCCTGACGAGGCGCTCTGGGGTGCCTATGCCGCGCTGCCCGCTCTCGACCTCTACTACCTCGGCTATCGCAACGATGCCGCGCACTGGGGCACGCGCGACGGCACCGAGACCCGCCACAGCCTGGGTGCCCGCTGGCACGGCAGCCGGGAGGACTGGCACTGGAACGTCGAGGGCGTCTACCAGTTCGGCCGCTTCGCGAATGGGCCGATCTCGGCCTGGACGCTGGGCACCG
Source organism: Novosphingobium sp. PhB55 (assembly GCF_004368805.1). Classification (NCBI taxonomy): domain Bacteria; kingdom Pseudomonadati; phylum Pseudomonadota; class Alphaproteobacteria; order Sphingomonadales; family Sphingomonadaceae; genus Novosphingobium; species Novosphingobium sp. PhB55. The sequence continues at coordinate 479,825 of NZ_SODQ01000002.1, read as the reverse complement.
AGCTGGGCCGCGCCTTCCCGGACGCACCGCTGGCGCCCGACCTTACCCTGCGCGTCAATGTGGTGAGCGGCGACAAGTCCGGGGACACGCGCCAGGACAGCCGCCTCGGCACTTTCAATGCCATGTTTCCCAAGGGCAAGTATTTCGGCGAACTCTCGCCGGTCGGCCCCTACAACATCGTCAATGCCTATTCCTCGCTGGGCCTGCAACTGGCCCCCACCGTCTCGGCCAGCCTCGCGGCCATGGCCTACTGGCGCTATTCCCGCGAGGACGGGATCTACGACATCCCGGGCAACCTGATCCGCGACGCCGGAGACAGCCGCGCGAAGTTCGTCGGCAAGGAAGTGGAGATGACGCTGGCCTGGCAGGCGAGCGCCGAACTGGAAATCTCCGCCTCGCTCTCCGCTTTCGCACCCGGCGCTTTCATCCGCGAGACCGGATCGGCCAGGACCATCCACATGCTTGGCCTCGAAAGCAATTTCCGGTTCTGAAAGCGCTCCATTTCGCTTTGTGCGCAGGGCCATACCAAGGTTTGCTTGTCCACCGCCGGCCGCCATGCAATGCGCGCGCCATGCGTCCCGATCGAGCCCCTGCCCGACCCTTTCTCTACCGGCTGGCGTCGCTGGCAGCCCTGCTCGGCCCCGTCATTTTCGGGGCGGTCGTCCCGGCGCCCGCCGTGCAGGCATCCCCGGCCACGGAGATCCCGGGCTACAGCAGCCGTCACTGGTCATTGGCCGACGGCGCCCCGCCCGACATCCGCGCCATGGCCCGCACCCGCGACGGCTTCCTCTGGCTGGGCTCGGGTGACGGGCTCTATCGCTTCGACGGGCTGAAATTCCAGCGCGTCGATCCCGAGGACTTCGACAACTTCCGCGCCCGGCAGGTCACGGCCCTGGCCGCGGCGCCCGACGGCAGCCTGTGGGTGGGCTACGCCTTCGGCGGCATCGCCCGGCTGAAAGACGGCAAGCTGCGCGGCGCCAACCCGGAAAAGAAGCCGCGCGGACGCGTTACCGACATCGTCGCCGCGCCGGACGGCAGTGTCTGGGTCTCGGCGTGGAGCGGCTTCGGATCGCAGCTTCGCCACCTGGTGAAGGGTCGCTGGGACGTGATCGACGTGGACGGTCCACTGGTGCGCATGTTCCGCCAGAACGACGGCACGATGTGGATCGCATCGAACCCCGAACTGCGCCGGCTGCCTCGCGGCAGCCGCACTTTCGAGGTCGTGCCGGGCCTGATGAACCTTGGCCCCGCCTTCGGCCAGGACCGCGCCGGCACCATGTGGTTCTTTTCGAGCGACGGGCTCCAGAAGCTCGGCCCGCGCGGCTTCCTGCCCACCGGCATCGCGTTCGGCGAGCCGCTGGGCGGCGGCGACGGCATCCGCAACCTGCTGTTCGATGCCGACAATCTGCTGTGGGTCGCGGGCAATGCCGCCGGGCTGGCGACAGTGCCGGGCAGCGATCTGTCCATGAGCCGGGCGGAGACCTATCCCGTCCAGGTCTCCACGCTGCTGCGCGATTCCGAAGGCACCATCTGGGGCGGCGCGCCGGACGGTCTGCACCGCTTCGTACGCTCCCCGGTCATACACTATTCCGCGATCAAGGGCGTCCGCACCGGCATCGCGACGGGGCCGGACGGCTCGCTCTATATCGGCGGCGACGAGGGCCTGTACCGGATCATCGACGGCAAGGCCGACCTGATCCTGCGTTCCAGCCTGCTGTCCGAAGTCTGCTCGGTGGCAGGGGTGGGCGCTTACGTCCTGACCTACAAGAACGAGTATCTCGTGCGCGGGTCCACCCTGACCCGGATCATCGGCCCGCTCGAACATGAGCGCCAGTTCGGCCAGGCCTGCGCCGCCGATCACCAGGGGCGTCTGTGGGAATCAGTATCGGCCTCCGGCATGTTCCGACTGGAAGGCCGGCGCTGGATCAAGGACGAAAGCCTGCCGCCGGCCACCACCTTCGTCGTCACCGGCCCGAACACTTTCGTCATCAACCAGCCGCTGCGGCTGCTCGCCCGCGTGCAGGACGGCAAGACGACGCCCCTCTGGCCGGGAAGCGACGACGAAGGACACGACGGGGAGAAAGAAAAGACCGGCGTGGGCTTCGTGCGGATGCTCAAGCAGATGGACGGCAGGACCTGGATCGGCGGCGAGGCGGGGCTGGCGCGCTATGACGGGCGCCGCGTCCAGCAACTGAGCGCGCGGACCTACCCCTGGCTTGCCGGGGTCATGGGGATCGTCCGGGTGGCGGGCCACTACTGGCTGATCTCCTCGGGCGGGATCATCCGCATCGCCGAACCGGACCTGGAGGCCGCTTTCGCGCGCCCGGGCAGGCCGATCCCGCTCGCCCGCTTCGGCCAGAACGGCGCGATCCGCGCCCGTACCGAACCCTATTCCGCCAACGATGCCGCCGTGGACGCGCAAGGGCGGCTGTGGTTCGTGACGAGCACCGGCGTGGTGCAGGTCGACCCTTCGCGCATCGCCGCCGGAGCGGCCGAGATGCCGGTCCGCGTCACCGCGCTGGAAGTGGACGGCCGCGGCTATCCGCTCACCGGCACGCGCCTGCCGGCAGGAACGTCCCGCGTCAGCCTGTCCTACGTGGGACTGAGCCTGGCCGACGCGGAAGGCAACCGGTACCGCTACCGGCTGGACGGCGTCGACCAGGGCTGGGTCGATGCCGGAGGGCGCCGCCGCGTGGACTATGCGGGCCTTGGCCCGGGCACGTATCGCTTCCACGTCACCGCCGCCACCGGCGACGGTCCCTGGGCCCGGCGCGAGGCGGTGACGAGCTTCGTCATCGCGCCCTATTTCTGGCAGACCGGCTGGTTCCGGCTGGCCGTGTTCCTCAGTCTGGCACTGGGCATCTATGCGCTGTTCCGCTGGCGCATGCGGCTGGCCATGCAGGCCATGCGCGATCGCATCGAGGAACGCGTGACCGAACGCGAGCGCATCGCGCAGGATCTGCACGACACGCTGCTCCAGGGCTTCCAGGGCCTGATGCTGCGGTTCCAGACCGTGCTTCACCTGACCACGCCCGGCACCCCCGCGCATACCGCCATCGAGGACGCGCTGGAGCGGGCCGACGACGTGCTCCTGCACGGCCGCGAACGGGTGCGCGGCCTGCGCGAGGATGCCGAACCCAAGTGCATCGCCGAAACCTTGCGCGCCTGCGCCCAGCGGGTGGTGCGCGATGCCCTGCCCTGGGAAGTGCGGGTGGATGGCCCCGAGCAGCTCGTCGGCGCGCCGGTGGCGGAGGAAATCGAACTCGCCGTGGGCGAGGCGCTGGCCAATGCCGTCAAGCACGCGCAGGCGAGCCTGGTGCGCATCGAGATCCACCACGGCCGCGACCGCCTTTCCCTGCGCGTGGTGGACGATGGCATCGGCCTGCCGGAAGAGGTGCGCGCCGCAGGAGGGCGCGACGGGCACTTCGGCCTTACCGGCATGCGCGAGCGGCTGGAGCGGCTGGGCGGATCCTTCGCCATCGCCAGGGCCGCCGGGCAAGGCACTTCGATCCGGCTGACCCTGCCCGCGAAGATCGCCTATCGCTAGCCCCCGGCTGCCGATCCGACCTAGAGTTCGATCAACCCGTTGCGCACGGCGATCGCCACGGCATGGGTGCGGTCCATCGCGCCTAGCCGCGCGAAGATCGCCTTCATGTAGCCCTTGACCGTCTCTTCGGAGAGCGACAGCCGCGCCGCGATCTGCTTGTTCGAATTGCCCGAGGCGGCCAGTTGCAGCACGTCGCTTTCGCGCGCGGTGAGGCGCTTGGCCTCGCGGTCCGCCGCGCCGAACACCTGCCGGTCGAAATGCGTGCCGCCGCGGTGGATCGACCGGATCGCGTCGAGCAGCTCGGTGCGCAGGCTGTTCTTCAGCAGATAGCCCGAGGCCCCGGCCTTGATCGCCTGCGTGGCGCGGCCGTCGCCCGAATATGTGGTCAGCACGAGGATCCGCGCCTCCGGAAACTCGGCAAGGATCCGCGTCATCGCCTCCACCCCGTCGACATTGGGCATCTGCAGGTCGAGCAGCATGACGTCTGGCCGGTGCTCGCGGAAGAGGCGCACGGCAGCCTCTCCATCCTCGCCTGCCGCCACGAGTTCCAGGTCGGGTTGGGTCGAGAACACGGCGATGATCCCGTCGCGCAGCAGGGGGTGGTCGTCCACCACGGCGATGCGGATGGGGGGCTGAAAATCGCTGTTTTCCATGGCTTCCCTCTACGCTCTCCCGCCGCGTGATGGCAATTCCCCCCAAAAGAGGGGATTGCCCGTTGTGTTCACTTTGAACCATTTCTGCGCCGCCAGCAGGAGTAGTGCGATGATTCATGTGACAAGCGAAGCGATGCACGGTTGTGTGGACGAAGCCACCATCCGGGGACGCGTCCTGATCGTCGATGCCGATAGCGAAGCCCGCTCGCACCTCCGCTCGCTGCTGCGCGAGGAAGGCTATGCCGTGGAGACTTTCGCCTGGGCCGGGGCGCTGCTCGATCAGCCGCTGCCCGAGGCGCCCTGCTGCATCGTGGCGGACGTGCGCATGCCCTCGATCGACGGGCTCGAACTCATCGCCCGGCTGAAGAGCCGCAGCGAACCGATCCCGGTCGTCTTCGTCACCGACCATGCCGAAGTCCCGCTCTCCGTCCGCGCGATGAAGGCCGGCGCGGTGGACTTCCTGCCGCGCCCCTTCGACGAGGGCGACCTGCTGGGCGCCATCGACTATGCGCTGGAGATCGACACCGAGCGCCGCAGCGCGAACCGCACCCGGCACGCGCTGACGCAGCGCTTCGACCGGCTGACACCGCGCGAGCGCCAGGTCATGGAAGGCGTGGTCCGCGGCCTGATGAACAAGCAGATCGCCTGGGAACTCGAAATCAGCGAGATCACGGTAAAACTCCATCGCTCCAGCCTCATGCGCAAGATGGAACTGCGTTCGGTGGCTGACCTCGTGCGTGCCTCTTTCTCGCTGTCCGTGCATTGACCGGCCGCCCCGGCTGTCTCAGGCTTCCCCTGCCCGGCAGCGACAACGGAGAGATACGATGAATCTACGGAAGATCGGCGCGGCCTTCGGCACGTCCATCGACGTCGCGGCCTGGGACGCGGTCGGTGCCGAAGTGGACCTTTCCTGCGCCGGGATGTTCGCCCGCGAGCCGGCAGGCAGCCTCACCGGAGGCCTGGCGCACCTCGACACGGCCCTTCAGGGAAAGCTCCTGCAGTTGAGACGCGAAGGGCATTTCCGCGGCAGGCTCGGCGAATGCCTGCTAATCGCGGCGCCCCCGCAGCCTCTCGCGGCGAAACGCCTCCTGCTCGTCGGCCTCGGCGAGCCGGAGGAATGGTCGACCGCCTGCCTTGAGGAGGCCATGCGGGCAGCGGCGACATTCGCCCTGGCGCTCGGGGCAGACAGCGCCGCTTTCGCGCCCGGCATGCTTGACAGCGGCATCCCCGCGGCGGCCACCGCCGGCGCGCCGGGGCACATGGTGGACGGCCTCGTCTCGGCCTTGCGGTCGCACCGCCGGCTCCAGCAGCTCGGCCTGGCCGGGCCGCCCGCCTTGCGCCGCTGGACTTTCGATGTCGGTGCGGCCCGGCTGGAGCAGGCCGCGCAGCAGTTCCAGGGCAAACTCGCCGAGACTGCCGGCACCGGGAGCTAGGCGCGCCTATCGAGCGACGAAGCCGCCGATCCCGGCGATCGCCAGATTGCCCGCGGGAAGCGCCGTTTCCGCGAAAGTGAGCCGCAAGTAACGCGCATCCACCGGTTTCGCGAAAGCGATGCGCTGGGTGGCCAGGGCATAGGCGATATTGCCGAACTCTCCGGCTGCGGCCGGCGTCCAGGTCTTGCCGTCGCGGCTGGTCTCGGCAACGAAGCCCTTGGGCGGAGCGGCATCGGCCATGACCTGCCGCGAAGGCGTCAGCGTGAAACCGGCCAGCGGACTGCGCGCGCCGAGATCGACGGTGACGCGCGCGGGCTTGCCGGCCTGGGGCGCGGGCTGCTTCCAGATCGTCGCCGCGTCATTGTCCAGCAGGCGCTCCGCGCCCGGCGCGCTGGCCGCGACGATCGACCACTTCGTGGAATCGAGCACGGTGGGGTCGGTGGAGACGATCGGCGGCACGTCTACCGGCGCCGCGCTGGCAAACAGCGCAAATTCCGAGATCGCCGGGGCGGCGCTGCCTTCGAGCACGACCAGCCGAACCCGGCGCGGCGCGATCGGCTGCGGCAGGCGGAGGATGCGCTGGGCACCGATGCACTGCTTTTCGGCAAGCCGCTGCCACTGGCCGTCGATCTCCGCCTCCACGGCGAAGCGGGTCACGCGGATGCCCAGCGGCAGATATTCGCGCAGGCGTACGACATCGAAGCGCGTTCCGGGCGCGAGGTCCAGCGTCAGTGTGGGCGTGAGCACGCCGTCGGGGGTGGACCAGTACGTCTCGCGCTGCCCGTCCGTGACGTTGGCGGGCGCGAACCGGCCCCCGCGCGTGGCACTGGCATGGGCGACGCTGCCTTGCGCAAGGTCCTTCGCGAAAGTCGCCCGGATCGCATCGCCGAACGACTTCAGGATTTTCACGTCCTGGTCGGCGATCCGGCCCCGGCGGTCGGGCGGCAGGTTCAGGTTGAGGTTGGTGCCGCGCCCCACGGATTCGTCGTAGAGGCGGATCAGGCGTGCCGGGTCCTTGACCTTGGAATCCTCGTCAGCGTGATAGAACCAGCCGGGACGGATCGACACGTCGGTTTCCGCAGGCCACCAGATCTCGCCGCCGCGCAGGCCGGAATTGCCAGTCGCCTGCTCATAAGGCACGTTGGGCATCGTCGGCCAGCAGGGATCGCCCGCCACGCCGTCCTCGTTGCCGACCCAGCGCACATCGGCGCCGAGCGGATCGAAGGTGCAGGCATCGGGCTGAAGTTCGTGGACCAGCTTCACGATCGAGGGCCAGTTGTAATACTTCGGCGCATCGATCTTGCGCGCCTCGCGCGCGCCGCCGTAGTAGCCGTCACCGCCGTTGGCGCCGTCGAACCAGACTTCGAACAGCTTGCCGTAGCGGGTGCAGAGTTCGGTCAATTGCTGGCGGTAATAGTCGATATAGGCCGGGCGGCCGTATTCGGCGTGATTGCGGTCCCAGGGCGAGAGGTAGACGCCGAACAGCATGTCCGCCTTGCGGCAGGCCTCGGACATTTCCGCGACGATATCGCCCTTGCCCTGCTTATAGGGGCTGTTGCGGATCGAATGCTCGGTAAGGTGGGTCTGCCAGAGGCAGAACCCGTCGTGGTGCTTGGCGGTGAGGATGACCCCGCGCATGCCCGCCACTTTGGCCGCCGCGACGATCTGGTCAGGGTCGAAATCGGTGGGATTGAACCACTTCGGGTCCTCGTCTCCGAAGCCCCACTCCTTGTCAGTGAAGGTGTTCATCGCGAAATGCACGAAGGCGTACATTTCGTGTTGGTGCCAGTTCCACTGCCGCGGCGAGGGGACGGCGCCGGAGGGCTGAGGCGCAGCGGGCTCGCGCGCGGCCTGCGCAGCATCGGCGCCGAACGCGGCGGCCCCGACGGCGGAAGTGGCGAGGAAACGGCGGCGGGAAAAGTCCATCGTTCAGTCCCTTAATAACGACTGCCGCGCATCAAAGCGGCGCGGAGAGCAGTTGCGGCCGGGTGTCGGCCAGCTTGACCAGGAGTTCGCCGAAGAGGCCGTTGGCCCAGGCGAACCAGTCGCGCGTGAATTTCGAGGGGTCGTTGCTGTCCACCGCCTCGTGGATGAAGCCGGTGCCCGCGTCGCTGTCGCGCAGCATGCGCAGCATGGCGCGGATCACCTGATCGTCGCTGCTCGACAGCGCGCGCACGATCAGGCTCATCGGCCAGACCTGCCCCAGCCCGACATGCGGCCCGCCAATGCCCTCCGCTTTCGATCCCCGGAAGAAGTAGGGGTTCGCTTCCGACCAGCATGCATCCGCCGTGACTTTCCAGAGCGGATCGCTGGCAGGCACGCATTCCAGGAAAGCGAGGCCCAGCAGCGAGGGGACATTGGCGTCGTCCATGAACATCGCGTTGCCGAAGCCGTCGACCTCGTAGGCCCAGACCCGGCGGCCATCCGGCAGCAGCATCGTGCCCCATTGCCGCAGCGCCGCTTCCACTTCGTTCGCCAGGGCACGGGCGTCGGTGGCCAGCGCCGTATCTCCCCGCGCCTGTTCGGCAACGCTGGCCATCTCGCGCAGCGATGTCACCGCGAAAAGGTTGGCCGGGATCAGGAACGGATAAGTGCAGGAATCGTCCGAAGGGCGGAAGCCGCAGTGGATCAGCCCGACCGCACGGCTCGGCGCGCCCCAGCCGTCGAGCTGCATGGTCTCGGTCGGCCGGTTGCTGGTGCGCAGGAAGCGATAGGGTCCGGGCGAGCCCTTGCGCTGCTGCTCGCGGAAAGTGCGCACACAGGCGCGCGAGGCTTCGGCCCAGGTCTCGTCGAAGGGCAGCTTGTCCTGCGTCTGGCGCCAGTAACGGAAGCCGAGCCGCATCGCATAGCAGAGCGAATCGATCTCCCATTTGCGTTCGGCGACGCCGGGCTTCATCTCGGTCTGGTCCTTCAGGGACCACGACAGGTTCGTCTTCGCCGCGGGATCGCGCATGAAGGCGTTGGCGTAAGGATCGATCAGGATGGAGCGCGACTGGCGGGCGATCAGGCCGCGGAACAGCGCGGTGAGCGCCGGGTCCTTGTTCACCAGATGGAGGTAGGGCAGCACTTGCGCCGTGCTGTCGCGCAGCCAGAGGCAGGGGATGTCGCCGGTGATGACGAAAGCATCCGGGCGGCCGTCCACCGTGTCCATGTAGACGGTGGTGTCGAGCGTGTTCGGATAGCAGCCCACGAACATCGCGCGCAGCTTGGGATCGGCGATCTTGCGCGAGACGCGGTCGATCTCGGCCTCCACCGCGCGGCTGACGTAGCGGCGATCCGCCAGGGCCGGACGGCCTCCGCCTTGCGGCATGGGGATGGTCGCCGCGCGGGCCGTGGCCGGAACGGCCAGCGCGGCGGCGCCTGCCATCCCGGCAAGCGTGGTGCGGCGGTCGAAGTTCGTCATGCTTGTCACTTCGGCAGCTCCTGTGCCTGTCCGCTCAGGGTGAACTGCACCCATGCACCCGCGCCGTCACCCGGCTGGCCGCCGCCGATCCACACTTTGTAATCGCCCGGAACGACCCGGCGCGTGCCCCTGCGGTCTACGACAGAAAGGCTGCGCGGATCGATGGTCAGCGAGACTTCCCGCGACTTGCCCGCTGCCAACGACACCCGCGTGAAGGCCGCAAGCTGGCGCTGCAGCACGCCCTGCGTCATGACCGGATGCGGTTCGATGACCGGCGGCACGACATAGGCCTGCACCACTTCCTCGCCCGCCATGCCGCCGAGGTTGCGCAAGGTGGCCGTGACCCTGACCGGCTGACCCAGTGCGGGTGCGGAGACTTTGGCACCTTCGTAGCCGTAAGTCGTATAGCTCAACCCGTGCCCGAAGCCCCAGAGCGGCGTGCCGGTGAAGTAGCGATAGGTGCGCTCCTTCATCGAGTAGTCGACGAAAGCGGGCAGATCGCTGGTGGACTTGTAGAAAGTCACCGGCAGACGGCCCGAGGGGTTGTTGCGCCCGGCCAGCGTCTCGGCAATGGCAGTGCCGCCCGCCTCGCCCGGATACCAGGCCACCATCACCGCATCGGCCATGGTGGGATCGATCGAAACCGCGCTGCCGCTTGTCAGCACCACGATCACCGGCTTGCCGGTGGCGTGGAGCGCGGCCAGCAGGTCTACCTGCGGCTCGGGCAAGGCGATGTCGCTGCGGTCGCCGCCGACGAAGCCGGGCACTTGCACTTGCAGCGCCTCGCCTTCGAGATCGGGCGAAAGGCCCAGCACGGCGACGATGGCGTCGGCCTGCGAGGCCGCCTTCACGGCCTCCGCGCGCTGGATATCGGCAGGCGGCAGCCACATCAGGCGCAGCCCCTCGTCCTCGCCGTAGTGGTCGAGTTCGAGGCTAATCGGCTGCGGCGTGCCGTCCGAAACGACGTCGAATTCGACCCGCTGCTTGCCGAGAACCCCGGCGTGGAGGGCCTTGCCGCCCAAGGTCAGGCGCACGTCGTCATGCCGCGTGCAGTCCTTCCAGCAGGCCGGAATGTCGAGCGCGAGGCGATACGTGCCCGGCCCCGGCGGCACCAGCGCGCCGGTCCAGCGCACCTTGAAGCCCTTGGCATCGAGGCCCTTGGGCGCAGTGCGGGTCAGGTTGAAGTCCACCCGGCGATCCTGCCGCGCGAGTACGCGCTTGCCGGACATGTCGAAATATTCGGCCTTGAGCCCCGGTTTGCCCTCCGCGACCAGCGCGGTTTCCGGCACGACCACCGGCGCGCCCTCTGCCAGTACCGAGCCCTGCGCATAAGCGACATTGGCCGCGCCGAACTGGCGGCGGATGCCTTCCAGCGGGGTCACGGCATCGGCGGCGGTGCCGTGGTAATTGGCCTCGATCACCGCGAGGTCGTCGGCATTGGTGCCGATCACCGCGAGGCGGGTGCCGGCCTTCAGCGGAAGGCGGCCGTTCTCGTTCTGGAGCAGCACCACCGACTTGCGGGCAGCCTCCAGCGCAAGCGCGCGGTGGGCGGGCGTACCGACCTCGGAAGGCTTGATCCTGCCCCACGGGTTACTGGCGCCGAATGCGATGCCGAGCTTGTAGCGGGCCTCCAGCGAGCGGGCGAGCGCGCGGTCCACTTCGGCCTCGCTGAGCAGGCCGCGCGCCACGGACTGGGTGAGCGCGGCATACGTCGTGCCGCAGTCGAAATCGGTGCCCGCCTTGATTGCCGCTGCCGAAGCCTCGGCGGCGTCATAGCGGTAATTGTGGAACATCCAGATGTTCGCCACGGCATCGCAGTCCGACACGACGAAGCCCTTGAAGCCCCAGTCGCGGCGCAAGGTGCCGTTGAGCAGCGCGTCATCCGCGCAGACCGGCACGCCATGCGTCGAGTTGTAGGCACACATCAGCGAGAGCGGCTGGGCCTCGGTCACCGCCTTGCGGAAGGCGGGAAGATAAGTCGCCTCGCGGTCCTGCGGGCTGACGTCCACATCAAAGCTGTCGCGCCCGGCCTCGGGGCCGGAGTGGACGGCGAGGTGCTTGGGCGTCGCGATCACGCGGGGGTGGAGCAGGTCCGGCCCTTGCAAGCCCTTGATGAAGCCCACCGCCAGCGAGCCGGTGAGGAACGGGTCCTCGCCGTAAGTCTCCTGCCCCCGGCCCCAGCGCGGGTCGCGGAAGATGTTGATGTTGGGCGACCAGATGGTCAGGCCTTCGTAGATGCGCCGGTCGGCATTCACAGGCTTGGCGTTGAACTTCGCCCGCGCCTCGGTGGAGACGACGGTGCCCACTTGCTCCATCAGCGCCGGGTCGAAAGTCGCGGCCAGGCCGACCGCCTGCGGGAACACCGTGGCGACGCCGTTGCGGGCGAGGCCGTGGAGGCCCTCGTTCCACCAGTCGTAGGCGGGCAGGCCCATGGCCTTGGCGGCGGGGGCGGTGCTCTGGAGCTGGTCCGCCTTTTCGGCGAGATCGGCTTTGGCGATGGCGGCGAGCACGGCCTGATCGGCCTCGGCTTCTTGCGCCGCGACCGGCGGCGCGGCCAGCGCCATGGCGAGTGTGATCGGGAACAGGGCCTTCATCACTTTTCTCCCGCCAGAGTACGCAGCACCAGCGCCTTGCGCAGCACCGCCGCATCGGCCTTCGAGGTAATCTCGATCCGCAGGCTTTCGCCCGGCAGCAGATCGAAACCATTGTCCGAGGCCCTCGCATCCACCGCGCCGAAATCGAGCATGACCGCACGGGCCAGCGCCTTGGCGGTGATGGTCACCGCCTTGCCATCCCAGGTGGCGGCAAGGCCGGGCGCGGGATAGGCCATGGCCTTGGGCAAGGCGCGCTCGACGATCTGGCGCGAGACGGTCTTGCCGTCCACCACCAGTTCCGCCACCGCGTAGCTCGCTTCTGCCGGGGCATTCGCGAAGACTTGCGTGTCCGACACATCGGGAACGGCAGTGGCAGTCGTGGGAGCCAGCGTCACCGCCCCGCCCGCTTCGCCCAGCTTCGCGCCGTCCATGGCATAGCCGGTCAGGCGCCACTCCGCCGCGACCGGGCTGGTCGCGTCCGAAGCGAAGCTGACCTTGGTGGCGTCCGGCTTGTGCTCGGCCACCACCACCTGCGGCGCGAAGAACCGCCGCGCGGCATAGTGCAGCAGCTTCCAGCGCCCGTCGTAGTCCACGCTCGCCCAGGAGATCGAGGGCCAGACATCGTTGAGCTGCCAGTAGAGCGAGCCCAGCGTCACCGGTGCGCAGGCGCGGTGATGACGCGCGGCCAGATCGATGGCCTGCGCCTGGTTCACTTGCGTCAGGTAGACGAAGTCCGCGAGATCCTTCGCCGGGCGCAGCCTTGCGTCGAGGTAGAACTTCAGGCGCTCATTACCCTCGCCCGCAAGGAACTTCTGGTGCGCCTTCATCACCGGACTGTCCGGCGCCTGCGCCGCATCGCCCGCGAAGCCGCGGATCGTCGCCATGACCGGCATCGCCTGGAAGCCATATTCCGACATGAAGCGCGGGCAGGAAAGCGTATAGTTCTCGACCGGCTTGGAGCCCGACCAGACATCCCAGAAATGGCGGTCGCCTGCGGCATCGGTATCGACCGGCCCTTCGTAATCGGTCGAAGGCGAGCCCGGCCAGTAAGGCGTCGTCGGCGCGTGATCGCTCACGGCGCCGCGCAGCACGCGGTCGAACAGCACGGTCATGGAAGTCGCCATGCGCTCGTGCTCGTCGGGACCGACGGTCTTTTTCCAGGCCTTGCGGTCGCTCCAGGTCTCCCAGCCGGACAGCACTTCGTTGCCGCCGGCCCAGATGACGATGGAGGGGTGCGAGCCCAGCCGCTCGACCTGCTGATCGGCCTCGATCCGCACGTTTTCGCGATAGGCCGCATCGGCGGGCGGCAGCGCGCCGCCGAACATGAAGTCCTGCCAGACCATCAGGCCCATGCGGTCCGCCATGTCGTAGAAGCTGTCCGGCAGATAATAGCCGCCGCCCCAGACGCGGATCATGTTCATGTTCGCCGCGAGGGAATCCTCCAGCAAGCCGCGCATCTTCGCGTCGGTTACGCGCGAGGGGAACATGTCGAAGGGAATGAGGTTCGCGCCCTTGGCGAATATGGTCACGCCGTTGACGCGGAAGCCGAAAGCGCCGTCTCCGCGCACCAATTCGACATCGCGCAGGCCCAGATTGCGCGCCGCCTTCGCTCCGGCGCCCGCGCCCGAGGCGATCTCGCCCGAGACCTTGTAGAGCGGCTGTGCGCCGTAGCCGACCGGCCACCAGCGCTTCGGCGCGGTAACGGTCAGCGGCACGGTTACGGTGCCTTCGCCCGCATCGAACGAAGCCTCGCGCGAGACCGGCGCCAGCGCCTGCCCGTCCGGCCCGGTCACGCGGGCGGTGAACTGCGCCCTGCCCGGCTTGTCCGCCACCACGCGGAACTTAGCGACCAGCCGCGCCTCGTCCTTGCCGAGCGCTTCCTGCACCACTTCGAAAGCGCCAAGCCGCGCCTCGTCCCAGGCTTCCAGGCGCACCGGCCCGGAAATGCCCTGGTTTACGATGCGCGGGCCCCAGTCCCAGCCGTAATGGTACTTGGCCTTGCGGATATAGGCGGAGGTCTGCTTGCCCTTGGGCTCGTCCCCGAAGGCGGAATCGTATTCGCCCGGCAGCGGATGGGCCTCGGCCAGCACCATTGGCTGCAAAGTGCGGATCGGCGAGGCGAAGCGCACGAGAATCTCGTTGCGGCCCTGCTTCAGGAAGGGCTTGGCCGCGACGCGCCACTGCCGGTGGCCATTATCGGCCTTGAGCACCTGCCGGCCGTTGATGAACACGGTCGCGAACGTGTCCAGCCCGTCGAACACGAGGTCCAGGTGCCCGCGGCTCATCGACGCCGCGCTGACGTCGAGCGTGCGGCGCAGTTCCCAGTCGGTCAAGCCCGCCCACTGGATCGCCGCCTCGTTGGTGCCAAGGAAGGGATCGGGCACCTGCCGCGCGGCGATCAGGTCCTGCTGGACCGTGCCGGGCACTTGCGCCCGAAACCATCGCGCCGCCTTGGGATGCGCCTTGGCGGCAGCGCTGTCGCTCGGCGCGACGCGGACCTGCCAGCCCTCGTCCAGGGCCGTCTGGCTGGGAGGAGCGGCCAACACGGCCGCAGAAGCGCCGGCCAGCCAGATGGCCAGCGCACCCTTTGCGAATGCTCTTGCCATGCTCACTTCACCTTCTCGCCATAGACGACCTTTTCCACCGCGTAGAACGGATCGGAAAGCGGCGAGGTGAACTGGAAGCATACATCGGCCTCGTCCTTGAGTTCCGGCCGGTCCGGCAGGTTCGCGGTGAAAGTGAACTGCTGCGGCGACGTTTCGGGATCGGGCAGCGGGAACGCGGCGAGGACGGTCGCTCCGGGCATCGGCGCATGCTCCTTCTGCTTGCGATCGGCAGCCTTCTCCGCCGCACGGCAGCCAGCGCTGATGACGAGTTCGCCGTGCGTCGTCACCGCGATGTGCCCGATCAGCGCCGAAGCATCGTGTGCCAGGCCGTAGTTGCGCGGCAGGCGCGCGACCGAGACGGTGATCGACTTCGCATGGGCGAGCGGCGCGTGATCGTCCGCCTGGCAGGTGTCGAAGATGTTGACGTTATAGGCCGGGCCATTGCTCGTGGCATCGGCCGAGAGCGGCACGCGCAGGCCCTGCGCGCCGCGCGGGCAGGCCGCGAGCATGGAGGCGGTGGAAGTCAGCAGCGTCTCGCGCGCGGTATCGTAGCGGCGCGGCGCGGAAAGCCGGGTGCCGTCCGGCGCGAAGCTGGCGGCGGTGACGACCGTGCCCGGCTTCACGGCAAGCGGCCTGGCATAAGCGGGAGACTTCGCCCCCGGTTCCTTGCCGTCCAGCGTGTAGCGGATCGTGCCGTAAGCGGCCTGGTTGCCCAGCGACATGCCGATACGCGTCGCCTCAAGCTGGGCGCCGCGCGTCTGGGTGGGGGTGAAGGCGACGCCGAAGGCGCTGTCGGACACTTCGAAACCGCCCTGCTTCCAGCGCCGGATCTGCGGCGTCAGGCGCGCGAGGAAGCCCGGATAGTCCTTCTCTCCCGCGACCTGCGGCGACCATGCGGTCTCGGCAATCGCGCCCACGCGCGGGAACAGCTTGTGCTGCAACTGCCAGGGCGTGACGATATATTCGCTCCAGGCATTGCCCTGCACGCCCAGGACATGCTTCGCCTTGGCCGCATCGATGCCCTTGGGCATCGGATCGTAGCGATAGACCGCTTCCATCGTCTGGATCGAGATGCGCCCCGGCGCCTCGTCCGGCAGGGTCGATTCCAGATTGTCGAGATAGAGGTTGGGCGCGGGCGAGAGCACCACGTCGTGCCCGGCATTGGCCGCATCCACCGCGCCCTGCTCGCCGCGCCAGCTCATCACCGAGGCGGAGGCAGGCAGGCCGCCTTCCAGGATCTCGTCCCAGCCGATCAGGCGGCGGCCATGCTGCGCGAGATATTCGCCGAACCGGTCGATCATCCAGCTCTGCATCTCGTTCTCGGTCTTGATGCCCAATTTGCGCATCTGCGACTGGACTTCGGGCGAACGCTCCCACTGGTCCTTCACCGCTTCATCGCCGCCGACGTGGATGAACTGCGAGGGGAAGACGGCCATCAGCTCGTCCAGCACGTTGCGCACGAACGTCATGCCCGCATCGTTCGGATTGAACAGCCAGGGATTGACGCCCCAGTCGTGCGACACGGCCGGACGGTCACCCAGCACGCCGAATTCGGGATAGGAGGCGACCAGCGCCTGGGCATGGCCCGGCAGGTCGATTTCCGGGACCACGGTGATGCCGCGCTCGGCGGCATAGGCGACCAGCGCCTTGAGCTGCTCCTGCGTATAGAAGCCGCCGTGCTTCGGGCCGGGCCCGCCGCCGGTGTCTGGCGGCAGGCGCCATGCGCCGATGCGGGTGAGTTCGGGATAGCGCTTCACTTCGAAGCGCCAGCCCTGGTCGTCAGCGAGGTGGAAGTGCAACGTGTTGAGCTTCACCTCGACCATGCGGTCGACGATGGCATAGACGGATTCGATGGGCTGGAAGTGGCGCGAGGGGTCCACCATCACCCCGCGCCAGGAAAAGCGGGGCGAATCCTGGATGGTCAGCACGGGAACCGATACGGCCTTGCCGTCCGCGCCCGCATGGGGCGTCAAGAGTTGCAGCAGCGTCATCGCGCCGTAGACGAAGCCGGACTTTGCCGATGCCGAAATGACCGCGCCCTTCGGCGTGATCCGCAGCCGATAGGCCTCGGCGCCGGCGATCCCGGCATCGCGCTCGAAGCGGACGGGTGCGGCAGGCGAAGCGGACTCCGCCGCGGCGAGCACGAGGCCGCTGGCGCGCTTCACATGATCTGCAAGGAGCTTTGCGGCCGCAGCCGCGTCGGCATCACCGGCAGGGATGGCGATCGCCGATCCCGATGCGACCAGCAAGGTCCCCTGCCCCTGCTCGACCGAAGCGGGCCAGGGCGTGAGCGCGGGGACGGAAGGCGATGTGGCAGTGCCAGATGCCGCGAGGGCCGGAGTCGCCAGAGAGAACGCCGCCAGGGAGAATGCCGCCGCCAGGATCGAGGCGCCTGCCGCGCTGCTGCCGCGCACGCGCCGATAACCCCTTGCCGTCATGCCCATACCTGCCCCTCATTTTCTTGTGACCAGAGCAGGCAAGGTAACCAAAATATATCCTTTATCGCAATAGGTCTTATCCCATTCCTGCGAATTGACCTTGAACTGCGACAATTTACTGCGATTGTCACCCCAACATGACCAATGTAAAGCCATTCCCAGAGAATGGGCCGAAGGGGGATCGAATGTCATTTTCCGACCGGATTGGTCGTCTGCGCGAAGACAACGCCGCACCGCTGTATATCCAGCTCCAGCAGCTGATCCGCGATGCCATATCCGAAGGCGTGCTCAGTCAGACCGAGGCGATCCCGCCGGAACGCAACCTTGCCATCGAATACGATGTCTCGCGCATCACCGTGCGCAAGGCGATCGCCGGTCTGGTCGAGGAAGGCCTGCTGACGCGGCGGCGCGGTGCGGGAACGTTCGTGGCCTCTCGCGTGGAAAAGAGCTTTTCCAAGCTGACCTCGTTCAGCGAGGACATGGCCGCGCGCGGCAAGCGCGCGTCCAGCGCCTGGGTTTCGCGCATGACCGGCCCGGTCAATCCCGAGGAATCGATGGCGCTGGGGCTTGCCCCCGGAAGCACCGTCCTGCGCTTCACCCGCATCCGCTATGCCGACGACGAGCCGCTCGCGCTCGAGATCTCGACGATTGCGGGATATTGCCTGGCCAGCCTCGATGTCGTGGGGGATTCGCTCTATGCCGCGCTGGAAAAGAGCGGCAACCGGCCGGTCCGGGCGCTCCAGCGGTTGCGCGCGGTGCCCTTCGGCGCCGAACACGCCAAGATGCTGGGCGTGGAATCCGGCCATGCCGGCCTGCTGATCGAACGGCACGGCTTCCTGCGCGACGGACGCACCGTGGAATTCACCCGCTCCTATTACCGCGGCGATTCCTATGACTTCGTTGCCGAGTTGATCGAGGGTTCATGAAAAGACGCGAATTGCTGCTGCGCGGCGCCTCCACCGGCGCCGTCGCGACCCTGTTGCCTGCCCTTTCGACCTCAAGCCTTGCCGCGCCCACACCGCAATTCGGACCGGGCATGCCGGACGGGCTGCCGATGCCCCCGCCTCTTGCCGGACCATCGCCGCGCCTGCCGGAAACCGACCCCTCGCGCACCCTGCTCGAACGCGGCTGGCGCTTCCACGAGGGCGAGGTGGCGGTTGCCGAACCGGCCGATCACAATGCCACTTACCTCTCGGTGAAAGCCGGCAACGCGCGCGGCGCCGCGGCCCTCGCTTTCGACGATTCCGACTGGCAGGCGGTCGATCTCCCGCATGACTGGGCCATCGCGCAGGACGTGAGCGAAAGCGCCAATGTCTCGCAAGGCTACCGTCCGCGCGGCATCGGCTGGTATCGCCGCCTGCTGCGGCTGGACGAGAGCCAAAAGGGCCGCCGCCTCGAACTCCATTTCGACGGCATCGCCACGCATGCCACGATCTGGGTGAACGGCAGCGAAGTGGCCCATTCCTGGTCCGGCTACAGCAGCGTGATCGTCGATCTCACGCCTTTCGCCCGCTTCGGGGACGAGTTGAACTGGATCGCCGTGCGCGTCGACGCCACCGCGCGCGAGGGCTGGTGGTACGAAGGCGCGGGACTCTACCGCCATGTCTGGCTGGTCAGCCGCCCGGCCGTGTCGATCGAGACGGACGGCGTCTATTGCGACCCGGTCCATCAGGATGACGGCACCTGGCTCGTGCCCGTCCAGGTCAGCCTGAGTAACGTCGGCGAGACCATGGCCGAGGCGGAAATATCGACGCGCCTGCTCGATCCCGACGGCCGGGAAATCCATCGCACGGGAGGCCGGGTCTCGGTTCCCCCGCTCGAACAGGCCCAGGTCGCCAACAGGTTCGATCCCGGCACGGTCAAGCTCTGGTCGCCCGACAGCCCGGTGCTCTACTGTATCGAAGTAGACCTGCTGCACGATGGCGAGGTGGTCGACACGCGCCGCCAGTTCATCGGTTTCCGCACCGTGCGCTTCGATCCCGCGCGCGGGATGGTGCTCAACGGCGTGGAGACCAAGCTCAAGGGCGTGTGCATCCACCAGGACCATACCGGCGTGGGCACGGCGATCCCGGATGCGCTGGCGCTCTGGCGCTTGCAGCGGCTGAAGGCGATGGGCTGCAACGCCATCCGCATGTCGCACAATGCCCCCGCCAAGGAAGTGCTGGACTGGTGCGACCGGCTGGGCTTTCTGGTCATGGGCGAGAACCGCCTGTTCAACCCCGCGCCGGACTATCTGGCGCAGCTCGAATGGATGGTGCGGCGCGACCGGAACCATCCCTCGATCGTGCTCTGGTCGGTGTTCAACGAGGAACCGATGCAGGGCACCCATGCCGGTGTCGAGATGGTGCGCCGCATGCGCGCCGCCGTGCGCAAGCTGGACAGGCAGCGGCCGGTGACGGCGGCGATGAACGGCTCGTTCTACAACCCGGAGAACGTCTCCTCGGTCGTCGATGTCATGGGCTTCAATTACTACCAGGGCGACTACGACAAGTTCCACGCCCTGCACCCCGACAAGCCGATCACCAGTTCCGAAGACACCAGCGCCTATGAAACGCGCGGCGCGTTCGAGAGCATCCCGGCGCAGCAGGTCATCACCTCGTTCGACAAGGAAGCCGCCTCCTGGGGCGCCACTCACCGCGACACCTGGAAGATGATCGCCGAGCGGCCTTACGTGGCCGGCGGCTTCGTCTGGACCGGCTTCGACTACCACGGCGAGCCTACGCCTTACGCCTGGCCCACGGTCAGCAGCTTCTTCGGCATCATGGACCTTTGCGGCTTCCCCAAGACCGCCTTCGGCATCCATTCGGCCCACTGGCGCGACGATGCCCCGGTGATCTGGCTGGCCCCGCACTGGACCTGGCCCGAATACGAAGCGCCGGGCCGCGAAGGGCAGACGCTGGAGGTCTTCGCGATCACCAATGCCGAAGCCATCGAACTGCGCCTGAACGGCGAAGTGATCGAGCGCGTCCCCGCGGCCGACCGCATCATGGGCCATACCTTCCAGGTGCCCTACCGCCCCGGCCGGATCGAGGCGGTGGCCCTGCGCGGCGGCAAAGTCGTGGCCCGTGCAGTCCACGAGACCACCGGCGCCCCCGTGGCGCTGCGCCTGACGCCCGCCCGACAGGCCCTGGCCAGCGACGGCGAGGATGTGCAGGCGATCACCGTGGACTGCGTCGATTCCAGGGGGCGCCACGTCCCCACCGCCAACCTGCCGGTGGACTTCACGATCTCCGGTGGGCGGATCATCGGCCTCGGCAACGGCAATCCCAACGACCACGCCAGCGAAAAGGGCAGCAAACGCGCGCTCTTCAACGGCCTGGCGCAAGTCATCGTCGAGGGTGATGCCAGCGGCCGCCGCCTGACGCTGGAGGCCCACACCGCCGGCCTGCGTCCGGCCCGCCTCGCGCTGGCCCGCGCGCCGCGGGCGCCGCGCCCGCAAGTGCCGCCGGTGCCGGCCGAAATGCCCATCACCGATTGGCGCCGCTCGGCCGGTTTCGCGCAGAAGCCCGATCCCGCTTTCGCGCCGGTGGATGGCGACAACAATTCGTGGGACTTCGTGCGCTCCGGCATCGCCGCACCTGCCGGCAGCAGCGGCTGGCGCAGTTACCGCACCCGCTTCACGCCCTGGCGCAAAGTCGCGGGCGAAGGCGGCACGCTGCACTTCGCGCAGATCACGGGAGCGGCCGAAGTCTGGCTCGACGGCAAGCTCGTCGCCCGCAAGACGGATGCCGCACCGGCAGCCCTGAGCGCGCCCCTTTCCGCCGGCACCGGCGCGCGCACGCTGGTGGTCCTGATCGAGGCCGCGCAAGGCGCCGCCAGCGGGCTGACCGGCAGGGTCTACGTCTCCGCCTGATCCAGGCGCCGCCCTTTGATCGGCCGCCCATGGCCCCGGAACCCCGGGGGCATGGGCGGCCGAAGCAAAGGGTCAGGCGGCAAGCCGGTCCAGATCGGCCGCCGCGAACAGCAAGTGGATCGCCGCAGCTTCCGTCGTGCCCAGGGCGCGGACGCCCGCGGCAGTAAGCGCGGGCGCGTCGATGGCGGCGGTATCCGCGAGTTCCACTCTCAGGCGATTGCCGTACCGGGCCGCACCGCGCAAGTTGGCCGCGCCGCCGAGAGCCTCGACCAGAGCCGCCGGAAGCGGCATCTGCTGTGCGCCCTGCGCAGCCGCCGCGGCGCGCGCGACTTGCGGCATGGGCGCGGGGCCCGCCGCCATGGCTTCCCGGATCTCCACCGACACGATGTCGGCCACGGGGCCGAGGATCACCTGCAGCGCCTTGTCCGAGGGGCGGATCACTCCGCGCGCACCCAGCGCCTTGAGCCGCACCTCGTCCACCGCGCCGTGATCGACGATGATGAGGCGCAGGCGCGTGGTGCAGGCGGAAACCTCCACCAGATTGCCGCTGCCGCCCAGCGCGGCGAGGTAGGCGCCGCCGCGCGTGTCGCCAGCCGGGTTCTCTCCCGCCGCCAGGGCCGGGGTCGGGGCCGGAGCCGCCACATCCTCGTCCTCGCGCCCGGGGGTCTTGAGGTCCAGCTTGCGGATGGCGAAAGCGAAAACGCCGTAATAGACCGCGAAATAGACCAGCCCCACCGGCAGCAGCAGCAGCGGGCGCGTCGCCTTGCCGAAGTTCAGTGCATAGTCGAACAGGCCCGCGGAAAACCCGAAGCCCAGATGCATGCCAAGGGCATCGGTCAGCCACATCGAAAGGCCGGTCAGCACCGCGTGGATCGCGTAAAGCACCGGGGCAAGGAACATGAAGCTGAATTCGATGGGCTCGGTAACGCCGGTCAGCAGCGAAGTCAGGGCCAGGCTGAAGAACATGCCGCCCACCGCCTTGCGCCGCTCGGGCCGCGCCGCGCGGTACATCGCCAGGCAGGCCGCGGGCAGGCCGAACATCATGACCGGGAAGAAGCCGGTCATGAAGCTGCCGGCGGTCGGATCGCCCGCGAAGAAGCGGCGGATGTCGCCGTGGGCGCCGTTGTAGTCGCCAAACACGAACCAGAACAGGTTGTTGAAGACGTGATGGAGGCCCGTCACCAGTAGCAGGCGGTTGATCAGGCCGAACAGGAACAGGCCCGCTCCGCCCAGGCCGGTGATGCCGTGGCTGACGCCGTCGATCCCGGTGGCGATCGGCTGAAAGCCCAGGCCGACCAGGCAGGCCAGCAGCAGGCCGGCCACGCCCGAGACGATCGGCACGAACCGGCGTCCGCCGAAGAACGCAAGGTATTCCGGCAGCTTCATGCCCGAGAAGCGGTTGTAGAAATTGCCGCCGATCAGGCCCGAGACGATGCCGATCGGCACGTCGAGCCGCCCGATGGCCTGGCTCTTGGCCGCCGCTACCGCCGCCGCGAAAGCATCCTTCGACAGCGCGGGATCGATCCCGGGCGGTACCGGCATGAGCACTTTGGCGCCTTCGGTAGCGACCAGGAAGCAGACGATGCCCGCAAGGCAGGCCGCGCCATTGCCGTCCCGCGCATAGCCCGTGGCGACGCCGATGGAGAACAACAGGCCGAGGTGCGAAAACAGCGCATCGCCCGCCGCGCTCAGCAGCGCGATGTCGAGCAGGTCGGGCTGGCCCAGCCGCAACAGCAGGCCCGCTACCGGCAGGACCGCGATCGGCAGCATGAGCGCACGGCCCAGCGGCTGCAATGTTTCGAGAACCCGCCTCATGCCCCCTGCTCCTTCAGAAATTCGCGTGACAATGCGCGCACCTCCCCGGCCGAGGCGCATTCCAGCGCCCGTGCCGCAAGCCCGCGGCAGTCCTCCAGGCTCAACGTCGAAACCAGCGCCTTGATATCGGGAACTTGCGCCGGCGTGGCGGACAGTTCCCCCACGCCGAGACCCAGCAGCAGCGGCACGGCCAGCGGGTCCGATGCCAAAGAGCCGCAAACGCCGGTCCAGCGGCCATGGCGCGCGCCTCCTTCGCATGTAAGGCCGATCAGGCGCAGCACCGCCGGGTGCAGACCGTCGATGGCAGAGGCCACGGCCGCATTGCCGCGGTCCATGGCCAGGGCGTATTGGGTGAGATCGTTCGTGCCGACCGAGAGGAAATCGGCCTCTCGCGCCAGGATGTCCGCCGTGGCGGCGGCGGCGGGCGTCTCCACCATGATGCCCAGCGAAACCGGCTCCGCCAGTCCCAGTCGGGCCGCCACGCTTTCCACCACCGCCCGCACCGCGCGCAGTTCGGAAAGGCTCGCCACCATCGGCACCATGATCCGGCATTGCCCGGCCGGACGCACCCGCAGGATCGCCTCGACCTGCGCTTCCAGCAAATCGGGATGGGCAAGGCCGACGCGAATACCGCGCAGGCCCAGGGCCGGGTTTTCCTCCTGCGGCATCGGCAGGAAGGGCGCGGGCTTGTCGCCGCCGATATCCAGCAGGCGCACGATCAACGGGCGGCCTTCCAGGGCATCGGCGATCGCCTGGTACGTTTCGCCCTGTTCGGCGGCGCTGGGCGCGCGGGGCTGGTCCACGAACAGGAATTCGCTGCGCAGCAGACCGCATCCTTCGGCGCCGTTCGCCATGGCCTGCCGTGCATCGGCCAGCGAGCCGAGATTGGCGAAGACTTCGATGCGGTTGCCGTCTGCGGTGTGGCAAGGGCCGGTCGCTTCCAGCGCTGCGGCGCGGCGCGCGGCCTGCGCGGCGATCTGCGCGCGAACGCCGTCGATCCGCGCCTGCGACGCGGCCGTCTCCAGCCGGGCGGCAGCGGCATCGACCACCAGCGGCGCACCGTCCGCGATGTCGTCTAGCGCGGTACCCATCGCCACCAGCATCGGCACGCCCAGGCCGGCCGCGAGGATGGCGACATGCGAGGTCGGGCCGCCGTTGATCAGGCAGATCGCGGCGAGACGCCCGGCATCGAGCGCCATGAGCTGCGAAGGCAGCAGGTCTTCGGCCAGAAGCACCGCCTGCTCGGGAAGCGCGAAGCCCGTGGCATCGCCGCCGCTCAGCCCCGCCAACACCTGCCGTTCCAGATCGCGCATGTCGTCCACCCGCTCGGCCAGTCGCGGATCGCCGGAACGCAGCAGGAGATCGACTTGCTCGCCGATGGCAAGCCGCCAGGCCGCCCCGGCGCTCTTGCCTTGTGCCATGGCTTCATGCGCGGCGGCGAGCAGGTCCTCGTCCTCCAGCATGACGGCATGGGCCGCGAGGATCGAGGCCGCATGCTGCGCCGCGCCTTCGCTCTCCCGCGCGATCTTTGCGCGCAAGGCCGCCAAGGCCTGGTCCAGCGCCGCGCGTTCAGTCGCAGGATCGCCGGAGCCTGCGGATACCGCGATCTCGCCCAGGCGGTAGTGGACCGCGCGGCCAACGGCCAGGCCCGGCGCGGCGACCACTCCGGCCACCGTGCCATCAGCCGCAACCTGCGTGACGCGGCGCTGCACCGGCGCTGCGGCCGCGCGCACCGGCGGCGGGACGGCTTGCTCGCCCTCTTCCGCCAGTTCGCCCATGCCGCCAGCGATCAGGGCTGCCAAGGCATCGAGCACTTCGGCGGCCTGCGCGCCGCGCGCGTGAAGCGAAATCCGGTCGCCCAGCGCGATGCCCAGCGCCAGGACGCCCACGGGGCTGCGCAAGCTGGCGGACCTGCCCGCGATCTCCACGCGCACGGCCGCCTCGAACGAGGTCGCCACTTGCCGCAGACGTGCGGCCGGGCGGGCATGGATACCGTGGCGCAGCGGCACGAGCAGCTCGCGCACCAGTTCCCCGTCAGGTGTTTCGGACTGTTCCGCCCCGCCGTTCGCGGAAGCGGCCAGGCGGCGCAAGGTCATCACCGCCTCGCCCACCGCGACCGGGCCCGGCGCGCGCTTCCAGTCCAGCGCCCATTCCTCGCCGGCCAACAGGAGCACCGGCGTCATCGCGCTCGGCGCGCCGGTCACCACGGCGTCGAGATCGAAGCGCACCAGCGGGTCGCCTGCCGCCACGGCCGCATCCGGCACCACCAGCGGCGTGAAACCACGTCCGGCCATGGCCACGGTATCGACGCCGAGGTGGACCAGCACTTCCGCGCCTTCCTCGAGGCGAAGGGTCACGGCATGGCCGGTCGCGGCGAGCGAGGCCACGATGCCCGCGCAAGGCGCATGAAGCGTGGACCCTGTCGGATCGATGGCCACGCCATCGCCCACCATGCCCCCGGCAAAGACCGGATCGGGAATTTCATCGAGCGGCGCCAGCCAGCCTTCGAGCGGGGCAAGGATCGTGATCACGGCTTCACCGGACGGGCTGGTGCGGTCGGCGGTCATGGTATGGGCAACGGCG
This sequence comes from Novosphingobium sp. PhB55, assembly GCF_004368805.1. NCBI lineage: Bacteria > Pseudomonadati > Pseudomonadota > Alphaproteobacteria > Sphingomonadales > Sphingomonadaceae > Novosphingobium > Novosphingobium sp. PhB55. Next base: position 454,900 of record NZ_SODQ01000002.1, on the reverse strand, counting down.
GCGGTCATCGGATTGGCTATTTCCCCGTGATCGGATCAGAATACCCGCTCGCCCGCGATCCAGGTCGCCTGCGGCGCCATGGCGCGGTCGAGTTGGACGAAGTCAGCGGTGCGTCCGGCGGCAATCGTGCCTCTTTCCGCGGCGATGCCCAGGAATTCGGCCGGTTGCACGGTGGCCATGTCGACCGCCTGCGCCACCGAGAGGCCCGCCATGTCCACGGCATTGCGCACCGCGCCGGCCATGTCCAGCGAGGCACCCGCCAGCGTGCCGTCGGCGCCCACGCAGCGCCCATCCGCCACGGTGATCTCGCGGCCGTCGAGCGTGAAATGCTCAAGGTCCGAACCCACGCAGGGCATGGCGTCGGTGACCAGCACGAAACGATCGAGCGGGCGGCTTGCCAATGCGATGCGCATGACGGCGGGATGGACATGGTAGCCATCGGCGATCAGCCCGCACCAGGCCGAGCGGTTCTCCAGCGCCGCGCCGACCATGCCGGGATTGCGATGGTGCAGCGCCGACATGGCATTGAACAAGTGCGTCACGCCCGTCACGCCCATGCCGAAGGCCGCGCGCGCGGTCTCGTAATCGGCATCGGAGTGGCCCATCGCCAGCACGACTCCCGCCGCGACCAGCGCCCTGGCCTGATCGGCGTGGAGATATTCCGGCGCGATGGTGAAGAGCACGCGGCCCGCGCGGGGCCGGATGAGCAGGTCGACCATGGCGTCGTCCAGCTTGCGCAAGTTGCCCTCGGAATGGATGCCGCGCCGCTTCGCGTTGAGCACCGGCCCTTCGACGTGGATGCCGATGCAGCCGGGAACCCCCGCCGCAATGGCCTCGTCGGTGGCGTCGAGACCTCTCGCAATCACGTCGGGCGTGGCGCTGATGAGGGTGGGCAGCATCGCCGTCGTGCCGAACCGCGCGTGGGCGGCGGCGATCGCGGCGATACCTTCCGGGGTCGGCGCGTCGTTGAGCAGCACCCCGCCGCCGCCGTTCACCTGAACGTCGATGAAGCCCGGCAGCAGCCAGCCGCCGGCGAGATCGACGACTTCGTCGGCCTCATCGGGCGCGTGGCCCGGCACGGCCGCGGCGATGCGCCCCTGCTCCACGGTCACGACGGCATCCCGCGACCATGCGCGGCCCAGGTAGACGTTGCCGTTGGCGAAGGCGATCTTCATCAGAGTGTCTCGGTGACCTTGCGCAAGTGGGCTGGATTGTCCGGGTCGAGCCCGCGTGCAAGCGAAACCGCGTTCACTTGCGGATAGAAGGCCTGGATCATCAGCAACGGCTCCAGCGCCGCATGGCCCGCAAGCGCGGCCAGCGTGCTCTCGCCAAAGGGCTGCGCGGCGTCGAGCAGAGTGACTTGCGCGCCGCGCCCCGCAAATTCTCGGGCCGCCTCGCGCACGCTTTCGCCGCTGGCGTCCGACGTGGCGAAGGCGACGATGGGGAAGCCCGCGTCGATGATCGTCATCGGGCCGTGGCGCACTTCGGCGGCGCTATAGGCCTCGGCGTGAAGCGCACAGGTTTCCTTGAGCTTGAGCGCCCCTTCCTGCGCCACGGCAAAACCGTATCCGCGCGCGATCACGAAGAGATTGCTCGCCCCGGAAAGCCCTTCCACCAGATCGAAGGGTGCCGTGCGAGCCGCGATTTCCAGCCCCGCGGGCAGCCGTTCGAGCGCCGTGCCGAGCGCGGCATCGCCCGTCCACTGCGCCGTCAGCGCCGCCACCCCGGCCAGCGAGGCGATGAACGACTTGGTCGCGGCCACCGATTTTTCCGGGCCGGCGTGAAGCGGCAGCACCCAGTGCGCAAGGTCGGCCAGCGGCGCGGAAGCGTCATTGACGAGCGCGACCACCCGCGCCCCGGCGCGGCGATGCGCCTCCACCGCGGCCAGCAGATCGGGGCTGCGGCCGCTTTGCGAGATCGCCAGGACGAGAACCCGCCCCGGCTGCATCTCCGCGCCGAACACGGAAGACACGCTGAGCGCGGAAGAGGAAACCGGGATGCCGGCCAGCGTCTCGATCAGGTACTTCGCATAAGTCGCGGCATTGTCGGACGAACCCCGCGCGCAAGTGACCACCACCGAGGGCGGATTGGCGCGCAGGTCCTCCGCCAGGGCGGCAAGGGCGGCGCGGTTGTTTTCCAGGAAACGGCGGACGGCCTCTGCAGCCTCGGCCGCTTCCCGGGCCATGAGGGACGTCGAAGGACTTGCGGTGTCAGTCAGCATCTTTGGGGGACTCTCCTGCGCATCGTCGCCGGCCGACCATGAAGTCGAGCCGGAAGCGACGGCCTACCAATCTGGTATAAGTTCTATATTGGTATTCCCGAAGTCCGATCGATGCGCAAACTGTTTTGCACCGGTTCCGACCGTTTTTCTTCACGTCTCCCAGTAGAGCACCGGTTTTCCGGCTCCGCTCAACCCCCTCACGTGCGTTCGATAGCGCGTTTCAACCGGGCGACTTGCGCATGACTCGTCACCGCCCTTGGCCCCTTCTGGAAGCCCAGTTCCTCCAGCCGCGCACCGCCCGAACCTGCCTCCCCCGGCGTGCGGCAAGAGGCGTGAAACTCCGCGATTCCAGCCGAGCGAAGCGCGGGAACAGCCTCCGGAGACACCCCCGCGCCGGCCAGGATGACGATCCGGCCCGCCGCCAGTTCCTGCAGGTGCGCCAGCATGGCCACACCGTCAGGCGCCCGGACAGCCCCGCCCGAAGTCAGGATCCGATCGAAGCCCAGGGCCACAGCCTGCTCCAGACCCGCCTCCATGTCATCCAGCAGATCGAAGACCCGGTGCAGGGTCAGGGAAAGCCGAGCCCCGCGCGCGCTGCCGGCGCGCCGTGCATGGTCGATCCACGCGCCCAGAACCGCAAGGTCCAGACCCTGCGCCGACCCGGCGCCGATCACGACGCCGGCCAGCCCGGCCTGCGCCGCCAGATCGATATCGCCCATCACCTGGCCAACTTCCTGCGCATCATAGACGAAGTCGCCCTCACGCGGGCGGCAGAGCATGTGGACCGGGATCGGCGCGGCCGCTGCAAGGTGGACCAGCGATTGCGCAGGCGTCAGACCGCCCAGGGCGAGCCCGCTGCAAAGCTCGATGCGGTCTCCGCCGCCGGCAACCGCCGCGGCAATGCCCGCGGCATCTTCGACACAGACTTCAAGCACTTCGCCGCTTCCTCATGACGCCACGCCCCGCGATTTTCTCCGGGGCGATTCGGTTGCCCACGAATTGGACATAGTTTGGCCTTTCGCACTACCCCATCCCGCATCCACTGCCTGAGCGCTCCACCGCTTGGGCAACAGCGCCACCAGCGCTTGCCACGCATTTCCGCGGTTTAACGCGCCACGGCCACCATTGCCCGATGACGAGAAAATTTCCCATAGACATCAGGATCTATTTTGGTGACATTCAACCATGACATTGGAATGATATTGGCATTGTCACAGGAAATAGTCGGCGCGCATTCCTCACAAAATAGATGCTGAAGCGCGGGGACAGGTTCGGGCCATGAGGGAAACAATGATGAAATTCGCACGCGCGACTTTGCTGGCCACCGGCGCCACCGTGACATTCGCCGCCCCTGCGTTTGCCCAGGACGGCCAGCAGCCGGCAGCTCCGGAAGACGCGGGCGCCATCGTCGTCACCGGCATCCGCGACGCGCTGACCAATGCCATCAACGTGAAGCGCAATGCCGATGCGGTCGTGGATGTCATCACCGCCGAAGGCATCGGCAAGTTTCCCGACCGCAACGTCGCGGAATCGCTGTCGCACATTCCCGGCGTCAGCGTCGACCGGCAGTTCGGCATCGGCGAGCGCGTCTCGATTCAGGGCACCGATCCCGCGCTCAACCGCGTCCTGATCGACGGCCATTCCATCGCTTCGGCCGACTGGGGCGGCAATGCCGGCGATGTGACCGGGCGCACGTTCAACTATTCCCTGCTCGCGCCGGAAATCGTCTCGCAGATCGAGGTGTTCAAGTCGCCCGAACCGCGCATCGACGACGGCTCGCTGGGCGGCACCGTGATCGTGCGCACCCGCAAGCCGCTGGACCTCGACAAGAACACCATCAACGGCTCGATCGGCTACGGCTACAACGACCGCTCCGAAATCGGCAATCCGCGCGGCTCGCTGCTCTATAGCTGGAAGAACGACAGCGCGACCTTCGGCATTCTCGTCGCCGGGACTTACGACAAGGACTCGCTGGCCCGCGCGGGCGTCGAATACTTCGGCTACAACAGCGGTTCCGACTTCACCTCGACCGATGCGGCCGGGAACGTCACGCTCAACAACCCCGATGCCGTGCTGACCGGCGGCACCGCGGCGGACCTCGCCGCTGCACGCTATCCCTATGGCATCAACCATGCCTACTTCAAGCAGACGCGCGAGCGCATCGGCGGCCAGTTCGCCGTGCAGTGGGCGCCGAGCGACCGCCTCGAATTCGACCTGACCGGCCTTCACATCGAAGGCACCTACAACAACTTCAGCCAGTCCCAGTACGTCGTACCCACCTGGGCCGCCGGGGCGCTGCAATCGGCGACGATCTCGAACGGCCTCGTCACTAACGCCTCCTTCGGCGCGACCGACCTGCCCTCCACCAGTTCGCAGCTGGACATGAACTACCGCAAGACCAAAGTGCGGACGGACAGCTACAACCTCGCCTCCACCTGGAAGGCGAACGACAGCCTGACTCTTTCCGGCAATGTGGGTTGGACCAAGGCCACGGGCGGCACCGATCCCGAATACCTGATGAACCTCCAGTCCAACATGCCCTTCAGCTACAGCTACGGGCAGAACCAGACTGCAGTGACGTATTCCACCGCGCCCACCGATCCGACGGCCTTCTTCCGCTCGGACCTGCGGCCTGTCACCCTGCCCGATGGCAGCACGGTGCAAGCCTACCAGATCGGCGGCATCGCCACGTCCCGCCAGCGCGACAAGGAAACCTACGGTCAGCTTGACGCCAAGTGGGACGTCGAGGACGGCTTCTTCAAGTCCGTGCGCATGGGCGTGAAGGCATCCGACCACGTCAACAGCCTGAGGGCCACCGGCTCCCAGGTCTATCTGACCGATCCGATCAGCCTGGCGGACTACGACTATACGCTCACGCCCTCGGGCCTGTTCAAGGGCCTGGGCTCGGGCGGCAACGCCAACCAGTTCGCCACCTTGCGCAGCGGAGACGTGATCGACACGCTGGAAAACGGCCTCTACGTCGACACCGGCCTTGACGAGGGCACTTCGTTCAAGGTGCACGAGAAGTCGGCCGCCGCTTACGTCCAGCTGGACTTCGAGACCGGGCCGATCCGCGGCAACCTGGGCTACCGCGCGGTCTATACCCAGGATGTCTCGGACTATTACCTCTACACCGCGGAGAGCGACAGCTATTCGCCGGCCCGTGCGAAGAACGACTATCTCAAGGGCCTGCCCAGCATCAACGTGAGCTGGGACGTCAACGACCAGATCAAGGTCCGCGGCTCGATCGCCAAGGTCATCGCCCGTCCCCGCTACGGCCAGCTCGCCGGCGCCTTCAGCCGCAACGACACGCAGCTGACGGCCAGCGGCGGCAACACCGACCTCAAGCCTTATGCCTCGACGAACTACGAGCTTTCGGCCGAATGGTACTTCGGCCACAGCGCGCTGCTTTCGGCCGAGTATTTCCGCCGCGAGATCTCATCCTACATCGTCACCACCACCAGCCAGCAGGTGCTGTTCAACAACCTGACCCAGCAGAACGAGACCTATATCGTCTCCAGCCCGGTCAACGCCTCGAACGCCACCGTCAACGGCGTGTCGCTGGGCTTCCAGACCCCGATCTGGGGCGGCTTCGGCATCCTGACCAACTACACCTTCGCCGATGCCAAGGGCGGCACGGGCGAAAACGGCGCGGTGCTGAACCTGCCCTATCTCTCGAAGCACACGATCAACGTGATCCCCTACTTCGAGAAGGGCCCGTTCCAGGCCCGCGTCAGCTGGAACTGGCGCAGCCACTACTTCACCGGCATCGGCCGCCTGGACTCGGTGGATTCGACCGACGGCTATCACCAGCTGGACGCATCGATCTCCTACAAGATCAACGACCACTTCACGGTCCAGGCCAACGCGCAGAACCTGCTCGATTCGACATATTATTCCTACAGTGGCAGCAAGAGCGCGCCGACGGCCTTCTACAAGAACGGGCGCGTCTTCGCCGCGACCGCCCAGTTCAGCTTCTAAGTCCCGTGCAAAAGCGTGCAGGTCCCTCTCCTCCTCCTTGAGACCTGCAGGCACACGGGCCGGCGCCTGTCCACGGGCTTGACCCGGTGGACAGGCGCCGCCCTTTTCGGGTCGCAACGGCCTTTGAAAGTTGAATGGATGCCTGAATGACCGCGCTTTCCCGCCGCCGCCTGATGTCCGGATCCTGCCGCCTCGCGCTGCTGGCCGCCGCCGTTCCCGCCGCACCGGCGCGGCTTCTGGCCGCCGAGGCGGAGCCGGCCGCGAAAGCCGATCCCTTCATCGGCACCGGCGGTGATGGTCATACTTTCCCCGGCGCCACCCTGCCTTTCGGCATGGTGCAGTTGAGCCCGGATACCGATACCGCGCGCTGGGACACCTGCTCGGGCTATCATCACGGCGACGCCTCGCTGCTGGGCTTTTCGCATACCCATCTGTCCGGCACCGGCATCGGCGACATGCTGGACGTGCTCGTCATGCCCTGCCGCGGCGAAGTGCGCCTCCGGCCGGGACCGCTCGACCGCCCGGACGAAGGCTATCGCCTGCGCTACAGCGACGAGGCGGCGGAGCCCGGCTATTACCGCGTACAGCTGGAAAACGGCGTCGCCAGCGAACTGACCGCAACGCTGCGCACCGGCATCCAGCGTCATGTCTATCCCGCCGATGGCAGCGGCGGGCATCTGCTGATCGACCTCTCGCACCTCGTGCTGGATTCTTCGGACAAGCATCCGCTGATCGACGATGCGGAACTCGCCCTGGATGCGGACGGCACGCTCACCGGGCAGCGGCGGGTGTTCCGCTGGGCCAAGGGGCGGCGCATCCACTTCGCCATGCAGTTCTCGCGCCCGCCGAGCCGCATCGATTTCTTCGGCGACGACGATGCCCCGCAAGCCCCGGGCAGCGCGCAAGTGAAGGGCCGGCGCCTGAAGGCCGCAGTCCATTTCGACGATGCCGGCAGCGCGCCGATCGTCGTGCGCACGGCCGTCTCGGCCGTGGATGTGGCGGGCGCCCGCGCGAACCTGGCGGCGGAAGCGACGCACTTCGACTTCGACCTCTATCGCCAGGCCGCTGCCCGCGCCTGGGCCGGCGAACTGTCCCATGTCTCGGTGACGGGCGGCAGCGCGGAACAGCGCACGATCATGGCCACCGCGCTCTATCACGCCGCCATCGGACCTACGCTGTTCTCGGACGTGGACGGCCGGACCATGGGGCTTGATCGCAAGGTGCACCAGTTGGCCCCCGGCGAGACGGCCTATAGCGCCTATTCGCTATGGGACACCTATCGCGCCTTCCATCCCCTGCAGACCTTGCTGCGCCCGGCGCGAGTCGGGGAATTCGTGGCCGACCTCGTTCGCCAGACGCAGCAGAGCCCCTATGGCCCGCCCGTCTGGCCGCTCCAGGGCGTGGAGACCGGCTGCATGATGGGCTGGCATGCGGTGCCGGTACTGGCCGAAGCCATGGCCAAGGGCATTCCCGGAGACTACGCCGCCGCCTGGCCGAACATCCGCCGCCGTTCGTTCGACTTCACCATGCCCGTGCTCGACAATGCGCGCGGCATCCCGGACTACGACGCCAAGGGCTATGTCCCGGCGGACAAGGTGTTCGAAAGCGTGAGCCGCACGCTCGAATATGCCTATGACGACTATGCCGCCGCCCGGATCGCCCGGGCAGCGGGCGCCGCGGACGACGCCGCACGGCTGAAGGCGCGCTCCGGCAACTGGAAGAACGTGTTCGACACCGCCACCGGCTTCGCCCGGCCCCGGCTGGACAACGGCGCCTGGACCGAACCTTACGATCCGGTGGAACTCGGCCATTCGGACAAGTGGCGCGACTTTACCGAAAGCAACGGCTGGCAGGCGACCTTCCTCAACCAGCACGACGTCCACGGCCTTGCCGAGGCGATGGGCGGTCCGGCCGGGCTGGAGGCCAAGCTCGATGCCTTCTTCAACGCGCCTTCCACGCTGCCCAGGAATGCACCGCCGGACATCAGCGGCATGGTCGGCCAATATGCCCATGGCAACGAACCCTCGCACCACGTCGCCTACCTCTATGCCTGGACGGGCGCGCACTGGAAGACGCAGGCCATGGTTCGCCGCCTGCTCGCGCTCATGTACCGCGCCCGACCGGCAGGCGTGATCGGCAACGACGATTGCGGGCAGATGAGCGCGTGGTACGTGCTTTCGGCACTGGGGTTCTATCCGGTCGATCCCGTCAGCGGCATCTATATCTTCGGCAGCCCGCTGTTCGAGGAAGCGCGCGTCAGGCTGGGCAACGGCCGCGAGCTGATCGTGAGCGCGCCGGGCAACCGCTCGGACCGGCCCTATTACGGCCCGGTGGAGTGGAACGGCAAGTCGCTGGACCGCTGCTGGATCCGCCACGAGGAGTTGATGAAGGGTGGCCGCCTGACATTCCACATGCAGAACGTGCCCGAGCTTTCGTTCGGACAGCGCCTGCAGAGCCGTCCTCCCCGTCAGGATTGACGGCCCTCCGGGACCGAGAGCCGCCTTCACTGTGCCCCCTCATTGGCGCCGCCGGACTGGATCCTGGCGGCGGCACTGGCGCGCGTTTCCGTGCAAGTGGCAGCACGCAAGGTGTTTCGGAAAAAAGGAAAACTTAACCGCGCGGAGCAGGCCATGGCTCCGCGCGGCGCTTCGCGTTCTGGCGTTAGCGTGAGACCAATTAGCGACATATTTCGCCAAATTACGGAAAAATATAATGCCAATTTGATTTTTGGAATTGAATTTATTTAATACCTATGACAGCTCTGTTGCAGGACAGGCTTTGGGAAGGGCCTGCCGGTTTCAGCCGCCGAAAAGGGAAGCGGCGGTATTGGCTGAGGAACTGGGCATGGGAATCTCGCGTCGCGATACCTTGGGCATGGCCCTGGCCGGAGCCGCCGTGGCTGGAACGGCGCGCGCGGCCGCACCGTCGAACGAAAGCCACAGCCCGGCCCTCGTGGTTTCCACATGGGACTTCGGCGCCGCGGCGAATGCGGCCGCCTATGGCCGCTGGAAAGCCGGCGGAACGCTGATCGACGCGGTCGAGGCCGGCGCGCAAGTGCCGGAGGCGGACCTTTCCAACCACTCCGTGGGCATGGGCGGCTATCCGGACCGGGACGGCCATGTCACGCTGGACGCCATCATCATGGACGACCGCGGCCACGCCGGCGCCGTCGCCGCGCTGGAAGGTTACGTCCACGCCATTTCGGTCGCCCGGCGCGTGATGGAGCGTACGCCGCACACGATGCTGGTGGGCGAAGGCGCCGCGCAATTCGCGCGCGAACAGGGCTTCGCGGCACAGGACCTGCTGACTCCCGAGGCGGAAGCCGCCTGGAAGGAATGGCTCAGGACGGCCGAATACAAACCCGTCGCCAATATCGAGAACCAGCGCGGTTCCAAGCTGGACCATGATACGATTGGTATTCTCGCGCGCAGCCCGGAGGGACGGCTGGCGGGCGCCTGCACGACCTCCGGCATGGCCTACAAGCTGCGCGGCCGGGTCGGCGATTCCCCGCAATCGGGCTGCGGACTGCTGGTGGAGCCGGGTGTCGGCGCCGCCACGGCCACGGGCGTGGGCGAGGAAGTGACACGCATCGCGGGGGCGGCCCGCGTGGTCGGCTCGATGCGGATGGGCATGTCGGCAATGGCCGCATGCCGCGAAGCCGTCGAACATATCGTCAAGCTGCGCGGAGACGCCGTGAAGGACGCCCAGGTCGCATTCCTGGCGATCGACAGGGACGGCCGCGTCGGTGCTTTCGCCATCCAGCCCGGATTCACTTACGCGGTGACGGACGCCGCCGGTCGCACGGCCGTCCACCCGTCGGACAGCCTGCGCCGCGCCTGACGCGCCGACCTGGAATCGATCGATAACGCAAGAGGAAATGCCGGCAACGACCGGGCACCGACAAATCCGGTCGATAGCGACCGGGGACCGACAAGTCCGGTCGATAACGACCGGTAGGCGACAAGGCCGACCTGCACACGGCGGCCCATCACTTCAGGGAAAAAGGGTTCTCGAATGAGGAAGATCACCAGGATACTCTTGGCCACCACCTGCATGGCCGGTCTGGCCACGCCGGCCATGGCGCAGGATACGGCACCGGCCGAGGCAGCCGATAGCGCGGGCAGTTCGGCAGGCTCGATCGTCGTCACGGGTTCGCGCATCAACCGCCCGAACTCCACGGCCGCCGCGCCGATCACTTCCGTCACCAACGACGCGATCCGCGCCCAGGCCGCCGTCAACATCGAGGAAGTGCTCAACCGCATTCCGCAGATCGCGCCGGACAGCCAGCAGAACTACTCGGATTCCGACGGCCGCCAGCGCATCAAGCTGCGCAACCTCGGCTTCGAACGCACCCTGACCCTGATCGACGGCAAGCGCGTGGGCACCATGAACGGCGTGGACGCCAACATGATCCCGACCTCGCTGATCAAGCGCGTCGACGTGCTGACCGGCGGTGCTTCCGCCGTCTACGGTTCGGATGCGGTCGCCGGCGTCGTCAACTTCATCATGGATGACGATTTCGAAGGCATCCAGCTCAACGGCAACTACAACTTCTACCTGCACAAGAACAAGCGCACGCTGATTTCGGACGTCGCCAGCCAGTACGGCTTCGACCAGCCGGCGCGCGGCAACGCGATCGACGGCGGCCGTTCCGATATCTCGCTGACGGTCGGCAAGAAGCTGTTCGACGGCCGCTTCCACATCAGCGGCTACGTCAACTATCGCGAAGCGGCGCTGGTGCCGTTCACCGCGCGCGAGACGGCAGGTTGCGAACTCATTCAGACCGGCAAGGACGGCCCGCTGGGGTGCACGACCTCGACGTATACGCCCTACGGCTACATTTCGCCCCGTTCGGGCGCTGCCAACGGCCAACAGTTCGTCAACAATCCGGACGGCTCCGGCACGCTCCTGCCTTATGGCGACGCCTATGCCGCCAATCCCTATGACGGTTATTCATTCCAGCGCGCCAACAAGCGCTGGAATGCGGGCGGCTTCACGTCCTTCGAACTGTCCGACGCCGCCGAACTCTACGGCAGCGTCATGTGGTTCCGCGACAGCTCGTCCAATCCCTATCCGGCGCGCGTGCTGAATTCCGAGACTTATGGCGAAGGCACGACATACTTCGTCAACTGCAACAATCCGCTGATGTCGGCCTCGCAGGCGCAGACCATCTGTGGTGCCGATGCAGGCACGGGTACGCTCGCCCCGCTCGACGTGCGCTATCGCTTCAACAATGCGCGCCCGGTCTCCGATTCCTACCTCAACCTGGGCCTGCGCGCGACCGCCGGCGTGCGCGGCCAGTTCGCACAGGGCTGGAGCTACGATGTGGGCGGCGTCTACGCCCGCAACCGCATGGACACCACCTGGGGCCGCCCCAACTACGACCGTGTCAACAACGCCCTCAATGTCGTCAGCGTCAACGGTCAGCTGCAGTGCGCTGCCGGCTCGGCCGATGGCTGCCTTCCCTTCGACGCCTTCAGCGCCAACTCGGCCACCAACGGCCAGGCCCTGTTGGATTACCTGACCGAGTTCGGCACCAGCACCACGATCAACACCCTCTATAACGCGGTTGCCACCGTACAGGGCGACCTGGGCACTTACGGCATCCAGTCGCCCTGGGCCGATCAGGGCGTGGCCATCGCGATCGGCGCCGAGTTCCGCGAGGACAAGCTGAAGAGCTACGCCGACGACGTCTGGCGCAAGAACTGGGGCGGATCGAACAGCAACCTTTCCCAGAATGCCTGGGAAGGCAACGTCGAAGTTCAGGTTCCGATCGTAGAGCACAAGCCCTTCGCCGAACTGCTGCAGTTCAACGGCGCGTTCCGTCTGTCGAAGTACAGCTCCAACCCGGACACCTTCTCCACCTGGAAGGCCGAAGCGATCTGGTCGCCGATTTCGGACATCACCTTCCGCGGCTCGATCAACAAGGCCCAGCGCGCGCCGACCGTGGTGGAAGCCTACCAGGGCTCCAACATCAGCTACGACCGGATCACGCCGACCTACAACGACATCTGTGCGCCGACGGTCACTTACACCACCGGCGCCAACGGCCAGCAGGTACCCGTCTACGGCGCCCCGGCCGCCTCGCGCGAAGTCTGCGCCGCCACCGGTCTGGCGGACAGCCTCTACGGCAGCCCGACCCTGGTCTGCCCGACCGACGTCGGCTGCACCGTTCGCTCGGGCGGCTACACGGTCAACCCGGAAACGGCCTACACCAAGACCTTCGGCGTCGTGCTCAAGCCCTCGTTCGTGCCCGGCCTGGTCGTCTCGATCGATCGCTTCCTGATCGATCTTGACGATTCCATCGGCTACAACAACTACGACTACTTCTCGAACGGCTGCCTCCAGACCGGCAGCGAGTTCTTCTGCTCGATGTTCGTGCGCAATGCCGACGGCACGCTGTCCAGCAACCCCAGCACCAACCCGACCAGCGGCTACATTCGCGGCGGCACGACCAACTACTACAAGAGCAAGTCGCACGGCTGGGACTTCCAGGGCCAGTATTCCACGGGTCTCGGCAAGTACGGTACGCTGGCGCTGGACTTCGCAGGCTCGCTGACCACTTTGGCGGGCGGCCAGGACTCACCGATCCTGCCGAAGTACAACTGCGCCGGATACTACGGCGGCACTTGCGGCCAGCTGATCCCCAAGTGGACGCACTCGCTGCGCGCCACGTACACGACCGAGGATCGCTTCTTCAACGCCTCGTTCAACTGGCGCTATGTCGGTCCGCTGACCAACGTCAGCAACTCGAACGATCCGGCACTGGGTGGGAACGCCGATACCGAGCGTGAGACGTTCTACCGCATCGGCGCGCAGAACTACTTCGACCTGGCGCTGACGTTCCGCGTGAACGAGGCGTTCTCGCTCCGCATGTCGGCAAACAACATCTTCGACAAGCTGCCGCCGCTGCTGCCGAACTCCTACGGCTACGGCCTGTCGCGCAGCAACACGCTGTCGGCACGCTATGACTCGCTGGGCCGCCAGCTCGCGATCGGCGCCACGGTCAACTTCTGACCGGCAAGACGCAGGAACGAACCGGAGCCCGCCGCCGCGGGTTCCGGTTTTGCCCCCCGCTGCATCGAAGCAGGAAGCATCATGAGGAGACGTCATGACAGGCGATAAAGCCACCACGGCCCCGCCGCGCCCTTCGCCGCATGGGAAGGTTCCGGTTTCGGCCGGGAATCCGGAGCCGGTATCGCCGGTGCAGGACGAACGGCAGGGCACTGCGGATGCTCCGCCCCCCAGGCGCAAGACACTCCAGGCGGTCGCCGGCTTCGATCCCGACTTCTGACCGCGCAAAGCCCGCCCAGCCTGCCCGCTCGGCCGCCCGCTCAGGGATAACAGTAAAGCACCGGTTCGTGCTCGCCCGCCTCGACGCGGTCACCCACGATCGCCACCCGTGCCCCGGAGGCCCGCGCAGCAGCGACGCCGGCGGGAGAATCCTCGAAGACCAGGCACGCTTCGATGGGAACGCCCAGCAGGTCCGCACCCTTGAGGAAGCCTTCCGGATCGGGCTTGCCGCAAGTCACGTCTTCTGCCGCCACCATGACCTGCGGCAAGGGCACGCCCACGGCCTCAAGCCGTTTCACCGCCAGTGCGCGCGGCGCCGATGTGACGATGGCCCAGGATCCGGGCGCAAGCCGCTTCACGAAATCCGCGATCCCCGCGATCGCCACCACGCCGTCGAGATCGGCGATCTCCGCCGCTTCGATGCCTTTCAGTTCCGCTGCGAGATCGAGGCCACTGCCGCCGAAGCGCCGGATCAGGTCCTTGCCCTGCACGCCGTGGCAAACCGCCAGCAACGGCTGGGGATCGATGCCGTGCCGCTGGGCCCACGCGGTCCAGACCCGTTCGACGACCCGCGATGAATCGACCATGGTGCCGTCCATGTCGAACAGGAAGGCGGCGAAATCACGGTTCTGGAACTGAGGCATGACCCCAGCCTAGTGCCCTGCGGCGCGAATGGAAAGGCGGTGGTCAGTCCCCAGGCGCCGCGCCGAGGCCGGCCCCGCGCGGATAGAGGGGCTTGTCCCGCGCAGTCCTGCTTGCGGTGGTGACCGGAGAGCGGGGCAAGTCGAAGGGCAGGCGCCCGCGCGCCCGGGCTTTTCCGGCGACCACGTCCGCGACGGCGGCGTCGCTGGCGCCGAAGGTCGCGAGAATGGCCCGCGTATGGGGGACCATCGCCGTCAGCACGGCGGGGCGGTCCATCTCGATTGCGACGATGACCGGAACCCGGGCCGCCGCGGTCCGGATCACCTGCATATCCGGGTCGGTATCGCGGAATTCGAGCCTGCCTTCATGCTGGCGCGATCCGAAGAAGTGATAAGGGTGAAGCGTCTCGAACGGCGCCGCGCTGCGGACGAGGGCCGCATCGGCATCCTCCAGCCGCGTCACCACTTCCAGCCCGGCCGCCCGCGCCGCCTCGGGATCGAGGCCCTGCAGCCAGACCCGCGCGCCGCGGCGCAGCGGCAGGATACCGCCTTCGTTCCGAAGCAGGACCTGGCTGGCGCGCTGGGCAGCGTCGGCCTCGGCCTTCACGGCAGGATCGCCCAGCACTTGCTCTGCGCGGCGGGGATCGACGAAAGGCTGGTCGAACAGGCCGAGTTCGAACTTCAGGCGCAGCACCCGGCGCACGGATTCGTCGATCCGCGCCTCGCTCACCAGCCCCTGCTTCACCGCCTGGGTGATCGGATCGGGACTGTCGATGCCGCCGAACTGGTCGAGCCCGGCATTGATGCCCTTGGCGAAGCGCTGCACCACGGTCAGCCCCTCCACGCCCCAGGGCATGCCGATGGCGCTGGGCATCTGCGGTGCCTCGGCGCTCGGCGCCGAGCAGCGTTCCGGGCAATCGCGCGTGATCGACCAGTCGGAGACGATCAGCCCGTCGAACCCCTTGCCGCCGCGCAGCAGCCCGGTCAGCAACGGCTTGCTGAAACCGGCCCCCACCGGCTCGGCCGGCTTTCCGTCCAGCGTCACGCCGTGCAGCACGACGTAAGTGGGCATCACGCCCGCGCTGTGAGCGGCCAAGGCGCCATCGAAGGCGCGGATGTGCTCGGCCAGTTCGCGGTTGTCGAGCGTGACGTTGCGGCCATAGTAATTGTGCCCGTCATAGCCCTCGGTCGCGGCGCCATAGCCAACCCAGTGCTTGACGATGGTGGCGACGCCGCTGTGCGTCACCCCGTCCCGTCCGCCCTGGAAGCCTTCCACATAGGCCCCGGCCATGCGCGACACGAGCGACGGATCGGACCCGAAGGTGGCGGTGATGCGCGGCCAGCGCGGCTCCACGCCGATGTCGGCCTGCGGGGAAAGCGCCATGTGGATGCCCACGGCGCGATATTCGCGCGCCGCCGCCGCGCCGAAGCGCCGCACCAGCGCCTCGTCGCGCAGCGCTGCGAAGCCGAGCGTCTCCGGCCAGGCGGAAAAGCCCTTGCCGCGTGTGCTGGCGCCGACAACCGCCTGGAAATGGTTGCGCGGATCGGTGCTGATCGTGGCCGGAATGCCGAGGCGGCTCTCCTCTGCCGCGCGCTGGACGGCGTTGTTCTGCTCGGCGAACTGGGCGGGGGGCAGGTCCAGCCGGGTGATGAAGCTGGACATGTGATCCCGGCCCACCAGGTCGCGGACTTTGGCCATGTCGTAGCCGCCGGCGGAAATGCCGATCGCCGCCCCCGGCGTCGGCCCGGCGCCCGGAAGCGTGCCATGCGCCAGCGTGCCGGTCTTTTCCTCCAGCGTCATCCGGCCGAGCAGGTCCTCGACGCGGCGCTCGATCGGGGCCTCGGGATCCTCGTAAGGGTCCTTCTGCCCGTTGTGGTTCAGGTCGCGCCATTCGGCCGCCTGCGCCGATCCGCAGCAGAGCGCCGCCAGTACCAGGCCGCCGAGCAGGCCCTTCCTCCGCCGCGCCTTCATGCCGCGCACTCCCCGCGCGGCAGGCCGGACATGCCGAACAGCAGCGCCGCCAGCGCCAGCGGCGAGGCCACGGCGCAGACGATGGAGATCGACAGGCCCAGGCGCGAAGGATCGGCGAAGACCATGTCGGTAACCAGAGCCACCGAAGTCGGCCCCAGGGTCGAGCCGACCAGATTGATGGCCAGCATGTAGATCACCGAGACTTGCGCGCGCATGCGGTTGGGGGTCAGCGACTGGAGCGTGGCCAGTCCGCCGCCGAAGTTGAAGCCGGCGAAGAAGTTCATGCCGCCGACGCCCGCCAGCGCGAGCCCGGCCGTCGGCATGAGCGGGAAACCGATCGTCAGGGGAATGAGCGCGGTGAACCCGATCACCGCGGCCAGGAGGTTGCCGTTGACCACTCCGCGCTTTTGCAGCCAGGAGCCGGCGAAGCCGCCGCAGAGCGCGCCGCTCGTACCGCAGAAGAACACCATCCAGCCGTAGGAGGCGCCGATCTGCGAAATCGACATGCCGTAGGAGCGTTCGAGGAAGGCCGGGATCCACGCACCGGTGCCGTTGCCCACGAAGATCATAAGCGCGAAGCCGACGATGATGCCGAAGTAGGCGCGTCCGTGGGCGGAGAGCTGGCCGAACAGCTGGGCCACGCTTGCGCTTCCCTTCCGTCCGGGATTCTCATGGCCGGCCGGCTCCGCGAGCTTCGGCGCGCCGCCACGGCGAACGGGTTCGCGCACGAACAGCATCGCCAGCGACAGCAGCGCGCCGGGAATGCCGAGCGCCAGGAAGATGATGTGCCAGCCCTTCATCGTCCCCAGCACCGGTATGGCGATTTCCGAGGACGGCGGCACCGCCCCGGCGATCAGCCCGCCCAGGATCAGGGCACCGGCCCCGCCGAGGTAGACGCCCATGTTGTAGACGCCCATGGCCAGCGCCAGCCGGTTCTTCGGGAAATAGTCCGCCAGGATCGAGTGGGCGGCGGGGCTCAGTCCCCCCTCCCCGGTCCCCACCGCGACGCGCGCGGCGAAGAGGCCGCCATAGCTGCGGGTCATGCCGCAGGCCGCGGTGGCGAGGCTCCAGACGAAGATCGACACGACGATGATGTTGCGGCGGTTGGACCGGTCTGCCAGCCAGGCCACCGGGATACCGACGATCACGTAGAACAAGGTGAAGCTCAACCCGTAGAGCAGGCTCATCGCCGTGTCGGAAGCGCCGAGGTCTTCCTTGATCGGCTGCACGAGCAGCGCCAGCGCCTGGCGATCGACGAAGGCCAGGGTATAGGCCAGCATGAGCAGGATCGCCGCCGTCCAGGCTTCGCGCGCGGGGGGCCAGTTGCCGCCATCGGGATCGGGAACCGGATCAAAAACCGGATCGGGAACCGTCATCTCCGGCGCCGTCTTCAGCGCGGCATCCTTCGCGGTCTGCAGCATAGTCCCCATCCCTGTATTCTTGTCTTGCCCGGCGCCGTTCGTGCGGCGCCATTCTGGTGCGACCCGAAAGGCAATGGACAAGCGAGTATTTAGCGCTACAACTAACCGCATTCCCGGGATTGTCAACGCAGTTGTTGGTCAATTCGAACCAAATCGCATCGGCCGGGCACATCCTTGCCAAATTGCGGCCGGAACCTATGACAGGGGCGATTATGACAAGCGGTACGACCCCTCGAAAACGACGGCGCGGCGGCGGCGGCCCCACGATTGCCGAAGTGGCCGAGCTGGCAGGCGTATCGACGATGACCGTCTCCAACGTGCTGAACAACCGGCCGGTCGTCCATGCCGACACCCGCGATGCCGTGCTCAAGGCTGTGAAGGCGCTCAACTATACGCCCAACAGCGCCGCGCGGGCCCTGGCCAGCGCCGCCACCCTGCGGATCGGGCTGGTCCACAGCGATACCGAAAGCGCCCTGCTCAGCGCGATCCTGGTCGGCTCGCTCAAGGCCGCCTCGCGCCTGGGCGCGCAGCTCATCATCAACTCCTACGACCTGGCCGATCCGGTCGGCGGCGTGGAGGCTTTCCTGAAGACCGGACTGGACGGGCTGCTGCTGCCGCCGCCGCTCTGCGAAATGGTCAGCGCCGCGGGCATTCCGGAGCGTCACGATACCGCGATGATCGCCCTGGCGCCCGGCGGCGATCTCCGCAACATGGACTGCGTGCGGATCGACGACGAACAGGCCGCTTACGAAGTGACGCGGATCCTGCTGGAAAAGGGCCACCGCCGGATCGGCTTCGTCACCCTGCCCGGCGCGCTGGTGGCGGTTTCGCGACTGCGCGGCTATTTGCGCGCGCTGGGCGAACAGAGCGTCATTCCCGACATGAGCTTGGTCTGGGAGGCGCGCCCGACCTTCGATGCCGGACTCGATCTGGCGCAGCGCGTGCTGATCGAGGACCGCCGCGTGACGGCGGTGATCGCCGGTAACGACGATATGGCCGCGGCCTTCGTCAACGTAGCCTTGCGCAACAACCTGTCCGTGCCCGGCGACGTCTCGATCATCGGCTTCGACGATACGCCGATCGCCGTGAAGATCTGGCCTGCGCTGACGACCGTGCGCCAGCCGCTGGCGCTCATCGCCGAAAGGGCCACCGAGCGCCTCGTCAGCATCTTGCGCGAAGAAGGCGGGAAAAGCGCCGCGGTGGAGGCCAGCTACGTGGACTTCACCGTGATCGAGCGCAATTCGGTCGGCGTGCCTCCCAAAGACGGATAAGCCGCAGGACAGATAAAAAGGCGGCGGCGGACTTGCGTCCACCGCCGCATGGGCAACCGGCTCGGGAGGAGGAGGTCGAGCGGTCGCCCCAAGGTATCGATACTACTCCGCGTCCGGCTGACGGGACGGGACGGCAACCTGAAATGCCGGCAGGGCGTTGCAGGCGGCTTCCACTTCCGCAATCCTCGGGAAGTCGAACCGCGCGCCGAAGCGCCGCGCATTGCCGAGCTGCGGCACGAGGCAGATGTCGGCCAGCGTGACTTGCGCGCCGAAGCAATAAGGGCCTTCGTTCGCCGCAATCGTCGCGGAGAAGGCTTCCAGCCCGGTCTCGATCACTTCGCGCGCCCACCCGGTCACGGATTCCTCGTCCAGTCCGCGCGCGCGCAGCATGTCGAGCACCTTGAGGTTCTGGAGGGGATGCACTTCGCAGGCGATCAATTGGGCCGCGGCGCGGACTTTCGCGCGTTCCAGCGGATCGGCCGGAAGCAGCGCCGGATCGGGCCGGATCTCGTCGAGATACTCGCAGATGGCGAGACTCTGCGTCAGCACCGCACCACCGACTTCCAGGCTGGGTACGAGGCCCTGCGGGTTGAGCCGGAGATATTCGGGCGTTCGCTGTTCTCCCGCCCGCAGACGGTAAGTGTGCCCGCTCCAGTCCAGCCCCTTGAGCGCGAGCGCGATGCGCACGCGCCACGAAGAGGACGACCGCCAGAACGTGTGGAGGACCAGCGGGTCAGGCACCGGCCGGCGGCCCCACCTTCACCACGGTATCGCTGAGACCGGCCACCGAGATGACGATCTCGTCGCCCGGCACCACCGCGCCCACGCCGGCGGGCGTGCCGGTGTAGATCAGGTCGCCCGGCTCCAGGCGGTAGGCGTTCGAGAGGAAGGCGATGAGATCCGCAACCGGGTGGATCAGCTCGGCAAGGTCTGCCTCCTGCCTGACTTCGCCGTTGACCGTCAGGCGGATCGCGCCTTCGTTCAGCGGGCCGGTTTCGGCGATCGGATGGATCAGGCCGAGCGGAGAGGATTCCTCCACGTTCTTGCCCGCATCCCAGGGGCGGCCCTTGGCCCGCGCTTCCAGCTGGAGATCGCGACGGGTCATGTCGAGCCCAGTGGCATACCCGTAGACGTGGTCCAGGGCGTCGGCCGCGGCGATGCTGCGCCCGCCCTTGCCGATGGCGACGACCAGTTCGGCCTCGTAATGAAAGTTCGCCGTCGACGGCGGGTAAGCCATGACCGACCCGCTGGGGATCACGGTCTCCGCCCACTTGGTGAAGTAGAACGGCGCCTCGCGGTCAACCTCGACGCCCATTTCCTTGGCGTGGTCGGCATAGTTGCGGCCGATGCAGAACACCCGGCGGACCGGATAGTCGTGACCGTCGCTGGTCTTCGCAAGGACGGGCGGCAGCGGGTCGAACAGATAGGTCAATGGTTGAACTCCCGGTAGAGATCGAGCTTCACTTGCGAAGCCTTGTCGGAATAGGCGAACAGGACCAGCTCGGTCGCCGCGAGGAAGCGGTGCGGCACCCAGGAGGGCACCACCACCACGTCCCTGGGCTTCAGGGCGATGGTTTCCTCGCCCAGCCGCAGTTCGCCCGTACCTTCGCAGACGACGAAGACGGTGCCGTCCGTCGCCTGGCGGGTGCGGCTCTCGAAGCCTGCGGGCAGCAGCCGGACATGGGCGGAGATGGTGGAGAGCACCGGGCCGCCGTCGGCCGGATTGGTGAATTCCAGAGCGTGGCCGAAGTGCGGGTCGATTTGGCCGGCGGTCGCCAGCGACTGGAGCGCCGGCCGCCAGTCGGCATAAGGATAGTGGAACAGCGGTCGTCCTGCCGGTCGCCGGTCCGCCGCGCTGCCGCGCATCGGGCGCATGTTGTGGCCGTAGCGCGCCAAGGTGTCGCCCGGCGCGGCCGTCTCGGGATGGGCCGCAGAGCCGAGGCGCTCGGCAAAGCTGGCATCGAACAGGCGCACGGTCGGGATGTCCAGGCCGTCAAGCCAGATCATCGGGGCATCGCCGTCATTGCCGTGATCGTGCCACTGGTAGGCAGGCGTCAGCACCAGGTCGAACTGCTCCATCACCGCCTTCTCGCCGTCGAGCGCGGTGAAGGCACCGCTGCCTTCCATGACGAAGCGCAGCGCGTTCTGCGCATGGCGGTGGCAGGGCGCCACTTCGCCCGGCAGGATCAGCTGGAGCCCGGCGTAGAGGCTGGGCGTGATCGCCGCCTGACCCGCCAGTCCGGGGTTCTCCATGATGAGCACCCGGCGCTCGGCCTGCTCGGCACTGATGATGTCGCCGGCCCGCATCAGGAAGCTGCGGGTCTCCGCATAGTCCCAGCGCCAGGGCCTGGCGGGCGAGCGGGGTTCCGTGAGGACCAGTGCATGAAGGCTCTCCCACAAGGGCTGGAGCCCCTGCGGCGCCATCGCTGCATAGAGCGCTTCAAGCTGCGAGCGCTGGTCGTTGGCGCCCCGAGTCATCTCGCCTTGGTTCATACCGTCCTCACCACTTGAGCTGTTCGAGGCCGCAGAACGGATCGACCGGGCTGACGCCGGTGAACGGTGCCTCTCCGGTGAGACGCCGGACCGTTTCGCGCTGCACCGGTTCGATCGCGCTATAGGCGTTCACGCAAGTCTGCATGTGCGGTGCATCGAACAGGTAATAGGGCTGGCCGAAGGAGACCATCAGTGTGGGGATTTCTCGCGAGTACTGCGTCATCGCCTTGCGGTTGTTGCCATGCAGCTTCGCGAAATCGAGGAAGATGCGCGAGGCGCTGGGCGTGGCTTCCTGCCCGACCAGATAGAGGACGAGGTCGGTGTCCTCACGCGAGGGCATCGCCTCGGGATCGAACCTGCGCACCTCGAAACCGCGCTGTTCCAGCTCGGCAAACACAGGGCCGTAGCCGCGATCGAGCGAGCCGTCCCAGAAGCTGAAGCCTTCCTCCTCGATCACCACGACCCGGCGGTGCTTCACGGGATCGAGCGGCAGCAGGTCCTGCACGTCCTTGACCAGGGTGACGCTCTGCCCCGCCGCGGCGCGCGCCGTTTCGAGGTCTGCGGGGGCCTGAAGCGCCGCCTGCATCTCGGCCAGCGGCATGAGCCGCTCCGAAGGTTCGCGCAAGTGCAGCCCCAGCTTCGCCTTGAGCGTGAGGATGCGCGTGACCGCCTCCTCCAGCCGGGCTTCGGACAGCAGGCCCTTGCGCAGACCGTCCAGCATGAAGCCGTAGTCCCGCTCGGGCGCGCGGCTGAACAGGAAGATGTCGCAGCCGTTCTCGATCACGGTGGGCACCGTCTCGGCGCGCTCCATCCAGCCCGTCAGCCCGCCCATGCCGGTGGCGTCGGAGATGATGAGGCCCTTGAAGCCCAGTTCCCCGCGCAGCAGGTCCTGGTTGAGCAGGCGCGAGACGGTCGCAGGCTGGAAGGCTTCCCTGCCGGCATCGGGCAGGCGCGAACGGATATAGGCGGGGAAGGCGATATGCGCGGACATCACCGTCATGACCCCGGCCCGGATCAGGGTTCCGTAGATGCGGCCGTAAAGCGCATGCCATTCCTCCACCGAGAGCGGGTTGACGCTGGTGACGAGGTGCTGGTCGCGCTCGTCGAAACCGTCGCCCGGCCAATGCTTGAGGCAGGCAGCCACGCCCTCTTCCTGAAGGACGCGGGCATAGGCGCCGGCTTGCGCCAGCACCCGCTGAGGGTCGGAGCCAAAGGAACGGGTGCCCACGATGGCGCTGCGGAACGCCTCGTTGATGTCCACCACCGGGCCGAACGACCAGTCGTAGCCCAGCACCCTGCTCTCGCGCGCGACGAGGCGGGCGACTGCCTCGGTCGTGGCCAGATCGTCGCAGGAGGCCAAGCCCATGATGTTGGGCACGGCAGTGGCGAAGGGATAGCTGATGGTGCCGCCCTCGATGTCGCCGGTGAAGATCGGCGGCACGCTAGCGCTTTCGACCGTGAACATCGTCGCCTCACGGAAGGCGGCAAGGTCGCGCCGGGGGAAGCGGTTGATGCCGCCGGGCTTCAGCGCAAGCAGCGGCGCCAGTTCCTCGCGGCTGTCCTGCGAGGTGGAGAAGACGAAGAGCTGGCCGATCTTCTCCTCGGTGCTCATCGCGTCGCGGGTGCGCTCCACCCAGGCCTGGGCCTTGGCATCGATGGCGAGGGGATCGACGGTGTCGAGGGAAGCGGGGGCAAAATCAGTCATGGAAAGTTCCCGAAGTCACGGCCACCGGGCCGCGCTTGAACGGCGCGAAGCGGGTGCGGGCAGCAGCAAGACGGCCGCGCATGTCGGCAAGGACATCCGGGTGGCGGTCGGCCACGCTGTAGTTCTCGGCCGGGTCGGCGTTCAGGTCGTAGAGCTGCGGGTACTTGGGATCGGTGGGCCGGAAGCCGGCCAGGAAGTAGTCGCCGGAGACGTATTTCCAGCGCTGCGTGCGGATCGCCACCGGGTCTTCATTGTTGAACAGGACAAGTTCCTCATGGGGAGACTGCTGCGCACCGCCGAACAGGACGGGGGAAATGTCCTTTCCGTCCAGTTCCGCGTCGGGGAGGGCGACGCCGGCGAGCGCGCAGCAGGTGGGAAGAAAGTCGATGGCCATGGCGATCGCATCGCTGTGGCCGGAAGCGGAGATCGAACCGGGGCACCAGGCGATCAGCGGCACCTTGCTGGCACCGTCGTAGCCGCCGCCGCCCTTGCGCTGGCGCAAGGGGCCGCTCGACCCTTCGTACCAGGGTCCATTGTCGGAGGTGAACAGCACCAGCGTCTCGCGGTCGATCTTCAGCTTGCGCAGCAGGGCGAGGATGCGGCCGACCTTGTCGTCCACTTCCTCCACGGAATCGCCGTAAGCTCCCGCGTTCGAGCGACCCGCGAAGGGTGCGGGCGGGCGGCAGGGCAAGTGCGGCGCGCTGAGCGCCAGTTCCACGAAGAACGGCCTTGCGGCGTTCTCGGTGATGAATTTCTCGGCCTCCTCGCAGAAGATCTGCTGGAGCGGCGTGATCTCGACAGGCGCCTGCACGGCCTCGCGCCCGGCCTCGGCGCGCACCAGCACCAGGGGGCTCATGTCGTGGCTATAGGGGATGCCCACGAAGCGGTCGAAGCCGTGGTGCGTGGGCAGCCAGTCCGGTCCGCGATGGCCGAGGTGCCACTTGCCGAACAGGCCGGTCGCATAGCCGGCGGGCTTGAGCGCCTCGGCTATGGTCACTTCGGATTTCGGCAGCACGCGGTCGTCGTTGTAGAGGATGACCTTGTCGCCAAGGCCGGTCCGCACGGGATAGCGGCCGGTGAGCAGCCCCGCGCGGGAGGGCGTGCACAAGTTGGCGGCAGCATAGAATTCGGAGAAGGTCAGCCCTTCGCGGGCCATGGCGTCGATGTTCGGCGTGGCGATGCCGCGGGCGCCGGTCATGCCGAGATCGCCGTAGCCGAGATCGTCGCAGAGGATCACGACGACGTTGCGCGGGCGGCGCTTCCCCGCGGCCATGGCGGCCGGCGCCGAACAGGCTGCCGCGGCGGCGGCGCTGGAGGCTAGGAATTTGCGTCGATCCAAGGCGCGATCCTTCAAGAAGCGGCCGGGCGCTGGCGCCCGGCCCAAGGTGGGTCTCAGAAACGGGCGCCGAAGGTCGCACCGAAGTAGCGGCTGGAGTCCTTGTTGTAGGTGCCGACCAGATCGTAGGGATTGGCCGTGGTGGACATCAGCGAGTTGTGGCCGATGCTGGTCAGGTAGTTGGTGTCGAACAGGTTCTTCACGAAGACCGAGAGGCTGTAGCGCTTGTCCGGCGTGGCAACGCCGACCGTGGCATCGACCAGCGTGTAGGACGGCTGGCGCGTCAGCGGATCGAGTTCCGAGGTGAAGTACTGCGCGCTGGTGAAGTTCACGCCCAGCTGTGCGAAGGCGCTGAACTTGTCGCCTTCGTAGTCGTAGCGCGGCGACAGGGTGATGCGCCAGTCGGGGCTCGCCTGGAGCGGACGATCGCGCAGGTTCTGCTGCGGGGTCGCGCCGGGGGCGGTGCGGTAGCACACGTTGATCGGCGTGCCGGTCATCACCGGTGCGGCAGCCTGCAGCTGCAGCGGGCAGTTCAGGCCGTCGATATTGATGCGCGACTGCGCATACGTGACGCCGGCATTGACCGAGAACGAGTCCGAGGGACGCATCGTCGCTTCGATTTCGAAGCCGCGGCTGCGCGACGAACCGGCATTGGTGGTCACGAACTGGATGACGCCGGTGGTCGGATCGGAACGGTTGGCCTGGACCTGCAGGTTCGAATAGTCCGCCTGGAACAGCGCGGCCGAGAAGGTCAGCGTACGGTCGGACGTGCTGCCCTTGAAGCCGATTTCATAGGCGTTGACGTGCTCGGGCTGGATCGCGGACTGGTTGGCAAGGTTGGCCGAGATTTCCATCTCGTAGCCCAGGCCCTTGTAGCCGCGGGTATACGTCGCATAGACCTGCGCATTGCGGTTGAATTCGTATTGCAGGCCGGCCTTGCCGGTAACGGCGGTGTCGTGGGCCGAGAAGCTGCCGCTGGTGCTGGCATTGCCCGGGAACACCATGTCTCCGGCGACGATCGGGGCGGTGCGGGTGCCGCTATTGGTGCCCTTTTCGTACTGGACGCGGATGCCGCCGATGGCGCGAAGCCCGCCGACGATGAGATAGTCGGCCTGGCCGAAGGCGGCGATGCTGTCCTGCTTCAGGCGGATGCGGCTCTCGGCGGACTGCCACACGATATTGGTGGTGGCGCAAGGCTGGCCGACGATGCCGGCGGTGCAGCGGGCACGGCGGCGGTCGAAGGGACGCAGGATGTCGCTGTGCATGTAGAAGGCACCGACGACGTAATTGAGGTCCGACTTGCCGTTATTGGCGATGCGCAGTTCCTGCGACCAGGCGCTCAGGTCGACGATGCCGTGGTTCTGGTTCCAGAAGGTATAGGGCGCGAAAGCGGCCGTACCCAGATAGAGCGGCGAAGTGGCGTTGATGCGGTCGATCGGCTGGTTCACTTCCAGATCGTACTTCTGGTAGGCCGTGATCGAGGTGATCGACGCGGCGCCGAGGTCCCAGTCGGCCTGCAGCGAATAGGTCTGCGACTTGCTGTTGGCGTAAGTGTCGGTGTCTTCGTTGATCGTGCGGTTCTTGCGGCTGGCATCGATCGGGCCGACGACCTGCTGCAGCACCGGGTTGACGATGGAGATCAGCGTCGAGGCGCAGCAATCCGCGTCGGTCTTCTTATATTCGCCGGCGAGCAGGAAAGTGAGGTTGGGCGTGGCTTCCCATTCCAGCTTGCCGCGCACGCCCCAGCTCTTGGAGCCGTTGACCCACTTGTCAGTGCCGATGTTGCGCGTCACGCCCTGGACGTCGCTGTAGAAGCCGGAGACACGGGCGCGCAGGGTGTCGGTGATGGGGCCGGACACGGTGCCGCGCGCGCGATATTCGTTATGCTCGGCGATGGTGATTTCGCCCTTGCCCTCGAACGTGTCGGACGGGCGCGCAGTGGTCACGCTGATGACGCCGGCGGATGCGTTCTTGCCGAACAGCGTGCCCTGCGGGCCGCGCAGGACTTCGATGCGCTCGATGTCGGCCAGTTCGGAGAAGCCCTGGGCCGAGCGCACCGCGACGACGCCGTCGACAACCACCGAGACCGAGGATTCGACGCCCTGGCCGAACAGGGCCGTGCCGATGCCGCGAATGCGGAAGCTGGTGTTGGTGGGGTTGGCGCCCTGCTGGAACGAGAGCGAGGGAATGGCGGTGACCAGCGAGGTGGTGTCGTTGATCTGGCGCGCAGCCAGCATGTCGGCGCTCACCGCAGTGACGGCCAGCGGCACGTCCTGGAGGCGCTCGGCGCGCTTCTGCGCGGTAACGACGATATCGCCGGGCATCGTGCCGTCAGGCGCGGCGGCATCCTGCGCCATGGCGGGTGCGGCCCACATGATGGCGGCGCCGAGCGCGGTGACGGAAACGGTAGACGCACCAAAAATGGTCTTCAGAGACATGCTTTTCCCCTCCACTTGGGTTCCCGGCATCTTTGCTGCCCAGGACTTCTGGACATTCGCGCCGGGTTCGAATCACCTGATTCATGTAACGCTAAACTCCAACCGCCCGGCCGGTGTCAACGATTTATTTTACCGCTAATATCGACATTTCTCTGTGGCTGGCGCGAAAGCGGCGCGTTTCCGTGCATTGCTGTCCGGCGACCGATACGACGAGCAGCGGGGCGTGTCCTTCGTGCAACAGCAAGCTCGGCCTTCATCAGGGAGCTGCGCAATTACCCGGTTGACATCTTCGGATACACTTGCTGTTTTAGCGTTAAATATCGGCCGCTGAGAAAGACAGGCCATACCAAGTGGAGGGGATCGTGAGGGAACAGTGCGAAAGCGACGGCCGCCAGTGGCCTTCGCCGAAACGGGCGTGGTTCGCTGCCGGAATGCTGGCAGCGGCGAACACGCTGGCCTTCGTGGACCGCCAGGCGCTCGCCCTCCTCGTCCAGCCGATCAAGGAAGACCTCCAGGCCTCCGACACGGCGATGAGCCTGCTCTACGGCCTCAGCTTCACGATGTTCTACGTGCTGGTCGGGATTCCCGTCGCACGGCTGGCGGACCGGGCAAACCGCCGCAACATCGTGGCGGGCGCCGTGTTCATCTGGAGCATCGCCACCGCCCTTTGCGGCTTTGCGCGCAGTTTCGGAACGCTGTTCGTGGCCCGGATCGGCGTCGGTGCCGGTGAAGGCGGCCTCAGCCCCGCCGCCTATTCGATCCTGGCCGACTATTTCCCCAAGGAGCGCCTCGCCGCGGCCATGGGTGTCTATCAGATGGGCATCTACGTCGGCGGCGCCGCTGCCCTCATGCTGGGCGGTTTCCTGGCCAGCGTCGTGCCTCCGGGCAGCGTGGTCCTGCTGCCGGTGATCGGCGCGGTGAAAGGCTGGCACCTGGTGTTCCTGATGCTCGGCATTCCCGGCATCGTGCTTTCCGGCGCCATGCTGCTGGTGCGCGAGCCTGTCCGCATGGGCCTCAACGGCACCGCCGCTGCGGCAAGCCCGCCCTTCTCCGAACTGGCCGCCCATGTCGTGCGCCATTGGCAGGCCTACCTCGGCATAAGCTGCGGCTTTGCCCTGATGATCCTGGTGGGCAACGCCACCGGTGCCTGGATCCCCGCTTTCCTCGAACGCAAATACGGGCTGACGACTGCAGAGATCGGCGGCATTTACGGCCTCATTACCGCAGTCTGCGGCGTCAGCGGCACGCTGGCAGGCGGGTTCGCCGCAGCCGCCCTGCGCCGCCGCGGGTTCGAGCGCGCCAACCTGCTGGTCGCCCTGTTCGGCTTCGTGGCGCTGATCCCGGTCACCACGCTTTTCCCGCAGGCGGCCCATGCGTCGCTCTCGCTGGCACTGATCGGCGCGATGAACTTCCTGGCCGGGTTCAACTTCGGCGGCGGCCTGGCCGCGCTTCAGGAGATCACCCCGAACCGGATGCGCGCGTCGATATCGGCGGGTTACATGCTGATGGTGAACCTGATCGGCGCCGCCGGCGGCCCCTTCGCGATCGCGCTGGTCACCGACTATTGGTACGGCGATCCCGCCGCCCTGCCCAACGCCATCACCATCGTCTGCGCCGTGGCTTCGCCCCTTTCGGTGGCGGCCCTGCTGCTGGGCCTGAGGGGCTACGGCCGCGCCATCGCTGCCCCTACAGCCGACCCGCTCGCCGACCCGATTGCCGCCAGGGCCTGAGACTGCTTTCACGCATAGGACGCCGGGCGCCGGAACAACAGGATGAGGAACCCAATGCCGAAGCTGAATCGCATGACTCGCCTGGCCTGTACCGCCGCCCTGATCGTCGCCGGATCGCTCGCGTCGCAGCCGGGGCTTGCCAAGGCACCGGCATCCGCAGCCGCCCCGGCCCCGACTTCGGCCCAGACGCGCCCCAATATCGTGCTGATCGTGCTCGACGATACCGGCTTCTCGGACATCGGCGCCTTCGGTTCGGAAATCCGCACGCCCAACATCGATGCGCTTGCAGCAGGCGGGCTGCGCTACAACCACTTCGACACCAAGGCGGTCTGCTCCCCCACCCGCGCCGCGCTGCTGACCGGGCGCAACCCGCAGACCGTGCGCATGGCTGACCTGCCCGCCAAAGTGCTCAATCCCGCGGACATGACGCGCGACCGGGGCGAGCTGCCGCAGAACGCCAGCACCATCGCCCAGGTACTTCACCGCGCCGGCTACGCCACCCATGGCTACGGCAAGTGGCACCTCGCCCCCGAGGACGAGGACGGCTCGCCCGGACATAACGGCTCCTGGCCGCTCCAGCGCGGCTTCGACGATTTCTACGGCTTCTTCCTGGGCTGGTCCGACCAGTACCACCCGGACCTGATCGAGGGGAACCGCACGCTCCCCAAGCCCGACCGGCCCGGTTACCACTTCTCGGTCGACATCACCGACCACGCGATCAAGGCGCTCTCTGCGAACCCGGCGCAGCCGCAGTTCGTCTACCTCGCCTTCGGCGCCGCCCATGCGCCGATCCAGGTGCCCAAGGCCTATATCGACGCTTACGCCGGGATCTATGAAAAGGGCTGGGACGCCCTGCGGCACGACCGTCTGGCGCGCCAGAAGCTGATGGGCATCATGCCGCCCCAGGCGGAATTGTCCCCCCGTGCCGACGGCGACCGCGCCTGGGCGGACCTGACGCCTACGGAGAAGACCGTCTTCGCTCGCTTCATGGCCACTTACGCCGGCTTCATCACCCATGCCGACGAACAGATCGGACGGCTGGTCCAGCACCTCAAGGACACCGGGCAGTTCGACAACACGCTCATCATCCTGGTCTCGGACAATGGCGCGGCTTCGGAAGCCGGGCAGAAGGGTTCGTTCGACCGGATGTACCGGCCCAATACCCTGACCCCCGAGGAGATGCTGGCCCGCCTCGACGAACTCGGCACGGACAAGACGCAGAGCGAATACCAGCGCCCCTGGGCCTATCTCGGTTCCACCCCGTACAAGCGCTACAAGATCTGGCCGCAACTGGGCGGCGTGCGCACGCCGATGGTGGTGAGCTGGCCCGGCCGCATCCACGACGGCGGGCAGGTCCGCAGCCAGTACGTAGACGCAGTGGACATCGCCCCCACCCTGGCCGCTGCGGCCGGCACCGCCTTCCCCAAGGCGCTCGCAGGGCGCGCGGAAATCGCGGTGGCGGGCAAGTCGATCCTGCCGACGATCGCCAATGCATCCGCACCTGCCGCCCGCACCGTCCAGTA
Source organism: Novosphingobium sp. PhB55 (assembly GCF_004368805.1). NCBI lineage: Bacteria > Pseudomonadati > Pseudomonadota > Alphaproteobacteria > Sphingomonadales > Sphingomonadaceae > Novosphingobium > Novosphingobium sp. PhB55. The sequence continues at coordinate 424,875 of NZ_SODQ01000002.1, read as the reverse complement.
TTTCGAACTGCGCGGCAACCGGGCCATCACCCAGGGCAAGTGGCGGGCCCTGGCGGTCCACCCGCGCGACGGCGATTTCGCCAAGGACGTCTGGCAGCTCTTCGATACCGAGGCGGACCCGGCGGAAAACCACGACCTGGCCGCCGCGATGCCCGCCAAGCTCAAGGAACTCCAGGCGCTCTGGTGGTCGGAGGCGCGCAAATATTCCGATCCGCCGCTGGCCGAGGCGCCCAAGCCCTTCCGCTACCGCGAGATGTTCGACGGCAGCGGCGACCGCACGGCTGCCCCCGCCGGGGAGGAACCAAAGTGAAGGCGCGGTTTGCCCCGGCACTCGCCGCGCTCGCCCTGAGCACCATGATCGGCGGCATTCCGCCCGCCCTCGCCGCCGTACCGGCTGTGGCTCCTGCCAGCGCCCCCGCTCCGGCTGCGCGCACGTCCGGCCCGCCCAACATCATCCTGATCCTGGCCGACGACTTCGGCGTGGAAGGCATCAATGCCTATGGCGGCGAATACCACACGCCCCATGTCGACCGGCTCGCCGCCGAAGGCACCCGTTTCGACAATGCCCACGCCATGCCGCTCTGCTCGCCCTCGCGCGTGCGGCTGATGACCGGGCAGGAGAACTGGCGCAATTACGAGGCCTTCGGCTACCTCGCCCCCGGCCAGCGCACCTTCGGCAATGTCATGAAGGAGGCGGGCTACGTCACCGGCATCGTCGGCAAATGGCAGCTCATGGGCAACGGCTTCGACGGCCGCACCGGCATCACGCCCGAGGCTGCCGGGTTCGACGAGAGCTACTTGTGGCAGCTCCAGGCGCTGACGTCCAAGGGCTCGCGCTACTGGGGGCCGACCCGCGCCGCCAACGGCACGCCGAAGATCAGCGAGGAAGGCTTCGGCCCCGATTTCGACAGCAGGAAGGCGCTGGACTTCATCTCGCGCCACAAGGACAAGCCGTTCTTCCTCTATTACCCGATGGTCCTGGTCCACAATCCCTGGGTGCAGACCCCGGATTCGATGACCGCCGAAGGGGCTGCCAGCCGCTTCAACGGCATGGTGTCCTACATGGACCGGCTGGTGGGAGACCTGATGGCGCACCTCAAGGCGGAGGGGCTGGACCGGAACACTATCGTCATCTTCACCGGAGACAACGGCACCAACCGCCAGATCACCTCCATGCGCGATGGCCATGCGGTGCGCGGCGGCAAGGGGGCGACCACGATCAACGGCACGCACGTCCCCTTCATCGCCTGGGGTCCCGGCGTCCCCAAGGGCAAGGCGAGCGAGGCGCTGGTCGATTTCACCGACCTGCTGCCCACGTTCGCCGACATGGCCGGACAGCCTGCTCTTGCGGGCAAGGTCGACGGCGTGAGCCAGTGGCCGGTCATCGCAGGCAAGGCGAGCGCCGCGCGCAGTGCGATCTTCATGCACTATGCGCCGATGTGGGTGTTCCAGCCGGAGCGCTTCGCTTTCGACGCCCGGTGGAAGCTTTACGGAGACGGTCGCTTCGTGGCGATGGCCCCGGTTTCCGGCGTCGAGACCGAAGTGCCCGCCGCCCAGCGCAAGGGCGAGGCCGCGCGCCATTACGCGGCCCTGCGCAAGGTTCTGGCCGATACCCACGACGGCCCGCTCGATCCCACGCGCTATCCCTGGTGCGAAGGGCAGCCATCCGTCGATCCCGGCCAGCCCGCCACCGTCGCCGGTTGCGGCAGGACGCCGGGAGGAGAAGAATGATGCGTGCGCTCGTTTCCGCAATGCTGGCGGGTACATGCCTGCTCGGCCTGTCCGGCTGCACGACGAACACCGTACCGACGCACACTGCCTCGGCGCAACGACCTGCCGCCGCCGGACGCCCCAACGTCGTCGTCATCCTGGCTGACGATCTCGACTGGGCGGATGTCTCCACCTACGGCCGCGCCGACGTGCCGACGCCGAACATAGACCGGATCGCGAAGACCGGCGTGGCCTTCTCCAGCGGCTATGTCACCGCCTCGGTCTGCGCGGTCAGCCGCGCGGGGCTGCTGACCGGACGAATGCCGCAGCGCTTCGGCTTCACTTACAACATCAACGACGAAGGCGATGAAGGCGCGGGACTGCCCGTCGACCAGAAGACCCTGGCAGAGCGTCTGAAGCCGCTGGGCTACCGCACGGCCGCCTTCGGCAAATGGCACCAGGGCGCGGAGCGACAGTTCTATCCCACCGAACGCGGCTTCGACGAATTCTTCGGCTTCATCGCGGGCGAAACCAACTACGTCGATCCGAAGACGCCGGGCATCGTCACCACGCCCACCAAGGCGGACAAGTACCCGATCACCCCGCGCACCGGCCATCACGCCATGGTCGAAGGCCCGGAGGCCAGGCCTGCCGACGACTTCACCCGCTACCTGACCGACCAGATCACCGACCGGGCCGTGGACTTCATCGACCGTTCCGCCGGGGACCGGGACCACCCCTTCTTCACCTATGTCGCCTATAACGCGCCGCATTGGCCGTTGCAGGTTCCACAGGCCTATTACGATCGCTTCCCGCAAGTGAAAGATCCGGTGCGCCGCACCTACATCGCCATGATCGCGGCGATGGACGATGGCATCGGCCGTATTCTCGACAGTCTTGAATCGCGTGGGCTACGCGACAATACCATAGTCGTGTTTCTCTCCGACAACGGCTGCCCTACCCGCTTCGGCTTCTGCAACCCGGACCATCCCTGGGGCTCGGGGAAGTTTACTTATCTCGAAGGCGGCGTGCGCGTGCCTTTCGTGCTGTCCTGGCCCGCGGGTCTGAAGCCGCAGGGGATCAGCGACAGCCCGGTCTCCTCGGTGGACATCGCCGCCACCGTGCTCCGCGCGGCATCCCCCCGCAGCCCCCTGCCCGCCGAACTGGACGGACGCGACCTGGTGGAAACCGCCCGCCATCCCGATTCCGACCGTCTGCTGGTCTGGGGGCAGGAGCCGGTCTATGCCGCCCGGCGCGGCGCCCGCAAGCTCTGGGTCTCGCACGACTGGAAGACCTCCCACCTCTACGACCTGAACCGCGACCCGGCCGAGATGAACGACCTCTCCGCCGCCGACCCTGCAGGCGCGGCCGATCTCTCCGCCGAAATCGAGCGTTTCCGCGCGGGCCTGCCCGATCCGCGCTGGAAACTTCACTTCACCCGCAAGACCACCGTCAACGGTCGCGAGACCGAATGGGTCTACTGACGAGGAACCCCGATGAAGACCAGAACCGCTCTCCTCGCCCGCGCGCTTGCCGGTGCCGCCTGCTTCGCCGCCCCAGCACTTGTACTATTGTCGCCGCTTGCCGCGCAGGCCAAGGTGCCCGCCGCCGCGCCCGCGACGCAGGCAGCCCGCCCGCGCAACATCATCTTCGTCCTCGTCGACGACTTGCGCTATGACGGGATGGGCTTCCTCCAGCCCGGCTTGCTGAAGACGCCGAACATCGACCGCATGGCGAAAGAGGGAACCTACTTTCCGAACGCCGTCGTCACTTCCTCGCTCTGCAGCCCCAGCCGCGCCACGATCCTGACCGGGCAGACCGCGCGCAATCACGGCATCGTCGACAACAACGACGGTTCCGAAGCCGGGCTCACCTATTTCCCCAGCTATCTCCAGCAGGCCGGCTATGACACCGCCTTCTTCGGCAAGTGGCACATGGGCAGCAGCACCGATGCGCCGCGTCCCGGTTTCGACAAGTGGGTGAGCTTCATGGGCCAGGGCAATTACTGGCCCGCCAAGGCAACCACCGCCCATTCCTCGCCCGACCTCAACGTCGACGGCAAGGAAGTGCCGCAGAAGGGCTACATCACTGACGAACTGACCAATTATGCGATGGACTGGCTGACGAAGGAGCGCGATCCGAAGAAGCCCTTCTTCCTCTATCTCAGCCACAAGGGCGTCCATTCCGACCCGCTGCCGCCGCCGCGCTACGCCCACCAGTACGACAAGGCGAAATTCACCCTGCCCGCCAGCGCCGCCAACACGCCGGAGAACAACGCCGGCAAGCCGGTCTGGGTGCAGAACCAGCGCAATTCCTGGCACGGCATCGACTTCTTCTACAATGCCGACGTGCCGATGACCGAGTATCTCAAGTACTACTACGGCACGCTCTCCGCGATCGACGACAGCCTCGGCCGGATCATGGACTATCTGCGCAAGAACCACCTGGAGAAGGACACGCTGGTCGTGTTCACCTCCGACAACGGCTACATGGTCGGCGAGCATGGCCTGATCGACAAGCGCAACGCCTACGAAGCCTCGATCCGCGTGCCGCTGGTGGTGTGGGAGCCGGGGACCGTGCCCGCCAACAAGGTCAACCCCGGCCGCATCCGCAATCTCGACTTCGCACCGACGTTCCTCGACGTGGCAGGCGCCCAGCGTCCGCAGCAGTTCGAAGGCACGAGCGCCTGGAACCTCTGGGCAGGCAAGCAGGCCCCGAGCGACTGGAAGCCGGGCGACTTCACTTACGAATACTACTGGGAATACAACTTCCCCATGACGCCGGGCACTTTCGCCATCGAGCGGGACCGGGTGAAATACATCCAGTACTACGGCGTCTACGACACTGACGAACTCTACGACCTCAAGAACGATCCCGAGGAAATGCACAACCTGGTGGACGATCCCAAGTGGGCGGCGAAGAAGCAGGAACTGCGCATCGCGCTCTACGACCAGCTCGCCAACCGCCAGGGCAAGCACATGATCCCCTACGGCGCGCGCCTCTCGACCGGCGCGGTGCGGCGTGACGTGAACGGCAGCCGCGCGGCGGACTTCCCCGCATCGTGGTACATCAAACCGAACCCGACCGACCGGCTCGATCCAATCCTCCCCGATGGACCGGCCAAGCTCAAGGCGCAGGCCGAAGGCAAGCCGCTGATCTACACCCCGCCGCTGAAGGACGAACTGGTGAAGCAGGTCGGGAGCGCAGGCCAGTGACCGTGATATCGCGCCGCGCCGTCCTGGGCTCCATCGCCGGCGCCACCACGCTGGCGGCCACGGGCACCGCCGCCCGCGCCGCCGCGCCGGTCCAGCGGCCCAACATCCTGTGGATCGTCAGCGAGGACAACAACCCCTACGTCGGCGCCTATGGCGACAAGCTTGCCCATACGCCCACGATCGACGGGCTGGCGGCCAAGGGCCTGCTGTTCCGCAACGTCTATTCCAACGCCCCGGTCTGCGCGCCGTCGCGCTTCGGCATCCTCACCGGGGTCTATCCCGAAAGCTGCGCCCCGGCGAACCAGATGCGCGCGGTGGGCAAGCTGCCGAAGGCATTCCGGACATATCCCGAGCTGATGCGGGCCGCGGGCTATTTCTGCACCAACAGCGCCAAGACCGACTACAATTGCGACGTGGATCCGCAGGCGATCTGGGACGGACAAGGCAAGGCCGCCCACTGGCGCTCGCGCGAAGACAAGAGCCAGCCGTTCATGGCCGTGTTCAATTACGAGACCACGCACGAATCGAAGATCTTCAAGCCCACGCAGGGCCGCGTGACGCCGGACATGATCGAGGTTCCGGCCTTCCTGCCGGACACGCCCGGCATCCGCCAGGACTTCGCCAGCTATTACAACCTGATGGAAAAGATGGACGGCGAGCTTGCCGAACGTCTTGCCGAACTGGAGGCCGACGGCCTGAGCGAGGACACCATCGTCTTCCACTATTCCGACAATGGCGGCGTCCTCGGCCGGTCCAAGCGCTACTGCTATGACGAAGGCCTGCGCTGCGAGATGGTGGTCTATGTCCCGGAGAAGTGGCAGCACCTGATGCCCGGCCGCCCGGGCAGCGAAATCGCCTCGCCGGTCAGCTTCATCGATCTGGCGCCCACGGTGCTGGCCCTGGCCGGGGCCGCGCAGCCCGCGCAGATGACCGGGAAGGCCTTCCTCGGGCCCAAGGCCGCGCCCCAGAAGTACGCCTTCGGCATGCGCAACCGCATGGACGAGCGGATCGATTTCCAGCGCACCGTCACTGACGGCCGCTGGCGCTACATCCGCAACTACATGCCGCACCGGCCGCTGGGCCAGCACCAGGCCTTCGAATGGCTCGCCAAGGGCTATCAGGAATGGGAGCAGGCCTATCTCGACGGCAAGCTGACCGAAGCCCAGGCGCGGTTCTTCCAGCCCAAGGTCTTCGAGGAACTCTACGACCTCAAGGCGGATCCGCTGGAGCTGCACAATCTCGCCGCAGAGCCTGCCCACCGCGCCTTGCGCAAGACGCTGAGCCAGGCGCTCGACGCGCATATGCTGGCGATCCACGACAACGGCTTCCTGCCCGAGACGATGGCGGGCGAAGGCTGGGAAGCCAGCCGCGATCCCGCCGTCTATCCGCTCAAGACGGTCATGGCACTCGCCCGCACCGCCGCCATGGGCCGGATCGAGGGTCTGCCTTCGCTGCGCGCTTCGCTGACGAGCCCGGTCGAAGTGCTGCGCTACTGGTCGGCCATGGGCCTGCTGATCCTGGGTGCGAAAGCCGCGCCGGCCGAGGCGGAGATGCTGGCTGCCCTGGCGCGGGAGACATCGCCCCATGTCCGCATCGCCCTGGGCGAGGCGCTGGCGCGGATGAGCGAACCGCAGACCCCCGCGAGCCAGACGGCGGTGGCCGCGCTCATCGCCCTTTGCGCGGAAGATCGACCCTGGCAGGTGCGGCTCCATGCCATCAATGCCCTCACCTATGTCGGCGCGTCGGCAGCTCCGGCCCTCGATACAGCGAAACAGGCGATGGCCGGCTCCAACGAATACCTGAAGAGCGCAGGCAAGTATCTCATGCTGAAGCTGACCGGCACCTACACCCCCGCCACGCCGGTGTTCGACTGGGAGGGCATGCAGGCCCGGATCAAGGCCGGAGGCGCGCCATGAGCACTGGCACTGGCACTGGCCCTGCCGCCCCCGCACCCACCCTCGCCTATGCCTTCTCCGCAAGGGTGGAACTGCTCGACCCGATCGACCACGGCATCGTCGAAGGGCGCCGCCGCCGCTTCGTGCCGATCAGCGGCGGCACGGTCTCCGGCCCGGATCTCGAAGGCGTGGTCCTGCCCGGCGGCGGCGACTGGCAGGCGATCGGCACTGACGGCTCCACCCTGGTCGATGCCCATTATGCGCTGCAGACCAGCGACGGTACGATCATCGACGTGCGCAATGCGGGCGTGCGGGTGGCCAGCGTCGACGTGAGCGAGCGCATCGCGCGCGGGGAGCCGGTCGATCCCGGCAGCTACTACTTCCGCACCGCCCCGCGCTTCGAAGTGCGCGACGGGCCTCATGCCTGGCTGCGGCAGACGATGTTCATCGCCCGCGGCGTGCGCCATCCCGAAGAGGTCGTGATCGATTTCTACCGGGTGGAATGATCCGGCCCGGAACGCTCGGTTCCGCTCGAGCCTCAGGCGGAGACGCGGCGGGGCTTTTCCATCTCCAGCCGATTGCGGCCCTTGGCCTTGGCGCAGAACAGCGCCAGTTCGGCGCGCTCGATGGTGCTGTCCATGCTGTCGGCGATGCGCGCGACGCTGCCGCTGGTGGTGATCGCCAGCCGGCTGTCGCCCACTTTCTGGCGCAGATCGGCCAGGGTCGTGACCACGCGGGTGCAGATCGCCTGTGCCTGTTCGGCATTCGTGCGCGGCAGCAGGACGGCGAAGCGCTCCGACCCGATCCGGGAGATGATGTCGTCCGAACGCAGCATTTCGCGCAGCAGGTCGGCGAAGACGCGCAGCACTTCGTCCCCGGTCGTCTGGCCGTGCTTCATGTTGATCGTGCGGAAGAAGTCGATGCTGAACATGGCCAGGCACCCCTCCATCCCCTGCGCGACCATGTGTTCGAGCATGGAGATGAAAGCGGCGCGATTGGTCAGCTGGGTCAGCGGGTCGGTGTAAGTCGCCGCGAACAGCTGCTCGCGCAGGCTGCGGCGCTCGTCGATGGAGCGCATCACTGCCAGCACGCCGTAGACCGCCCCGCCCTCTTCCGTGAGCGGACGGATGCGGATCTCGAACCAGCTTTCGCGGGCATCAGGCGTCACGGCGGGAAATTCGACCCATTGCGCGCCCTGCCGCCCCTCGATGGCGGCCGAGAGCGCCCGCGATACGGCATCCCGGCCCTGCGCGGCGACAAGGTCCAGCAGATGAGGACCGGCCTCGGCCCGAACCTGCACGCCCAGCTTGCGAATGCCGGGCGAGGCATGGACGATCACACCAGCAAGGTCCGTCTTGATGATGACGTCAGAGGTCGTTTCCGCCAGCAGCCCGTAAAGTGCGGAGCTTTCCTGAACGGTGAAATTCATGCCCATCTTGGTATTGCCCCGGATCAGAGGGACCGCAAAGCGATCCAACGAAAATCGGGCCCGTGATTCGGATTGCGTTAGCAGACGTCAGAGCGCTCAAATGACCACTTCCAAGCATACAACTTCCGTTTTCCGGCGACCCTTGCAATAAATCTCAACAAGAATTGTTAGCCCTGTTATCTAACAGTTCGAATTTCAAGTTATTGTTATTGATGTATTTACCATCGCTGAATTGAGTCGGAAAGCGCATTTACCCTGTTCCTGCACAGGGCTGGGCAGAGCGCCTCTCAAATCCGGCAAGGACTGGAAATTTCAGAGTTCGATCATGATCCTGATCTTGTCGGGGCTCGTCTCCACGGCCGCGGCGATCTGTTCGCGGCAGCGGGCGATGAGTTCCGGCAATCCGGCTACGGTCCGGCCGGGGCGCAGTTCGGCGGCCGTGACGCCCAGCTCCTCGGCAATGGCGTCCAGCCGTTCCTCGATCGGGCGGGCGCGGCCCTGTTCCCAGGCCCAGACGGTCGGCTTGGAAACGCCGAGCCGCGAGGCCAGTTCGCCCTGGGTCAGCCCGCGCAGCTTGCGCAGGCGGTGCAGGCGCTCACCGAAGCTCTCGCCGCCGATGGCGGCCGGAGCGGATACGAGCGGCGGCGGCGCCAGTTCGACGTCCTGGGTGACGCTGCGAAGCTGTGCCGCGCTGAGGACGGCGGGATGGAGCGGCGTATCGAAAGCGCAGCCGAACAGCCGTCCGCTGGCCCAGACCACCCGCGCGCGCGTGATGCCGGCCTCCGGAAGGTCGATCTCCAGCGCTTCGCCGATCTCCATGTCCACCCGCGTTTCCAGCAGGAGGCCCGTTTCGGAGAAGTTGTGAATGGTGACCGGAGTCTCGACTCCGGAAGGCAGGGAGCCCTGCGTTTCGATCGTCAGCCGCTTGCGCGTGGCGCGCGGCTTTCCGGCCTGCTGGCCGTTCTCGGTGGGCTTGTCTTCAAAATGTGCCGCAATCGGCATGGCGCAATCTCCAGGAGAATCGCACCCTGTCCCTACAGGGATTAAGAATCGGTTAGCATGTCGGCTAATTTTCCTTGCCGCACTATTCGCAAAAACCCGCAGATCGACTCTAACATCGTCCGGCCGGGCCAACACAATGAAATTCTTGTTAATCACTTCCTAACCCATTTATCCGTAGTTTTCCGGGGAATTAATCGGGGTTGCCGTGTTCAACATCTATCTTTGCATCCGTGACGGGCATGACCTGAAATTCGTCCTGCTCGCGGCGTTGATCTGTCTACTTTCTTCGCTGACGGCGCTTGCCCTGCTGCGACAGGCGGCGGGCTGCACGGCGGAGCAACTCCTGGGCATGCGGCGGCGCTGGTGGGCCCTGGCAGGCGTGAGCGCCGGCTTCGGCATCTGGGCCACGCATTTCGTGGCCATGCTGGGCTATGCGCCGGGCATGGTGGTCGGGTTCGAGCCGGGCCTGACACTGGCCTCGCTCGTCATTCCCGTCACCGCCCTTGCCATGGCCTTCGGACTGGCGGCGGAAGCGCGGGGCCGCCTGGCACTCGTCCTGGCCTCGGCCGTGGCAGCGGCAGGCATCGCCGCGATGCACTACACCGGCATGCTGGCGCTGGAAGTGCCGGCAACGATGCGCTGGCAGACCGGCTTCATCGTCGCCTCGGTGATCCTGGCCTTCCTGCCGCTCTACCCCGCCCTTTCGCTCGCTCTCGACGGCCGCCGCCTGCGCGGCCTGCTGGCGGCGACCGGGCTGCTGTCCCTCTCCGTGGTCTCCCTGCACTTCACCGGCATGACCGGCCTCACCCTCATCCCCACGCGGATGCATGTGCCCGAGCAGCTCATTTCCCCGCGGGAAATGGCCGCCGCCGTCACCGCAGTGACGTTCCTGCTGGTCGCGGTCTCGGCGATCTCGCTGGCGATCAGCCGCCGCACCGCCGCGGTCGTGGCGATCAGCGAGCGCAATTTCTCGTTCCTGGTGCGCGGTATTTCGGACTGCGCGATCTACATGCTCGATCTCGACGGCCGGGTGATGAACTGGAACGCCGGCGCCCAGCGCCTGAAGGGATATCCAGAAGCCGAAGCGCTCGGCCTTCACGTTTCCAGCTTCTACACCCCCGAAGACCGCGAAGCCGCGCTCGACCGCGTCGCCCTGGAAGCGGCCGCCAACCACGGCCGCTATTACGGCGAAGGCTGGCGCGTGCGCCGCGACGGGACGCGGTTCTGGGCCCATGTGACCATGGAGCCCATGCTGGACGAGCAGGGCCAGCCCATCGGCTTCGCCAAGATCACCCGCGACATGTCTCGCTTCAAGGAAGCGCAGGACCGCATCGCCGAAGCCAGCCGCCAGCGCGATGCCGCGCTCGGCCACATGCACCAGGGCCTCTGCCTGTTCGATGCCGATGAGAAGCTGGTGCTCTGCAACCCGCGCTTCCTGGAGATGTATGGCCTGGCGCCCGACAGCCTCGTGCCGGGCATGCACCTTTCCGAAGTGATCCGCCGCAGCAGCCTCGGCCGCTTCGCGCCGGACGTGATCGCGGAGCGTGTCCTGCTTTCGCAGCGCGCCATTCTGGACAATCTCGCAGGGCCGTCCTCGCCGCCGATCCTGGCCGAATACCCGGACGGCACGGTGGTCTCCATCGCCAGCCGGCGCATGCCGGAGGGCGGCTGGGTCTCGACCTTCGACGACATTACCCGCCAGCACGAATCCGAAGCCCAGATCGCCCACATGGCGATGCACGACGGATTAACCGGGCTGCCCAACCGCACCCGCTTCAACTTGTGGATCGACGAGCGACTCGAACGGGCCAGCCGCATCGGCAAGCGCCTGGGCGTGACCGACATCGACCTCGACCGCTTCAAGGAAATCAACGACACTTACGGCCACTCCTGGGGCGACGTGGTGCTGGCGGAGCTGGCCCAGCGCCTGCAGTCCGTGATCGGCGAGGATGAGATCGCCGCGCGGCTCGGCGGCGACGAATTCGGCATTGCCAAGCTGTTCGACACGGACGAGCAGCTCGCCGAATTCCTGCGCCGGGTGGAACATTGCTTCAACATGCCCGTCGAGCACGAGAAGCAGGAACTCAGCTTCGGCGCGAGCCTGGGCGTCGCGGCCTATCCGCACGACGGGGCTGATCGCGAAGCGCTTCTCAACAATGCCGACCTCGCCATGTACCGCGCCAAGGCGCAGATCGGCGAGCGCATCTGCTATTACGAACCGGGCATGGACGAGACCGCCCGCGCGCGCCGTCAGCTTGCCAACGACTTGCGCCTGGCCATCGAACGCGAGGAACTGGTGCTGCTCTACCAGCCCCAATGCCAGCTGCGCAGCGGCGAGCTGTCCGGCTACGAAGCGCTGGTGCGCTGGCATCACCCGCAGCGCGGACTGGTATCGCCCAGCGAATTCATCCCGATCGCCGAAGAATCGGGCGCCATCCTGTCGATCGGCGAATGGGTCCTGACGCAGGCCTGCCGGGAAGCGGTGAGCTGGCATTCCGAGCACCGCATCGCCGTCAACGTCTCGCCCATCCAGCTTGTCCAGCAGGATCTGGCGCCGATGGTGGCGCGGATCCTGATCGAGACCGGCCTCCCCGCCCGCAGGCTGGAACTGGAGATCACCGAAAGCGCGATCATCACCGACAAGGCGCGCGCGCTCAACAACTTGCGCCAGCTCAAGGAGCTGGGCGTCGCCATCGCCATGGACGATTTCGGCACCGGCTATTCCTCGCTGGACACCCTGCACTCCTTCCCGTTCGACAAGATCAAGATCGACAAGTCGTTCCTGCTGGAATCGGACGAGAACGAACAGGCCCGCGCCATCATCCGCGCGGTCCTGGCGCTGGGCCAGTCGCTGCGCATCCCGGTCCTGGCGGAAGGCGTGGAGACCGCCAGCCAGTTCGAGCTGCTGATCCGCGAAGGCTGCGAGGAAGCGCAGGGCTATTTCCTCGGCCGCCCCGACCGCGCGCCCAGCCTGAAGCCCGAACCGCAGCGGATCCCGTCGGCTTTCCTGGAAGACGAAGTCGCCTGAGCGGGCCTCAACGCAACCATCGAGGCCGAATTCCGGGGCACGGCCTCGCGCCGCAATACCCATCGCGAGCCCTGTCATAACGCCGCTCATAAACCGCCGCTAAAGACTCCCTTGCCCCGGACAAAGCCATTCTGGTTGGCAATCCGGGGCCGGGAGTATCATCTGCCGCACCATGCAAGCGATTCCCGCCTCTATCGGCCGAGTCTATCTGGTCGGCGCCGGTCCCGGAGACCCCGATCTCCTGACCCTGCGCGCCGCGCGGCTGCTGATGAATGCCGCGCTCATCGTGCATGACGGGCTGGTCGATCCGGCCATCCTGGCGATGGCCAAGCCTTCCGCGCGGCTGGTCTCGGTCGCCAAGAGCCGCGCCCGCCACACCATGAAGCAGGAAGAGATCAACGCCCTGCTCGTGCGCGAAGCCCTCGCGGGCCATGACGTGGTGCGCCTCAAGGGCGGCGATCCCTTCGTGTTCGGCCGCGGCGGCGAAGAGGCGGAAGCCTGCCATGCCGCCGGCGTTCCCGTGGAGGTGGTGCCGGGCATTTCCTCCGCGCTGGGCGCTTCGGCCGCCGCGCAGATCCCGCTCACCCACCGCGACCACGCCTCGATCGTCACTTTCGTGGCAGGCCAGTGCAAGGGGCTGGCCGATCAGGACTGGTCGGGCCTTGCCGGCAAGGGCCGCACCCTGGTGATCTTCATGGGCATCGCCACATCCGCCCAGATCGCCGAGAAGCTCATGGCCGACGGCCTGGCGCCGGACGTGCCGGTGGCGGTGATCGAGAACGCCACGCGTTCGGCCATGCGCGTGCTGCGCGGGCCGCTCGCCGGACTTGCAGACCTTATCGCGGATGCGAAGGTGCAAAGTCCCGCGCTTATCGTTATCGGGCACGTCACCGCAGAACCCGACAACACCATTCGCGCCCTGGCGCTGGAGGCAACAAAGTGAAGATCCTGACGGGCAACGACCTGAAGACCGGAGCGGTCATCTGGTGGACCGGCGTGGGCTGGTCGCTCGACGTCAACGAATCCGCCGACGTGGGCGAGCATGGCGCCGCCCTGGTGGCGCGCGAGGAAGGCGCCCAGCACGCCGTCGCCGCCTATGTCGTCGATGGCGAGAAGACCGCTGAAGGCATCCGCCCCGCCCACATCAAGGAGCGCATCCGCGCCCTCGGGCCGACGGTGCGCCTCGACCTGACGCCGAAAGCCTCCGACCCCGCAGCCGCAGACTGGGTGATCTGATGTACAAGTACGACGAATACGACCAGCAGATGGTCGATACGCGCGTCGCGGAATTCCGTGACCAGGTGCGCCGCCGCCTTGCCGGCGACCTGACCGAGGACCAGTTCAAGCCGCTGCGCCTGCAGAACGGCCTCTACCTCCAGCTGCATGCCTACATGCTGCGCGTCGCGGTGCCTTACGGCACGCTGAACTCGGCGCAGATGACGCTGCTGGGCGACATCGCGGACAAGTACGACCGCGGCTACGGCCACTTCACCACGCGCCAGAACATCCAGTACAACTGGATCAAGCTGGAAGACACGCCCGACATCCTGGCCGAACTCGCCAAGGTGGAGATGCATGCCATCCAGACCAGCGGCAACTGCATCCGCAACATCAGCTCCGACCAGTTCGCCGGTGCCGCCGCGGACGAGATCGTCGATCCGCGTCCTTATGCGGAACTGCTGCGCCAGTGGTCCAGCTTCCACCCGGAATTCCTGGTGCTGCCGCGCAAGTTCAAGATCGCCGTCATCGCGTCCGAAACCGACCGCGCGGCGATGCGCCTGCACGACATCGGCATCAAGATGGTGAAGAATGACGCCGGCGAGATCGGCGCGCAGTTCTACGCCGGTGGCGGCATGGGCCGCACCCCGATGATCGCGCCCCTGATCCGCGACTTCGTGCCGCTGGACCAACTCATCACGTTCTCGGAAGCCTGCCTGCGCGTCTACAACCGCTACGGCCGCCGCGACAACAAGTACAAGGCGCGCATCAAGATCCTCGTCCACGAACTGGGCCGCGACGAATACGTCCGCCAGGTCGAGGAAGAGTTCGCGCACCTGCTGACCCAGCCGATCGAGCCGCCGCTGGCCGAGCTGGAGCGCATCAAGGCGCACTTCACCGCCCCGGCCTACGAAACCGGCGCGTCGGACGATCTGGAACTGACCGATCCCGACTTCCGCCTCTGGGTGGAGCGCAACACGCACGCCCACAAGCAGGCCGGCTACGTGATCGCCACCGTCAGCCTGAAGCCCGTCGGCGGCATCCCCGGTGACGCCACGGCCGACCAGATCCGCCTGATGGCGCAGCTGGCCAAGGACTACAGCTTCGACGAACTGCGCGTCACTCACGCCCAGAACATCGTCTTCCCGCACATTCGCAAGGCCGACCTCTACACCGTGTGGCAGGCGCTGGATGAAGCCGGGCTCGCCACTGCCAACCTCGACACCGTGGGCGACATCATCGCCTGCCCCGGCCTCGACTATTGCTCGCTGGCCAATGCCCGCTCGATCCCGGTCGCGCAGAAGATCTCCGAACGCTTCGGCAGCGCCCAGCGCCAGGCCGAAATCGGTGAGCTGAAGCTGAAGATCTCGGGCTGCATCAATGCCTGCGGTCACCACCATGCCGGCCACATCGGCATCCTCGGCGTCGACAAGAAGGGCCTGGAAAACTACCAGCTCCTGTTCGGCGGCAGCGAGGGCGCGGATACCTCGCTCGCGAAGATCATCGGCCCCGGCTTCACCGAGGACGGCGTCGTCGACGCCATCGAAAAGGCCACCGAAGTCTATCTCGCCAACAAGGAAGGCGAGGAGCGCTTCCTCGACACCTATCGCCGTATCGGCATGGATCCGTTCAAGGAGGCCATCTATGGTTGAGGTCCAGTTCCGTTTCCGTGACGACGAAACCGTCAACGACCCCGCCGTCACCGTGGATTCGTTCTCCGAACAGTCCAACGCCTCCGCCGTCCGCATCGAGCCGGGCGACGATGCGCGCGACCTGCTGCCTTACCTCGACCGGCTCTCGCTCGTCGAAGTGAGCTTCCCGGCCTGGACCGACGGCCGCGGCTATTCCTCGGCGCGCCTGCTTCGCGAAGCGGGCTACCAGGGCGAGATGCGGGCCGTGGGCGATCTGGTGATCGACATGCTGTCGCACCTCAAGCGCTGCGGCTTCGATGCCTTCGCGCCCGACAAGGCCCTCAACGAACAGGACGCCCGCAATGCGTTCGATCGCTGGGACAACGTCTACCAGGCCACCGTCGTCGACGGTCGCCCGGCGATCTGGGCGAAGCGCCACCCGGCGTAACCGTCCCTATAGGGAACCACCGATGCCCCACACCGAAGCTGCCCGTATTCGCGACCTGATTGACACCGGCCCTCGTTTCGACGAGGCCGATGCCGTTCGCCTCAACCGCCTCTTCCGCGGCACCGAAACCAGCGAGATGCTCGAAACGGTGCTCAAGGAACGCATGGTGGGCGATATCGCGATCGTGTCCAGCTTCGGTGCGGAATCGGCGGTGCTGCTGCATCTCGTCAGCCGCGTCGATCCCACGGTGCCGGTGCTGTTCCTCGAAACCGGCAAGCATTTCCCCGAGACCCTGGCCTATCGCGACCTGCTGATCGAGCGGCTGGGACTGAAGGACTTGCGCAACCTCGTCCCCGATGCCGAGGAACTGGCAAAGAAGGACGAAAACGGACTGCGCTGGTCCTACGATCCCGACGGCTGCTGCGAAATCCGCAAGGTGAAGCCGCTGGAAAAGGCCCTGCTCGGCTTCGACGCCTCGTTCAGCGGCCGCAAGGCGTTCCAGGCCTCCACCCGCGCCACCCTGCCCCGCTTCGAGGTGGACACCACCGATGCGCAGGGCCGCCTCAAGGTGAACCCGCTGATCGACTGGTCGCCCGAGCGGATCGCCGCCTATATCGCCGAACACGACTTGCCGGCCCATCCGCTGGTCGCCGAGGGCTATCCCTCGATCGGCTGCATGCCCTGCACCAGCAAGGTCGCCGCAGGCGAAGACCCGCGCTCGGGCCGCTGGCGCGGCTGGAACAAGACCGAATGCGGCATCCACGTCGCCACCCATTCGGACTACACGACCAAGAACGCACCCGAGTTCGATCCGGGGCTCTGAGCCAGGGTTCGCTTCGCGCAAGGGCTTGCCTGGAGCACTCCCCTGGCCGAAGCAAGCCCGTGCCCTGGGCCTTTCACCGGGACTCCGGCAGAGCCACAGCCACGCAACCCATTGCAACAAACAAGACCGGGAGTGCAATTATTGCACTCCCGGTCGGGGTTGGCATGGCGCCGGGGTCCACTAGATCGCACTTGCCCCCAAAATATTGCAGTGCAACATGACCGATCAGCAAAAAGCCCATACCCACCCCGCGCTCGTCATTCTCGCCTTGGCGATGGGTGCCTTCGCCATCGGCACGACCGAATTCGCCGCGATGAGCCTCGTGCCCTATTTCGCGCGCGATCTCGGCCTGACCGAGCCCGAGGCGGGCCATGCGATCAGCACCTATGCGCTGGGCGTCGTGGTCGGCGCGCCGATCATCGCCGTTCTGGCCGCGAAACTGCCCCGGCGGGCCTTGCTGATCGGCCTCATGGCGCTGTTCGCGGTGGGCAACGCGCTTTCGGCCATGGCGCCCACATATCCGCTGCTGCTGCTGTTCCGCTTCATCAGCGGGCTGCCGCACGGTGCCTACTTCGGCATCGCCGCGCTGGTGGCCGCCTCGATGGTGCCGGCAAACCGCCGCGCCCAGTCGGTGGCGCTGGTCATGTCCGGCCTGACGGTGGCGACGATCATCGGCGTGCCGCTGGCCAACTGGCTGGGCCAGGCCTTCGGCTGGCGCACCGGCTTCGCCATCGTCTCGGTGCTGGCCGTCATCACCATGGCGCTCGTCGCGCTTTTCGCCCCGCACCAGAAGGCGGCCGAAGGCGCCAGCCCGATGCGCGAACTGGGCGCGCTGCGCCGTCCGCAAGTGCTGCTGACCCTGCTGACCGGCGCCATCGGTTTCGGCGGCCTCTTCGCGGTCTACACCTACATCGCCTCGACCATGATCGAAGTGACCAAAGTATCCGAGCACCTCGTGCCGGTGGTCCTGGCCGTGTTCGGCGTGGGCATGACGGTGGGCAACCTGTTCTGGGCCTGGGCGGCCGACCGCTCGCTGAACAAGGCCGCGATCGGCGCGCTGCTGTTCAGCGCCTTCGCCCTTGCGCTGTTCCCGATGGCGGCGAGCAACGTCTGGACGCTGAGCGTGGTGGTGGTGATGATCGGTTTTGCCGGCGGCCTCGGCACGATCCTCCAGACCCGCCTGATGGACGTGGCGGGCGACGCACAGGCCCTGGCAGCTGCGGCGCACCACAGCGCCTTCAACATGGCCAATGCGCTTGGCCCCTGGCTCGGCGGCCTGGCCATTTCGGCAGGCTACGGCCTGACCTCGACCGGCTGGATCGGCATGGGCCTGTCTCTGGGCGGGCTGGCGATCTTCCTGGTGACCCTGACCCTGCACAAGCGCGAGCACGAAGGCGCCATGGCCGGGCAGCCTGTCCCGGCCTGCTGAGGCCTTCCGCGCACCGCATGAAGAAAGGCCCGCGAGTTCGTCACTCGCGGGCCTTTTCGTGTCCGGCTGGCAGGGGCGTCAGCCGATCATCATGAGGCTGGCATTGCCGCCCGCCGCGGTGGTGTTGATCGAGGTGGAGACTTCCTCCAGCAGCCAGACCAGGTTCGGCCCCGGCGTGCGGTGGACGGGCACGATCGGCCCGGGCAGCTCGGCCACGGCCTTGCAGGCCGCGCGAACCGCCTCGGCATCGCCTTCCACCAGACAGGCAGCGAAATGTGCGCCGGCAGCGGGAGCGAAACGGGCGGCCACGGCTTCGGGCAGTCCGGCCGGAAGCGCCATGCCCTCGACCGTCGCGGTATTGCCGGTGGCCAGCACGGCCGCCATTTGCCCGTAGAGCCCTTCCTGCGTCGCCGGGCGCAGCAGGATGCGGCCGCGCGGGTGAAGGGCATAGAGATTGATCTCGCCCACCGGGCCCGGCAGGCTCAGTTCCATGCCCAGCCCCGATCCGGCCGCCAGGCTGCGCGCCGCGGCCGCGGAAGCGGCATCGCCCTGCCCGGACAGCCAGGTCGCGAAAGCCTCTACAAGCGGCGCCGTCCTGGCGGGCGTATCCAGCACTTGCGGCGCCTGCCGCGCCAGTCGCCCGAGATAGAGCGGACCGCCCGCCTTCGGACCCGTGCCCGAGAGCCCGCGGCCGCCGAAAGGCTGCACGCCGACGATCGCGCCGATGGTGTTGCGATTGACGTAGAGATTGCCCGCGCGGATGGCCGAAGTCACTTGCTCCACCGTCGCGTCGAGGCGGGTGTGGAGGCCGAACGTCAACCCGTAGCCGGTGGCGTTGATCGCCTCTATCAGCGCGGACAGTTCGTCGCGCTTGAAGCGCAGGACATGCAGCACCGGCCCGAACACCTCGCGTTCGATCTGGTCGATCGTCGAGATCTCGATGATCGTGGGCGCCACGAAAGTGCCCGATGCGCACGTCGCGGGGATCGCCACTTGCTCGACCTTGCAGCCGCGCGCCTTCATGCGGGCGACGTGGCCGTCGATCATGCCCTTGGCCTCGGCCGTGATCACCGGCCCGATGTCGACTGCGAGTTCCTGCGTATTGCCGACCCGCAGCTCCGCCAGCGCGCCCTTGAGCATGACCAGCGTGCGGTCCGCCACTTCCTCCTGGAGGCAGAGCACCCGCAGCGCCGAACAGCGCTGTCCGGCCGAATCGAAGGCCGAGGCGATCACGTCGGCAACCACCTGCTCGGCCAGAGCCGAGGAATCGACGATCATCGCGTTCTGACCGCCGGTCTCGGCGATGAAGGGAACGGCATGGCCATGGGCCGAAACCCGTCCGGCCAGCTGCTTCTGGATCAGGCGCGCCACTTCGGTGGAGCCGGTGAACATCACTGCCGCCACTTGCGGCGCCGCCACCAGCGCCGCGCCCAGCTTGCCGTCGCCCGGCAGCAGTTGGAGCGCGTCCTTTGGCACGCCGGCCTCGTGCAGCAGGCGCACGGCTTCGGCAGCGATCAGCGGCGTTTCCTCGGCCGGCTTGGCCAACACCGGGTTGCCTGCCACCAGCGCCGCCGCGACTTGCCCTGCGAAGATCGCCAGCGGGAAGTTCCAGGGGCTGATGCAGACCACCGGCCCCAGCGGCACCTGATCGGCGCCGAACGTCTCGCGGGCCTGCTTCGCATAATAGCGCAGGAAGTCGATCGCTTCGCGCACTTCGGCGATGGCATTGGCGGCCGACTTGCCGGCCTCGCGGATGACGAGGCCCATGAGCAGGCCGATCCGGCCCTGCATGGCATCGGCGGCGGCCTCCAGCATGGCCGCGCGCTCGTCCACGGATACCTGGCTCCAACGGCTGATCGCGGCGCGAGCGACGGCGACGGAGGCGGCTTCCGGGGCCACTTCGATCACCCGGCCCACCACGTCCGCGTGATCGGCGGGGTTGAGCACGGCGCGCTCGCCGCCCTGGGCATTGGCGGGCATGGCGAACCATTCGCGCGCGGCGGAACGGCGCAGGTCTTGCGACAGCACGGCCAGCGCCGCCTCGTCGGCCATGTCGATGCCGTCCGAATTGCGGCGGCCGGGGTAGAGGTCGGCCGCCAGCGGGATCAGGTCGTGCCGCGCGCCCGGATCGGGCATGGCGCGCACGACGTCTACGGGATCGCCCACCATCTCTTCCACGGGCACGGCCGGATCGGCGATGCGGTTCACGAACGAGGAGTTCGCGCCGTTTTCCAGGAGACGGCGCACGAGATAGGCCAGCAGCGTCTCATGCGTGCCGACCGGCGCGTAGATGCGGCAGGGACGGTCGAGGTTGTTCCCGGATTCGCCGGCGCCGACGACTTGCGAATAGAGCGGCTCGCCCATGCCGTGGAGGCACTGGAACTCGTACTGGCCGATCGCGAAGTCCGGTCCGGCCAGATGGTAGATCGTGGCCAGCGTCTGCGCATTGTGAGTGGCGAACTGCGGGAACACCGCGTCCGGCGCGGCAAGCAGCTTCTTCGCGCAGGCGACATAGGACACGTCCGTGTGGACCTTGCGGGTGAACACCGGGAAATCGGCCAGCCCGTCCACTTGCGCGCGCTTGATCTCGGCGTCCCAATAGGCGCCCTTCACCAGGCGCACCATCATGCGGCGCCCGGCGCGGCGGCCCAGATCGATGATCCAGTCGAGCACGAAGGGGCAGCGCTTGCCATAGGCCTGGACCACGAAGCCCAGCCCGTCCCAGCCCTGGAGTTCGGGATCGAGGGCCAGCGCCTCCAGCAGGTCCAGCGAGAGTTCGAGGCGGTCCGCTTCCTCGGCATCGATGTTGAAGCCGATGTCGTAGCCGCGCGCGAGCACGGCCAGCGCCTTCACGCGCGGCAGCAGTTCGCTCATCACGCGCTCCGCCTGGGCACGGCTGTAGCGCGGGTGGAGCGCCGAGAGCTTGATCGAGATGCCCGGCCCCCGGTAGATGCCGCGCCCGGCGCTCGCCTTGCCGATGGCGTGGATGGCGTTCACATAATCGGTGTTGTAGCGGTTGGCATCGGCGGCGGTGGTGGCGGCTTCGCCCAGCATGTCGTAGCTGTAGCCGAAGCCTTTTTCCTCCAGCGCGCGCGCGCGCTTCACGGCTTCACCGATCGTTTCGCCGGTCACGAACTGCTCGCCCATTAGGCGCATCGCCAGATCGACGCCGCGGCGGATCACCGGCTCGCCTGCGCGGGCGACCAGCCGCGTCAGGGCCGAGCCGAGGCCCTTGTCGTCGACCGAGCCGACCAGCTTGCCCGTCACCACCAGCCCCCAGGTCGCGGCATTGACGAAGAGCGACTTGCCGCCGCCGAGGTGCTCGCTCCAGTCTCCGTCGGAGATCTTGTCGCGGATGAGCGCGTCGCGGGTGGCATTGTCGGGAATGCGCAGCAGCGCCTCGGCCAGGCACATGAGCGCCACGCCTTCCTGGCTGGACAGCGAATACTCCTGCACCAGACCCTCGACGCCGGTGCCCTTGTGATTGGCGCGCAAGGTGGACACCAGGTGGATGGCCGTCTCGCGAACTGCCTGGCGCTGCGCCTCGGGCAGCGTCGCCGCGTCCAGCAGCGGCGCCATGCAGGCGGCCTCGTCGCGGCGGAAAGCATCGGTGATCGCGCGGCGAAGCGGGGTCGGTTCGCTGACGGCGGGGGCGAAGGCGCCGAAGAGGGGCGTGCGGACGGGCGTGTGGGTCATGAATCGCCAATATCCCAAGGCTGCTTGGCAATCCGACTTTTCACAGGCACAGATTGGCTCATCTGAACTTATCTTTCGGGATTTTGCAGGCCAAACGGATGGCAAATCGCGTAAAACACGTCGATCTGGACGAACTCGATCGCAAGATCATCGCCGCCTTGCGCGCCGACGGCCGCATGAGCGTCACCGACCTTGCGCAGAACGTAGGGCTTTCCAAGACGCCTTGCCAGGTCCGCATGCGGCGGCTGATCGATTCGGGGGTGATCCGGGGCTTCCGCGCCGTGGTCGATCCGGCCAGCCTGGGCCTTGACCATGTCGCCTTCACCGAGGTCAAGCTGTCGGACACGCGCGAGCAGGCGCTGAAAGAGTTCAACGCCGCCGTCCGCCGCATTCCCGAAGTGGAGGAGTGCCACATGCTCGCCAGCCATTTCGACTACCTGCTGAAAGTCCGCACCACCGACATCCGCCGTTACCGCGAGGTTCTGGGCGAAAAACTGTCGAACCTGCCGCATGTTTCCAGCACGTCCACATATGTGGCCATGGAAACGGTGAAAGACGCCAGCAGCTAGCCCGGCCGATCGGGCCGGGCGGCATCCCTCACGGTACCCGCTCGCCCGTGACTTTCGCCGATCCGAACATGCCCATCTTGCACTTCCCGCCGAGGGTGTCTCCGCGCAGTTCCAGATCGTATTTGAGCGTGATCTTCATCGGTTTCTCCATTTTGAGATCGAACCGCAGGCGCCCGGCCTCGAACGTGCCGCCGCCGAAGTCCTGCCTGCCTTCCGGCGATGACAGGTAGCCGCTGACGGCGCTGCCCTCCACCTCGAAGTGCGCCACCATCGCCTGCGGCCCCATCGGCGTCTTGAGCACCATGTTCCAATCTCCCGCAGGCCCGCTCGCCGCGGCGGGCTGCTCATCGTTCGGCCCGGGGTCCGGTTCCGGTTCCGGCGCGATGGCGGCGGCAGGCGCCGGCTCGGCGCGCTCCGGCTCCGGCTTGTGCCGGCCCGATACGTCTCGCTGTTCGATCACGTCGAGAATGCGGCCCGGCGTCAGCGGCAGGACAAGGTCCTCGATCTCCCCGAACGGCGAAAGGGCATCGGCGATGGCGTTCACCAGCGTGGGCGGACCGATGATCGCGCCGCCCTCCCCCACGCCGCGCATGCCGCCGATGGTCTGCGACGGGGTATTGGCGTGGACGAATTCGAACACCGGCACGTCGGAAATCGACGGCAGGAGGTAGTCCTTGAACGTCGCCGCCTGCGGATTGCCCCGCGCGTCGTAAGGCATCTCCTCCAGCAGGACCATGCCGATGGCCTGTGCCAGCCCGCCGGAAATCTGCCCCTCGACCACGGCCGGGTTGATGACCGTCCCGCAATCCTCGGACGAGATCCAGCGCAGGATCGAGACGAAGCCGGTGTCCACATCCACTTCCACCACGGCAAGATGGGTGGCGCTGGTGAACGTCATCGGCGGCGGCTGATAACGGAACTGCATCTCCAGCCCGGTTTCCAGCCCCGGCGGCAGACGGTCGGGCTCGCCATAGGCGATGGCGGCAATCTCCGCGAGCGGCCGCGCCATTTCCGGCGCGCCCTCCACCCGGACCATGCCCGCGTCGAGCACCACGCTTTCGGCACTGGCATTGAGCAAGTGCGCGGCCACGGCACGCACTTTGTCCGCCAGCAGTTCCGAGCACCGGATCGCCGCCCCGCCCGCAATCACGCCCTGACGGCTTCCTGCCGCTCCGGGGCTGAAGCCACCGCGCGAGCTGTCACCCTCGAACACGGTCACATCCTCGTAGCGCACGCCCAGCCGGTCTGCGATGCACTGGGCCATCGTCGTGGCCGTGCCGTGGCCCTGCGAATGAGTGGACATCGTCGCGGTGACCTTGCCCGTCGGTTCGATCCGCACTTGCGCCAGCTCGCCGGTCATCGGCGCCATCGATCCCGCCGAGCCGGTCGGTTCGACATAGGACGCCAGGCCCACGCCCAGATAGCGGCCCTCCTGCCGCGCACGCGCCTGTTCGCGGCGGAACTGCGCCATGTCGAAGTGCTGGAGCAGCTTTTCCAGGCATTCGCCGGGCGTGATGTCCTGCAGCGGAATGCCCATGCTGGTCACGGCGGGCTGGTCGGCAAGGTAGACGAGATTGCGGCGGCGGATCTCCACCGGATCGATCCCCAGCTTGCGCGCCGCCTTGTCCAGCAGGGTCTCGCGGACCAGCGATTCCATCGCCCAGGGCCCGCGATAGGCGGCAAGGCCATTGGTGTTGGTGTACCATCCGCGCGAAACGAAGGCGTAGGCAGGCTGCTTGTAGGCCGCCCAGACGAACATGTGCACGGCGATATTGCTGTCCGCGCCTTGCGGGAAGGCACCGTTGTTGCAGTCGTAGATGCCGTGGGAACCGGTGAGCCGACCTTCCGCGTCGAACCCCGCCTGCAGGGTCATCTCCGCCTCGCGTGCCTGGTTGGATGCGGTGAGCGCCTCGTAGCGGTCCTCGATCCACTTGAGCGGCCGGCCCAGCAGCAGCGCCGCGACGATGACCGCGCTTTCCTCCTTCCATGGATGGTTCTTCAGCCCGAAGGCGCCGCCCACGTCCTTGGCGATGACCCGGATCGCGGTATCCGGCAGATCCAGCGCCAGGCTGACCCAGCGCGCCACGAGATGCGGGCTCTGGCAGGTAATCCAGAGCGTAAGTTCTTCCGGTCCGTCGCGCGCGGCGATCACCCCGCGCGTCTCCATGGGCGCCTGCGAGATGCGCTGGTGGACCACCTTGTGGCTGAGCCGCAGCGCCGATCCGGCGAGCTTGCGTTCCAGCTCCTCCTCGATGTCTTCGTCGCCGATTTCGGCCGCGACATTGCTGTCCATCCCGGCATGGATCGCCGCGGACGACCTGGCCTGCGCGATCGTGACGACGGGATCGTGCTCCTCGTACTCGACCTCGATCAGGGAGGCGGCGTCTTCCGCCATGGCGCGCGTCTCCGCGACGACCATGACCACCGGCTCGCCGACATAGGCCACCTGACCGTCCGCAAGCGGCGCAATCGCGATCTCCGCCTCGGTAAAGAAGAACGAGAGCATGCGGATCGGCCGCGCGGCGAGGTCCGCCGCGGTCAGCACGGCATGGACGCCGGGCATCTCGCGGGCGAATTCGCTTTGGATGGACAGGATGCGCCCGCGCGCCACGGGGCTGCGGGCGAAAGCGACATGGAGCATGCCGGGCAGGGTCACGTCGTCCACGAACTGCCCGCGCCCGGTCAGCAGGCGCGGATCTTCCTTGCGAAGCGCGCGTTTGCCGATCCAGCGCGTGGCACCGAGCACGCCGCCGGGCGCCTGCGCATTCATGCCGCCTGCCCCTTGCCGGCGGCGGGGCCGGTCGCCCCGTCTCCGCTCATGCGCTCGGCCCCGCGTCCGTACCTGCCCTCCGCCAGGGCCCGGGCAGCGCGCCGGATGCCCTGATAGCCCGTGCAGCGGCAGACATGGCCGGACATGGCGGCGATCATCGTCGCTTCGTCCGCGGGTTCCTCACCCGCCGTCAGCGCCGCGAAAGTCATCAGCACGCCCGGCGTGCAGAAGCCGCACTGCAGCCCGTGGGCCTCGCGCATGGCCTCCTGCGCCGGATGGAACGTGCCCTCCGGCGCGGCGAGGCCCTCCACGGTGGTCACGTCCGCTCCGTCCGCCTGGACCGCCAGCATCAGGCAGGCGCGCACGGCCAGACCGTCGACCAGGACCGTGCAGGCGCCGCAAACGCCATGCTCGCATCCCAGGTGCACCCCGGTGCAGCCCGCCTCCAGTC
Source organism: Novosphingobium sp. PhB55 (assembly GCF_004368805.1). NCBI lineage: Bacteria > Pseudomonadati > Pseudomonadota > Alphaproteobacteria > Sphingomonadales > Sphingomonadaceae > Novosphingobium > Novosphingobium sp. PhB55. The sequence goes on along the minus strand of NZ_SODQ01000002.1, from coordinate 399,561 downwards.
GCAGATGGTCTGCAAGGCTGGTGCGCGCCTCCACCCGGTCATGACGGCGGTGTCCATTGACGGTCCATGCGATGGCGTGTTCGCTCATGCGGCCTCCCTCAGGTCCAGAACTTCGCGCAGGCCCCGTGCGAAGATGCGGCGGCCGACAGTACGGCGGTATTCCGCACTGGCGTGGTGATCGTCGAAAGGCGCGCTCTCCGCCACGGCCAGTCCCGCCACGGCCTCGACGTCGAGATCGGCCAGGGCCGCGCCGAGCAGCGCCTCTTCGGCCCGGCGCATGCGGATCGGTGTCGGCCCCATGCCGAACCAGGCGAGCCCGGCCCGCGCCACCTTGCCGTCTTCCAGCACCAGCGCGCCGACCATGCCGACCAGCGCGAAGTCTCCGGGCCGCTGCGCCACTTCGCGAAACAGCACCAGATGACCCGCCGCCCAGTCGGGATAGACCACGGCCGTCAGCAGTTCGTCCGGCTCCAGCACCGTCATGTAAGGGCCGAGATAGAAGTCCGCCGCCGCGACGTGCCGCGTGCCCCTTGTCGAGATGATCTCCAGCGTGGCGCCCAGCGCGATCGCCGTCGCGGGCATTTCCGCCGCCGGCTCGCCGAGCGCGATCGATCCGCCCACCGTCCCGCGGTTGCGCGTCTGGTGGTGCCCGACATGGCCCAGAGCCGTGACCAACGCCGGGAGCCGCCGGGCGAGCGTTGCATCGGCCAGGGCCTCGGCCTGCCGCGTCATGGCGCCCACGCGAATCCCGCCCGCGACTTCGGAAACGCCGCGCAGCTCCGCGATGCCGCCAAGGTCGACGAGGATGAAAGGCTGGCTCATCCGCAAGTTCAGCAAGGGCATGAGCGTCTGCCCCCCTGCCAGCACCGTCGCTCCCCCGCCGGCCTCCGCCAGCACCCGGCAGGCCTCGGCAACGCTGGCCGGGCGGACATAGTCGAACGGCGCGGGCTTCATCGCGGCGCTCCCCGGCGCCCGGCCTCGAAGGCGGCGGCGGCCGTGACCACCAGCAGCACCGCCACGCCCAGGAACTCTGCGTGGAATCCTTTCACGCCCAGCATGAAACCTGCCACCAACGCCAGCACGAGCGCGGCCACCCAGCCCCAGACAGTTCCTCCCGGCACGGCACGCGCCCCGGGGACGAGCGGCGCGGAAAGCACCGGCGCCGTGGCAGTCGCCCCCTGCCCGGCGCCGGCCGCAAGCTCCCCCGCTGCAACCGGCGCCGGAGCGCCCCCCGTGACGACCTCCCCGAACCTGGTAAAAAACTTGCCGGCGAGATTCTTCGCCGTCGCATCGATGATCGGCCCGCCCAGCTGGGCCATGCGGCCGCCCACTTCCGCCTCGACTTCGTAAACGACCAACGTCACGCCATCTTCGCCGTCACTGAGCCGCACTTTCGCGCCGCCCCGCGCGCTTCCGGCAATGCCCCCGTTGCCCGAGCCGGTTATCGTGTAGCCATTGGGCGCATCGAGATCGGAGAGGTGCACCTGCCCCCGAAACCGCGCGCCGATGGGCCCGATCTTCACTTCCGCCACGGCAACGAAGCGATCGTCCCCCTCTCGCGCCAGGCTCTGGCAGCCCGGAATGCACTGGGCGAGAACCACGGGATCGTTGAGCGCTTCCCACACCTTCCGGCGCGGCGCCGCGACCCGCTGCTCGCCCGTCATCTGCATTCGCGCTCTCCCGCTTCCCTGCCCGGCCCGGTTTCCGGCTGGGGCAATGAAACGACGGGACGGCCCGCAATGCAAGAACTATGAGCGACACTGTATCTTATTCCCCGGAGCGATGAGTCGCGCAGGTGCTGGCCGGAGGGCGGGGCGGCGGTTACGACATCTGCGCAAGGCCGGCGAACGGCGAATGGGAGAGATCATGAACGCTACCGTCATCGTCACCGGAGCCGCCGGAGGCATGGGCCGCCCGGTCGCCGCCCGCTTCGCCGCGCAAGGCCGCCCCTTGCTGCTGAGCGACGTGAATGCCGAAAGGCTGGAGGCCGTGGCCGCCGAACTGCGCCGGGATGGCGTGCACGTCTCGACGCTGGCCGGGGACATCGCCGCGCCTGAATTCCCGCAGCGCCTGCTCGATACCCTGGGCGAAGCGCCGCTCTTCGCGCTGGTCCATACGGCCGGTCTCTCGCCGACGATGGCCGAGGCGCCGCGCATTCTGGAAGTGAACTATTTCGCCACCGAGCGCCTCGTGGCCGCGCTCCTGCCGCGATTCGAGGAGGGCGGATGCGCGGTGCTGATCTCCTCGATGTCGGCCTATCTCATCCCCGATCCGGCGATGGTCGCGGCCGTGCAGGACCTCGTCGCGGGCAAGGGGCGGGAGGATGTCGACCGTTTCTCCACCAATCCTGGCATGGGCTATACGCTGTCCAAGCGCGGGGTGATCGGGCTGGTCGGGCGGGAAGCGGCGGCCTTCGGGGAGCGCGGCCTGCGCATCGCCTCCATTGCACCGGGCTTCATCGACACCGAAATGAGCCGCGCCGAAGCCAAGGCGAGCGAGCAGATGGTGCGGATGATGGGCATGACGCCGCTCGGGCGGCAGGGACTGGGCGACGAAATCGCCTCCGTGGCGGAGTTCCTCTGCTCGCCGGCCGCATCCTATATCAGCGGCTGCGACATCAAGGTGGATGGGGGGATACTGGGCCGCCTGGGCCTGTGATCCCCTGAGACGGTGACCCTCTGAGACGGCGACCGCCTCAGACGATGACGCTACGGGCGGGAAGCGCTGAAATGCGCTGGCCCGCCCGTTCGTGACGCCAAGTTCCGCCAGCGCCTGCGCAAACGGCACCTCTGTAAAATCCCGTACTCTCCCAGAGAGGCCGGAATTCCTGCCGGAAACCGTGCCCTTGCGCCCTAGCTCTCGCACTCCATGACCGTCGCGATGCGGAACGAGGCCCGGTCGAACAGATTGCGCTCATCCGCGACGATCTCGTCGGGCATGAGGTTCTGCGTAATATAGGCCAAGGTCTTGCGGAACACCGCTTCGTCCTCGAACCAGAGTTCGGTGATGACGTCCGGCCCATCGGTGAAATCGCCGGTTTCCGGATGCGGCTGGGGATCGACATAGCGCCGGATGTAGCGACTGACGCCCCGCGAATAGCGCTCCGCGAGGGGCGCATGGCGCGTTTCGTAGTAGTCGCGGAACTGCTGCGGCGTCAGGTCGGCGCGCCGTTTCATGAACAGCAGGATCTTGTGGAATTGCCGGTCCATCGCGGGCCTCCTTCTCGTCCAGGCCGAGAGCTAGCACGCGGTCTCCCCGGCGACACCGGGAGCCGGGTCGCCGGGGCGATGAGCGGGCGGGCGCCGCCCGCCCGGATTCACTCCGCTTCGCGCACAACGCCCGCGCTGGCGTCGTTCGCCGGGGCATGGATGGCGGGCGCCACCGGAACCTGCGCCGCGCCCTGCACGAGATTGGCCAGCGACGCACCGTCAAGGCCAAGCTCCTTCATCAGCCCGTCGATCACCGGGGCCTGCGCACGGTACGCAAGCGCGGCACTGACCGCGTCGTTGGCCAGGTTGCCCGATCCGCCGACCGAAGCCGACGAAGCCGACGAAGCCGATGAACCGCCCTTCTGTGTCAGACCGTCGACCTGCACGATCTTGATCGAATCGATCGCCTCCAGCGGCCGCACGGATTCGCGCACGACTTCCGGCAGAACCTTGAGCAGGGCGAGCTTCATCTGCAGCGAGATCTGGTCGGACGAGAGCAGGTTCGCCGCTTCGTTGACCGCGCGCTGACCCGCCGCTTCCACTTCGAAACGCACGCGCGCGGCTTCGGCGCGGAGCTTCTCGGCCTCGGCCTCGCCCTCGGCGGCAAGGCGGAAGGCCTCGGCGCGGTTGGCGGCGGCTTCGCGTTCGGCTTCGGCTTCCACCTTGACCGAGATCGCCTGCCGCTCGGCTTCCTTGCTGGCCTCGATCAGTTCGATGCGCTTGGCGCGCTCGGCGATCTCGGTCTCACGGCTGGTGATGCCCTGTTCCTCGGCGGCGACCGCCTTGGCGCGGGCCTCGTCGGCGTCAGCCTTGGCCTGGCTTTCCTCCCGGCTCTTGTTCTGGATGGCGATCTGCTGCCCCTGGCGCGCCAGTTCGACGGCCTGGGCCTGCGCGATCTTGGCCTGCTGGATGGTGCGATCCGATTCGATCTGCTGCGAATCGACCTGCTGCTTGGCGATGATCCGCGCTTCCTCGGCCTCGCGCCCCCGCAAGGCCTGCTCGCGCGCGACTTCGGCCGCCTGCTCGGCCCGGCGCATCTCGATCTCGCGCTCCTGCTCCAGCTTGGCGAATTCGTTGTCGCGCTGGATCGAGAGCGACTGGCGCTCCGCTTCCAGGTTCTTGGTTTCGATCTGGACGCGGGTGTCCTGCTCGATGTCGTTCCGCGCTTTCTTGCGCAGTTCGATCTGCTCGGTCAGCTTGGTGAGACCCTCGGCATCGAAGGCGTTGTTGGCATTGAAGTGCTCGATCGAGGTCTGGTCCAGCCCGGTCAGCGACACCGATTCCAGCTCAAGCCCGTTCATCGCGAGATCGGACGAGGAAACCTGCTGCACCTTCTGCACGAAGTCCGCGCGCTGTTCGTGAAGCTGGTTCATCGTCATGCCCGCCGCGACCGAGCGCAGCGCATCGACGAACTTGCCTTCGACCAGTTCCTTCAGCGCTTCGGGATGCATGGTGCGGGCGCCCAGGGTCTGCGCCGCCATGGCGATGGCACCGGCATCGGGGCGGACGCGCACGTAGAATTCGGCCTTCACGTCGATGCGCAGGCGGTCCAGCGTGATGAGCGCATCCTGGTTCTTGCGCTCCACCGCCAGGCGCACGGTGTTCATGTTGACGGGCATGGTCTCGTGGAAGACCGGCAGGACCAGCGCGCCGCCGTTCATGACCACGCGCTCGCCGCCGAAGCCCGTGCGCACGAAGCCGATTTCCTTGGACGCGCGCTTGTAGAGCCGCGCGAGCATCAGGCCCAGCGCCAGGAACAGGACGAGGGCGATGCCGGCTAGAATTCCGATGCCGACGAGGTCTTGCATGTCTTCGATACTCCCCCTGGCGTCGCCCGGCCAAAGCCCGGGACCACGCAATCAAATAGACAGGAAAGCTAGCAGAACAGGCGCGGATCGCCCAGAAAAACCGGCCTGACGCGCCGTGCTTTCAAAGCGTTAACCGCAGTTGTCACGCCCTGACGCGCGGCCCTTTTCAGTCCAGGCGCGGCAGGTAATGGTCGCCGCGCGCAATGGCCTTGAACAAGTCGCCCTCGCGCCGCACCAGCAGCACCTTTTCGCCTTGCACGAAGCGCTGGTCGTGCAGATCCGGCTCCACCATGACATTATGCGCCTGGCCGTAGTGATCGAACACGCGCCCGCGCGCCGGGCTTCCGGCCAGCGCGGTCCCGACCAGGATTTCCGCTTCCCGCCCGACCAGCGCCGACACGTCGATCGCGCTCGTCTCGTCCTGCGGGATGATCCGGCCGAGCCCCCGCGACAGCGCGCCAGTGATCGGCAGCGAAACGAGGGCCACGGCGGGCGCGACGAGCCACGCGTTCCAGGTGCTCCCGGTCAGCGAGAGCAGCAGCTCCTGCGCGGAAATGCCGATCAGGCCGAACACGGTGAGCAGCAGCATGAGCCACATCAGGAACGGCACCCGGCCGAGACCGAGCACCGACAGCAGCCCTGCATCGACGCCGCCATGCCCGTGGAGGGTCCCATGGACGCCCGCATGAACATCGGCATGGACATCGAGGTGGGTATCGCCGCCGAGGAAATCGCCGAGACCGACGATCTGGAGCAGGGCGAACATCAGCATCAGGGCCAGGGCGACCGAAAACGGCAGGCTCCCCGCCCTCGTCAGCAGCTCAACCATCGTCGCTCGCGTCGATATACTTGGTCTCGAGGAAACGGCCGCGCGTCGCCAGCGCATCCAGGTCTCCGCGCGAGAGGTCCAGGCTCATTGCCTCGATCTGGCCGGCGATGACGTTGAGCCCTTCTACCAGCTGCTGCGAAGGCGTGCTGCCGGCATGGGTCTTGTTGCGCAGCTCGGCGGGAATGCGGGTATAGCTGTCCACCAGCGAAGGCAGGTGTTCCGACAGCAGCTTGCGCACTTCATGCGCGGCGGGGCCGTTGTCCTGCAAGGTGGCAAGCTGCGGCGCCAGCTGTTCGAGGCGCACGCCGATCATGTCCACGGCATCGACCGCAGCATTGGGCAAGGCGCGGCGGCGGGTTTCCAGCCAGAGTTCCGCCGATCCGGCCAGCTCGGGCAGTGTCGCGCTGCCCAGTTCCTCGGCGCGGAGCTTGGGCGTGGCGGGATAGATCGAGAGCACCAGAAACACCGCGAAGGCCAGCAGCGTCGTCAGCACCGTGGTGGTGAAAGACAGCCCGCCGAGGATCAGCCCGGCGGTCAGGGCCACGATGAAGATGCCGAACAGCGCCAGGAAAGCACGGCGAATGCGGCGCCAGCGAAAGCTCCAGCGCTCCTTGCGGGCATTGTAGAGCCGCGCCGCGCGCTGGCGGCGTGCGGCACGGATCACTTCCTGGTTCACGGCATTGCGACTGCGGGGCGTGACGGAATTGGCCATGGCTGTCAGTCGAGCGCCTCGAGCATGGCCTTCGTCGTCTTGTCGCTGCCCAGCGCCGTGCCTTCGGCCTGGCCTTGCGCGCGGGCGATATAGGCCTTGGACTTGGTGACCTCACCCTCCAGCGACTGCACGGTCTGCTTCATGGAATCGAGCGCCTGCATCTTGAAGGTGTCGATCGAATCCATCGTGTCGTAGATGTTCTGGAAGGCGCGGCTGAGCGTCTCCAGCGGGATCGTGGCGTTCGCCGCCTGCTCGTGGATGCGGGCGGTGTTGTCCTTCAGCATTTGGCCGGTGCCGTCGATGATCCGCGCGGTCGTGGTGTTGAGCGCGGTGATCTGGTCCAGCACCAGCTTCTGGTTGGCCATCGCCTGCGCCACCGTGACGGCCGTGCGCAGCGCGCCGACGGTGGTGGTGGAAGCGCGGTCGACGCCCTTGATCAGCTCGACATTGTTCTTCTTCACCAGATCGAGCGCGAGGTAGCCCTGCACCGAGACCGCCATCTGCGTCAGCAGGTCCTGCGTGCGCTGGCGCACGTAGAACAGCGCGCTCTCGCGCACGGCCTTGGCCTTGGCGGGGTCGGTATGGTCGAGATCGGCGGCCTTCTGCTCCAGCGTCTCGTCCAGCGCCTTCGACATGAAGATCATCTGTTCGAGCTTGCCCATCGCCGCCCAGAGGTTTTGGCGCTCCACGTCGATGGAGGCGTTGTCCATCAGCAGCTCGTCCTTGCCGCCCTGCAGGCGGGCGAGGATCGCGCCGATGTGGCCCTGCGCGCTCTGGTAGCCGTCGAAATAGTTGCGCAGCTTGTTGCCCATCGGGATGATCCCGAAGATCTTCCGGCGCGAGAGCAGGTCGCCCTTGGTGGAGGGGTCGAGGTCTTCCACGGTGCGGCGCAGTTCGGCAAGGTCGGCGCCGACACCGGCGTCCTTGTCCATGGCGCGCACCGGGCGGTCGAGGAAGCGGTTGGACTGGCCCGAAGCCTCGGAAATCTCCTTGCGGCCCATGCTGGTGATCTGGTCGACACGGCGGCCGAATTCGGGCGAGTTCACGTCCTGCGACACGAGATCGGCCACGAACTCGTCCACCCGGACCTGCAGCTTGGACTTCTGCTCATCGCCCACGGGCACGAGACCGGCCGCCTTCTCGGGCTGGACCACGGGCACCGGATCGGGAGGCGTCAGCTTCAGCTCACCCCCAACTGCCTGATCGGTCGTCGTCGCCATGAAAGAAAATCCCCGTCCTTCAAGAAATGTGTCCTGGCCAACGAATCTAGGATTGCCGGCGAATACTGCAAGCAAAACAGGAAGGCGTCGCTTTACGGTTCGACGAGCGGGGTGGCCCCTTCGTCGGTCTCCGCGCCGTCCGGCATCACCAGCATCGTATCGTCCCGCGCCACGAAGCAGAGCCTGAGCCCCGCCGCCCGCGCCCGGCGGACGGCCAGATCCGTGGGGGCGGAGATCGCCACCAGCAGCGGACAACCGGCGCGCGCCGTCTTCTCCACCAGTTCGTAGGAGCAGCGCGAGGTGACGATAATGAAGCCCTGTGCCGGATCGACCCCTGCACGCGCGAGCGCGCCCACCAGCTTGTCGAGCGCATTGTGGCGGCCCACGTCCTCGCGCAGCGCGATGACCTTGCCCGCCTCGTCGCAGAAGGCGGCCGCATGGGTGGCGTGGGTTTCGCGCCCCAGCACCTGGCCGGCGCGCAGGGCGTCGAGCCCGCGCCGGATCGCCGGGGGCCCCGCCTGGCTGCGGGTCAGCAGCGGCAGGGGCCGCAGGGCCGCTTCCACACCCTCGATGCCGCAGATGCCGCAGGAGCTGTCTCCCACGCGGCGCCGCGCCCGCTCGACGATCAGGCCCAGCCGTTCCGGCGGCAGGTTCACGCGGGCGACGTAGCCGGCGCCCCAGTCCCCGTTCTCCACCGCGTGAACGGCCACCTCGCCCACTTCATCGGCGGCGGCCAACCCTTCGGCCATGAGGAAACCGGTCACGAAATCCTCGATCTGCAGCGGGGTCGCCATCATCACTGCGTAAGCGATGCCGTTGGTCTCTATCGCTACCGGCGCTTCCACGGGGATCGCGAAGGCCTCCTCCGCGGGGTTTTCCGCGGCCATCCGCGCGCCATAGGCACTGCGCCGGACCCTGATCGTCTCTGCACCGTTCATGCGCGTTTTCTAGCCGGGCGGCCGGCCGCGGTCATCCCCCCTGCCGGATTGGAACGGGTCAAATCTCCGCCTTGATCTGTCCGAAGGCCAGCAGCGCGAAAAGGCCGGTGCCGCCGATCACATTGCCCAGCAGCGTGGGCGCCAGATGCAAGGTGAAAGCGTCCAGGATCGGCAGCTCGCCGTGAAGCACCAGCAGGAACATCTCGGTCGATCCCGCCACGACATGCGCGAAGCCGCCAGCCGAGATCAGCCAGGCGAACAGCGCGACCACGAAGATCTCGAAGCCCTTGGAACTGGGCAGCATCCACACGAATGCCGCGATGAAGAAGCCCGCTGGTACGCCGTCCAGCAGGGCGGTCCAACCCTGTGCCTCGGCCGCCTTGCGGGAGACGTCGAGCATGCCCGCCACGGTGGGATGGGCGGGATCGGCGAAGATGTCGACCAGCAGCGCGGTCAGGAACGTGCCCAGGAGATTGGCCGCCAGCACGATCGCCCAGAGCCGCCCGGTGCGCCAGAGGCGCTCCAGGTTCGGGCTGGCGAGCAGCGGCAGTACCGCCGTCAGGGTGTTCTCGGTGAAAAGCTGGAGGCGCGAGAGCACCACCAGCACGAAGCCCATGGCATAGCCGAAAGCGGCGATCAGCTCGCGCTGGGGGTGGTCCGCATAAGCGTTGTGCAGCAGGCCCTGCGCGAAGACAGAGGTGGAAATGCCGATCCCGGCGGCGATCCCCGAGAACCACAGCGACATCGCCGGGCGGTGCAGTTCCTCTTCGCCCTCACGGCGGATCACCGAGAAGACGGTGATTGCGGAAAGCCGCAAGTTGTCCTTGATCTGGCCGCGCTCGTGGCCGGTCAGGCCGGATTCGTCCTGCTCTATGTCGCGGTCGGTTTCCTGCCGCTCGGGATCGTCGTGCGAGAGGTCGCGCTCGTCGTCGGAGCCGGACTGGGCCGGGTCGGACTTGGGGGCGGTTTCGGCGGCATTGTCCATGCCGTCAGAACCGCCCCCGGAACGCATGGTTCCTTATACCCCGATGCGGCGGAGGCTTACCCCGCGGCGCAGAAGCGGGTCAGACGTAGTCCTCGGTATCGATGCTGGGCTTGATCGTGTCCGGGTAGCGATGGCCGGCGATGGTCTGCTGGTTCATCAGCTCGCCCGCCTTTTCCAGAACGGCGGCGTCGATCTGCAAGCCGGCGGCGGCATGGTTCTGGTCGAAGTGCGGGATCGAGCGGGTGCCTGGAATCGCATGGACATGCGCGCCCTGCGCCAGCACCCAGGCGAGCGCGAGCTGCGCCGGGGTTGCCTGGACCGAAGCGGCCAGAGCGTTGAACTCCGCGATCAGCGCCAGGTTGTGCGTCCAGTTGTCGCCCATGAAGCGCGGGAAATTGCGGCGCAGATCCTTTTCTGTAAGCGTGTTCACATCGGTCAGCTCACCGCCCAGTGCCCCGCGCGCGACCGGCGAGAAGGCGACGAGCGCGATCCCGAGTTCGCGCGTGGCGTCCATCACGCCGAGTTCCACATTACGGGTCCAGAGCGAATATTCGGTCTGCACCGCCGCCACCGGATGCACCGCATGCGCCTCGCGGATATGCGCGGCGGACCATTCGGACACGCCATAGGCGCCGATCTTGCCCGCCTCGATCGCGCGCACCATGGCGCCCACCGAGTCGGCAATCGGCACCTTCGGGTCGAAGCGGTGCATGTAGAACAAGTCGATATGATCGGTGCCCAGCCGCTTCAGGCTGGCGTCGAGCGAGGCGGTGATGCTGTCCGGCGCGCAGTCGATCCCGCGGCGGGCGCCATCGATCAGGATGCCGGTCTTGGAGGCCAGCAGGAACTCGTCCCGGCGGTCCATGATGGCTTCGCCGAGGATCTCCTCGCTCAGCCCCATGCCGTAGATGTTGGCAGTGTCGAAGTGATCGCAGCCCGCATCCAAAGCGTGGCGGAACAACGCGACCGCCTCCTCGCGAGACGGCGGATTGCCGTAGGCCCAGGCCACATTCATGCAGCCGAGACCGACGGAGTGGACCGGACGGCCCGCGAGGAGGCGTTTCATCATTAGGACCAGCCGTCCTGCGCTTCGAGGCTCTGGGCCAGTTCGCCGATCACGCGGTAGCAATCGAGCACCTTGCCGACCGACGAGTTGGGCTCACGCCCTTCGCGGATGGCAGCCACGAATTCGCGGTCCTGCAGCTCGATGCCGTTGTTCGACACAGTGACGCCGGTGAGGTCGATCGGCTCTTCACGGCCGTTCACCAGATCGTCGTAACGCGCGATGTAGGTCTCGCTGTCGCCGATGTAGCGGAAGAACGTGCCGAGCGGGCCATTGTTGTTGAACGAGAGCGAGAGCGTGCAGATCGCGCCGGTTTCCGCCTTCAGCTGGATCGACATGTCCATGGCGATGCCCAGTTCGGGGTGCTTCGGGCCCTGCAGCGCGTTGGCGGCGACGATCTTGCCCGACTGGTAGGCGAACAGGTCGATCGTGTGCGCGGCGTGGTGCCATAGCAGGTGGTCCGTCCACGAGCGCGGCTGGCCCTTGGCGTTCATGTTCTTGCGGCGGAAGAAGTAGGTCTGCACGTCCATCTGCTGGACGTTGAACTCACCCGCGGTGATCTTGCCATGCACGTACTGGTGCGAAGGATTGAAGCGGCGGGTGTGGCCGACCATGCAGACCAGCCCGGTTTCCTGCTGCTTGGCGACAACCGCCTCGGCATCGGCCCAGGTGTCCGACAGCGGAATTTCGACCTGCACGTGCTTGCCGGCGTTCATGCAGGCGATGGCCTGTTCGGCATGCATCTGCGTGGGAGTGCAGAGGATCACGGCATCGACGTCCGGCATGGCGAGCACTTCGGCCAGATCGGTGCCGGAGTGCGGCGCGCCGTACTTGGCGGCCACTTCGGCAGCCTGCTCGGCCGAGCGGCTGATGACCGAGGCGATCTCTACGCCGTCGATGTTCTTGAGGCCGTCGAGGTGCTTTTCACCGAAAGCGCCGGCGCCTACGAGGGCAATACGCATGGGAATCTCCTTGGGGTGTCTGTCAAAGACAAAGGGCGTGCCGGCGTCAACCACCGGCACGCGGAATAGGTCAGTCGATCAGGTTTTGAGCTTCGGCATTGTTGCCTTCGACGGTGGTCGAGGGCGGAACATCGCCGTTCACCGGCTCCAGCACGATGTGGCCCACGGCCGTGTTGCTGGCGGGCACGTGGTAGAAGCGACGCAGTTCGCGCGTTTCCTTGCCCAGCGCGCCGCGCATGATAAGCCACATCACCATCTCGATGCCTTCGCTGCCGGTTTCGCGCAGGTATTCGATATGCGGAATGCACCGCAGTTCCTGCGTGTCGCCCGACAGCTTGTCGAGGAACATGGTGTCCCACTCGCGGTTGATGAGGCCCGCGCGCGGGCCCTGGAGCTGGTGGCTCATGCCGCCGGTGCCCCAGACCTGCACGTTCAGGTCTTCATCGAAGCTTTCGACCGCGCGCGCGATCGCCTCGCCCAGCGCCCAGCAGCGGTTGCCCGACGGCGGCGGATAGGTGACGACGTTGACCGCCAGCGGGATCACCTTCACCGGCCACTTGGCGGGCTTTCCGAACATCATCGACAGCGGAACGGTAAGGCCGTGGTCAACGTCCATCTCGTTGATGATGGTCATGTCGAACTCGTCGAGGATCAGGCTCTGCGCGATGTGCCAGGCAAGGTCCGGATGGCCTTCCACGTCGGGCACTGCGCGCGGGCCCCAGCCCTCGTCCGCCGGCTTGTAGCTTTCGCCGCAGCCGATCGCGAAAGTCGGGATGATCTTCATGTCGAAGGCCGATGCGTGGTCGTTGTAGACCAGGATCACGACGTCCGGCAGGTTCTCCGCTTCCCACGCCTGCGTGGGCGCGAAGCCTTCCTGGATCGGCTTCCAGTAGGGATCTTCCCACTTGTCGAAGTCGCTGGCGACGCCGAGCGCCGGGATATGGCTACAGGCGATGCCGTGCGTAATGCGGGCCATCTTAGCGGTGCTCCTTAATGGAGCGCACGCCTTCGGGCGAGCGGCCCCCGGCGATCATCATCGCCTGATAATCCTCAACCGACATGCCGGTCATCGTCGAGACGGCCTGAAGGAAGCTCAGGCCGTCGGTCGAGAAGACCTTGGCGAGGAAATAGATGTTGCCGCCCAGATCCAGCAGCCGGTTGTAGTCGCGCGCGAGCACGGCCAGCTTCTGGTCCTCGGTCATCGGCCATTCGTCGAGATAGGCGCGCTCGTCGGCCTTCCAGCGCTCGCGGTTTTCCGCCTTCATCAGGCTCATCGCGAACTGGTTCAGGTGATAGCCCTGACGCGCACGCTTCGCCGTGTAGACGCGCGTGCCCGGAATATCGTCGAACTCGCCGAGATAGGCGTGGATGTCGGTGATCTTGTCGGTCACAGGCCGCGTTCCTTGAGCTTGGCGTCAAGGCGCGGGAAGACCTTGCGCACATTGCCTTCGAAGATCGCGTGGCGCTCCTCGTCCGAGATGTCGAGCGCGTCGACATAGCGCTTGGTGTCGTCGAAGTAGAAGCCGGTCTGCGGGTCGATCCCGCGCACCGCGCCGACCATTTCGGAGCCGAACAGGATGTTCTTGTTGTCGATCACGTCGGCCAGCAGGTTCACGCCCGGCTGGTGGTAGACGCAGGTATCGAAGAACACGTTGTTCATGATGTATTCGTCGAGCGAAGGCTTCTTCAGCATGTCCGCCAGGCCGCGATAGCGCCCCCAATGATACGGCACCGCGCCGCCGCCGTGCGGGATGATGAAGCGCAGCTTGGGGAACTTCGCGAAGAGGTCACCCTGCATCAGCTGCATGAAGGCCACGGTATCCGCCGCGATGTAGAAGCCGCCGGTGGCGTGCATCGCCGGGTTGCACGAACCCGAGACGTGGATCATCGCCGGAACGTCCAGCTCGCTCATCGCCTCGTAGATCGGGAACCAGTATTCGTCGGTCAGCGGCGGATGCTCGAAGTGGCCGCCGCCCGGATCGGGGTTGAGGTTGCAGCCGATGAAGCCCAGTTCCTCGACGCAGCGGCGCAGTTCCTTCACCGAGGCGGAAAGGTCCGCCTTGGGGCTCTGCGGCAGCATGCACACGCCCACGAACGTCTCGGGGAACATGTTCACCACGCGGGCGATAAGATTGTTGCAGTGAACCGCCCAGGCCTCGGAAACCGCCTGGTCGCCGACATGGTGCGCCATCGCGCTGGCGCGCGGGCTGAACACGGTAAGATCGGCGCCGCGCTCCTTGATGAGGCGAAGCTGGTTGTCCTCGATGGTCTGGCGGATTTCCGCATCGGAAATCTCGGGGTACGGCGGCGCTTCTTCACCAGCCTTGAAAGCGGCGATCTGCGCCTCGCGCCAGGCGTCGTGCGCCTTGGGCAGAACGGTATAGTGACCGTGACAGTCGATGATGAGCGACATGCTCAATTCTCTCCCTTGAGTACGCCTGCCGCGACCGCGGCCGCAAGCTTGGCTTCGAATCCTTCGGGCGGCGGCACGATGCCAAGCACGCCCAGCGCCTGCTGCCAGGCGACGGTATTTTCGGTCATCAGCGGCGGAATGCCCAGCGAACGCAGCATTTCCGCGGCCTCGTCCATCTCGGCGGCGCGGCGGCGGCCGTGGACCAGCATGCGGTCGAGATTGTAGTCTGCCCGCTCCGTCCAGGAAATGGCCTTCTCGCTGGCGTCGAGCGAAGCAAGCACTTCGTCCGCCACGCCCTCTGCATGGGCGGCCATCATCATCTCGGCCGTCAGCGCCTCAAGCCCCTTGACCATGACGGAGCGCACCAGCTTGATCGCCGAAGCGCGGCCGACATCGGCGCCCACGGTGCGGACATGGGTGAAGCCAACCGCCTCCAGCGCGGCCTGCGCCTCGGCGGCGTCAGGCCCGGCCACCAGCAGCGGCACCTTCATGCGCGCGGGGTTGACCGGGGCGAGCACGGCCACATCCACGTAACGCCCCTTGCCCTTGGCGATGGCCTTGGCGGCGGCGCGCTTGGTGCCCGGCGCCACCGAGTTCATGTCGCAGAACAGCGCGCCCTCGCCCAGCAGGGGCGCGACGGCCTCGGCCACTTTCGGCGCGCCGTCGGCGGTGACGAGCGACAACACCAGTTCGGCGCCCTCAAGCGCTTCGGCGGCACTGTCGCAAACGGTGATGCCGAGTTCGGTCATGACGTCGCGGCGTTCGGGAAGGATATCGAAGGCACGGGCCTGTCCGGCCCAGTCCCCAGCTCCCGCAAACGTCGATCCGGCCTCTCCGAACCCGATAAGGGCAATGGACCTGTTCATGCTGCCAGTCTGGCCCGATTGCCCGGAAGCCGCCAATCGGAACCACCCGGAAGCTATAAGCTCAGTGCAATAAGCGCGTCATGCCATGATCGCGCGCGCTACCGCGAAACCTCCTTCGCCGCCCACTCCAGGTCGGCGAAGAATTCGCTCTGCACCTCGGTCGGCCGCAGCGACGCGCGGGTGGTCATGCCGATATGGCGGGTAAATTCAGCCGGAAGCCGCGATAATGCGCAAAGCCAGCCCGCCTCCACTTCGACCGTGACCTGATCGGGCGAGAGCACGGTGAGGAAATCGCCGCCCATCATCACCTGACGGATCATCATGACGGAGCCCGATTCGACCGGCACGTCCGGAAGCGCCACATCGTGCTCGCGAAAATAGCGCTCGAAACTGTCGCGCAGCGGCGTTCCGCGCGGCGGCAGGGTGAAGGGGTAGCGGGCCACGTCGGCCGCGCCGGGATCGGTACCTTCCAGCGGATGCCCCTTGCGGCCATAGACGGCCGGCCGGTCCTCGAAGAGCGGATGCTGCACCAGATCGCCCTCCACCAGAGGATCGCGCAGCGCGCCCACCATGAGGTCCAGCGTGCCGTTGCGCAGCGGCTCCACCAGTTCGGCGCGCGAACCCTCGACGATGGTGAGCTTCACCCGGGGCCGCCGCGCCAGGAACCGCGCCACGGCGGCCGGGAGGATGCGCGCCCGCGACAGCGGCATGGCGCCGATGGCGATGCGCCGCGTCTCCAGCCCGCGCAGCGCCTCGACTTCGGACAGCCCCGCCTCCAGCTCGACTTTGGCAAGGCGGAATTCGCGGGCGAGCTGGGTGCCCGCCTCGGTGGTGATGACGAACTTGCCCTGCCGCGCCACCAGCGGGCGGCGCAGCGCCAGCGCGAGATCGTTGACCGCACGGTGGATCGAGGGCAGCGAAAGCCCGGTCTCCTGCCCGGCCCCGGCATAGCTGCCCGTCTCGGCCAGCGCGAGCAGCGCCCGCAGGCGCGACATGGTGACGTGCGGGCTCTGGATATGGGACAGCGCGGCGCCGATGCGCGGCGCCAGGATCTCTCCGGCGCGCGTGGGAATCATGCCGTCGTGACGGCGCTCGAACAGCGGCAGTCCGATCATCGCCTCGAGTCGCCCCAACGCCTGTGTTATCGCGGGCTGACTGAGGTTCACGGCCAGTGCGGCCGCGTTCACCGTCCCCAATTCGGCAATCTTGGCGACTGCACGCAAGTGGCGAAGGTTGAAGTTCCAGATGTCCATGGAGGCACTCTTAGCCAAATCCTATGGCAGGTCCAAAGTTTCTCTTTCCCCCTGCCCCGCTGCTCCGGCAGGAGGCCGACTGCGGGAAAAGGAGAAATGCCATGAGTGCCATCCAAGCCGATCAAGCAGGCGTACACTGCATGTGGATGCGCGGCGGCACTTCCAAGGGCGGCTATTTCCTCAAGAGCGACCTCCCCGCCGATGCCGCGGCGCGCGACGCTTTCCTTCTCTCCATCATGGGATCGCCCGACCCGCGCCAGATCGACGGCATGGGCGGCGCCGATCCGCTGACCAGCAAGGTCGCCGTCGTCAGCAAATCCGACCGCGAGGGCATCGACGTGGACTACCTGTTCTTGCAGGTTTTCGTCGATCAGGCGCTTGTCAGCGATCAGCAGAACTGCGGCAATATCCTCGCCGGGATCGGCCCCTTCGCCATCGAGCGCGGGCTGATCGAGGCGAAAGACGATGAAACCAATGTCGCCATCTTCATGGAGAACACCGGCCAGGTCGCCGTCGCCACCGTGCAGACGCCGGGCGGTGTGGTTTCATACAAGGGCGATGCCGCGATCGACGGCGTGCCGGGCACTCATGCGCCGATCCCGCTGGAATTCCGCGACACCGCCGGCTCCTCCTGCGGCGCGCTGCTGCCCACCGGCAATGCGGCCGACGAAGTGAACGGCGTGCGCGTGACCCTGATCGACAACGGCATGCCCTGCGTCGTCATGAAGGCCGAGGACGTCGGGATCACCGGCTACGAGGACCGCGAGAGCCTGGACGCCAATAGCGAGCTGAAAGCGAAGATCGAAGCCATCCGCCTGGCCGTGGGCGAGCGAATGAACCTCGGCGACGTGAAGGACAAGTCGGTCCCCAAGATGATGCTGGTCGCGCCGCCCAAGCATGGCGGCGCGGTGACCGTGCGCAGCTTCATTCCCCACCGCGCCCACGCCACCATCGGCGTGCTCGGCGCAGTCTCGGTGGCGACCGCCTGCCTGATCGAAGGCTCGCCCGCCGCTGAAGTGGCACAAATCCCCGAGGGTCGCCGCAAGACACTGTCGGTCGAGCATCCGACCGGCGAGATGTCCTGTGTCCTCGACACGGACGAGGGCGGCGCCGTTACGAGCGCCGCCCTCCTTCGCACCGCGCGCAAGCTGATGGACGGGGTGGTTTTCGGGTAAGCGCGAAAAACCATTCGCTGCAAAGCAACAACAGCGGTTATCAAGCGCTTGGGACCAGGGCCGACGGGCAAGCAAAGTACGGCCTCCCGCTCAAAGATAACTGCCAGGAGCAGCGACATGGCATCGAAGACATTCGTGACGACCACCCTAGCCGCCTTTGCGCTTGCAGCCGCCGTGACCGGCTGCAAGGGCTCGGAACCGGCCGCGACCACGACCGACGCTTCCGGCGCCCCGGTCAAGGTTTCCGACACCATCGAAGCGCGAGAGGCCAATTTCAAGGCCATCGCCAAGGCCAACAAGGCCGCCAAGGAAGCCCTGGAAGATTCCGCGCCGGACTTCGCGGCCGTCTCTGCTTCCGCCACCTCGATCCAGACTGACGCGGGCAAGATCGTCGGTCTGTTCCCCAAGGGCAGCGGCAAGGAATCGGGCGAGAAGACCCAGGCCCTCCCCGCCATCTGGGACAAGCCCGCCGAATTCACGGCCGCGGCCGACAAGCTTGGCGCCGCTGCCGGAAAGCTCAAGATCGCAGCCGACGCCAAGGATGCCGCAGGCGCTCAGATGGCGATGGGTGAGATCGGCGGCGCCTGCAAGGGATGCCACGAGAACTTCCGCGAGAAAAAGCAGTGAACAGCCACGAGGGTGCGGCAGATGTCCGCACCCGCCTGTGGGACTGGCCGGTCCGCGTAATCCACTGGAGCTTCGCGGCACTGATCCCGGCGCTCTGGTGGACGGCCGAAAACGGCGAGATGGGCTGGCACACCAGCATTGGCACGGTGCTGATGCAACTGCTGGTGATCCGCGTGCTCTGGGGCTTCGTCGGCAGTTCGACCGCGCGGTTTTCGGGCTTCGTGCGAGGGCCGGGCGCGGTGCTGGCGCATTTGCGGTCGGGCGCTCACGAGCCCACCCCCGGCCACAACCCGGCGGGCGGCTGGAGCGTGCTGGCGATGCTCGGCCTCATGGCCCTGCAGGTCACGCTGGGTTTCTTCGCAGGTGATCCGGACGACGGCACCACCGGACCGCTGAATCACCTGGTGTCCTCCACCGCCGCCAGCCGGATGACGGAGCTGCATGGGATCGTGTTTTACCTGATCCTGGCGATGATCGTGCTGCACCTTGCCGCGATCCTCTATTACCGCGCGGTGAAGCGGGACCGGCTGATCGGGGCCATGGTGACCGGCTCACGCCCCATGCCCGCCGGTACGACCGGCATGGTGAAAGCGCCGGTGTGGCGGCTGATCGCCTGCGTGGTCGCGGCTTGGCTGGTGGGCTGGGTGGTCTGGGTCGGGGCTGCGTGAGGATCGGGCGGCGGGGTGGGCCGCTCTGGATTGCTTCGCTACGCTCGCAATGACGAAGGCTGGGGGTAAGGTTGGGTTTGGGTTGCGGTTGGGCGTGGCGTGGCGTGGCGTGGCGTGGCGTGGCGTGGCGTGGCACGCCCCAAATAGCGCAATGACAGAATTATAACGCCCTTCGTCATTGCGAGGAGCGAAGCGACGAAGCAATCCAGAGCGATGAAGCGCGACTTCCAACCCGCAGTCTACATCGTCGCCAGCGCCCGCAACGGCACTCTTTACGTGGGCGTAACATCCAACTTACGCCAACGCGCATTCCAGCACCGCGAAGGCGTCATCGACGGGTTTTCCAAGCGCTACGGCTGCAAGCACCTTGTGTGGTTCGAAGTGCATTCCACCATGGAACACGCCATCCTGCGCGAAAAGCAGCTCAAGGGCGGCTCGCGGAAACGGAAGACCACACTGATCGAGACGGAGAATCCGCTGTGGAGCGACTTGTTCGAGAGTATCTGCGGGTAGTGAAGCAATCCAGAAACAGCGATGTGCCGCTCTGGATTGCTTCGTCAGCTTCGCTTCCTCGCAATGACGAGGGTGGGGTGGGGCGAGTGGGCCCCAGCCTCAGAACATATCCACGTCCAGCGCCATCATCGATGCCTTGCCCGACTTGATCGCGAGGAACGCGGCGGTCGCCTGCGGCAGCAGACGGTCGAAGAAGAACCGCGCGGTGCCAATCTTGGCGGTGTAGAACGCCGCGTCCTCGGTGCCTTCGTCCAGCTTGGCCTTGGCGATCAGCGCCGCCTTGGCAAACGTGTAGCCCATGGCGACAAGGCCGATCAGGCGCAAATAGTCGGTCGCGGCGGCGCCGGCTTCCTCGGGGTCCTTCATGCCCTTCTGGGCAATCGTGCCGGTGGAGAGCTGCAACGCACCGAAGGCCTTTTCCAGCCCCTCGATCATCTTGCCGAACGTCTCGTCCGCCTTGTTCACCTCGATGAAGTCCGAGACGGGGTGGAAGAACGAGCGCAGATAGCGGCCGGCATGTGCGGGCATCTTGCGGCCGACAAGGTCGAGCGCCTGAATGCCGTTGGTGCCTTCGTAGATCATGGCGATGCGGGCATCGCGCACGAACTGCTCCACGCCGCTTTCGGCGATGTAGCCGTGACCGCCGTAGACCTGCACGGCCAGGTTCGCGCTTTCATAGCCGCAGTCGGTGAAGAGTGCCTTCACCACCGGGGTCATCAGCGCGATGAAGTCTTCCGCGCGGGCCTTCACGGCCGGATCGGTCGAATGCTTTTCGGCATCGAGCGCGCGGCTGACCCAGGCGCCCAGAGCGCGGCTGCCTTCGTTGTAGGCGCGGGCGGTCATCAGCATGCGGCGCACGTCGGGGTGGACGATGATCGGATCGGCCGGTCCCTTGGGGTTCTTCACGCCCGACAGCGAACGGCCCTGCACGCGGTCCTTGGCGTACCACACGGCCGACTGATAGGCGGCTTCACCCACGCCAAGACCCTGGATGCCCACCGAAACGCGCTCGGTGTTCATCATCTTGAACATGGCTTCCATGCCCTTGCTCGCGGTGCCGACCAGCCAGCCGATCGAATCGTCGAAGTTGAGCTGGCAGGTGGCCGAGGCCTTGAGGCCCATCTTGTGCTCGATCGCTGCCACCGAAACGCCGTTGGACGGGCCCGGCGTGCCGTCTTCCTTGGGCAGGTACTTCGGCACCAGGAACAGGCTGATGCCCTTCACGCCTTCCGGCGCATCGGGAAGCCGGGCGAGGACGAGGTGGATGATGTTCTCGGTCAGGTCGTGCTCGCCCGCCGAAATGAAGATCTTCGCGCCGGAGATCTTGTAGCTGTCGTCACCCCCATTTGCATCTTGGGCAGGCACCGCCTTGGTGCGCAGCATGCCAAGATCGGTGCCGCAGTGCGGTTCGGTAAGGCACATCGTGCCCGACCAGGTGCCTTCGACCATCTTGGGCAGGTAGGCCTGCTTCAGTTCGTCGCTGGCGTAGCCCTCGATCGCGGTGGTCGCGCCGTGGGTAAGGCCGGGATAGAGGCTGAACGACAGGTTGGCGGAGCAGATCATCTCCTCGGTCAGCTTGTTCAGCGCCTCGGGAAGGCCCTGCCCGCCCCATTCGGGATCGGACGCCAGCGCACACCAGCCGCCTTCGCGGAACATGTCGTAGGCTTCCTTGAAGCCCTTGGGGGTGCGGACCACGCCGTTTTCCAGCGTGCAGCCCTCGATATCACCGCTGCGGTTCAGCGGCAGCAGGACTTCCTGCGCCACTTTGGCAGCCTCTTCCAGCACCGCGTCGACAAGGTCGGGGGTGAATTCGGCCAGGGCTTCGAGATTGCCGAAGCCGTCATCGTTGTGGAGTTCGTGGAGCACGAACTTCATGTCGCGCAGGGGCGCTTCGTAGACTTGCATATCACTCTCCTCGCAGGTCGAGAGATGAACTCGCACTAACCCGTCCCGCTTCCTGTCGCACCCCGCACTTCGTCATTGCGAGCGAAGCGAAGCAATTCAGGGCGGTTTGCGACGCCCCTGGATTGCCGCGCGGCTTCGCCGCTCTCAATGACGAGGGAAGGAACGAGGAAAGGAGGATGGGGTGGCAGGTCACGCTCTCGGCCCGGTTTTCCTTTGGTTCAGTTACGCAGCGGCTTGCCGGTTTCGAGCATGTGCTCGACACGGGCGACCGAGCGGTCGTCGCGCAGTCGGCCCATGAAGGCATCGCGCTCCAGCTTGAGCAGTTCGCCCTCGCTCACCGTGTCGACGAGGTCGAACTCATCGCCGCCGGTCAGCACGTCGGCCAGAATGCCCGAGACGACCACGTCGTAGTCGGTCGCCATGCCGCGCTTGTGGAAGCCTTCGACCGCAAGGCCGAGTGCGGTGCGGCCACCGGCGCCGGGCAGCTTGAACTCGGGCGCCTCGGGCGGGGTATAGCCCTCGACCAGCGACAGAGCCTTCTGCTTGGCGTCATGCAGCAGGCGGTCGCGGTTCATCGAAATGCCGTCGTCCTTACGCAGACTCATCATCTCGCGCGCCTGCTGGGCAGACTTGGAGACTTGCGCGGTCGAGACCATCTCGAACACCTTGGCAACCGCCGGCATCGGGCCCTTGGGCATGCCGGGGGCATTGCGCCAGCGGTCGATCATCTCGCCATTGCCGCCCCAGCCGGGAACGAGGCCGACGCCGCATTCCACAAGGCCGCAGTAGAGTTCGGCATGGGCCTGGATCGCGTCGCAGTGGAGCAGGATCTCGCACCCGCCGCCAAGCGCGAGGCCGGCCGGAGCACCGACCACCGGGAACGGTGCGTACTTCAGGCCCTTGTAGGCCAGCTGTCCGCCCGCCACGAGCTTCTCGATCTCACCCCAGGCGGCGATGTTCACCGCGAAGAGCGCGAGGCCCAAGTTGGCACCGGCCGAGAAGGTGTCGGCATCGTTGTAGACGACCAGCGCCTTGTACTGCGCCGCCACCAGCGGGATGGCCTGCCCGATCAGCTTCATGACTTCGCCGTCGAGCGCGTTCATCTTGCCGGTGAATTCCAGGCAGACGACGCCGTCACCGATGTCCCAGAGCGCGGCAGAGGCATTGCGGATGATCGGCTTGGACGAAAGCTTCACGTCAGCCAGGCGCATCACGCCTTCGGGGCGGACGATGTCGCGGTATTCGCCATCGAGGCCCAGGAACTGGCGCTTGCCGTTCTCGATCCGGTAGAACGTGCGGTCGCCCGCCACGGTCAGGATCGCGGGCACGGCCTTGCCTTCGGCGGCGAGGCGTTCGGCGAGGTACTTGGCGCCCAGCTTGTCGATCATCTCGAACGGGCCGGCCTTCCAGTTGTAGCCCAGCTTCATCGCATCATCGACGGCAACCACGTCCGAAGCGGCATCGGGCACGAGGCTGGCGGCATAGGCCAGCGTATCGCCCAGCACGGCCCAGGCGTAGGCGCCGATGTCGCCCTTGCTTTCGACGAGTGCCTTGAGGTCACCCTTCGAGGCGGCGCCGCGCGGTCCCTGTGCGGTGATGGTGGGACGGTATTCGCCGGTCTGAAGGTCGATGGTTTCCTTGCGGCGACCGGCTTCCTTGTTGAGACGGTAGAAACCGCCCTTGCCCTTGCGGCCGGTATAGCCCTCGCCGATCATCTTGTTGATCAGCGGAATGTCGCGGGCGATGCCGTGGTAGAGGTCCCCTGCGGGCAGCGTCGAGGTGAGGCTGGCCTGCAAGTGCGGCATCAGGTCGATGCCGACCAGATCGACAAGACCGAAGATGCCGGTCTTGGGCACGCCCATCGGCTTTCCGGCAATGGCATCGGCCAGTTCGATGGTGATGCCCATGTCGAACGCGGCGTTGAGGCCAAGCTGGATCCAGTAGGTGCCGATGCGGTTGGCGATGAAGCCCGGGGTGTCCTTGGCCTTCACCACCGTCTTGCCCATTGAAACGTCGGCGAACTGCTCGACCTTGGCGGCGACGGCGGCGTCGGTCGCGGGGCCCGTGACGATTTCCAGCAGGCGCATGTAGCGCGGCGGGTTGAAGAAGTGGGTGATCAGGAAGTCGCGCTTGAACGCGTCCGAGCGCCCTTCGACCAGATTGGCGAGCGGGATCGTCGAGGTGTTGGACGAAACGGCAGTGCCATCACGCTTCACCGCTTCCAGCTTGGCGTAGAGGCCCTGCTTGATGTCGAGACGCTCGATCACCGCCTCGATCACCCAGTCGCATTCGACAACCTTGTCGAGGTGGTCTTCGATATTACCCGTCTCGACCAGCTTGGCGGCCGACTTGCTCATGAACGGCGCGGGCTCGGTCTTGAGCATCTTCGCCACGGCGCCCTCGGCAACCGCGTTGCGCCCAAGCCCCTTAGACTCGGCGTCCTTAGGAACAATGTCGAGCAGCAGCACCGGCACGCCGGCATTGGCGACCTGAGCGGCGATCCCGGCACCCATGGTGCCGGCGCCGATCACGCAGACCTTTTTGATGATGTTGTTGTCGCTCATTCCACCGACTCCAGGATCGTGGCGATACCCTGACCGCCGCCGATGCACTGGCTGGCGAGCGCGTACTTGCCGCCTTCGCGCTTCAGCAGCGAGGCCGCCTTGCCGACGATGCGCGCGCCGGTGGCGCCCAGCGGGTGGCCGATGGCGATCGCGCCGCCGTCGATGTTCACCTTGGCCACGTCGAGGCCGAGGTCCTTGATGCAGGCCAGCGCTTGGCTGGCAAAGGCCTCGTTCAGTTCGACCACGTCAAGGTCGCCCGCCGAGATACCGGCACGCTCAAGCGCCTTCTGGCTGGACAGGATCGGGCCGAGGCCCATGGTTTCCGGCGCGCAGCCCGATACCGCGACCGACTTGATGCGGGCGAGGATCGGCAAGCCATGGGCGCGGGCATAGTCCTCGGTGGTGACAAGCACGGCGCTGGCGCCATCGGTCAGCGGCGAGGAGGTGCCGGCGGTGACCGACCCTGCCGCATCGAACGCGGGCTTCAGGCCGGCAAGGCCCTCTGCGGTGGTTTCGCCGCGAATGGTGCCGTCTTCGCTGACGATCCCGCCCTTGGTCTGGATCGGCACGATCTCGTCGGTCAGCTTGCCGGCGTCACGTGCGGCGGCGGCCTTCTG
Source organism: Novosphingobium sp. PhB55 (assembly GCF_004368805.1). Classification (NCBI taxonomy): domain Bacteria; kingdom Pseudomonadati; phylum Pseudomonadota; class Alphaproteobacteria; order Sphingomonadales; family Sphingomonadaceae; genus Novosphingobium; species Novosphingobium sp. PhB55. Next base: position 375,234 of record NZ_SODQ01000002.1, on the reverse strand, counting down.
CTGGCTGGAGACGGCCAGCGCTTCCTGGTCGGCGCGGGGAATCTGGTACTTGGTAGCGACGTTTTCGGCGGTTTCGCCCATCGACATATAGGCGGCGCTCTTCTTCGCCAGCTGCGGATTGGGCAGCGGGTTGAAGCCCATCATCGGCACGCGGCTCATCGATTCGACGCCCGCGCAGACGAAGACTTCGCCCGCGCCGATGGCGATCTGGCCCATGGCGTAGTGAATCGAGCTCATCGACGAGCCGCAGAAACGGTTCACAGTCATGCCGCCCACCGAGATCGGCAGGTCCGCCAGCAGGCCGATCAGGCGCGCGACGTTGAAGCCCTGCTCGCCCTCGGGGAACGCGCAGCCGACGATGACGTCTTCGATATCGGCAGCTTCCACGCCGGTCTTGGCGATGAGGCCGCGAATCACCTGCGCGGCAAGGTCGTCCGGACGGACCCGCGCCAGCGCGCCCTTGTTGGCCAAGTGGAAGGGCGAGCGGGCGTAACCCGCGATCACGACACTTTGCATGCACTCTCTCCGTGGGCCGACGCGCCGAGGGCTCTTCCCCAGGCTGCGTCGCCTTCTTCCCTAAGGGTGCAATTCTTTCCCTATACGTCAAGCAAATTATCGGTTACGACAAATCAGCATCCCACCGTAAGGGCCCCGTCCCGCCGGTGAGAAGATGTCCGGTTGGAGACGATGGAGAGGTCGCTCATGAAACAGTGGAAACCTGCGGGGCTGGCATTTGTTGCCGCGGCCCTGATCGCAATTCCCGGCGCGAATCCGGCATTGGCGGCCGGCGGCGACTCCGTCGTCGGCAAGTGGCGCACACCTTCCAAGCACGGGGTCGTCGAACTCAGCCGCTGCGGCGAATCGGTCTGCGGCCGGCTCGTCGATTCGGACGGCCTGAAGACAAACCCCGACCTGCGCGACGTGAACAACAAGGACACCGCGCAGCGTGGCCGCAAGATCAAGGGCCTGCAAATTGTCGGTGGTTTCAAGGCCAAAGGGAACGAATGGGTCGAAGGACAGATCTACAATCCTGAGGACGGCGGCACCTACAAGGCGACGATAACGCCTTCGGGGGCCAATAGCCTCAAGCTCAAGGGCTGCATCGTCTGGCCCTTGTGCAAGACCCAGACCTGGACGCGCATCCCCTGAGGCGCACCGGGTACACGAAGGTTCAGGGCATAAGAGAATTAAGGGAGTTCAAGGATATGAAACGCACTTCGGGCCGCATTCTTCTCGCGGGCACCGCATCGGCCGCCGCATCCGCCGTCGTGTTCGGCTTTGCCGGCGCCGCCCATGCACAGGCCTTCTACCTTCAGGAACAGTCGGTACGCGCACAGGGCCGCGCCTTCTCGGGTGAGGCCGCCGATACCGGCGTCGACTCGCTGTGGTGGAACCCGGCTGCGATCGGCGGGCTCGAAGGCGGCCAGGCCTCGGTCCACGCCAGCGTCATCCTGCCGCGCGGCAAAGTGGTGGACGACGGCACCGTGATCGTCCGCCCCGGACAGGCACCTGCCCCGGTCGGCGGCAATGGCCTGGCCAAGAACCCCATCGACAACGGCGTGCTGCCCTCCGGCTCGATCGCCTACGGCACCGGCAAGTTCGCCTTCGGCCTGACGGTGACCTCGCCTTATTCCTTCACCACCAATTACGATGCCGACAGCTGGGCCCGCTATTCCGCGGACAAGACCAAGCTGCGCACGATCGACATCCAGCCCAGCGTCGCCTTCCAGCCGGTCGAAGGCCTCTATATCGGCGCGGCTGCCAACGTCGAACATGTCGACGCCACCCTCGGCAACTACCTGCCCAACCTCTCGCCGCTGCTGGCGGACGGCCATCAGCAGCTCAAGGGCAGTGGCTGGGACGTGGGCTGGTCGGTCGGCGCCCAGTACCATAACGGCCCCGCCTCGATCGGCGTCGCCTACAAGTCGGCCATCAAGCACAAGCTCGACGGCTCGCTGACCATCGACGGCCTGCTCGGCCCGCTTGCCGCACAGAACCGGACGCTCGACGCCACGGCCGAATTCACCACCCCGTGGCAGGCGATCATGTCCGGCCGCATCCACGCCACCAAGCAGCTGACGCTGAACGCGCAAGTCGTGGCCTTCGGCTGGAGCAAGTTCGACACCATCGATCTCGGCGCCCCGATCAACCAGCAGATCCCCGAGAACTACAAGGACGGCTTCTCCTACGCCTTCGGCATGGACTACGACGTCAATCCGAAGTGGACCGTGCGAGGCGGCATCCAGTACGGCGAGACGCCGACCAGCAGCGGCGACCGCGATGCCCGCGTGCCTGACAGCAACCGCTGGAACTTCTCGGCCGGCACCACCTGGAACATGAGCGAGAAGATCGCGATCGACGCGGCCGCCTCGTACATCACGTTCAAGGACGCGCCGATCGACCGCATCACCGCGGCCTATCCGGGCACGGCGGCACAGACCCCGGTGATCACCAACGGCAGCCTCCAGGATGCTTACGCCATGGTCTTCTCGCTCGGCGCGCGGGTGGCCTTCTGATGGGAGCCGCGGCGACGATCGGCGGACACTCCGCCCCGGAGACCTCCTCCCAACTTCCGGAAGAGATGCCGCCGATCGCGCCGCGGTTGCTCACCGACCTGCTCGACCATGCCGTGGAAGCTCACGGCGCCTGGCCGGCGATCGACTTCATGGGCCGCAAGTGGACCTACAAGGAGATCGGCGACCTGTCCCGCCGCGCGGCGCGGGGGTTGCAGGACCTCGGCGTCAAGCGGGGGACGCGGGTGGGCCTGTGCCTGCCCAATACGCCCTACTACGTGATCTGCTACTTCGCGATCCTGCGCATCGGCGGCATCGTGGTGAACTTCAACCCGCTCTACACCGAGCGCGAGATGGCGCATCTGGTGGACGATTCCGGTGCGGAATTCATCGTCGCCTCCGACCTTGCGCTCTCGCTTCCCAAGATCGAGCCGCTGGTCGGAAAGGGCGCGCTGCGCCGCGTGATCGTCTGCCCGATCGCCGATGCCCTGCCCAAGCTGAAGGGCCGCGCCTATCGCCTGCTCAAGCGCAAGGACATCGCGCATGAGCCGCATGACTTGCGCTTCCTGCGCTTTGCGGACCTGATCGCGCGCGACGCCGATCCCGATCCCGTCGAACGCTCGCCCTCGGACCTTGCCGTGCTGCAATATACCGGCGGCACCACCGGCGTGCCCAAGGGCGCGATGCTCAGCCATGCGAACCTCGCCGCCAATTCGGCGCAGATGATCGCCCATGTCGGCCACATGCCGGAGACGCAGGAGCGCACGCTGGGCGTCCTGCCGTTGTTCCACGTCTTCGCGCTGACCACGGTGCTCAACTACTCGGTGGACACCGCCGCCGAGATGATCCTGCTGCCGCGTTTCGAGATGAAGTCGTTCCTGGCCACCGCCAAGCGCACCAAACCGACGCAGTTCTTCGGGGTTCCCACGCTCTATACCGCGCTCAACAACCAGCAGCTCCACGGCGAGTTCGACCAGGTGCGCGTCTGCATCTCGGGCGGGGCGCCGCTGCCGCTGGAAGTGCGCCAGAAGTTCGAGCAGCGCACCGGCGTGCGCGTGGTGGAAGGCTACGGCCTGTCCGAAGCCTCCCCGATCATCGCCTGCAATCCGCTGGAAGGCGAGGTGAAGAACAATTCCTGCGGCCCGGCCTTCCCCGGAACCGTTCTGGAAATCCGCGATCCGGACAACCTGCACAAAGTCATGCCCCAGGGCGAGCGCGGCGAAGTCTGCGCGCGCGGCCCGCAAGTCATGTCCGGCTACTGGAACCGGCCCGAGGAATCGGAAAAGACCTTCATCTACGGTGCCTTGCGCACGGGAGACGTTGGCTATCTCGACGAAGACGGCTATCTGTTCCTGGTGGACAGGATCAAGGACATGATCCTCTGCGGGGGGTACAATGTCTATCCGAGAACGATCGAGGATGCGCTCTACGAGCATCCGATGGTGCACGAGGCGATCGTGATCGGCATTCCCGATACCTATCGCGGGCAGGCGCCCAAGGCCTTCGTGGCGCTCCATCCCGGCGATACGCTGGACCAGGAAACCCTGATGGCCTTCCTCAAGGAACGGCTCAACAAGATCGAGATGCCAAGCCAGATCGAATTCCGCGACAGCCTGCCCAAGACGCTGGTCGGCAAGCTCTCCAAGAAGGAGCTGGTCGAGGAAGAGGCCGCGCGCCGCGCCTCGGGACAGGATTCGTGAGCGGCACCGGAGCCGCACTCACTCCGAACGGCGAGCCCCTCCCCGCAGCAGGCGCGCAGGCGGCAGCCCCGCGCGAAAACCCGGAAGAGGGAGAGCCGGGCGGCGACATGCTCGGCATCCAGGAAGCCGCCACCGAACTGGGCGTGACGATGCGCACCTTGCGCTTCTATGAAGACAAGGACCTGATCGCCCCGCAGCGCGTCGGCACCACCCGCATTTATTCGCGCCGCGAAATGGGCAGGATGCAGCTGATCCTGCGCGGCAAGCGGCTCGGCTTCTCGATCCGCGAGATCAAGGAATTCCTCGACCTCTACGACGTCGATCCCGAACACCACGAACAGGTCCGCGCGCTACTCACCCGGGTTACCGACCGTATCGACGAACTGCGCCAGCAGAAGACCGCGATCGAACAGACGCTGGAAGAACTGCTGTCCATCGAGCGGCAGTCGCTGGCCTGGCTCAAGGGCATGCCCGTGGAAGTCCGCAGCGGCCCGGCATCGGCACCGCCTGAAGAACGGCCCGGAGACCAGCCATGAGTGAAGACGCCCGCCGCGCCGTGGAAGAACTGCGCGACCTGCTCAACGTGGAAGAGATCGATACCGGCATCTTCCGAGGCGCCGCCTCGGCCGAGGAAATGGGCCGCGTCTATGGCGGCCAGGTCGTGGCCCAGGCGCTGGCCGCCGCCGCGCGGGGCGTCGATCCCGAGCGGCAGGCCCACTCGCTCCACGCCTATTTCCTGCGCGCCGGCGATTCCGCCCGCCCGATCATCTACCGCGTCCTGCCTGACTTCGACGGTGGCAGCTTCTCCAACCGCCGCGTCGTCGCCATGCAGGGCGGCAAGCCGATCCTCAACCTGGCGGCTTCCTTCCACCGGCCCGAGGAAGGGCTGTCCCACGCGGTGCCCATGCCGGACGTCCCGGCACCGGACGAGTGCCCGGATTTCCGGGACGCCCTGGCCGCTGCCGGACAGAAATTGCCGTCCTTCCTGCTGGACCGGCTCGCGGCCTTCGACATCCGCCCTTGCCCCCCGGTGCGCGGCGGCGATCTGCCCCAGCGCCAGGAATGGTTCCGGCTGGCCCGGCCGCTCGGCAGCGATGACACGATGCAGCGGGTGCTCCTGGCCTATGCCAGCGACTTCGCGCTCGTTTCCACGGCGCTGATGCCCCACGGGCTGGGGTTCTTCTCGCCCGGCGTGACCGGCGCCAGCCTCGACCACGCGATCTGGTTCCACCAGACCCCGCCGATCGACGACTGGCTGCTCTATGCCATGGACAGCCCCTGGTCCGGCCATGCCCGCGGCTTTGCCCGCGGCGCGATCTACACACGCTCGGGCGAACTGGTCGCCAGCGTCGCGCAGGAGGGCCTGCTCCGCGTCAAGCCCCAGGCCTGACAGTCCGCTCGGGAATTCGCTGACTTCAGGGCGCCAGCCCTTTCTCCAAGCCCATGATCGGGTGGAGAAAAAGCCGGTGCCCCGCTTGGAATGCCTCGGGGCGCCTTACTTTCCGGCAGCCACGGGCGGGTTAGGATAAGCGATGACGAGCGAAAGCGGTGCTTCGCCGCGCTGCCAGATGCCCACGACCGCGCCGTTGTAGAGATAGGCCGTCATGCCCGGCCGCAGCACCGCGCGCTGGCCGTCCGACACCACTTCGCCCTCGCCCGACAGAACGTAATAAACCTCATCGTGCGCGATGGGATGCGCGCCGATGGCCGCGCCCTTGTGCAGGACCCGGCGGCGGAACTCCATCGCGCGCGGTGCGGGCACGGCATCCGAAATGCGATAGGCCGTGCTCATGCCGATGGCGCCGTGCGGAGGGGCTTCCTCGCGCACGGTGTCCTTTTCGTCGATGACGGCCATGGGCGGGGCCGAGGGTGAAGTCGGGGCCGGGGTGCCGGTAGTGGCAGCCGCCATCAGCAGCAGCCCCGCGATCACTTCGCCGCCCCTTCGCGCATTTCTCTGTCCCGCGCGGAGAGCTTCTCCTGCGGTCCGGCCTTCTGCCCGGGATAGAGGCCCGACTTCGGCGTCATCGTGCCGAGATTCCAGTCCTTCTCCACGAAGGTGGCCTGAGTCGGCGCCGGATGCGGATAACCGCCGACGACTTTCTCGTCGTCGATCACTTCGCCGCGGCCCTCGGCCACGAAGAACAGCACGCGGATGTCGTCGGGCGCGCGGTCCCACGGGCGGGCGCCGACCGAGCCGAGCAGGTCGGTTTCGAGGTCGGCGGCGGGCATCACCTTGTAGCCGTCGAGGCTGGCGAGCGGTGCCGGCGCTTCGATGACCTTGGCCTTGGTCACGCCGTAGCGGCCGAGCATCGGCGCGGGATTGCCCCAGCGATCGACGTTGATGTTGTCCTTGCTGAACCAGGCGAGGTCGCCGTCGCCGCCCAGAGTCAGGAACGGCAAGCCCGGCGCGGTGGAATTGCCCGCCCGCATGACATTGCCGACGGCCGTGATCTCTCCGGTCACATAGGGATGGCCCGCCCATTCCAGGTTCATCAGGTTGTAGTGCACCGCGCGGTGGCCAGGATCGTAGATCATGTTGTTGACCATCAGCACTTGCGCCCCGCCCTTCACCAACGGCGAGCGCTCCATGTTGTGCGCCCAGACATTGCGGTAGAAGACGATGCCGGTGGCGTTGTCGTGCACCAGCGAGCCCTTGGAATGCTCGCCCTTGGGATGGCTGGCGTCGGCCAGCCCTTCCGCGGCCAGGTTCTCGCGGAACAGCACGTCGTGGCTGGTGGCCTCGCGCCATTCCTTCACGGTCTTGCCGTTGAAGCGCGGACCCGACGTCGACATGTTCTCGTCGATCGCCCAGAAGAAGCTGCAATGCTCGATCACCACATTGTGCGCGGCAACGGTGGAGAAGGCATCGGCCTCCCAGCCGGAGAGCTTGGGCTGGCCATCCACCCCGGTCATCACGCGAAGATGGCTGATCTTCACGTCGTGCCCCTTGAGGTCGATCCCGCCGCGCACGATCGTCACGCCCGGCGAAGGCGCCGTCTGCCCGGCGATGGTGAGATAAGGCTCATCGATTTCCAGCACCGTGCGCCCCAGGTCGATCACGCCGCCCACCTCGAACACCACGATGCGTTTGCCTTTCGCCTCGACCGCCGCCTTGAGCGATCCGGGTCCATCCTTGGCGAGCGTGGTGACGCGGATGATTCGCCCGCCGTCGCCACCTTTCGTAGGGTCTGCCGCTTGCGCCATCGCCATGGGGGAGACCGCCGAAATCGCCAGAATGGCGACCGATGCGGCCAGGGTAAGACGGCCGAACTGCCTCGTTGCTTTCACTGCTCTCTCCCGTTTGATCCGGTTCTTGCCAGGCTTGTTACAGCGTTCTTGACAGGGTGGCGTCCCTGCGGCAATAACTAATGACACCGGTTACCAAGACCGGCAAGAACGAACTGACGATTGCGCGACAAGGACGATACGCAGTTCAATCGAGTGCGCCGCAAAGGCGTTGAGGAAAGTACCGCAAGGTGCTGGGAGCAGGTGCCGGAGAAAGGAAGCGCCCAAGGCGCGATCCTCTTTGACACCGGTATCAATAGGCTGAGAAGGCCAGTGAGCCGGAAGGCTACAGGGGGAGTTGATCATGCAAAGGCATGTTTCGAGGATTTCGCTACTGAAGGCAGCGCTGGTCGCGGGCAGCGCGCTGGCATTGCCGCACGCCGCCTTCGCGCAGGACACGGCCGCAGACAATACCGGCGCCGCCGCCCAGACGGCCCCGCAGGACAGCACGACCGCCCAGGAAATCATCGTCACCGGCTTCCGCCAGTCGCTGGAAGCCGCGCTCAACGTGAAGCGGGAATCGGTCAGCGCGGTCGATGCCGTCGTGGCCGAGGACATGGCCAAGTTCCCCGACCAGAACCTTGCCGAATCGCTCCAGCGCATTCCCGGCATCTCCATCCAGAAGGACGGCGGCGAAGGCCGCGCGATCACCGTTCGCGGCCTCAGCGCCCAGTTCACCCGCGTGCGCGTGAACGGCCTGGAGACCATCGCCACCAGCTCCGACGGCGCGTCCGCCAACCGCGACCGTTCGTTCGACTTCAACGTCTTCGCCTCGGAACTGTTCAGCAGCCTGGTGGTCCACAAGACCGCCGAAGCCAGCCTCGACGAAGGTTCGCTGGGCGCCGTGGTGGACCTCAACACCGGCAACCCGCTGGCGGGCAAGGCCGGCCTTTCCGCCGTGCTCAACGTCCAGGGTTCCTACAACGACCTGTCGGACAATGTCGGCCCGCGCATCGCCGGCCTGCTGTCCTGGAGGAACGACGCGGGCACGTTCGGCGTCAATCTCTCGGCCGCCTATTCGCACACCGACACGCTGGAAACCGGCAACAACTCGGTGCGCTGGGCCCAGGCCTACTTCAACTCGGTGAACGGCACGCCGTGCTACTTTTCCAACGTCGGCCCGACCGGCGGCAACCCGGTCGGCACGGGCGGCGGCTATCGCCCCTCCGCCGCCTGCGACGCGGCCTCGCTCTCGTTCCACCCGCGCATCCCGCGCTACGGCGTGGTCGAGCATGACCGCAAGCGCCTGGGCCTGACCGGATCCATCCAGTTCGAGCCGACCGACCGCACCAAGCTCTCGATCGACGGCCTCTATTCCTCGTTCAAGGAAGACCGCGCGGAACAGTGGCTGGAAGTGCTCGCCCGCTCCAACGAGCGCCGCTTCGACGTGGTGGACCCGGTCTACGACGACAACGGCAACATGGTCAGCGCCACGTTCAACAACGCCTATGTCCGCACGGAAAGCTACTTGCGCAAGTCGAAGACCGAATTCTACCAGATCGGCGCGACGCTGGACCAGGACGTCAGCGACAGCTTCCGCTTCACCCTGCTGGGCGGCATGTCGCAATCGAACGCGGACATCCCGGTCGAAACGACTTTCGCCTATGACAACCGCAACGCCAACGGTTTCAGCTACGACTACTCGGACATGAAGACGCCGGTGCTGAACTACGGCCTCGACGTGACCAATCCGGCGAACTTCCAGCTCGCCGAAATCCGCGACCGGCCTTCTTATGTGAAGAACCGCTTCAAGACCGCGCAATTGCGCACCGAGTGGGACCTTGCCGAAGGCTTCACGGTCAAGACCGGCGCAGTCTGGCGGCGCTACAACTTCCGCACCCAGTTGTTCCAGCGCGACACCGCCGCCTGCGGCGCCAACGGCACGAAGGACCTGATCCTCGGCCAGGTGACCTGCTCGGCTTCGGTCTACGGCCTGCCCGTCACTTCGGACATCTCGCAAGTCGCCAACCTGGGAGACGCGGGCCAGCCGAACGGAACCACCGATTCCTGGCTCGTCGCCAACATCGCCAATGCGGCAGACTATACCAACCTCTATGGCCGGACCGCCATCGAGGACCTGGGCAACAACCGCCGCGTGCAGGAAACGACGTCGGGCGGGTACCTCCAGTTCGACGTGAAGGGCGACATCTTCGGGCTCGAATATGCCGGCAACTTCGGCATGCGCTATGCCCATACCGGCCAGAAATCGACCGGCTACACCGCCGGCGTCGCCGCCACCGTGGAGCGCAATTACGACGACTGGCTCCCGGCCATGAACATCGCGCTCTACCCGCGCCATGACGTGATCCTGCGCGGCGCCATCGCCAAGGTCATCACCCGGCCTTCGCTGGGCAACCTCAACCCGGGCGGCTCGGTGGACGGCTTCAACTACCGCGTCACGTTCGGCAACCCGTTCCTCGATCCCTATCGCGCGACCAATTTCGACCTTTCGGCCGAATGGTACTTCGCCCCGCAGGCCCTGCTGTCGGTGGCCGCCTTCATCAAGAAGATCGAAAGCTTCCCGGTCGCCGGCACTTACGTGGCCACCCTGCCGCAGCTCGGCCTCGGCCGCGACGTGCTGGGCCAGAGCACGCCTGCCTACATCAACTACGATCCCAACCAGGAATATGTCGTCTCCTCGCAGGTCAACGGCCAGGGCGCGACGCTGAAGGGCGTGGAAGTGGCACTGCAACTGCCCTTCACTTTCCTGCCCGGCATCCTCAGCCACACGGGCTTCCAGGGCAACGCCACGTTCATCAAGAGCAAGGCGGACTACACGATCACCGGCCCGGCCACTTCGGCTTGTACCCGCAACGCCACGACAGGCGCCTGCGCCCTCACCGGCGTCTCGGCGGTCTATACCCAGACCTTGCTGGGCGTGTCCAAGAAGGCGGCCAACGCCACGCTCTACTATGACGACGGCAAGTTCAGCATTCGCGGTTCGGTCAGCTATCGCGGGCCCTTCGTGGATGCGACCAGCGCCACGGGCAATATCTTCGAAGGCTATGGCTCCTACACCAGCATCGATGCGGCGATCCGCTACAAGGCCACGGAGTGGCTGGAACTCTCGATCGACGGCAACAACCTGACCGATGCCTATCGCTATCGCTTCAACGACGTCTTCGCGGAGCGCAACTACGAAAACAACCACTTCGGCCGCACGATCCTGTTCGGCGCGCGCGCAAAGTATTGACGTTCGGCCGATACATCTGCCGAATGCCATGAACTGAAATAACGAAGAGGAAGCCGCCATGACCATCGACCGCCGATCGTTCATGGCGGCTTCGCTCGCCTCCGGGCTGCTGCCTGGATTGAGCGCCGGCCAGGCCCTGGCCCAAACCGGAAGGCCGGGCGATAGCGGCATGACACCGCCTCCGGCCGATGCCGCCAAGGCGCCGCCGCCAGGCTTGCCGGAACCCACCGAGACGATCGACCTCTGGCCGAAAGGTGCGCCGGGAATGCCCGGAGCGCCGCCGGTCGAAACCGTCACCGAACGCTCTGCCAACGGGCAGGTCAACGATCGCTCCGTCACCGGCACCACCCATCCGCGCATGGTGGTGTTCCGGCCCGACCGGCCCAACGGCGCGGCGGTGCTGATCGCCCCGGGCGGCGGCTACCGGCTCGTCGTGATCGACAAGGAAGGCTACGAAGTGGCGCGCTGGCTTGCCGCGCGCGGCTTCACGGCCTTCGTGCTGTTCTACCGCCTCCCCGGCGAAGGCTGGGCGGATCGGCAGGACGTGCCGCTGGCCGATGCGCAGCGCGCCATGCGCCTGATCCGCCACCGTGCGAAAGACTTCGGAATCCAGCCGGAGCGCGTCGCCGCCATGGGCTTTTCGGCCGGCGGCCATGTCTGCGCCAGCCTCTCCACCCGCTTCGACGCGAAAGTCTACGCGCCGGTCGATGCGGCGGACAGACTTTCCGCGCGCCCGTTCTGCGCGGCCCCGGTCTATCCGGTGGTCTCGATGGACCCGGCCATCGCCCATGCCGGATCCCGCGACCTGCTGCTCGGCCCCTCGCCCACAGCGGAACTGGAAGCCGCGCACTCGCCGGAGCGCACGGTGCCCAAGGGCGCGCCGCCGCACTTCCTGCTTCACGCCGAGGACGATCCCGTCGTCCCGGTAGACAACAGCCTGCGCCTGCGCGCCGCGCTCCGCGCGCAAGGCGTCCCGGTGGAAACCCACCTCTTCGCGCAAGGCGGCCACGGCTTCGGGCTGCGCGGCACGATCGGCAAGCCGGTCGAGGCGTGGCCCGATCTCTGGCGGGCCTGGGCACGCTCGGTCGGCCTGGCCTGAAGGAGCTGGGGCTGAGGTAAATGGCCGGAAGGAACCGGCCGAAACATTCGGGGCAGAATGGGATGACGATGGACAGACGCGACGCACTCAAGACCGCCCTGCTCGGCGGCATCGGCCTTGCGGCCCCCACTCTCGTAAGCGGAGAGGCTGCCGCGAAGGCGCCCGGAACGGGTAGCGCTCCGCCGTCCGCCCCGGCGGCGCCCGCCCGCAACTGGCGCCGCGGCTTCGACAACCAGCGCGTTTCCAGCCTCGGCGGCGGCAGGATGCTCAACCCCGTCCTTTCGGGCGACCGGCCCGACCCCGCCATCCTCAAGGACGGCGAAGACTATTATCTCACGTTCTCCAGCTTCGATTCCTACCCCGGCCTCACCATCTGGCACAGCCGCGACCTGGTGAACTGGCAGCCCCGCAAACCGGCGCTGACCCGCAATATCGGCTCGGTATGGGCGGTGAGCCTGGAGAAGCACGAGGGACGCTACTTCCTCTACATCCCGGTCAAGGCCGAGCCCAACGAGATCTACGTGATCTGGGCGGATCATATCGACGGCCCGTGGAGCGACCCGAAGCCGCTGGGCCTGCATGACCATATCGACCCCTGCCATGCCGTGGGCGAGGACGGCTCGCGCTGGCTGTTCCTCTCGGGCGGGGACCGGATTCGCCTTTCCGAAGACGGGCTGTCGCTGGCCGGCAAAGTCGAGCACGTCTACGATCCCTGGCACTATCCCGAGGATTGGGACGTGGAAGGTTTCTCGCCCGAAGGCCCCAAGATCCACCGCCATGGCGACTGGTTCTACATGCTCACGGCAGTGGGCGGCACGGCCGGGCCGCCCACCGGCCATATGGTGATCGCCGCCCGTGCCCGCTCCATCCATGGCCCCTGGGAACAGCACCCCGGCAATCCGCTGGTCCGCACCGAAAGCCAGTCCGAAGCCTGGTGGTCGCGCGGCCACGCCTCGCTGGTCGAAGGGCCGGACAAGCGGTGGTACACGCTTTACCACGGCTTCGAGAACGGCTTCTGGACGCTCGGCCGCCAATGCCTGCTCGACACGATCGAATGGACGCCGGACGGCTGGTTCAGGATGACCGGCGGAGACCTGTCGCAGCCGCTGCCCGCGCCGAAAGTGGCTAATCCCCTGCCCCACGGCATGGCGCTGTCGGACGATTTCTCCAAGCCGCTGGCGATGGGTTCGAAATGGTCGTTCTTCCGTCCCGCGCCTGACGAGGCGGCCCGCGTGCGCGTCGCGGACGGCGCGCTGCATCTCAAAGGCAAGGGCCTGGCCCCGTCGAGCGGCTCCCCGCTGCTGCTGATCGCGGGCGACACCAGCTATCAGTTCGAATGCGACATCGAACTGGCCCCCGGCGGCACGGCGGGCCTGCTGCTGTTCTACGACGACAAGCTCTACGCCGGCCTCGGCTTCGACGCGGCGCGCTTCGTCACGCACCAATATGGCATCGAGCGCGGCCGGCCCGCCAATCCCCATGGTGGCCGCATGAAAATGCGCCTCACCAACCGGCGGCACATCATCGCCTTCCACACCTCGGCAGACGGCGGCCGCACCTGGAAGCGCTTCGATCGCGGCATGGAGGTTTCGGGCTACCACCACAATGTGCGCGGCGGTTTCCTGATGCTCCGGCCCGGCCTCTATGCGGCCGGTCCCGGCGAAGCGACGTTCCGCGACTTCCGTTTCACGGCGCTGGAGGACTGAGTTCGGCGCGGCGGAGGGAGCCGCGCCGCTGAACGCTCAGGACTTTCCGGTGCCGCCATTGCCCGAAGTATCGAGCCTGGTTTCCATACGGTAGTCAGGCAGGGCATCCAGCGCCTGGCGCAGCGCCTCTCCCCAGCCGTCCGAAATCGACTGGAAATACGGATCGTTCGGCTCGATCCGCCGGTCGTGGAGGGGGGTGAAGCGGTCCTGTTCCAGCACCAGCAGGTCCAGCGGCAGGCCGACCGATAGGTTCGCCTTCACGGTCGAATCGAAGGAGACGCACATCAGCTTCACCGCCTGCTCGAAAGTCATGCTCCGGTCGTAGCCGCGGATCAGGATCGGGCGGCCGTACTTGGTTTCGCCGATCTGGAAGAAGGGCGTATCGAAGCTGGCTTCGATGAAATTGCCCTCGGGGTAGATCAGGAAAAGCCGCGGCTCCATGCCCTTGATCTGCCCGGCCACGATCATCGAGGCGCTGAAGGTGCCGGTCGCGGCCTTCTGGCCATTGTCGCTGGCGCGCTCGGTGATGATGTCCTGGAGGAGATTGCCGACCACCGTGGCCACCTGGAACATGGTGGGCGCTTCCAGCAGGGAATTGTGCCGCTCCGCCGGGGCCTTGTTCCGCTCTTCCAGCTGGCTGATGACCGCCTGGGTGGTGGCCAGGTTGCCCGCCGTCATCAGGGTGATGATGCGCTCTCCCGGGATTTCCCAGTGATACATCTTCTGGAACGTGGAGATATTGTCGACGCCCGAATTGGTGCGGGTGTCACTCATCAAGACGAGTCCGCGATCCAGCATCATGCCTACACAATAGGTCATGGAATCAAAAACCCCTGAATTCCTGCGTCCCGCGCGACCATTCACCGGACCGCGGCCGTTTCAGCCGCCTTGTATCTGCCGCTGCCCGCCGTCTGCGGACTGCTGTTGCTGCTGCTGTCCTAGCAGGTTCTCCTCCACGGACAAATGCACGTCCAGCCGGGTTTCCCCCGCGCCCGTGGCCACACCCGTAACCGGGGCGGCCTCTGCATAGTCTGAGCCGCTGGCTACGCGGATATACCTTTCATCCGGGCAGATCGCGTTGGAAACGTCGAATCCGACCCAGCCCAGCCCCGGAACGTGCGCCTCTGCCCAGCCGTGCCCGGCATCCTGCTCCACCCGGTCGTTCATCCGCAGATAGCCGCCGACATAGCGCATCGGGATGTCCAGCAGGCGCCCGGCGCTGATGAAGATATGGGCATGGTCCTGGCAGACGCCTTTTCCTGCCGTCAGCGCCTGTTCCGCCGTCGTGCGCACGTCCGTGGCGCCCGGCACATAGGCAACGCGCGCGGCGATGGCGCTGGAAAGGACATGGAGGAACCCCACCAGGTCCGACTTGTCGGCATCGACGGAGGCCAGCAGCGAACGCACCCCCTTGCCGGCGCGGGTCAACGGAGTCGCGCGCAGGAAGCACCAGAGCGGGGCATGCCCGCCATGCGCGCCGGTGATGCCGTTGTTGTCGCTGGTGCGCACCGTGCCCGCGCAGGTGACGGTGACTTCCCGGGCGCCCGGTTCGATGGAAACGAGCGAGGTGTGGTTCTGGTGCTGATCGTCGTAGCCCACCTCGTGGCGCGCGCCGGTCAGTTCCATCGTCCAGTCGAGCACTTCCTGCCCGTGAGTGGTCTTGGGCCGCAGCCGAAGCCGCTGCAATCCGTGCGTGACGGGAGCGGCGAAAGCGTAGCGCGTGGTGTGCGTGACGGTCAGAAGCATGGAACAAGCCGTCCTATTCGTTGAAGCGGTAATCGGCGGCGATGGCACTGCCCAGCCGGCTGGTCTTGCCGATGAAGTCCTGCAGGAATTCGTGCAGGCCCATCTCGAAGATCGCCTCGATCGAGGTTTCCTGAAGCGCGCCGCCAGTGGCGCGCAGAAGCGCGTGCGCGGATGTCTCCCCGCCATATTCCTTGGCGAGGCCTGCCATGTTGCTGCGAAGCTTGTCGTAGCAGAAGACCAGGCTGCGCGGAAACTGCCCGTCCAGGATCAGGAACCGGGCGATCCCGCGCGAGTCCATGGCGCCGGCGTTGAGCCAGGAATAGGCACGGTTGCCCGCCACCGAGCGCAGCAGCGTGTCCCACTGCACGTTGTCCAGGCTGGAGCCGACCCAGGCCGCCGAGGGCAGCAGGACGTAGTATTTCACGTCGAGGATGCGCGCGGTGCTGTCCGCCCGCTCGATGAACGTGCCGATGCGCGAGAAGTTGAACACCTCGTTGCGCAGCATCGTCCCTTCCAGCGCCCCGCGCACGAGCGTGCCGGTGCGGCGGATCTGGCCCAGCACTTCGCCCAGGTTGGTCTCCCGAACCGGCCGCGCGAGCAAGTCGCGCAAATGCATCCAGCCTTCGTTGGTGGATTCCCATACGGCGTTGGTCAGGCTGTTGCGCACCATGCGGGCATTGGTGCGCGCGTTCTCGACCATGGCCAGGACCGAGCCGGGATTGTCCTTGTCGCGCAGCAGGAAGTTGAACACCTGGGGCCCGTTGAACCCGCCGTGGACGCGGCAATAGTTCCCCACCAGCCCGGTGGTGGTCAGGACCGACTTCCACTCCTCGTCCTGCGAATGCTTGTTGCCCCGCGTCAGCGCGAGGTGGAAACCCACGTCGATCAGGCGCGCGGTGTTTTCCGCCCGTTCGAGATAGCGGCTCATCCAGTATACGCCGTTGGCGGCCCGTCCCAGCATCAGCGCGCCCTCACCCGTCCCATAGCCCTCATTCGTCCAGCACCCACGAATCCTTGGTGCCGCCACCTTGCGAGGAATTGACCACCAGCGATCCCTTCTTCAGCGCCACGCGGGTGAGCCCGCCCGGCGTGATGTCGATGCCTTCGGGCGAAACCAGCACGAATGGCCTCAGGTCCACGTGGCGCGGCGCCAGTCCCTCCTTGGTGAAGATCGGCACGGTGGAGAGCGATAGCGTCGGCTGGGCGATGTAATTGTCCGGCCGTGCGCGCAGCTTGGCCTCGAAATCGGCCAGTTCCTTCTTCGAGGCGGCCGGGCCGATCAGCATGCCGTAGCCGCCCGAGCCATGGACCTCCTTGACCACCAGTTCGGCCAGATTGTCGAGAACATAGGCCAGGGAATCGCTTTCCGAGCAGCGCCAGGTGGGCACATTGGCCAGGATCGGTTTCTCGCCGGTATAGAACTCGACGATCTCGGGCATGTAGCTGTAGATCGCCTTGTCGTCGGCGATGCCGGTGCCCGGCGCATTGGCGATGGTAATGCCGCCCGCGCGGTAGACGTCCATGATCCCCGAAACGCCCAGCGCCGAATCGGGCTGGAAGCTCAGGGGATCGAGATAATCGTCGTCTACGCGGCGATAGATCACGTCGATCGCCTTGTAGCCCGTGGTCGTGCGCATGGCGACGCGGCCGTCCACCACGCGAAGATCGCGGCCTTCCACCAGTTCCGCGCCCATCTGGTCGGCCAGGAAGGCGTGCTCGAAATAAGCGGAATTGTAGATGCCCGGCGTCAGCACGGCCACGGTCGGACGGGTGCCGCCGCCCTTTCCGCCATCGTACGCCGGCGGCGCGCAGGCCCGCAGCGAGCGGGCCAGACGGCGCGGATAGTCGGAAACCGGGCGCACCGGGATGCGCGTGAACAGCTCCGGGAACATCGCCATCATCGTCTCGCGGTTCTCGAGCATGTACGAGACGCCGGACGGCGTGCGGGCATTGTCTTCCAGCACCATGAACTCTTCCGGCCCGGTGCGGACGAGATCGATGCCGACGATATGGGTATAGACGCCCCCCGGCGGCGTCATCCCGATCATCTGCGACAGGAACGCCTCGTTGTTGCGGAGCGCGGAGATCGGCAGGCGGCCGGAGCGGATGATCTCCTGGCGGTGGTAGAGGTCCTGCAGGAAGGCATTGAGCGCCCGCACCCGCTGCTCGATGCCCTGCGTCAGCTTGCGCCACTCGCGGGCGGTGATGATGCGGGGGATCATGTCGAAGGGAATGAGCCGCTCCTCGGCGGCGTCGTTCCCGTAGACGTTGAAGGTGATGCCGATGCGGCGAAAGAAGCGCTCCGCCTCGGCGTCCTGCCGTTTCAGCCAGGCCTTGTCCTGCGAGTCGTACCATTTTCGAAAGTCGGCGTAGGCAGGTCTCACCGACCCATCCTCGTTGAGCATCTCGTCGTAGTTGGTTCCGCCCGTAGCCGTCATTGTGACTCCCGTTTGTCCATGTGATGCAACACGGAAACGAGCTTGCCAAGCGGTTACGCTGCAAGTGCGAAAGAAAAATTCCTGCGCGGATCGGCGGAATTCGGACCGATTTGGTCTGGAGCACGCTTTCCCGCGCAATCTCCGGCAGCATATGCGTGCGCTGCAGGTGCTAAGTGCAGTTGGCTAATTCACTGATCCTGGCGCGGGAATCTCCGGGGCTTTGGTATCTCGCCCTGCCTGGGCTTCCAGCAGGCCCCGCGCCGTCAGGTCCGCCCGCAGCGCCGGGGCGCCGTGGAAATGATGCACCTGCCAGCCCAGCGCCCGCGCCGAAGCGATGTTGGCGGCATTGTCGTCGATGAACAGCATCGCCTGCGGGTCGTGGCCGAAGCGTTTCGCCGCCAGGTCGAAGATGCGCGCGTCGGGCTTGGCCAGCTTCTCGTCCCCAGAGACGACGATGTCGCCGAACAGGTCGAACAGCGGCTCCACCGCGCGGTACTCGCGCCAGAACGGGCTGGCGAAGTTGGTGATGGCAAAAAGCGGCACGGCCTGTGCCGCAAGCTCGCGAACGATGTCGTGGCTGCCCGGGACGTTGCCGGGGATCGTTTCCAGGAACCGCGTGGCGTAAGCGTCTATCAGGGCGTCGTTGCCCGGGAACGCGGCCTTTCGCTCGGCCACCAGTTCCGCCAGATCGCGACCGGCATCATGCTCGAAGTGCCATTCCTCGGTGACGACGGTGGTGCAGAACCAGTCCAGCCGCTCCGGCTCGGGGATCAGCTTGGCGAAAAGCAGGCGCATGTCCCACTCGACGAGGACGCGCCCGACATCGAACACGACGGCCGCTACAGGCGCCGCTACGGGCCCGCGCGCTTCGGCAGGATGGTTTTCTTGGACAGCAGACATGACAAGACCCCCGCACCTGGCGGGGGCCTCATGTCGTCAGACGCAATCGCCCGTCCGCCTTGGTCATCCCCGCCCGATGGCAGGGACAGACAGACGAATCAGCCCTGGCGGGCCTTGAAGCGACGGTTGGTCTTGTTGATGACGTAAGTGCGGCCGCGACGGCGGATCACGCGGTTGTCCCGGTGACGACCCTTGAGCGACTTCAGGCTGTTCGTAATCTTCATGTCTAGTCTCGTCTTGCGTGGTCCGGCGGTTGCACCAAGCAAACTGGGGCCGCCGCAAAATAGGAAGTGGCGCCGTTAGTGGGAGCGGCTTGCAAAGTCAAGCCCGAGGGGCCATTCCACCTCGTGCAAGAGCTTCGTTTTGCCGTTCATCCCAAGGCAATCGCAAGCGCCCATAACCCAGGTTCGGGTGCGACCCAACCGATTCTTCGCCAATCGCCTTTTCGGACCCCAACGAACAATGAAGACGCTAAAAACCGCGATTTTCGCTACTGGAATGGTCGCAACGCTGCTTGCCGCTCCCGCGCTTCAGGCCCGTCCCGGCTGGGGTGGCGGTTATGGTTCGGGCTGGGGTTCCGGCTGGGGCGATCGATGGGGCGACCCGCTGATGGGCGGCCCGGTCGGCGCGCCGATGTCCTCCAGCCGCACGAAGGATTCGCGCGAAGGCCGCGTGGAAGTGAGCCGATTCGTTGCCCAGGATCCGCAAGCGGCCGATCTCGGCCACGGCGTGGTTTCGGTTCAGTCCGATTCGGGCGAAGGCCAATGGGTGCCCGGCGCCGAGCGCGCCGCTTATGAGGCCGCCATCGTCGATGCCCTCGTCGGCGCGGGCTACGACACCCAGCACAAGGAAGACAATGGCGGGCAAGTGGCCGAGCTGAAGATCAGCCGCCAGGTCCTGACCCCTGCCGAGGAAAAGCGCAATCCGGTCAGCGGCACCGCGGCCATGGGCGTCAGCAACCGCGGCTCGGCCTACGGGCTGGCCGTGAACGTGGACCTCACCAAGCCCCGCACGGCGCTGATCGGCACCCGGCTCGACACCCGGATCGTCGACAAGGCGAGCGGCAAGGTGCTGTGGGAAGGCTATGCCACGATCGCCACGCGCGAGGGTGACGACAACTGGCCGGACTACCGCATTGCCGGCAAGCTGGCCGCCGCCCTGTTCGACGGCTTCCCCAAGGCCGACCCGGTAGGCGTGTCCGCCCCCCAGGGCTGAAAGTGCCGCGCCGGGGCACGCGCCTGCCCGCCGGCAGGCTTGACCCCGCCGCAGACTGAACCGCCGGCAGACTGAACCCGCCGCAGATTGGCCCCGCCGACCAAGCGCAACCCCGCAAGCCGCCCGTGCGACTTTCTCCCTTCACGGGGGTTTATTGCATGAGGAACCGCCTCAGGAGAGCCTGACATGATCCGCATCCGTCCTTTCGCCCCCCTGTTCATGGCCCCCCTTCTCGCCGGAGCGCTGGCTCTGGGCGGCTGTGCCGCGCAAGTCGGGCCGGTGGAAGTCACGCGGTTCAGCGCTCCGGACGCATCGATGCTCGGACGCGGGGTGATTCGCGTCGATCCTGCCAATGCGCAGGATGCCTCCAGCCTGGAATTCCGGACTTACGCCGCCGCCGTGGCGCAGGAGCTGGCGAAAGTCGGCTACCGCCAGGCCCTTCCCGGAGAAGCCGTGCGCGACACGCAAGTGGCGGTGCTCTCGGTGGAGCGGCAGATCTATCAGCCCGGCGCGCGCCGCAGTCCCGTCTCGGTGGGCGTGGGCGGCAGCACCGGCAGCTACGGATCGGGCCTCGGCCTGGGGCTGGGCATCAACCTGGCCGGCAAACCGCAGGACCAGGTGGATACCCGCATGCATGTGATGATCAAGGACCGCCCGGACGGCCGCACCATCTGGGAAGGCCGCGCTGCCTTCACTGTCGGCTCCAAGTCTCCCGTGGCGCAAACCTCGCTGGGCGCGGCAAAAATGGCCGAAGCGTTGTTCAAGGGGTTTCCGGGCAAGTCGGGTGAAACTATCCTGGTGAAATGACCAGCATCCAGATCTCCTCCGCATTCGATTCCGGCAACATCGAAGTCCTTTCCATCGATGGCACCACCGCGCGACTCAAGATCCGCCCGGATCACGAATCGGACTTCCTCCAGTGGTTCCACTTCCGCGTCAGCGCCGCCCCCGGCCAGAGCATCGCGGGCGAGGAACTGACGCTGAAGATCACCGGCCTCAACGCCTCGGCCTATCCGCTGGGCTGGCCCGGATACCGCGCCTGCGCCTCGGAAGACCGCCAGTTCTGGGGCCGCGCCGAAACCACCTGGGACGGCGGCAAGGACGGCGGAACGCTCACCATCCGCCACACGCCTGACAGCGAACTGGCCTGGTTCGCCTATTTTGCGCCCTATTCGATGGAGCGCCATCACGACCTCATCGCCTCGCTCGCAGGGCTTGAGGAAGTGGACTACCGCCTGCTCGGCACCACGCTGGACGGCCGCCCGCTCGATTGCCTCTCCATGGGCGACGGACTCAAGCAGGTCTGGCTCTATGCCCGCCAGCATCCCGGCGAATCGATGGCCGAATGGTGGATGGAGGGCGCTCTGGAAGTGCTGGCCGATCCCGCCGATTCGGTCGGGCGCGAACTGCGCAAGCGGTGCCGCTTCCACGTCGTGCCCAACATGAACCCGGATGGTTCGGCGCGCGGCCACTTGCGCACCAATGCGGCGGGCGTGAACCTCAACCGGGAATGGGCCGAGCCCAGCGCCGAGAGGTCTCCCGAAGTGCTCGCGATCCTGGCCGCCATGGACGAAACCGGCGTGGACTTCGCCATGGACATCCACGGCGACGAAGCCATCCCCGCCGTCTTCCTGGCCGGTTTCGAGGGCATCCCCTCGCTCAAGGCCGAGCAGAAGCAGGGTTACGACCGCTACGCGACGATCCTGGAACGCCGCACGCCGGACTTCCAGACCCGCCTCGGCTACTCCACCGCCCAGCCGGGCAAGGGCAACCTGACGATGTCCACCAATCAGGTCGCCGAGCGCTTCGGCGCCGTGTCCATGACGTTGGAAATGCCGTTCAAGGACCATGACGAAGCCGCCGACCCGCGCCAGGGCTGGAGCCCGGAACGCTCGGCCCAGCTTGGCAAGGACTGCATGGGCGCGCTGCTGGAATGGCTGGTCGAGCAGGACGGCAAGTAAGAACGGCCGCGCCGGCTTGGGACGCCTGAAGGTTCGGCATCCCAAGCCCGCCGCGGTGAAAGGAACTACCCTTTCACCGGATCAGATCCCGGCCCACTGCCGCAAGGCCTGCCTGACGGCGAGGTTCTCGTCGTAGCTCCAGGACGGTGAGACGGCGGCCGCCGGCACTTCGCCGAGCACGCTCTGCAGCATCATCCAGCCCGAGGCCCAGTCGCCGCGCGTGTCGTCGCATACGGGGAACGAATCCCAGTCCTTGGCCAGCCGGATCATCGAGCGTTGCTGCGCCATCGACGCATCCAGATCGCCGACCATGAACGAAGTGAAGGGCAGCGCCTGGCGCGGACAGGCGCCGAAGCGCGAAAGGCGGCGGTCAGCGCCCGGCAGGTCCATGTTCGGCGGATTGACGACGATCGCGCCGAGCACCGGGTTTTCCGCGCCCAGTCCCTCGAACTCCACCCACCAGGCAAGCGCGAGGGCGGCGATGTCGTCAGTGACGATCACCACCGGCCGGTCGGCGCGGCGAACCGCGAGGTTGAGTTTGTTGACCCAGGTATTGCGATGCGGCTCGTCCCAGAGGCCCAGCTCCAGCAGCCGGCAATGCTCGCTCCAGCGCGCCCAGCGGTTCATCCAGTGCCCTTCGGCAAGGGGCGCGCCGGGCACCAGGAGAATCAGCGGCACATGGTCCTGCGCACGGGGATAACGGTAGTGTGTCATGGGGTGCTCCAACGCTGTTGGGGATACCGCCGGTCGACTCTGTCTACGTCCCGACCAGACGCACCATAACTCAACTGATTTAGTTGACAATAGGATTCCGACAAAGCGATGCGCTGCCGCGCCGCTCCGAAAGGGCCGCGCGGCGGTGTGTGCATCGCCAAGGGGGGAGAAACCCCTTGTCTTACAGGAGGTTGGCAGGTCCGAAAGCGTGAGGGAGCAGCGCGGACAGCGTCGTTTCCAGCACGCCTTCCGCGCCGTCGCACCAGACCACCGGGTCGGTGCCGCCGACTTGCGCGATCTCGTTGAGGATCTGGCGGCAGCGCCCGCAGGGGGTGACGGTATCGCCCTGCCCCGCCGCGCCCGGAGCGCCGCCGGTCACGGCCACGGCTTCCAGCTTTCCGGGCTGCCCGGACGACAGGATCGCGGAAACCGCAACCGTTTCCGCGCAGAGCGACAGGCCATAGCTGGCGTTCTCGACATTGGCCCCGGTGACCACCGAGCCGTCCGCCATGAGCAGCGCGGCGCCGACATGGAACTTCGAATAGGGCGCATAGGCGCGCGACGCGGCCTCGCGCGCGGCCACGAGCAGGGCGTCGCGCTGTTGAGTGGTGAAAGTCATGGCTGCACCACTACCCAGCGCAGCCCCCCTTGCGCAATCTCGCTCGCGAGCGAGCCGTTCGCCGTCCACAGGGACCACGGCCGGCCGCCATAGTCGGGCAGCATGCGATCGCGCACCAGCCAGAGGTTGCGATCCAGCTTGGCCGCGATGCGGTAGCGGTCCTCGAAAGCCTTGCTGACCTTGAGAATCACCGGCTTGCCTGCGTGCGTCTCGATCTGGTTGATGAAAGTCATCAACTCGCTTTCGACTTTGGCGTCGGACACGTTGGTGGGGCAGCCGTCCGCCAGGATGTCGAGGTCGATGGCCGGCGGCAGCAGCGCCGAATCGCGCGGCACGGTGGTGACGAAATTGGCGGACTGCATTTCCGCCGGCTGGCAGGGATCGTAGCGGTGGACGGCCCCCACTTGCAGCCCCGCCGCCTTGGCCGCCACGAAATTGGCGACGAAGCGCGGATCGCGCGCAAAGGCGCTGACGCTGGCGCTGGCATCGATATAGGCGAAGTCCACGCCGACCGCCTTGAGCGACTTCCAGTTCACCTCGCCGTCGGCGGCGCCGATTTCCACGCCCTGCATGGGATAGATCGAACGGTCGGGCGTCCAGTGGCGCAGATGCCACCAGCCCCAGCCCCCGGCGACAAGCGCCAGCAGCAACAGCACCGCGGCGATACGCCACAGGATGCGCGCGCGCGCCTTGGCGGCCAAACCCTTCCTCGTCATCGTGAAGCCCCCTTCAGCCGCGAATATGCAGGACGCAGATCAGCGTGAAAAGCCTGCGTGCGGTGGGGTGATCGGTGGCGACTTTGCCGTCCAGCCTTTCGAGCAGGAGTTCGGCGGCCGAATCGTGGATGCCGCGCCGGGCCATGTCGATCGTCTCGATTTCCTGGGCGGAAGCCTTGCGAATCGCTTGGTAGTAGCTTTCGCAAACGGCGAAATATTCGCGCACGGGCCGGCGGAAACGGGCCAGCCCCAGCATCATGGTCTCCAGCGGATTGCCGGATTCGTCGCCCAGTTCCAGCGAGAGGCGACCGTCGCGAACGGAGAGGCGCAGCCGGTAAGGCCCCTCGTGCCCCGCCTCGAAGGCGCGGACCGGCTTGAAGACGTTGTCTTCGATGAGGTCGAAAATGGCAATGCGCCGCTCCTGCTCGATATCGGCGTTGCGCCACAGGATGGTCGCGTCGTCCAGCTCGATATGGGAGATGCGCGGATCGGACATGTTCCCTTGCCCTTTACGCGTTCGCAGCATGGGGTCGCAAGGGGCGTTGTTGCGTGGGCGTTTTTGTCCGACCGCACGGTCAGGCAAAAACAGGCGCCCGCCCGATTCGAGCGGCATCGGATGTCGAAGGCACCCCCGGGGGGAGACGTCATCCCGGCCCAAAACCGCTCCTCAACACCCTGTGGATTAATATCACTCTTCTGCTCGCTTGCTGCCGGGGGGCGAGATGGGGCATTGTCCGCCCCCTCATGTCACAACAAGCCGCCATTGCCCTCGCACCCGAGGCCGAAGCCCGCAGTCTGCCCGCCAACGTCGAGGCCGAGGCCGCATTCCTGGGCGCCGTCCTGATCGACAACCGGGTGATCGAGGAACTGCAGACGCAGCTCACCCCGATGCACTTCTACGAACCGGTCCATGCCCGGATCTACGAGCGCATCCTGCAACTGCTCGATCGCAAGGCCGTGGTGACGCCGGTTACCCTGCGCCCCTATTTCGAATCGGACGAAGCGCTGAAGGCGCTGGGCGGCGTGTCCTACCTCGCCCGCCTCACGGCCGACGGACAGGGCCTGCTGGCCCCGCGCGAGCTGGCGGACCAGATCTACGACCTTGCCCTGCTGCGCGAACTGATCTCGGTGGGCCGCAATCTCGTGGCCGAGGCGATGGACACCTCCGAATCGGTCGAACCGATGGAGCAGGTGGAACGCGCGGAAGCCGCACTGTACAAGGTGGCCGAAGGCGCCTCGACCGCGAACGAGGCCAAGAGCTTCGCCGCCGCCACCCGCACCGCCATCGGCGCCATCGAGAAGGCGTTCAATTCCGGCGGCCATATCTCGGGCAAGACCACGGGCCTCAATTCGGTCAACGGCAAGATCGGTGGCCTGCACGATTCCGACCTTATCATCCTTGCCGGCCGTCCCGGCATGGGCAAGACCTCGCTCGTCACCAACATCGCCTTCAATGCCTCCGACCGGCTCCAGCGCGACCTGGCCGACGGCATTCCGGCCGAGAAATCGGTCGGCGCGGCAACGGCCTTCTTCAGCCTGGAAATGAGCGCCGACCAGCTGGCCACGCGTATCCTGGCAGAGCAGTCGGGCATCAGCTCCGAAGCGCTGCGCATGGGCAAGATCAGCCGCGAGGATTTCCAGCAGCTCTCCTTCGCCAGCCAGCGCCTGGCCGAACTGCCGCTCTATATCGACGATACGCCCGGCCTCACCATCGCCGGCCTGCGCACCCGTGCGCGCCGCCTGAAGCGCCGCCACAATATCGGCCTGGTGATCATCGACTACCTGCAGCTGCTCCAGGGCTCGGGCCGCGCCAACGACAACCGCGTCAACGAAATCTCGGAAATCTCGCGCGGATTGAAGACGCTCGCCAAGGAACTGCACGTTCCGGTGATCGCGCTGTCGCAGCTTTCTCGTGCGGTGGAATCGCGCGAAGACAAGCGGCCGATGCTTTCCGACCTTCGCGAATCGGGCTCGATCGAGCAGGACGCGGACATGGTCTGGTTCGTGTTCCGCGAGGATTACTACGCCAAGGGCGTCGAACCGCGCGAACCCGGCGATAACGATCCGCCAGACGTCCACGCCAAGTGGAACGAATGGCGCGAACACATGGAGCGCATCACCGGCCTGTCCGAACTGATCATCGCCAAGCAGCGCCACGGCGCCACCGGCAAGGTGCGCCTGCGCTTCGAAGCGCGGATCACCAAGTTCTCCGATCTGGCCGACGACGACATGCGCGCGGCGTTCGAAAGCGACTGACCATTCCCACGGGCAAGCCGAAAAGGATACGATGAGCGACCAGAAAGTCCTGCTTCTCGCCGGCGGCAGCGGTTCGATCGGCAGTGCCATCGCCCGCCAGGCCCTGGCCCATGGCTGGAAGGTCGCTCTTCATGGACGCACCCAGGAAAAAGTGACGGCGCTCGTCACCGGGCTTTCCTACCTCGGCACCGTGGACGGCTTCATTGCCGATGTCTGGGAAGAGGACGCGGCGGAAACCCTGATCGCCGAAGTGGGCGAGCAATATGGCCGGATCGACGCGGTGATCGATTGCGTCTCCACCGGGCCGCTCGGCATAACCGGACTGCTGCCCGAGACCGCGC
This sequence comes from Novosphingobium sp. PhB55, assembly GCF_004368805.1. Lineage (NCBI taxonomy): Bacteria > Pseudomonadati > Pseudomonadota > Alphaproteobacteria > Sphingomonadales > Sphingomonadaceae > Novosphingobium > Novosphingobium sp. PhB55. The sequence goes on along the minus strand of NZ_SODQ01000002.1, from coordinate 348,832 downwards.
CCGAGACCTTCGGCGATTTCCTCAACGTCTCCGTCGGCTGGGTCGAGCGCCTCGCGCTCGCCAGCTACGGTTTTCTGGGGACGCAGGGCGGCACGTTCATCGCCCTCGTCTCCGACGCGGGAATCTACGCGGCGGCGCGCCAGAGCCTGATCGGCGCAGCCCGGGCCGGGACCATCGGCTTCGTGCGCAATTTCGCCGTCGAAGCCGCGCGTGACGGCATCCGCGCCCACGCCCTGTCCACCAGCTTCGTCGAGGGCAGCGAAAGCGCCATCCGCATGGGATCGGAGCGGATGGCCCGCGCCGCCCGCCGCGCCGGCCTGGGGCTGCCGACCGCGGACGACATCGCGCCGCTGGCCCTGTTCCTCTGTTCCGACGGGGCCGCGAAGATCACCGGGCAAGTCATCAGCGTGAACGGCGGCCTGAACGCCTGAGAATTCGCGACCCGCGAATTCGGGGTGCGGGCCGGTGCCGTCTCAAGAAATACCCGCATGGGCATTTTTCAAAGATCGCGTGCGCGTCTCATCCAGCCAATGCATGCCGAAACCGTGCAAGGCGCTGCACGGCCTCGTCCAGCACTTTCGCCGGCTTGGTGAAGCAGAAGCGGACCAAATGGCCCGGCGCCTGCGCGCCCTGGTAGAGCGCGGAAACCGGCACAGTCGCCACCCCGGCCTCCACCACCGCCCGCTCGCTGAAAGTCCGGTCCGCAAGGCCGATGCCCGAAGCGGACAAGTCGACATTGAGGAACCAGGTCGCCGCGTTCGGCAGAACGACGAAGCCCGCCTGCGCCAGCCCCGCCTTCAGCTGCTCGCGGGATTCCGCCCATTGCGCCCGTTGCCCCGCCAGCACGGCATCCGGGAGCGAGAGCCCTTCCGCCACGGCCCATTGCAGCGGCACCGCCGTGGCATAAGTCAGGAACTGGTGCGCGCGCGAAATCGCCGTGCCCAGCACATCGGCGGCGATCATCCAGCCGATCTTCCAGCCCGTCAGCCCGAATATCTTGCCTGCCGAGCCGATCTTAACCGTCCGGTCGGCCATGCCGGGGAACGCCATGAGCGAGCGGTGCGGAACCCCGTCGAAACGCACATCTTCCCAGACCTCGTCGCTGATCGCGATGAGATCGTGCGCGGTGCAGGCCCGCGCGATCGCGGCGAGTTCCTCGTGGCTGGCGACCGTGCCCGCCGGGTTGAGCGGGTCGTTGAACATCAGCACCCGCGTCCGCGGCGTGATCGCTGCCTCCAGCGCCTCGGCAGGGTAGCGGAACTCCGGCGGCAGCAGCGGGATCGAGACGGGAACGCCGCCCGCCCGGCGCACCAGCGGCGCATAGGCGTCATAAGCGGGCTGGAACAGGATCACCTCGTCCCCCGGCTGCACGAAGGCGAAGATGGCCGCAGCCAGCGCCTCCGTCGCGCCCGAGGTCACGGTGACCTGCTCTACGGTAACCGGCAGGCCCTGCCGCCGCCCGTAATAGCCGCAGATCGCCTCGCGCAGTTCGATCAGGCCCGCGCCGGGCGGATACTGGTTCGACCGTTCGAACAGGGCGCGGCTTGCCGCCTCCAGCAGGGCCGGCGGGGGCGTCCCGTCCGGAAATCCCTGCCCCAGGTTGATCGCCCCATGTTCGCGCGCGAGCGCCGACATGCGGTCGAACACCGTGCGCTCCATTTCCGCATAGACCGGATGAATGCGATCGGCTGTCTTCATGCCCGCAGGGGCTCCCCATCTTGTCCGGACCGTTGCCACGCCAGCGCCCGGCCCTCCGGCGCCTTACCTCCGACAAACCGCCCGCGAGAGCAAGAGCGCTGCACGCCGGAGCGAAATCGGCGAGAACCGCGCCGAATGCCCGAACCGCAGGGAACCAGCGCGCCCACCACGCGTCATTGGCTTGATGGAAATCGCCTTCCGCTTGCGCCGGGGAGGATACAGCACGCACACATCCCCGCGCAGCCCGGACGGACACTCGCTGCTCCCGGCGAAGCGAGAGACTTGCCCGACATGAACCGACCAGTGCTGTTCTCCACCCCGTTCATCGAACGGCTGCCCCTCATCCCGGAGCGGCCACTGGTGCGCTACGGCACTACGGCGGCGCTCTGCATCTTGGCGGCCTGGCTGCGGTGGGAACTGGATGCCGCCTTTCCACCGGGCTATCCCTATCTCACGTTCTTTCCCGCCGTGATCCTGTCCTCGTTCCTCTTCGGCCCCCGGCCGGGGATCATGGCTGCGGTGATCTGCGGGTTCTTTGCCTGGTACTTGTTCATCCCGCCCCGTTTTGGGCTGGCGCTCGATTACAAGTCACTGGTTTCGCTGGCTTTCTACACCGGCGTGGTGGCGGTGGACATTGCCCTCGTGCATCTGATGCAACGGTTCAACGCGCGCCTTCACCTCGCGCAGGAGGAAGTCCGCCTGCTGGCCGAAGAGCGCGGCGTGCTGGCGGAACGTACCGAGCTGCTGTTCCAGGAGCTTCAGCACCGGGTGGGCAACAACCTGCAGATGATCGGCGCCGTCCTGTCGCTGCAATTGCGCGGGCTGGAGGAACCGACCGCCCGCCGCGCCATCGCCAATGCCGCCGGCCGGTTGCAGGTGATCGGCCGGATCCAGCGCCAGCTCTATCGTCCGGACGGCGAACTCGTGCCGCTGGACCGCTTCGTCCACGATCTCTCGGGGCAAGTCATGGATTCGAGCGGCCGGGAAGACATTGCCTGCAAGGTCGCCGTGGAGCCCGGCATCGTACTGCGGCCCGATGCCGCCGTGCCCGTGGCCCTGATTCTCTCCGAAGCCATGGCCAATGCGCTGGAACACGGCCTGGCTGCGCGCGACAGCGGCCTCATTCGCATCGACGTGCGCCGCCAGAGCGAAGGCATCGCCTTCAGCGTGGAAGACGACGGCGCGGGCCTGGCGCCGGACTTCGAGCCCGACCATGCCGAATCGATCGGGCTGCGGATTTCCCGTGTCCTGAGTCGCCAGCTCGAAGCCCGGCTCACGCTGGAAAATCTGCCCTGCGATTCGGGTCGCAGCGGGGCAAAAATGACCCTTCACCTGCCGCCAAGCCGTTTTGCCGAAGCGGAATGATCAGCAATGTCGCATCTCGGAGCCGAAACGATTACACTGACTGGCTCTGCTAACTTGCGATTCAGCCGCCCGACCCTACATTGGCGGGCGAAAGGACGGTTTCTCCCAAGATGAACGACGATCAGCCTAGCGGCAATCCCTGGGTCAAGAGCCTGCTCGTATGGGGCGGCATCTTTCTCGCGCTCCTCATGGTGGTATCCATGTTCAACACCCGCAGCGAGAGCGGGCCCATGATCGCCTATTCCGATTTCCGCGCGAAAGTTGCCGAAGGCAGCGTCCAGAGCGTGGAAGTGGGAGAGGACAGCATCGATGGGAAGATGAAGAACGGCGACACGTTCCGCACCGTCCCCGTCCCCGGCGACACCACGCTGACTCCGCTGCTTCAGCAGAGCGGCGTGCAATATGCCGGCAAGACGCCCGAGGAAGGCAGCCTGCTCGTCTACATCCTCGCGCAAACCCTTCCCTTCCTGCTGATCGTCGGCATCGCGTTCTTCGCGCTGCGCCAGGTCCAGAAGGGCGGCGGTTCCGGCGCGATGGGCTTCGGCAAGTCCAAGGCCAAGATGCTGACCGAGCGTTCGGGCCGCGTGACTTTCGACGATGTCGCCGGCATCGACGAAGCGCGGGAGGAACTGGAGGAAATCGTCGAGTTCCTGCGCGATCCCACCCGCTTCTCCAAGCTGGGCGGCCAGATCCCGAAGGGCGCGCTGCTGGTCGGTTCGCCGGGTACCGGCAAGACCCTGCTCGCCCGTGCCATCGCCGGTGAGGCGGGCGTGCCGTTCTTCACGATCTCCGGCTCGGACTTCGTCGAGATGTTCGTGGGCGTCGGCGCCAGCCGCGTGCGCGACATGTTCGAACAGGCCAAGAAGAACGCGCCCTGCATTGTCTTCATCGACGAAATCGACGCGGTCGGCCGCCATCGCGGTCACGGCCTCGGCAACTCGAACGACGAACGCGAACAGACGCTGAACCAGCTTCTGGTCGAAATGGACGGTTTCGAGGCCAACGAAGGCATCATCATCATCGCGGCGACCAACCGCCCCGACGTGCTGGATCCCGCGCTGCTGCGTCCGGGCCGCTTCGACCGTCAGGTCGTGGTGCCGGTGCCGGATATCGAAGGCCGCGAGAAGATCCTGGCCGTGCACATGAAGAAGGTGCCGCTGGCGCCCGACGTCAACCCGCGCGTGATCGCGCGCGGCACGCCGGGCTTCTCGGGTGCCGATCTGGCCAACCTCGTCAACGAAGCCGCCCTGCTCGCCGCGCGCCGCAACAAGCGCCTGGTCGCCATGCAGGAGTTCGAGGACGCCAAGGACAAGGTCATGATGGGCGCGGAACGCCGCTCGATGGTCATGACCGACGACGAGAAGAAGATGACCGCTTATCACGAGGCCGGCCACGCGCTCGTCTCGCTGCATGAACCGGCATCCGACCCGATCCACAAGGCCACGATCATCCCGCGCGGCCGCGCGCTGGGCATGGTCATGCGCCTGCCGGAGCGTGACAGCTACTCGTATCATCGCGACAAGATGCTGGCGAACCTCTCGGTTGCCATGGGTGGCCGCGTGGCGGAAGAGATCATCTTCGGCTACGACAAGGTTTCGTCGGGCGCCTCGTCAGACATCCAGTACGCCACCAGCCTGGCCCGCAACATGGTCACCAAGTGGGGCATGTCGGACAAGCTGGGACCGATCCAGTACGAGGAAAGCCAGGAAGGCTACCTCGGTATGGGCGGCACTCAGCGTACCATGAGTTCGGTGGATACCAACAAGCTGATCGACAGCGAAATCCGCGGCCTGGTCGACAATGCCCATGCCCGCGCCACGCAGCTGCTCAACGAATATAGCGAGCAGCTGGAATCCCTGGCCCAGGCCCTGCTGGAATACGAGACGCTCTCGGGCGACGAGATCAACCAGCTGCTGGAAACCGGCAAGCTCGATCGTCCCAGCGAACCGCGCGGCCCCGGTGCACCGCGACCGCTGACCGGTTCTTCGATCCCCAAGGCTGGCCGCCGCTTCTCCGGCAGCGCCACCCCGCAAGGCGCCTGACGGAACAGACATCCCGGAACATGAGTTCTCCTTCGGGAGAATGCAGGAGGGGGCGCAAGGCTTAACGGTCTTGCGCCCCTTTGCCGTTGGCGCCGTGAGGATTTGGTCCGGTGGGCATCCGGTCCGCTTTAACAGCGCTGAGCCGATTCGAACTCGGCCGGCCATTCGCGGGTCGCTTCCTTGGTGGGCAGTCAACGGAACCTCTCGCACCATGACCGTGATCGTCGGCTGGAGGAACACGGCGTATTCGCGCCAACGGGGTCCGACGAGCCAGTCACGCGTGCAACAATCGCAATACTCTGGCTTGAATATCGTGGTTGCGAAGCTACCGAGGCTTCACGGCCAGAGTGTGGATGCCCGCTCCGTTTCTCCTCTCCGCAATGACAGAAAAGAAGAACGCCTCACGTAAACGCGTCGGCTTTCACCGCTCATTTGTCCTCCCAGCACATGCTGGAGGCCAGGACGGTTCGCCCCCCAAGCAGTAGTCTGGTCAGGACCGCGCGACTACCAGACGCGAGAAAATCGAGATGCCGCGCCGCGTCGGCTTGGTGTCCCTCTTCGCCCAAGCCGATATAGCGGCGGCTACCCGGCGAAATCCGGGTAACCGCCGCTCGCCCCGTCAGACAACCACCAGCACCGGGTGGTCGACGTAGATGTCCGTCACGCCCAGCGTGTAGTGATTATAAGCCTCCCCATTGATAAGGGTCTGGCCCTGGAAGACCGCGCCGGACATCGTGACCCGGTCGCTACCGTCGCCCGTCACCGTGAGTTGGTGATGGCTGTCCGTCGCGCGCAGCACGCCCGCCTCGGTGAGCGTGATCTGCCGGCCCGCGTCGCCAGTTCCCAGATCGACCCGCTCGATGTTGCGGATGTTGGATACCGCGTCGAGGTTCAGCACGGCGCCCGTGCCACTGGCGATCAGGAGCGTGTCGGTCCCCGCGCCGCCGTCAATCAGCGTGTCGGCCGCGTCGTAGACCAGCGTGTCGTCGCCCGCGCCGCCGTTCAGGCTATCGGCGCCTGCCCCGCCGCGCAGGAGATCGTTCCCGTCGTTTCCGTTCAAGGTGTCGTTGCCACCGTAGCCGTAGAGCCGATCGTTTCCAGCAGATCCGTTCAGGGTATTGGCGCCGGACGTCCCTTCGAACAACGTGGACGAGCCACCGGCGTTGAGGAGGCTGACATCCAGCAGCGTCCCCGTGGAGGCACTGGCATTCAGCCCGGCCATGTCGGTGGCGGAGATCGTCGTCGCGCTCAGGACATCCAGCCCCAGAAGCGTGAGGTTCTGGGTGAAATGGACTGTATTCAGCAATTCGTTCACCGCCATGTTGTCCATCGCCCCGCCGCTGAGTGACGTGATGGTCAGGGTGGAGGACGGCCCGAGAATGCCCAGAATGCCCGAGGAGTTCGATATTTGAACCTGCAAGCCAAGCTCTGCGGCCAGAGCCGAGGACGCCGTCAGCGCATAGGCCCCCAATGCAAGAGACAGGGTGGGAGCGTAGCGGACCTGCACGGTCTTGAGATTGTTGTTCGGATCCACGGCGGTCAGAGACTGCCCGCCGAGGTCGATCAGGTTCAGCGCTTCAAGCCCCACCAGTCCGAGCAATGATCCATTGGTGGCCTGCACCATCGGCGCCAGTTCCGGCACGGCGGTGACGTTCACCGTCTGCGCAGCGCTGCTGCCGACGTTGCCTGCCGCGTCGACGACGCGAACAGCCAAGGCATGCGATCCGGTGGAGACGGTGCCGAGACCGTAATACCAGCTCTGGCCGGAAGTGCCTGCTGTCACCCAGTCGCCGCCATCCAGCCGCACCTGAACGGTCTCGCCCGCTGCAAGCGCGGTGCTGAGCGTGCCGCCTACCGTCGGGCTGTGATCGTAAGTGCTCCAGTCGCCCGTGGTGCCGGTATCGGTCACCAGCGTGGTAATGGCGATCGTTGCCGAAGGCGGCGTCCGGTCCAGCGTCATCGCATAGGCGTTGGAAGCCGCACTGGCGTTCCCGGCGGCATCGACCGTCACCGCGGTGAAAGTATGGACGCCGTCCCCCAGTCCGCCCGCCGGCGTGTAGGTCCACGCACCCGAACCATTGGTGACGGTCGAGCCGAGCGCCACGCCGTTGTCATAGACGATCACCGTCGTGTTCGCAGGCCCGGTGCCGGTCAGTTGCGGCGCCGAATCGTTCGAGGATCCCCCATTGGCGACGACGCCGGTATTGGGCGCCAGGTCATCCACGATCGAGGAGATGACCGGCACCGCCGGAGGCGCCGTATCGACAGTGACGACGAAGCTGTTGGAGGTCGCACCGGGATTGCCCGCGGCATCGGTGGCGATGGCCGTGAACGTATAGGTTCCCTGCGCCAGCGGAGCGACCGGCACAAAGCTCCAATTGCCCCCGGCGTCAGCCGTGGTCGTCCCCAGGATCGCTCCATTGGCCAAGATCGTCACTGTCGATCCCACTTCGGCCGTGCCGCGCAGCAGCGGCAGCGTATCGTCCGTCACGCCCCCGCTGGCGACCGGTCCCTGCACCGTGCCGACATCGTCGAACAGGGTGGCTATCGTCGGCGCAGCTGGGGCCACGATGTCGACCCAGACAAGGAAGGTCGCGGAGGCCGGGCCCTGGTTGCCGACGGCGTCGGTCGCCCTGGCCGTGAAGCTGTGCTCGCCCTGCGGCAGAGCCACGGAAGGCGTGAAGCTCCAGGCGCCGGAACCGTCAGCCACGGCCGTGCCCAGCAGGTTTGTGCCTTCGTAGATCGAGACCGTGGAATTGGCCTCCGCCGTGCCCACCAGCGTCGGCCGGGTGTCGTCCGTGGGCGCACCGTTGACCACGTTTCCTGTGACCGGGCCGGTATCGTCGGCAGCGTAGGAAATCGTCGGCGCGCCCGGCGGCGTGGTGTCCACGGTCACCGCATAGGCCGCCGAGGCGAGGCTGATGTTGCCAGCCGCATCGCGCGCCGTGGCCGTGAAATTGTGCAAGCCGTCCGGCAGGCCGGTAGGCGGGGTGAAGCTCCATGCGCCGCTGCCGCTCGCCACCACGGTCCCCAGCAGGGCGCCATTGTTGTAGATCGAGACCGTGGAATTGGCCTCCGCCGTGCCGGTCAGGGCAGGCGTACCGTCATCGGTTGCCCCGCCATTGGCAATCGGACCCTGCCGCGTGCCGACATCGTCGCTTGCGGTGCTGATCGTGGGCGCCGCCGGCGGCGTCGTATCGACCGTCAGGGCGAAGGCGGCTGTCGCCCCGCTCGTGTTGCCGACGGCATCGGTGGCCGTCACCGTAAGCGAATGCGGGCCGGTTCCAAGCAGTGCGGCCGGGGTGAGGCTCCAGCGCCCGGCGCCATCGGCGGTGGTGGTGCCGATCAGGACGACACCGTCATAAACGGAGATCACGGCATTGTTTTCCGCGGTGCCGGTCAGCGTGGGCCGGGCATCGTCGGTCGTCGCGCCTGGGGCAAGGCTGCCCTGCACCGATCCCACATCGTCCGCCACCGACGTCACCACCGGAACGGCCGGTGCGGCCGTGTCGACGGTGAGCGTATAGATATTGGACAACCCGCTCTGGTTGCCCGCGGCGTCCGTGGCCGTGGCGGTCAACCCATGCGGCCCGGTGCCCAGCGCGCCAGGAGGCGTGAATATCCACTGCCCCCCGCCATCGCTGACGGTCGTGCCCAGCAGCGTTGCACCTTCGTAGATAGACACGATGGCATTCGCCGCAGCCGAACCGCTCAGCGTCGGCCGGGCATCGTCGGTCGAGCCACCGGATGCCACCGAACCCTGGATCGATCCAATATCGTCCACCGCGTTGGCGATCACCGGCGGGGCCGGCGCATTGGTCACCACCGTCACCACATAAGGCGCCGAGCCGCCGCTCACATTGCCGAGGGCATCGGTGGCCGTCACGGTGAAATTATGGCTGCCTTGGCCGAGCGGCGCGGAAGGCGTGAACAACCATGTCCCGGAAAGGCCCGCCGCCGTCGTGCCGAGCAGCACCCCACCGTCGTAGACCGAGACCGTGGCACCGGGCTCCGTCGTGCCGGACAGGGTCGGCGTGGTATCGTCCGTCGAGCCGCCGCTGGCGACAGGCCCTGTCACCAGACCCGCATTGTCGGCTGCCGAGGCTATCGCAGGCGTGGGAGGAGGCGTGCGATCGATGGTCGTGGCGGTAGGCAGCGAACTGTTGCCCGCCGGATCGACCGCGGTTGCGCTTACGATAACGCCGCCGCCCAACTGCGTGACAGGCGTATACGTCCAGTGGCCGCTGCCGTCCGCCAGCACCGAAACGTCCGAAACAGTGTCCCCATCCAGGTCAAGCCGGACCGTGGCGCCCGCTTCGGCGGTGCCGGTCAGCACCGAGCCGTTGCTGGCGTCGATCGTGGGCGCGCCTGGCGGGATGGTATCGACACCGAAAGTCAAAGGTTCGCTGTTCAGGCTCTGGAGACCGCTTTCAGAGGCTGTGGCGGTAATGCTGTGCGCACCGTCCGCCAGCGGCACCACGGGGGTAAAGGTCCAGATACCCCCGCTGTCAGCAGTGGTCGTGCCGAGCTGGACGCCGTTGTCGAAGATCGTGACAAGGCTGTTCGCCTGCGCTGTGCCGTGGATTTCCGGGCGATTATCGTCGGTGGTGCCGCCCGCGCCGATCGGTCCCTGAGTGGTACCCACATCGTCCGCGACAAGGGGGGTAGCGGGGATCGGCGGCGGCGTGGTGTCGATCGCCGTGTTCACCACTTCGCTGGCGGGGCCCGAACGGTTGCCCGCAGGGTCCACGGCAACGGCGGTCACTGTCGTGCCGTCATTCAGGCCCGGCGCAAAAGTGACGCTCCACTGGCCGAAGCTGTCGACCGTGGTCGTCTCGTCCGCCGCGTTGTCGCCATCGACGTCGAGTTCGATAGTGGCGCCAGGATCGCCGGTGCCCGAAACGGTCGTTCCGTCCGTGGCGTTGAGCGCGGGCACGCCGGGCGCAGTGGTGTCGACCTCGATATCGTAAGCCGCAGAGGGCGGGCTGACATTGCCGGCAGCGTCGGTTGCCGTGACCACGAAACTGTAGCTGCCTTGCGGGAGGGTTGGCGAGAAGGACCACGCTCCATTCGGCGCGGCCGATGTCGTCGCGAAGATGGTGCCATTGATATAAAGCGTAATGGTCGCCTCGGCCTCTGCCGTACCTTCGATCAAGGGTTGGGTATCGTTGGTGGAACCGCCATCCGCCACCGTGCCCGTCTGTGGGGCGGTGGAATCCTCTACCCGCTGGATCAGCGGGGCGGGCGGTGCATTGGTATCCAGAGTGAAGGCGAACGATGTGGAGGGCGCGCTGACGTTGCCGGCCGCGTCCGTCGCGGTCAGCGTGATGGCATGGTTCGCACCGGCGAGCACGGTCGAAGGTGTAAAGGTCCAGGCCCCCGAGGCGTCCGCGACAGCCGTGCCGATAGGCGTTCCGTTGTCGAGTATCGTGACGAGACTGCCAGAATCCGCGGTTCCGGTGAACTCGGGCGATGTGTCGTTGGTGAAGCCGTTGACCGGCACGTTGCCCCGGATCGGATCCTCGTTATCCGTAATCGCGGCTAGTGCGGGTATGCCGGGTGGGAGGGCATCGATCGTGACCACGGTCTTCCCGGACAGGTTGCCTGCCGCATCGCCGGCCGTCACCGCCACCGTCGTCCCGTTGGGCAGGGTGGTCGGCAGGGTATAGCTCCACGCGCCTGCCCCATCCGCCTGGACTTGCGCTTCGACGGAGCCGTCGTTGCCGATGTCGATACTGACGACGGCGTTCGGTTCCGCCGTTCCGGTCAGGCTTGCCTGCCCATTGCTGGGGGCCACGACCGGCGCCGGCGGCGGCGTGGCATCGATGGTGAAGCTGAACGAAGAGGAATCGGGCCCGACATTGCCGACCGCATCCGTGGAGCGCACGATGATCGTCTGCGCCCCGTCCGCAAGGTTCGGCGTGAAGGTCCAGGCGCCCGATCCGTCGGCAAGCGTCGTGCCGATCTGCACTCCGTTGGCGAGGATCGTGACGGTCGCATTGGGCTCGGCCGTGCCGGCGATGGTAGGCGTGGCGTCGTTGGTAAGTCCGCCCGCTGGCACGGTGCCCAGAACGCCCGGTGCATTGTCCGTGATCGAAACGATGCTTGGCGCCGGGGGGGCTGCCGTATCGACCGTCACGACATAGCTGTTCGATATCGGGCTGGCATTCCCCGCGGCATTGAGGGCAACGGCCGTAAGCACATGCGTCGCATTGCCGAGCGGCACCGATGGGATCAGGCTCCAGATCCCCGATCCATTGGCAAGCGCCGTCCCGACTTGCACCCCGTCCGCATAGACCAGGACCGTGGCGTTGGCCGGGGATGTGCCGGCGATGGCGGGCTGGGAATCATCGGTGCGGCCGCCCGTGGCGACATTGCCCTGTGCCGAACCGACGGCGTCGGTCACGCTGCCGATCACCGGTGCGGCCGGGATCGCGGTATCGACCGTGATCGTATAGGCACTCGACGCCGGGCTGAGATTTCCAGTCGCATCGGTCGCTCTGGCGCCGAAGACATGGCTTCCCGGCGTAAGCGGCGTCGTGAGCGCGAGGGTCCAGGTGCCGGTATTGCTTGTCAGCGCCTGGCCAAGGGCGACGCCGTTATCGAACACCGTAACGGTCGACCCGGCCTCGGCGGTGCCGGTGACGAGGGGCAAAGTATCGTCCGTCGTGCCGCCGTTGGCGACGGAACCCATTTGCGGCCCCTGATCGTCTACCGCGCTCGTAATGACCGGAGCTGCCGGAGGGGTCCTGTCCACCACAAGGCTGCGCGAGGCCGAAGTATTGCCCGCCTCATCCGTGGCTGTCGCGATGACCGTCGCACCGTCCGGCAGAGGAAGGAGCGGACTGTAGGTCCAGACGCCGGAACCGTTCGCCGTCACCTGAACGTCCACCGTGCCGTTGCCGTCCAGGTCGAGATTGACCGTGGCATCCGCCTCCGCCGTGCCGGTCAGCGTTGCCCCCGTGCTGGGCGCGATCACCGGCGCGGCGGGCGGGGTCGTGTCCACGGTCAGGGTGAATGGCGATGACGCACCGCTGGCGTTTCCAGCAGCATCGGTCGCGATCGCCGTGAAGACATGCGTACCCTGCACGAGCGCCGGACTGGGGAAGATGCTCCAGGCGCCGGTGATGCTGGCCGCCACGGTGCCGATCGCGGTGCCATTGTCGAACACGGTGACGGTCGAGAAAGGCTCGGCCGTGCCCGAAAGCACCGGCACCGCGTCATCGGTGATGGCGCCCGTCAGCAGCAGACCCTGGCGCGAGCCGACATTGTCCACCGCGGATTGGAACACCGGCGCGGAGGGCGGCGCGGTGTCGATCGTGATGAGGTAGGGGGCGGAAACGATGCTCGCCGTGCCCGCTGCATTGCTGCTGCGCGCGGTATAGGCATAAGTCCCCTGCGAGAGGGGCGCGCTGGGCGTGTAGCGCCAGATGCCCAGCTGATCGGCCGAGACGGTGGCAACGGCCACGCCGCCGCGCAGGATCGTGACCGCGGCATTGGGATCCGCCGTGCCGATCAGGCTGGGCTGGGTATCGTTAGTGGTGCTGCCGCTGGCCACGAAGCCCTGCTCCGTACCGATATTATCGGTCGCGCCGCTGATTTCGGGAGCATCGGGCGAGCCGCTGTCGATCGTTACGGCGTAAGCGGCGGACTGTGGGCTGAGATTGCCCGCCGCATCGCGCGCGGTGACCACGAAAGTGTGGCTGCCCTGGTCCAGGGCAGAACCGGGCGTGAAGCTCCAGGCGCCGGAGCCATTGGCGTTGGTCGTGCCGAGCAGGACACCATTGTCGTAGATCGACACGAAGGACCCGCCCTCCGCCGTTCCGGTCAGGGCAGGAACGGCGGCATCGGTCGAACCGCCGTTCGCGACCGGGCCCTGACTGTCCCCGACATCGTCCGCGACGGACGTGATGACGGGCGCTGCCGGCGCCACGGTGTCTATGGTAAGCGCAAAAGATGCCGAGGATGCGCTGCTGTTGCCGACGGCATCCGTGGCCGTGATCGTGAAGGCATGGCTTCCTTGCGCCAACGGGATGCTGGGCGTGAAGGTCCAGAGGCCGCCCACATCGGCCTGGGCGGTCCCGAGCAGCGTGCCGCCGTCGTATATCGAGACCGTGGAGCCGGGGTCGGCCGAGCCGGAGATGGCCGGTTGCCGGTCGTCGGTGGACGCACCATCGGCCAGTGTGCCTTGCGACGAACCCACATCATCCGTGACGGCTGTGAAGGCCGGGACGGCAGGTGGCTGCCGGTCTACGGTGATCGAAGCCCCGGCAGAAGTATTGCCGGCCGCATCGGTGGCCGTCGCATGGACCACGACGCCGTCCGCCAGCGGCGTGGCGGGCGTGTAACTCCAGCGGCCGTCCGTATCGGCCTGCACGGTCTGGTCTGCCGTGCCGTCACTGTCGAAGTCCAGGCCGATCATGGCGCCGGCTTCCGCGGTTCCGCGGAGGATGGCGCCATTGGACGCCTCGATCACCGGGGCTGGTGGCGGCGTATTGTCGACCGTCAGGACGAAGGCCGTCGACGGCATGCTCTCGTTGCCGAGGTCGTCCGTCGTGGTGGCGGTCAGGCTGTGGGCGCCTTCCGCCAAAGTCGGCGTGAACGTCCAGGCACCGATGCTGTCCGCATGCGTCGTGCCGAGCAGCACACCACTGTCGTAGATGGACACGAGCACGCCCGGCTCCGCCGTGCCGGCGAGCAGAGGCGTCGTATCGTCGCTCGTGTCGCCACTGGAAAGCGTGCCCTGATCGGGGCCGGCACTGTCGGTGGCGCTGCCGATGGCGGGCACGGGCGGCGGGGTGCTGTCGATGGTGGTATCGACCGTTTCGGTCGCCGGGGGCGACGAATTCCCCGCTGCATCGCGCGCGGCCACGGTAATGGTGGTGCCCTCCGCAAGGCCCGGCGTGAACGTCACGCTCCAGCGACCGTCTCCGGCCGCGATCGTCGTGGCATCGGCGGCACCGTCGCCGTTGGTATCGACCGTGACGACAGCCCCGGCCTCTGCCGTGCCGGAAACCGTCACCCCGTCAGTGGGGTTGAGAATGGGCGCGGCCGGGGCCGTGAGATCCAGCGTCACCGCATAGTCCGAGGACGGGCCGCCAAGGTTGCCTGCTCCGTCGAGCGACGTGACCGAGAACCGATGCGCGCCCTCCCCCAGACTGGCCGTGACGAAGCTCCAGTTGCCCGAGCCATCGGCAATCGCCGTGCCCAGCAAGACCCCGCCATCGCGGATCGAGACGGTGGAGCCTGCCGGAGCGGATCCGGCCAGGGTCAGGGTGGGATCGTTGCTGGTCCCGCCGCTGGCGATCAGGCCGGTATTGCCGGCAAGATTGTCGATCGCGGCATCGATGGTCGGCGCCACGGGCACGCTCGCGTCCACGACGAGGATGACGGCGGGCGAAGCATTGCCCGCCGGATCGCTGGCGACGATGCTGACGGGCGTGCCGTCGGGGATGAGAGTGTCCGGCACATAGGCCCAGTTCCCGTCGATATCGGCCTGCACCACCGCGTCCACCGTGCCATCGCCGCCGATATCGATGCTGACTGCGGTCCCCGGATCGGCCGTACCCAGCAGCCCGGCGCCATTGCTGGGCGCAGCCGTGGGAATCGCCGGCGGGATCGTATCCACCGTGAATGCGAAAGCCGCCGATGGTGCACTTTCGTTGCCGCTGGCATCGGTCGCCGTGAAGGCGAAGCTGTGCGCGCCCTCCCCCAGGGCGAGCAAGGGCGTGAAGCTCCAGTCTCCGCTGCCATTGGCCACGGCCGTGCCGATCGCTGCGCCATTGTCATAGACAGTGATCGTTGCGCCCGGCTCGACGCCGGAGCCGGAGAAGGTCGGCGTGGGATCGTCCGTCACGCCGCCGCTGACAAAGGCGCCTTGAATCGCGCCGACATCGTCGCTTGGGGCGTCATTCCCGGGCGCGGCGGGGGGCGTGCTGTCGACGCTCCGGTCCACCGTCGCGGCCTCGGCGGGTGAGGCATTTCCGGCGGCATCCACCGCCACGACGGTCACTACGGTGCCATCCGCCAGCGCCGGATCCAGTGTGATGCTCCAGGCGCCTTGCGCATCGGCCGCCGTGGTGACGTCCGGCTGGCCATCGCCGTCGAGATCGATTTCCACGGTCGCGCCAGGTTCCGCCGTTCCCGAAAGGGTCACGCCGTCCGTGGCACCGACCAGGGGCGTGGCCGGCGCGAGGGTGTCCACGGTAAAGCCGAAGGCTGCCGATGCGCCGCTGACATTGCCTGCCGCGTCGCTTGCCGTGACGGTGATGGCATGAGCGCCATCGGAAAGGGCCGCTGCGGACGTGAAGCTCCAGTTTCCGGCGGTATCCGCCTTCGTGGTGCCCAGCAGAACCCCCTGGTCGTAGACCGACACCGTCGCGCCCGCCTCCGCAGTGCCGTGGATCGTCGGCCGGGTGTCATCGGTCACCCCGCCCGCGGCGACGGCGCCCGAGACGGTCCCGACATCGTCGTCGAGCGCGCCGATGGCCGGCACCGGCGGCGCAGAGAGATCGATGGTCAGCGTTGCGGCGGGGCTGGCATTGCCCACCGCGTCCGTCGCGACAACCGTGACGGTAGTGCCATCGGCAAGCGGTGAGGCCGGCGTGTAGCGCCAGCGTCCCTGGGCATCGGTGGTCACCGTGGCATCGGCCTTGCCATCGCCATTGAGGTCTATCGAAAGGGTCGATCCGGCTTCGGCGCTGCCGGTCAGCACCGTGCCGTCGCTGGGATCGATGGAGGGTCTGGCCGGGGCGGCGGCGTCGACCACGATCCGGGTCGCAGTCGAGGCATTCCCGGCCGCGTCTACCGCCGTTACGCTGACCGCCGCGCCATTTGCGAGCGGCGTTCCCGGCACATAGCTCCACTTGCCGTCCGTCCCGGCGGTTACGGTGGCATCGGTCGTGCCGTCCCCATTGAGATCGATGCGGACGGTCGCACCCGGCTCGGCCGTGCCGGAGAGGGCCTTGCCATTGCTGGGCGCCACTGTCGGCGCAGCCGGCGCCGTGGTGTCCGCAGGCGAGGCACTGTGGTGATGATGCCCGCCCGTCGCGGCTGCGACGGCGCCACCGACACCCAGCACGCCAAGGCCGATCAGCGCGGCATTGCCGAGACCCAGCCCGCCGCCCCCTGCCGCAGCCCCTGCGCCGGCAGCCGCATCCAGCGGGGTCGTCTGGAAAGCAAGCGCTTCCGTCGATGTGTCGCCCGGCACGAAGCAGGCGCTTTCACTCAGGCCGACCAGCCACTGGCCGGTGCCGGCAGGGTCCACGAAAGTCAGCTGGTCCAGCGCTTCGGCCGGGCATCCGAAATAGCCATCAAGCCGGATCGTCGAACCGTCTGCGAAATGGATGACCAGATCGTCGCCTTCACGCAGCATCGACGACACGGAAGACGGCGCCGCACCGACACGCACCTGAGACCCCGCATCCACCTGAACTTGCGTTATCCCGTCATGCGCGACGGTTGTCTTCACGGCCTTGGTCGCGCGATTGGTGATGTCGACACGCTTGTCCATCAGAGGTCTCCCAACGGTATGGATGGCATCCTTCTTCAGGGCGCTTCACGTCACGGTTGAAAGTCTGCCTCGCGACTGGAGATTGCCCCTCGGATTTCGAAAACTCGGCAAGTTGGCAGTCCGCGCAGCGGCCTGTCGGCCGTCTTTGAAAGACGTACGGAGGCCGCCGGTCGAACCGGGTAATCAGATGTGGAGTAGGGTCGTGCGGAGTAAGGAAGGCGATACGAACTCGATCGCCTTCTCGTTAATTTCCCGGCGCTTGCACGAACAGCCGTTTCCATTCCGGAACGGATCAAAGCTTGGGCGACTTGCCGCCGGTCAAGGAACTGGAAGGTGAACGACTCTCGAAGAACCGGGCCTATGCCGGGCTTTCAGGCGTTGCAGAATTTGCGCCGATCAAGATGCTTTCGCCGCAACGGTGGGTCCCGGCCATCCCCGACGGGATGCTTTGCGAACGGGCGCTGCGCAGGAGGCAAAAAGAAAGCCGGCCACAAGGGCCGGCTTGGAAAGTCTTTGGGAGAGGATGCCTGAAAGGCCCGCTCTCTTTGGCCTCGGGACGGCGCGGCCACAATTGCAAATCACGCAACCATGGTTGCGTTCCGGAGCGAACCTCAGGACAAGGCCGAGGTTCCCAGCCCGGTCGGCGGGGATGGACGCCCACTTGGACGGTTCAGGACCAGCAATCCGCACAGGCCCGAAAGAACCGAGGGCAGGACGTAGGCCATGCGAATCGCGAGGCTGGCCGCTGCTCCAGCCGGGCCTCCGGCGTGGAAACCCGAAGCGCCGATCAACCAGAGGCCGAGCCCCGCGCCAAGGCCGAGCGCCAACTTCAGCGTGACGCTGGACAGGGCATAGTAGCTTCCCGACATGCGCGCGCCGCTACCCGCGCCCTTCTCGGCGACATCGGCCACCATGGCGCGCAGCAACATGTAGTCGATGCCCCAGGCCAGCCCGCGCAGTACCAGGAACAGTCCGAAGAGGGTCGTGCTTCCGGCCGGCACCAGCAGCGCCAACGGCATCGTCAGGGCCTGCCAGGCGAAGCCGATCGTCAGCACGCGGCGCCGTCCGAACCGGTCGGCCATCGTCGCCCAGAACGGCAGGGTGAACAGCGCCATGACCGGCTGGATCAGCATGAGCATGGCGCCCTGCCCCTTCAGCCCCAGCACGGGTTCGGCCAGGAACAGGAACGTACTGGCGGTGGAGGCGTCGGCAATGCCGCATAGCAGGTAGAGGAGGAGAATCCGCCGCAAGGCCGGGTCGCGCGTCATTCCGGCAAGCAGGCGCTGCAGCGACGCGCGGGACATGACGGCGTCGGCTGCCCCCGGCACGGCCGCCGGCTCCCGGAAAACCGCCAGGACGGTCAGCACCGTGATCGGCGCGGCGGCGGCGATGACAAGCCCCAGGGTGGCCGCCAGCGAACGGATGCCGAAGCCGAATTGCCGCTCCAGCAGGCCGATGAGTGCCAGCATGCCGATCGATCCCAGCACGCCGAACCAGACTTTCGCCCCCATGATGCGGGTGCGCTCAGCCTCGTCGTCCGACAGTTCGAGGCCCCAGCCGCCATGCGGGGTGACGATGAATGAATAGCCCATGTGGAGCACTAGGCTCGCGCCGATCACGCGGACGATCCCGGCGCCCGATGGTGCGAAAAACAGCAGGATCGCGCCGATGGGAACGAACAGCGCGCCGGCCGCCATCCATGGCGCCCGCCGCCCGAATCGCGTCTTCACATGGTCGCTGAGCCAGCCGAGTACGACGTCGGCAAAGGCGTCCATGATGCGGACCCCCAACATCAGGGCGCCCGCGGCGGCCAGAGTCACGCCCACCGATTGCGTCAGGAAAGCCGGCAGATAGGCACGCCAGGCCAGTTCGACGGCCTGGAACAGCAGCACGGGCAGCGAAAACACGGCCAGCCCGGCCAGACCCAGGCCTCGGCCCGGACCGGCGATGCCGGACTTGCGCCACACGCGCGAGGAAATGCCAGGGTTCACGCGCGAACGACTAAAGCGGCTCGATGACATTCGCGTGACCACGCCTGCGCAGAGCCTGTCCGGCGAAGTGCCGATACAAAGAAAATCCCATTTAGAGGAATTGCATTTCATTTTCCGTGCCGCAAAGCTAGTCTTCGTTCGGCGTGAAAGCACGCTCGACCGGGACGGGAGAAGGTTTTGCCGCAGATTCATCGCAGGATACGCTTCCCCCTGTTCCTTGCGGGTCTGGCACTGGCGCTGATCTCGGCTGTCGGGGTGGTCTCGAACACGTCCGCCAAATCCCGCGCGGCCGCGCCGCAATCCCCGGCCCAGGCACCGCTGCGCCTGCCGGACATGCCGCTGCACGATCCCTGGATCGTCGCGGACGCGAAAAGCAGGACGTACTACCTCTTCACCAGCAACGACGCCGCGATGACAGGCGACAGGCGGCTCGGCATCATGGTCTACACCAGCCGCGACCTGAAGCACTGGACCCGGCCGCGCATCGTCTTCTCCGTTCCGAAAGATATCTGGGCGGATGGCGGTGCCTGGGCACCCGAAGTTCACCGCTGGAAAGGGCGGTGGTACCTGTTCACCACGCTTCACAACGAAGCGCTCCCCCTGCCCGGGGCCGCCAAGCCGAAGGCACCGCGCCCGACTTATCGCCGCGGAACGGTGCTGGCCGTGGCCGACCGTCCAGAGGGTCCCTATCGCCTTGTCCGCAAGGGAGAACCCATTGTTCCGGCTTCCGAGATGACCCTCGACGGAACGCTGCATGTCGATGCGAAGGGCCGGCCCTGGCT
Organism: Novosphingobium sp. PhB55; assembly: GCF_004368805.1. Lineage (NCBI taxonomy): Bacteria > Pseudomonadati > Pseudomonadota > Alphaproteobacteria > Sphingomonadales > Sphingomonadaceae > Novosphingobium > Novosphingobium sp. PhB55. The sequence continues at coordinate 329,442 of NZ_SODQ01000002.1, read as the reverse complement.
GGTCTATGCACACGAATGGCTGCAGATGGGCGACGGCACGATGGAAGCCATGCCGCTCTCCGACGATCTGGCCCCGGCTGGCCCGGCTCAGAGGCTCTTCCATGCCAGCGAGGGCCCTTGGGTGCGGGGACAGAAGCAGCCTGCGGGCGATACCGTGTTCGTCACCGATGGTCCGCAGCTTTACCGCACGCGGACAGGGCGGCTGCTCATGCTCTGGTCCAGCTACGGTGAAAAGGGCTATGTGGAAGGGCTTGCCCGTTCGCGGACCGGCCTGATCGAAGGGCCATGGGAACAGCTCGGCACGCTGGTCGAGCGAGACAGCGGCCACGGCATGCTGTTCCGGGCCTTCGACGGGCGATCGATGATGATCGTCCACCGCCCGTTCCACAATGCGCGGGGCAAGCTCTACGAAATGCGCGATGACGGCGAACGGCTGACAGTGGTTCGCGAGGCCACCGAACTCGACGGCGAGACGTGCCCTACCCATACGTCGGCAAGCGACAGCCCCGCCGGCACGGCACCGTGCTGAACAGATCGGTGCCGAGGGGGCTTTAGCCCTCCAGCTTCTCCAGCAAGTCCACCAGCAGTGGCCGCAGGCGGCGGATTTCCTCGCGATGGGTCGCGCTGAGGGTCTCCAGCTTGCCATGCGCCAGCGGTGTCAGTTCCAGCAGGGCCTGCCGCTTGTCACTGGGCGAAGGTCGCCGCACGACGAGATCGAGCGTGACCAGGCGGTCGACCAGCCCCGTCGCACTGTGGGGTTTCAGGATTAGGCGCTCCGCCACATGTCCCACCGTCGCCTTACCCGGCGCCGCGGCGCGGATGACCAGCAAGGCCTGGTGCTGCTGCGGCGTCAGGCCGCATTCCGCTGCGCGCGTTTCGCTGAAGGCCTGGAACTCGCGAAGAGAGAAGCGGAAGGCCGCCAGCGCCGCATAGTCGGCATCGGTCAGTTTGGCGGGCTCGGAAGCGGCAGGATCGCGAGGTGAAGGCATCCTTCAAGTCCGCGCCATGGTGGCCTCCTGTCAATCTTGATAAATATCGTACTACGATATATGTGCGCCACACCATGTCTTCATCGATTCTCCAGACGCCCCATCGTCCACTCGCCGATCACAGCGCAGACCGCCGCATGCTCATGCTGGCCATGGCCGCCCTGGTCGTGGGAAGCGGCGGCGCACTGGGGGCCTGGGTGCTGCTCAAGTCGATCGCCATAGCCACCAATTTGTTCTGGTTCGGCCGCTTCTCTGCGGCGCCGGCCGCGATCACGGACAATGCGCTGGGCCTCTGGCTGGTGGCGATCCCGGTGGTCGGCAGCCTGATCGTGGGGCTCATGGCGCGGTTCGGCTCGGACAAGATCCGCGGCCACGGCATTCCCGAGGCGATCGAAGCGATCCTGTTCGGCGAAAGCCGCCTCTCGCTGAAAGTCGCCCTGCTCAAGCCGCTGTCCTCCGCCATCTCGATCGGCAGCGGCGGACCGTTCGGTGCGGAAGGCCCGATCATCATGACCGGCGGCGCGATCGGGTCGCTTTTCGCGCAATCGTTCCATCTCAGCGCGGCCGAGCGCAAGACGCTGCTGGTGGCCGGCGCGGCCGCCGGCATGACCGCGATCTTCGGCACGCCCATGGCCGCGATCCTGCTCGCGATCGAGGTCCTGCTGTTCGAATGGAAGCCGCGCAGTTTCGTGCCGGTGGTCCTGGCCGTGCTGGTGTCCTTCCTCTGGCGGCCGCTGCTGATCGACGCCGGACCGCTGTTCCCGGTGCACCATGCCGTAAATCTGAACTCCCTGCTTCTGGCCATCGCTCTCGTCATGGGCGCCATGACGGGAGCGCTGGCCGCGCTGCTGTCCTCGCTACTCTACAAGGTGGAGGATGTGTTCGAACATCTGCCGCTGCACTGGATGTGGTGGCCGGCGCTGGGCGGCCTCGTCGTAGGACTGGGCGGCCTGATCGATGCCCATGTCCTGGGCGCGGGATACGAGAGCATTCGCGGCCTGCTGGACGGATCGCTGGCCATCCGCGTGGCCGTGGCGCTGCTGCTGGTCAAGGCGACCGTCTGGCTGGTGGCGCTCGGCTCGGGAACCTCGGGCGGCGTGCTGGCCCCCCTGCTCCTGCTGGGCGGCGCTTCCGGCTTCCTGATCGGCCACTATCTGCCCGGCGGCAGCGCTCTCTGGGCCCTGGCAGGCATGGCGGGCATCCTCAGCGGCGCAATGCGCGCGCCGTTGATGGCGGCGCTCTTCGCCGCCGAACTGACCGGCGATTTCGCGATGTTGCCGCTGACCCTGGCCGCCTCGGCCGGCGCCTATGCCGTCAGCGTGCTGGTGATGCGCCGCTCGATCCTGACCGAGAAGATTGCCCGGCGCGGCCGGCACATCCTTCAGGAATATACCGTGGACCCGCTCGACTTCCTCCAGGCCGAGCAGGTCATGACCCGCGCGCCCGAGACCCTGCCCGAGGCGATGACCGTGGCCGGGGCCATGGCCTTCTTCGACGGCGACGCGCGGCATCGCAGCTATCCCGTGGTCGACGGGCAGGGACGGCTTTCCGGCCTGCTCTCGCGCTCGGACATCCTGCGCTGGCGGGTGGACGGAGCCCCCTCCTCCGCCTCGCTGGGAGAAGCCCTGTCCGACGCCTCGCAGCCCAGCGGGGCGCCGACGGACCCGCTGGCACGGATCGCCGATCTCATGGTGGAATCGGGTTCGGGCCGGGTGCCGATCGTCGATCCGGCCACCCGCAAGGTCGTGGGCATTCTCACCCGGCACGACATGCTCAAGGTCCGCCATCACCATCGCACCCTCGAACGCGACCGCAGCCAGCGCCGGGCAGGCTAGGCAAGGGGCGAGGCGGGGCGAGGCCCTCCCTCGCGTCCCCCGCGCGCTTGCCAATATCGCGCGCTGCGCCATAAGGCCCGCATGAACCAGGCCACCGTCACGCGCGAGACTTTGCTGGAGCCCTGCAGCGAAGGCCCTCGGACCCTGACCGAATGCACGCTCGACGACGGCGATTTCTCCGGCATCGACCTGACCGACATCACGTTCGAGCGCTGCTCGATGAAGCGCGTGCGTTTCGACAGCGCCACCCTGACCGGCGCGCGTTTCCGGAACTGCCGGGGCGCGGAGGCATCCTTCGTGCAGGCCGATCTCGCCGATGCGGTGATCACCGGATGCGATTTCAGCAACGGCCTGTTTCGCCGCGCCCGAATGACCTCCACGCGGCTGGAAGGCACCAAGCTGACCGGGGCCGACCTGACCGATGCCGGCCTGCTGGGCGCGACTTTCGCCGAAGTCCTGCTGTCTTTCGCCAAGCTGCCCGGCATGTCGTTCCGCAAGGCCCGCCTCCAGCGCATCGACTTTTCCGAAGCGGACTTGCGCAAATGCGACTTCCGCCTGGCCGTGCTGGAGGACTGTTCGCTGCGCAACGCCAGTCTCGACGGCTGCCGGTTCGAGCAGGCGGACTTGCGCGGCGCAGACCTGGGCGGCATCGAACTGCGGGATGCCCGCCTGTTTCGCGGCGCGGTGATCTCCCGCGTGCAGGCGGCGGAACTGCTGTCGCAGCTAGGGCTGGAAGTGCGCTGATCCGGGCAACGGGGCGCAAACGGATATGCGTCTTTCGTCGTAGCGCCCGCCTTCTTCGTTTACCTGCGGGACACTTGCGCTAAAGGCATAGTCCAATGTCCAGACATGACGCCAGCAGGCCCAAGCCTCCCACCCTTCACGACGTAGCGGAACGCGCGGGGGTTTCGGCCATGACCGCCTCGCGCGCGCTGAACGGGAAGCCGCGCGTCAGCGCCGAAACGCGTGAGGCCGTGGCCCGGGCCGTGGCCGAGCTTGGCTATGTGCCGAACACTTCGGCCCGAATGCTCGCGGGCCGCACCGTGCGGCGGATCGCGCTGCTGCACGGCGGCGCCACGACTTCGGCCTATCTGGGCGAACTGCTGCTCGGCGCGCTTAACGAGGCACCGGCCCGCAACGTCCATCTCACCGTCGAACAGTGCCCAGAGCGCGCCTCGATGGAGGAACTGGTGGCCCAGATCGTCGAGGCGCATGTTGCCGGGGTGATCCTGCCCCCGCCGCTCTGCGACCGGCACGAGCTGCTCGCCGGGCTTGCCGCCGCCCGCATCGCGGTGGTCGCCGTGGCGCCGGACCAGGAGGCCGAAGCCATCGCCTCGGTCTCCACCGACGACCGGGGTGCCGCTTACGAGATGACCCGCCACCTCATCGAGCTGGGCCACCGCCGGATCGCCTTCGTGGAGGGCACCAATCGTCACCGCAGCAGCACCCGGCGCCGCCACGGCTACATGGATGCCCTGCGCGACCATGAGATCCCGGTGGACGAGGAACTGATCGTCGCCGGAGACTTTTCCTACCGCTCCGGACTGATCGCGGCCGAACAGCTGCTGGCGCGCGCCGAGCCGCCCACCGCGATCTTCGCCTGCAACGACGACATGGCCGCCGCCGCCGTCACCATCGCGCACCAGCACAAGATCAGCGTGCCGGGCGAACTCTCGATCTGCGGCTTCGACGATACGCCCCTGGCCGACGCGATCTGGCCGCGGCTGACCACGATCCGCCAGCCAATCAAGGAAATGAGCCAGAAGGCGATGGAAATGCTCTGCGCCCGGCTCTGGCCCGAGGGGCAGGACGAGTTGGACGCGCTGCCTCAGCATCTCCACCTTCCCTTCGAATTGCGCCGCCGCCAATCGGACGCCGTGCCCCGGATCGACCGTTGATCGCGCCGGACGGCATCCTGATCCGCCCCTTCGTTCCCGCCGACCGGCAAGGGGTGATCGGCGTGATCCTGCCGATCCAGCGCGAGGAATTCGGCATTGCCATCACGGCCGAGGACCAGCCTGACCTCGACGCGATCCCCGCCTTCTACCAGAGCGGCAAGGGCGCGTTTCTGGTCGCCGAGGACCGGGACCGCATCGTCGGCACGATCGGGATGAAGGACATCGGCAGCGATGAGGGCGCGCTTCGCAAGATGTTCGTGGCCGCCGCCCATCGCGGCGCCGCTTCCGGCACCGGCCTGGCCGCGCGGCTGCTGGAAGCGCTGCTGGAGCTTGCTGGCGCGCGCGGCATCCGGCGCGTCTATCTGGGCACGACCGACAAGTTCGTGGCCGCTCACCGCTTCTACGAAAAGCACGGGTTTTCGCCCTGCCCGCCCGAAACCTTGCCAACCGCCTTCCCGCGCATGACCGTGGACACCCGGTTCTACCGGCGCGACCTGAAGGACTGACACCCGCCCGCCGACAGTTCCGCCGCGCCGGTTTCAGGCCCTATGCCCCTCAGGTAATGCCCTCATGATCGAGGTGCAGGTAGTTCGGGTTGAACAGCGCCACTGACATCAGCCGATCGAGATCGAAGACTTTCAGCCGCTTGTTCCGCAGCTCTATCAGCTGGTCCCGGCGCATCTCCTGGATCGTGCGATTGACGTGGACCTGGGTAAGGCCCGTGGCTTCGGCGATCTCTGACTGGGTCAGCGGGAATTCGCATTCGTCGTCATCGGTGCGGCCCGTGGTGCGCAGGCGTACGAACATCTCGCAGAACAGATGCGCTATGCGCTCGTAGGCCGTGCGCTGCCCGATATTGGTGGTCCACTCGCGCTGGATCGCCACGGTGACCAGCTCGTTCCACCACAGTGCCTGGGCGATGCGAGGCGATCGCTCCATGATTTCCTGAAACTCGTTCTGCGAGATTTCCGCCAGCTTCACCCGCGTCACCGTCGAAAGCGAATGGTCCATCTGCTTGAGGATGAAGACATTGGCATCGCACAAGTCGCCGGCGATGAAGAACGAAAGTATCTGCCGGCGCCCGTCCGCAAGCTGCTTGTAGCGCTGCGCCCAGCCTTCGAGAATGACATTGACGAAACGCGGCCGCTCGCCTTCGCGGATGATATCCTGGCGGGGTTCGAGGATGCGGACACGCCGTTGCAGCGCTTGGGTCAGGATTTCGCGGTCAGCACTGGCGAGCCTGACAAAAGCGGAAAGGTGCAACGTCAATGAATTTCCGGTCCCCGAGAGAAGGTTATGCCCTTCCTTGCGCGGTCCCCAACGGCGCCACATTCACATGCGTTAATCCCGAGCGACGCGCCCGCCACTCTGCAGAATCTTATCGGCTCCCGCCGGGCGCGATCCCCTGAACGCGCCAGGAGGACTTTGCAGGTCAATAACCTAGATCAAAGCATGGGGGGATTTTCAGGAGTAGCGTCCATCGGTCGCCAATGCATGCCGTGCATTCGAAGCTATCGGCGAAATCACCGGCGCGCTTCGAAGTGACCGATTGGAGAGCCCATGTCCGCCGAACTTGCCGACATCCATGTCCTTGTCGTGGAAGATGAATATCTCATCGCCGTCGAACTGGCCTCCGCCCTGGAGGACGAAGGCGTCGCGGTGATCGGACCGGCCTCATCCCTGGCCGAGGGCGAGCAGTTGCGGCGGGCCGCCGGCCGCATCGACGGTGCGATCCTGGACATCAACTTGCGCGGCGAATCCGTGTTTCCCCTTGCCGACACGCTGCAGCACGATGCCGTGCCTTTCCTGTTTTCGACCGGATGCGACGCGCGCGAGATCCCGGACCGCTTCATCGACATTCCCCGCTGCGAGAAACCGACCGGGAGCGCCGAAATCCTGCGCGAATTCACCCGGAACCTCCGACGCCGCCGCGAGGCCGTCACTCCGTGATCGGGGCCAGGTTGACGGCAGACTGCTTGCCGTTGCGCGCCACCTGAACTTCGAACCGCAGCCGCTGACCCTTGGTCAGTTCAGGCAATTGCGCGGCCTGGACGGCGGTAAGGTGGACGAAGCAATCCTGCCCGCCTGCATCGGGGGAAATGAAGCCATACCCCTTGGCCGCGCTGAAAAAGACCACAGTCCCACTCGGCATGATCGCCCCCCAACTCCCCCCACCGGGGTAGCGACTGCGCGCCGGTCGTCTATAATCCATGATATAAACGACGCCCGCACTGCCGGCGCCGGGAAGCATCAGATCGCCTTCACCTCCAGGCGAACGGTGATGACAAATTCCACCGAACGGTCCTCGTTATGAACGGAGACCAGCAACTGGCCATGATCCAGCAGGGCCGGATCGTCCTTCAGCAGTTCCCCGGCGAAACGCACGGCCTCCCGGCGCGCCACGTCCTCGTCGAGAAGCTCCGTCCCGGCCAGGTCCAGTTCGCGGACACCGTTCGTCACTCTGAAAAAGTAGCGCATTGCCGTCGACCTTCCGCCTCATGGAAAGAACGACGCGACGACGCGTTTCGTGCCCGGCCGATCAGCTCCGCCGGTAGATGTGGAGATAGTTGGGATCGAACTCGGCGATTTCCCTGAGCCTTTGCGCATCATGGATGGTCAGCGTGCGATCGGTCAGGGAGATCAGCCCTTCGCCGCGCATGCGCTGGATCACCCGGTTGACGTGAACCTTGGTCAGCCCGATCGTATCGCCCAACTGCTCCTGGGTCAGCGGCAGGAAGAACTCGTTGCCGGAAGCCAGGTCTACCTGCTGCATCCTCAGCCACATCTCGCAGAACAAATGGGCGATGCGGCTATAGGCATCGCGCTGCCCCATGTTCACCAGCCATTCGCGCAGCACCGCCTCGTCCACTAGGGTCGACCAGAACAGCGCCTGCGCGATGGCGGGGTGCTCGTCCAGGATCTGCTGCATCTCGGCCCGCGAAATGGAGGCCACTCGCGCATCGCTGAGCAGGCCGATGGCATGGTCCATTTCCTTGAGGATGAAGATGTGGATGTCGCAGAGGTCGCCGGGGATGAGGTAGGCGATGATCTGGCGGCTGCCGTCAGGCAGGATCTTGTAGCGATAGGCCCAGCCTTCCACGAGCAGGAACACGTCGTCCGGCCGGTCGCCCTCGCGGATGAGATCGGTACCCGTGCGATGCTCCCGCGTCCGGGCCACGAGGCGATTGAGCAGGTCCACGTCGCCGTCGTGAAGTTTCACGAAGCTTTCCAGCTTCCGCAGGAGGGGATTGCTCAAGATCGTTCCTCGCCCAGCCGGATGGAATCGCCCGGCGCCGGCGGCCAGCCTATTCCCATTTCCACCCCCTGTCTGCCTAATGCGTGGCCTCCTGCCGGGGGTACCGCGGCTTCTGGCATCACGGGCGCTGGACAGACGCCAGGCCGAGCCAACCCGCCATGCGCTCCAGTTCCTCCGCCAGCGCCTCCCCTGCATGGCCGGGAGCGTCGGGCTCGAAATGGGTGGACTGCACGATCAGCCGGCCGGCCTGCCGGTCGGCCTTGAGATCGACACGCGCGACCAGGCTGTCGCCCAGTAGGAACGGCAGGACATAATAGCCATGCCGACGCTTCTCGGCCGGAACGTAGATCTCGATCCGGTAGTGGAAACCGAAAAGCCGCTCCGTGCGGTCGCGCGCCCATATCAGCGGATCGAAGGGCGCCAGCAGGGCGCGGGCCTCGATCCGGCGAGGACGGCGAGCGTCGCGGTGCAGCCAGGCATGGCGCCACCCCGGAATGTCGACGGGGACCAGAATGCCGTCCTCCGCCAAGGCGCGGATGGCGGGCGCCGCCTGTTCCGGCGACAGGCGGAAGTAGTCTCGCAATTCGGCACCGGTCGCAATGCCGTGCGCCGCCGCCGCCTTCTCGATGAGCGCGCGGTACGCATCGGCATCGGCGGGCGTGGGAAGCGAAAGCACCTCGCCGGGTATGACGCGCTCGGTCAGGTCATAGACCCGCTCGAAATTGCCGCGGCGCGTGGCGGTGGTGATATGGCCCGCCCAGAACAGCCATTCGAGCGCGCGCTTGGTGTCGCTCCACTCCCACCAGCCCGACTGCCCCCGGTGCGCTTCGAAGTCCGAAGTGGCGAGCGGTCCGTCCAGGCGGATGCGGTCGAGCAGGGCCATGGCCTCGGGCCGGCGTTCCCGTGCATAGTCGCGCATCCGGGTCCAGCCTGCCTCGCCGCGATCGGCCTGTGCCATGCGCCAGCGCAGGAGCGGATGGGTTTCGAAGGGCAGCAGCGAGGCCTCATGCGCCCAGTATTCGAACAGCTTTCGGCCGCGCACACGTCCCGCGCCGGCCTTCGCTCCCGCGCCGATACCCCAGGCCAGGCGATCGAGGTCCGCCCGGTCATAAGCGCCGATCCGCGAGAAAGCCGGAAGATAGTGCGCGCGGGAAAGCACGTTCACGCTGTCGATCTGAAACAAGTGGAGGCTATCCAGCACGCGCCGCAACCGGGCCGGGCCGGGCTGCGCCGGATGCCTTGCTGCAAAACCCTGTGCGGCGAGCGCGATGCGCCGCGCCTGGGGCAAACCGATGCGCTCCAAATCCGTCACTCACCCACGCTAGGCGGTAAGGCGCCGCCCCGTAAAGGGCATGCCGTGAAAATCGGCGCTGGAGCGGGATCCGATCCTGCTGCGTCAGTCCGACCGCTCTAAGGTTTTGGATTGCCGCGTCATCGGGCGATTCCACCCGATAGGGAAACACTCTGGAACCGGGAAAAGACGGGGGCCGAAAAAAGGACCGCCCGGGGGGCCGTGACGGTCCTTTCCTCGAGGGCGGCGGGCTGCATTGGGGCGCAACCGAGCCGCAGCGCGCCCCTAGACGAAGAGTGCAAATGTGCACAATCCTCTCATTCGACGACTCGTGAGTGAGGCGCGCCGAACTGCCGCAGGTCCGGCAAATAGACGGCTTGTTGCATGCCGTTCTCAACTGAAGAACCGGCGGCTTTCCCTGCAATCCTTTGCTTTCGCCATTCGCAGCGAAGCGTGGTCCAGCTTCGAATCTATCTCTGGCCGGAAACGCGCGCGCGGGAGGCTTCGGACGGATGGAAGCAATAGGCCGTGCGCGCCTGCGGCCAGCCCTGCACGAAGGGACCGACCCGGCTGCTGTCGAGCGCCCGGCCGAAGAGGAATCCTTGTGCGATGTCGCAGCCCAGTTCGCAGAGACGGTCCAACTGGGCCTCGTTCTCCACGCCTTCCGCCACCGTGCGAATGTCCATGCGCTGCGCGATATCGATGATGCCATGAACGATGGCGAAATCCGCGCTGTTGGCGCTGTCGAGACGCGAAACGAAGGAACGGTCGATCTTGAGCACGTCCACCGGAAACTGCTGGAGATGCGTGAGCGAGGCATAGCCGGTGCCGAAATCGTCGAGCGCGATCGTCACGCCCTCCTGCGCCAGCGTCCGCAGCGCCCGCTCCACGGTATCGGCGATCCGGCCCAGGAAGACGCTTTCAGTCACTTCCAGTTCCAGCAGCGTGGGCGGAAGGCCGTGGGCGTGGAAGCGGGACAGGATGCGTTCGGCAAAGTCGTCGCGCCGGAAATCCACCGGCGATCCGTTGATGGCGATGCGGCCGGTTTCGTAGCCTCGCTCCTGCCAGTCCGCCATGTCGCGCAGCACCCGGTCCAGCATGCGGTCGGTGAGCTGCGTGGAAAGGGCGCTGTCCTCGAAAGCGGCCAGGATGGTCCCCGGAGGCTGCAAGCCGCGCTCACGGTGATGCCAGCGCAGCAGCGCCTCGAAGCCGACGATGGCGCCGGTGCCCAGGCAGACCTTGGGCTGGTAGAAGGGTATGATGCGCTCATCGCCCAGCGCATCGCGCGCCTCGCGCAGCATGGAATTGCGCGTCTCCACGGCATGGCGCAGCTCGGGATGGAAGCTCTCCACATCGCCTCCGCTCCGGGCCTTGGCGGTGTAGAGCGCCAGGTCCGCGCTCTTGAGGATCGCCTCGGCATTGGCGCCGTCGTTCGGCCATATGGCCGCGCCTGCGCTGACGCCCACTTCCACGACGCTCTCGTCCACCGTCATGGGCCGCGCGACCGCTTCCAGCAGGTCCTTGATCAGGACCGGCGTGCCATCGTCGAGGTCGGGCAGGATGATTGCGAACTCGTCCCCGCCGAGGCGAGCCGCGAAGGCGCCTTCGGTCAATCCGTCCGACAGCCGTTGGGCCACGGCCCGCAGGACGGCATCGCCTGCACCGTGGCCGAGGCTGTCGTTGATCGCCTTGAAATTGTCGACGTCGAAAACGACCACGCCAACCCGCGTTTCATGTTCGCGCGCCCGGTCCAGCGTCTTTTCCAACTGCACCGCGAAATAGGCACGATTGGGCAGATCGGTCAGGACGTCGTGATAGGCAGCACGCCGCAGTTCCCCTTCGGCGCGGCGGGACTGGGTCACGTCCTGCAAGGCCCCGATGGAACGGCGCGGCCGCCCGTCCTCGCCGCGCAGCACGTAACCGCGCGAGAGCAAGTGCACGTAGGAGCCGTCACCCGAGCGGAAGCGGAATTCGTGGCTCCAGCTATCGCATTCGCCGCCGTAGACTTGCGCCGTCATGGCATCCACGCTCGCCACGTCTTCGGGGTGAATATGGCGGCGCCACCAGCCTACCGTGGTCCCTTCCGCCGCCTCGACATGGCCGTATATGCTGTCGGCACTATCGGCCCAGTCGATATGATCGGTGCCGTGGCACCAGTCCCAGATGAGGTCGTTGGTTGCGCGTGAGGCCAGCCGGTAGCGTTCCTCACTGTCCCTCAGCGCGGTTTCCGCGGCGACCTGGTCGTCGATATCCTCCAGGTTGCCGTACCACTTCACGACCCGGCCGGCGGCATCGTGGCGAGGATAGGAACGCGCGCGAACCCAGCAATAGTGGCCATCGGCCCGTCGCAGGCGATAGCGCAGATCCGCCATGGGATGATCCTCGGACTCGAGCACCGCACGCCACTGGTCGAGAACGCGCTCCAAGTCATCCGGGTGAACGGCGCGGATCCAGCCAGAGCCCATGCCGTCCTCGATCGACATCCCGGTCAGCACCGTCCAGCGCATGCCGATGTCGCAGATCGAGCCGTCGGGATCGCTGGTCCATGGTATCTGCGGATTGAGATTCACCGAATAGCGATAGTGCTCCTGGCTCTGTTCAAGCGCATGCAACAAGTCGCTCATCTCGGACCGCGAGCGCAGCACTTCGGAAAAGGCGGAGCGGTTCGTGGCCAGGGTGCGCAGGATCACCGCGGCAGCCAACAGGAAGGTGAGGCCGGTGCCGACCAAGTACCAGTCCCCGGAAAGCAGCAGGCGCAGCGTAACCGGCGCCGCCCCGAACAGCATGACCAGCCTGGCCGCCGAGGGCAGCGCCTGCAGGCAGTAACAACACCCGATCGCGCCGACGAAGACGTAGAGCGCGATGGAACTGCCGCGCAAGGGATCGGCCTGGGCAAAGAGCAACAGGCCCCAGGCGCCGAACAGCATGCTCAGCACCACGGCGGCCAGCTTCGTTCCGCGAAGCCGGCGACGGATGGTTTCAATCGAGGGATCGCTGCGCCGCCGCGTGACCCAGACCAAGGCGCGCAGGGATGTTACGAGGATGAGCGCGGCCGGCACGCCGATGCTGAGCATGGGTGCAACGTCGCGACTGGCGACCGCCGCCAGAAAAGCGGCATTGATCGTCATGAGCAAGTACATGAGCGGGATCTGCTGACGCAGGCTCAGGTATTGCTCCCGAAGCAGGGCTTCCGACTGCCCTTCCGGCTCCCTAAGACTCTCTAAGATTTTCACCCTCGAATATATAGCATGGCGTTCCGGGAATGCGTTCTCACAGATTAATTAATATTGTTCGCCTGTAGATGCGTCCATTTCCGCACAGATTTTGCGTACGCAAAGTGCCATCCCGGACTTTAGGGAGATATATTAAGGCATTACCACTGCGCCGCGCTCGTGAATGGCACAATATTTGCCCCGGAACGCAGCCATTGGCGGGTTCGGACGTCCACGCCACCAGCGGAGAGGAAGCCACGCAGCCGGTGCGGCTTACGGGCGTGACGCTGCAGCGCTCGGCGCCAGGGGCAGGCCGTGCATGTTGGCTCCCCCGGTCTTGCCGCCCAGGCGAGCCGGACCGGTCCGGAACTTCGGTCTCTGCATTCGCAGGCAAGAAGCCGCCGCCGCGCCTTCTATCAGGCGCGCGGAGCTTCCGTCTCGCGCGTCTACGCGTCTTCGCAGGCGCTCCCGGTCAGCGACAGCGAGCGCCGCCGCGCGAGCGGCGCCGCCGGGAACGTCTCGCTTTGCCTCAGGCCAATTCGGCCGTGCGCTCGCCGCTGCTTTCGAAGTAGCCGGACACATCGTCCGCCTCGATCGGGCGGCTGTAGAAGTAGCCCTGCAGATGTGTGCAGCCCGCGCTCTTGGTCGCGCCGATCAGATGGGCATCGCTGATCCCTTCCGCGACGACTTCGGCCCCGACATGGCGCGCCATGGTGACGGCAGCCTCCAGAACCGCGACCGAGGCCGGGTCCTGCCCCAGGTCCATCACCAGGCTGCGGTCCAGCTTCATGCGGTCGAACTTGAAGCTCTTGACCATCGAGAGCGACGAATAGCCCGTGCCGAAATCGTCGAGCGCGATGCGGAAGCCCAGGTTGCGCAGCATGTTGAGCGTCAGCAAGGCACGGGTATTGCGCTCTATCGACAGCGATTCCGTCACTTCCAGGAACAGGCGGCGCGGGTCGACGCCATAACGCGCGCAGCAGTCGACCAGGAAGGCGCTGAACCCGTCGTGCTGCAATTGCAGGGGCGATAGGTTGATGCTCATGTCCATGTCGGGCCACCGCGCAAAGTCGTTCAGCGCGCGCTGGATGATCCATTCGCCCAGCCGCACCATCAAGCCGCTGCGCTCCGCGGCGGGGATGAACGTGGACGGGGGCACGTCGCCCAGTTCCGGATGGCGCCAGCGGACCAGCGCCTCGACTTCGCGGGTATTGCCATGAACCGAGTGGATCGGCTGGTACACCATGCGAAGCTGCTGTTTCTCGAACGCGGACTCCAGGTCCTTCTCCAGGGCCCGATCGATCGCCCGCTCTTCGGCCATCGAGGGCGAAAACGCGGTCGCGCAGTTGCGGCCGTTTTTCTTGGAGGCGTAAAGCGCCATATCGGCATTGCGCAGCGTTTCGTCGATCTCGACTTCCGGCGCGCTCGCAATATCGACCACGCCGAGCGAAACGGTGATGGCCACCGCGTATTCGCCCAGACTGAACGGCTCCCGCGCGGCATCGACCAGTCGGTTGGCGAGGTCCAGCCCGTCACGCTCGGGTTGCAGCGGCAGGCAGAGGGCGAATTCGTCCCCGCCCACCCGCGCGATGATGCCGTCCGGGCCGAGGATCGCCTTCATGCGCAGCCCGATCAGGCGCACCAGCTCGTCTCCGGCAGCGTGACCGTAATCGTCGTTGATATGCTTGAAGCGATCGATATCGATCAGCATGCAGGCGAAGCGGCGGTCTTCTCCGGCTGCGAGCAGCCGGCCGACGTCTTCCTGAAACGCGCGGCGGTTAGGCAGGCCGGTCGCCGCGTCGCTGAACGCCAGGTTCTTCACGGCCTTGGCATTCTTGCGGAAGGTTTCCAGCGGGCCGGACAGAGCCTTGAGTTCCTTCAGCTTGAACGCGCCGATCTCCAGATCGAGGTCGCCATCCGCGAGGCCTTGAAGATAGCCGTGCATGCGGCGGATCGCGGGCAAAATGTTGCGCAGGATGCCGAAGAGCACGAGCAAAACCACAAGAATGGTTACCAGCCCGGTGCCGAATACGAGCATCTGCCAGCGTTCGATCGAGGCGATCAACCGCTTCTGCGCCGCCTCCCGATTGGCATGAATGCGCAGCACGAGCGCATCGGCCAAGCGGCCCATGGCATTGTTGCGGCTTTCGATCCGGGCGATCAGATGCTTTCCGCCGGCTCCGCCAGCCTGGACCTCAAGGATCGCGGAGACGTGCCGATCAAGGTCGGCGAAGGGGTTCGATGCCTCCGGGAGGTCGGACAGCGCTGCACCGCTGCTGCGCAGCTTGGCGAGCTGGTCGCCGATGGCGATGGCGGAATCGGTAAGCTCGTCGCTGGTGCTGGTGGCATTGCTGGCTACCAGCCCGCGATTGGTCGCCATGCGCAGCTTGCCGACCGCCTCGGCGAACTGGTCCGCGTTTTCGGCGAGTGCGGATACCGCGATAAGACCGTCGCTTTCCTTGCGAAGCGCAAAGGCTTCCCGCTGCGTGACGACCTGCAAGAGCACGCTCAGCGCCGCGATCAGGCAAAGTGCGCCAACCAGCCTCGTTTCCAGCGATGCGAAGAAACGCGCGAATCCCGAATTCGTATTAGACATCATGCACCCGAATTTTGCGCGGATCTGCCCCGATCCGCTGCCGTTCGTCTGGTGCGGCTACGCCCTAATGGCTAACAAAAACTAATCTTGTCAGAGATTTAATTTCCGTAAGCGTCATTATTCTGTAATAATTGCCCTGTCGCCCACCCGGATATTTGCCTCTGGCGGGACATTCGGCGATCAGTTCGGCATCTTGCCGTAAAGTTCGGGCTATTTGTGCGTGAAGGCAGCCGCGATCTTCAGTTGCACTTCGTCCGATACCATCGGCACGCCGAATCCCAGGCCGAAATCGCTGCGCTTGATTTTGGTCGTGGCCTCGAACCCGACATTATCGCCGCCGCCCATCTGCGGCGGCATCGAACCTGCGCCATAGAAGCGCGCTGCCAGTGTGACCGGGCGAGTTATGCCGTTCAGCGTGAGGTTGCCCATCACGTCCGCTTCATCCGCGCCCTTGCGCTTCACGGCAGTGGACACGAACGTTGCGTCAGCAGGCGTGGGCCCGAAAAAGTCTGCCTTTCCACCGGCTTCCTTAGGCTTGGCCAGGAGATGCGCCGTAAGGCCGGCACTGGCCGTCGTCACTTTCGCGACAGGTATCGTCACCGAGACGCTGGCCTTTTCGGGCGCCTTGGGATCGATCTGCAATGTGCCGGTAATGTCGCCGAACAGTCCGAAATAGGGCGAGAAACCGAGGTGACCAACCTGCCATTCGACCAGAGTGTGATCGGGATCGGCCTGGTAGGTACCGGCGCGAACGAGGCTGGCGTCGCGCTTGCCGGGAGCTTCCATCGCGGGCGCTTGCGCCGACTGGGTCCTGGAGCCGCCGCCCTGAGCCAAAATCGGCGCCGTGGCCAGGGCGGTAGCAACTGCAGCAAGGCCGAAGGCGGCGGTAAGGGCCAGAGTGCGTCGCATGCAGGTTCTCCGGTGAGTCTGTTGTTCGGTGCGATGCTGCCGCGCACGCCACGGCGTGTCAAAACCATTTATGGCTGTTTTGGTGGCAATTCATGGCGTGTGACAAGAACGCCGGACGCGAATAGCTGTCTCAAAACGTATCATTCGGAAAAATTCGATGCGTATCAAATATCGAAAGACTTGCGCGAAGGCATTTGTAGTGCTCAAGACAGGTCGGGGGAAGCGTCAAACGAAACGGGTATGCACGATACTATGGTCAATGAAGCTCTTCTTGAACTCGCCGCCGATATCATCACGGCGCATGTCAGCAACAATTCGGTGGAGGCAGACCGCCTGCCGTCGCTGATCCAGGCCGTATATGGCTCGCTCGCGAAGCTCGGTCAGGCGCCCGAGCCGGTCGAGGAACAGCGCAAGCCGGCCGTTTCGGTTCGCTCTTCAGTCAAGCCGGATACGGTGACGTGCCTGGAGTGCGGCGAAAAGCTGAAGATGCTCAAGCGCCATCTCATGACCGACCACGGGCTCTCGCCGGACGATTATCGTGCCCGCTGGAATCTGCCGGCCGATTATCCGCTGGTGGCGCCCGAATATGCCCAGCGCCGCAAGGAACTGGCACACAAGATCGGCCTGGGCCGCAAGCCGCAGGTGGAAGAGGCGGAAAAGGTTGCCGAAAAGGCGCCTGCCAAGCCGAAGAAGGCTCCGCGCAAAAAAGCCGTCGTCGCCGCCGAAGGCGAATGACCGGCCAGTAACGAAAGGCTGGCGGTCGGCCAGAAACGGGGGTGTCCCCTTTCCCGTTTCGCGCCGAACCTTCCCGTCCCGGACGACAAAAAAGCCGCTTCGAAAGGCTCGAAGCGGCTTTTTCGTTTTAGCCGGGCAATCCCCGGACCTGCAGCCTCAGGACGAGGCCGCGGCAGCCTCCAGGAAGGGCTGGACCCGCAGGCGAGGGAAGACCTCTTCCAGCGGCTTGATGTCCGGTAGTACGTATACGTACCCACCCTTCTTCTGGAACAGGGGCTGGACCCCCTTGTTGTAGAATACCTTGGGAACATTGATGCATCCGAACGTGATGCGATTGTCCTCGATAGTCTTGGACAACATCCGTTCGCGTCGCTTTTCCTTCGGGTTTCCTACGGGGATCGTGTGGAGCGCCACGGAAGTCGCATAGTCGACCCAGAGAACCTTGTGGTTTCCTGCCGCCAATCCGAACTTCGCCAGGAAGCGGCCGGCAGGCGTGGTGCGCTCTGCCGGGCCGATTTCGGAAAGGGACTTGGTGCCGATGCCGGGTGTGGCCTCGTCACCAAGGGCTACGCCGATCAGGACCGGCGCATCGCTGAGTGCCTTGCCCTTTGCGCTGAACAAATAGGCCCTGGCGGCCTTCTTGTCGACGATGACATAGGGCAACGACCGATTGTCACCCGACGAGGCGATCCAGTCGGCGACGCGCGTGGCCTCATCCGATCTTCCAGCCTTCGCCTCTGCGGGCGCCTCCGGTTTGTCGGAGTCGTCCGCCTGCGACGGCGCCTCTGCCGGTGCGCTTTGCGCCGCACCCGCGGGCACGGCAGCAAGAAGCGCCAATCCAGCAAGCGCCGGGAGAACATTGATCATTTTCGTATAGCACTCAGGGAAACGGTCGGCGCCAGAAGAGCGCCGACGCGGGAACGTCAGGATTCTATATCATTCGGGGCCGAAAGGCGACCTCAGTTGCGGGCGCGCTTGCGCTGGGCCTGCTGGAGCTGCTGCTCGACACCGTCGACACGGGCGTTCAGCTGGTCCAGACGCTGGCCATTCTGCTGAGCCTGACCGGAAGCGGCCTGCGCTTCGGAGAGGGCCTGCTGTGCCGTAGTGTCGGTGGCCTGCAGCTTGGTTTCGAGACCGTCGACCCGTTGGTTAACAACCGCGACCTGTTCGCGCACGAAACCCTTGGTGGCGCAGCCACCCAGACCCAGAGCGCCTACCAGCATTACGACAGCGGGGGCAAGTTTCGTCATAGACGGCGACATGGATTTTCTCCAATTGGTTAGTTTCAACCCATTTTCCCAAGCGCAGGCGAGGCGGTTCGACAATATGATTCTGTTCGAATGTGC
The DNA here is from genome assembly GCF_004368805.1 of Novosphingobium sp. PhB55. Taxonomy (NCBI): domain Bacteria; kingdom Pseudomonadati; phylum Pseudomonadota; class Alphaproteobacteria; order Sphingomonadales; family Sphingomonadaceae; genus Novosphingobium; species Novosphingobium sp. PhB55. The sequence goes on along the minus strand of NZ_SODQ01000002.1, from coordinate 311,375 downwards.
ATGGCGTCAGTTGAATTGATGCCAATAGGTACTTGAACGCCCAAGAACGCACATCACGAATTGTTCCCGAGCCATCGGAAATACTTGTATTAAGCAGATTTTTTGTAAACGCATGCTTGGGCTCCGAAGCGCTGCGGCGCTCGGCTCCAAACATGACTTCCTCCCTCGGGCCGCAATTCCGGGCCTCGTTGTTAGGCGCGGTATGAACGGGCGAGGATGGACACGATATGAACGAAAGTGGACACGTTAAGGTTGCGCTCCGGCCCCGCCTTGGGGTTTTTACTAGGGTCGTATGCAGGACAGGCGGCGCGAAGTTGCAATAAGCAGCGAGGCTATCGCGCGCGAACCCGACGGCGAATTGTGATGCTTCTCGATGTGCGGCAGAATGACAGGCGGCATCCCAAGTATCGCCTGCGAACCAGAAGCCATGACTTCGGCAGTGGGCCGGGTCCCGATCTCTGCTGCAACGGGAAATGCAAGGCGGGGACAGGCCTGTAATATTCGCGAAGCCCTGCACCGATAGGATGACAGCGAAAGGCCCGTCATGAAACTGAGTGCCATCGATCTTGCCAAGTTCGCGCCGGAAGCGCCGGCCGCCGATCCGGTGCCTGCCGGGGCGCCCTCGGCCAGTCTGGTCGCCAAGCGGTTCAGGTTTCTCACCGCCGACGGCCAGACCGCGACGCCGCTCGAACAGGAGGCGCTGCTTGGGCAGAACGACCTGCTCGACGTCAACTTCCTCGACCGCTGCATGATGGCGCGCCGCTGCGTCGGCCGCATCCGGGTCCAGGGCGGCGGGCGGCAGGGATGGGCGACCGGCTTCCTGATCGCGCCCGGCGTGATTCTCACCAACCACCACGTCTTCCCGGATGCCGCATCGGTTGCGAATTCGCGCATCGGCTTCGACTACTGGTTCGACGTTTCCGGCAATCGCCCCAGCGAACCGGACGAATACGACCTGAACCCGGGCCTGCTCTATGTAAGCGACCCCGATCTCGACTATGCGGCAGTGGCCGTGGTGCCCCGGTCGCTGGCGGGGGCGGAAATCAGCCGGCGCGGCTATCTTCGCATGATCCCCGAGAGCGGCAAGGCCAAGGAGGGCGATTTCGTCACTCTCCTTCAGCATCCCGACGGTGTGCCGATGCAGATCGCCCTGCGCGAAAACGAGGTGGTCCGCGCTGCCGAGGATGAGCCCTATCTCTGGTACAAGGCCGACACGGCCCACGGATCGTCCGGCTCACCCGTGTTCAACGACAGCCTGCAACTGGTCGCGCTCCATGCCAATGGCCGAATCCGCCGCGAAGGCGGCGGCTATGTCCTGGCGACCGGCGGCACCACCGAGACGCTGGAGGGATTGAGCGAGAGCGACGTGATCTGGGAAGCCAATGTCGGCTTCCGAATCAGCCGGATCAGCCGCAGCCTCCTGGAAGGCGTGCGCGCGAACTGGCCGGCACGCCTGGCCGACGTGGAAGCCGCCATGCGCGGCGGCGACGTGATGTCGAGCACGATCCGGGCTCTCGACGAGCAGACCGCCATTGCGCCCGGCGCGGCGCCGCGCCTGGAGAGCGAATGGCGCGCACGGGATGCTGTCGAGGCGATCATCCCAACGCCAGCCAACCCGCCGCTGGACGGGACGCCGATGGACGGAACAGGCATCGTCATTCCGCTCAAGTTGCGAATCTCGATCGAGGCCGGCAGCGCCTCCATCTCACCCGGCGCGCCCGCAACATCCGGGGGCATCGAGGCGGAAGCCTACGAGATGCGCACGCCGCTGATCCATGACGGGCTCAGCGAAAGGCCCGGTTTCGATCCGCTCTTCCTGGGCGGCGCGGTTCCGGTGCCCGCGCCCTTCGTCTCCGAGGCGGGCAAGGCGGTGCTCGCGCCTCTGCTGGAGGGCGACGACCCCGAACTGCGCTACCGGCATTTCTCCATCTGGATGCACAAGGAGCGGCGCCTGGCGCTCTACACCGCCGCCAATGTCGACTGGCGCAAGCGCGCGAAAATCGTCGACGGCCGGGCGACGACCCGCGCTTCCCTGGCCGGCTGGCCGCCGAACCGGAATTTCGCGGAACTCTGGGCCGAGGACCCCCGGCTCGATTCCCGCTACCAGTTGCCGGACGTGTTCTACACCGAAGACCGCGGCGCCTTCGACAAGGGCCATATCGTCCGCCGCGATGACGTATGCTGGGGCGAGCACTTCGATGAAATCCAGATGGCCAATGGCGACACGTTCCATGTCACCAATTGCTCGCCGCAGACCAAGGCCTTCAACCAGGGCGCTGCCGGGCAGGACAATTGGGGAGATCTGGAAACCGCGATCGCCGCCGTCACCCGGCAGGACACCGAAGCGGCCTGCATCTTCGCCGGCCCGATCTTCGGCGCGGCCGACCGGTGGTTTCACGGCAAGGACGCGGCCGGCCAGGCGCGTATCCAGATCCCGGACCGGTTCTGGAAGATCGTCGTGGTCCGGGACGACGCCGGCTTCAAGGCCTATGGCTTCATCCTGGAGCAGGACGTCCACGCCGTGACCGAGCAGGAATTCCACGTCACCGACAACTGGCTGGCGGCCTGGAAGCCGGTCAGCGCCATCGCCCGCGAACTGCGCGGCTGGGTGGACCTGGCGGCCCTGGCGGAGATCGACCAGCACGCGGACGCCTGATCGGCCATTGCCTTGCCTTGCCGCCGAACTTTCAGCGCGAGGGCGATTGAAGCGTAAGGGCGCCAGGGGGGCACTCACCGCGCACATAGTCCACCAGCGCCTCGGCCACCGAAGGGTGCAGCGTCAGAAACTCCCGCCGCCGGTCCAGCGCATCGGGATAACGAACGAGAACACCCTGCTCCACCAGCCGCCGCACCAGGCGAAGCGCGGTCGTCATCGGCGCACCCGATGCAATGCAGGCGCTGGTAACGGAGACCTTGCGATCCTCGAACCGGGCCAGCAACAGGTCCAGCAGCATCTCCCAGGCGGGATCGCCGAACAGCTCTCCGCCGCCGATCGCGCGCCGGATCGCCGCGTCGCGCAGCAGGCCGCGGAGATATTCGGGCAGCGCCATGGGCGGGGATTCCGGCCGAGCCGGTTCCTCAAGAGCAAGGCCGGACATCGGCGCCGGGCAGGATGCCGCGGTGCCCGGTGCAGCACGCGGCTCCGCCTTGCGCGGTTCGATCAGCCCGGCCACGCGATTGAGATCGCGCGACAGGTCGAGCAGGCGATCGGACAGTGACGCCCCGGCCGCCGGCGCGCCTTTCATGGCCCGGCGCAGGGCACGGGCGAGGCTGTCGGGCACGAGCGGCTTTTCCAGCAGGTCCACCACGGAGGCGCGCAAGGCCGTCAGCACGAGTTCCTTGCTCGGCCGCGCCGCGGTGAGAATCACTTTCGGCGCGCCCCTGCCCTGCCCCCGCCCATAGGGATTCTCGCGGGCAAGCGCGTCGACGAAAGACAGCTCTCCCGTGCCGGGAAAGCCGCTGTCGACCACGGCGACGCCCGCCTCGCCGCGCTCCAGCAAGGCATGAGCCTCGCGCGCGTCGCTGGCGGAAATGCTGTTGAAACCAAGGCGCCGGACTTCGGCGAGGCACTGGGATTTGGAGTCTTCATCAAGATCGAGGACCAGGACGGCATCGTCCCTCCCCAACATCGCATCCAACGTCATGTAACCGTTTTTCTCTGGCGACTTTCGGGCCCGTTGCCCCGCGGCGGCACATAGGAGAAACGAAAGGCGCGGCGACAATCTAGGTTATCTGCAACGAAAGAATCGCAAGAATTCATCTTGCGATCATCTTCGTCGCTACAGTCTTGTCGCAAGGTCGCGCGTAAAACGGCGGCTATTCGCAAAAGTGTACGCTTCGCCAAGGCCGGATGCGCGCGGCTCCGTCTTGCAATCGGGATCGCTGCATTCGCGGGCGATGAAACAAGGAGTCTGACCCGGTGACGATTTTCAAGGCATGGCATCATCTCGGGCTCGCAAGCGCCGTGTTGCTGGGCGCCTGCGCGACTTTGCCGCAGGACGGCGCAGCCCCCGCAGCGACAGGCGAGGCGGAAACCATCGCCATCTCGGTCGGCCCCTGCTTCGGCTTCTGCCCGGTCTACGAAGCGGCCATCGCCCCCACCGGCGCGGTCACGTTCAACGGCATGCGCCACACCGTGGTGCTGGGCGAGCGCCAGCGCGCCGCAGGCGAGGCGAGCTACCGCGCCCTGGCCGCCGATCTCGCGCCCTATCGTCCGCAGACGGGAACGACGGCCACCGTCGAATGCGAGGCGGCGATCAGCGACACGTCCACGTATACCATCACCTGGACCGATCCGCGTGGCGGCAAGACCGTGGCCCGCCACCAGCGCGGTTGCCGGGGCGGGCCGGGTCAGGCGCTGGACGGCCTGCTGCAAGAGGTACCCGCGCGGCTGGGGATCGAGGACTGGGCGAAGCAGATCACTCGGCCGGGCGAATCGCGGGGCTGATCGCCGGATGCCCTGCCTGAGCCTGAGCCGGCTGCTACGACGCGGCCGGCTCAGGTCAGGCTGGGGCTCAGGCGGGCTTGCGCGCGATCTCCACGGCCTTGACCAGCATTTCGGCCGTTGCCGCGCCGGGTAGCAGGTAGGAGCCGATGACCATGGCCGGCGTTCCGGTCAAGTCCATGCCCTCGGCCAGCCGGGCGGTGCGGGCCAGCGCGGCGTCGATATCGGCCTTGTGCGCGGCCAGGTCGGCATTGAGGCGCTTGCGGTCGACCCCGGCTCGCTGGGCGGCAAGCTGGATGGCCTGGGAATCGAGCCGCCCGCTGGTTTCCATCAGCGCATCGTTGAAGGCGGCGTGCTTGCCCTGATAGCGCGACGCCAGTGCCGCGCGGGCCGCCTCGATGGAGGGCGCCCCGAAGATCGGCCAGTCGCGATAGACCACGCGGACCTTCTTGTCCTGCTGCAGGAACTGCTTCAGCGAAACGTGGAGCTTGCGGCAATAAGGGCACTGGTAGTCGGAGAAGACGACGATGGTGACGTCGTAACCGGCCGGGGCCACGCTCGGCATCGCCGGATCGTCCTGCAGCGATTTGAGCAGGGCCGCGCGCCCGTCCGGCGCGGCGAAGGCAGGTTGAACCGAGACCGCGCCAAGGCCGAGCGCCAGCGCCGCGCAGGCCATCCATGCCGCTGCGATCCGGGTCAGACCCCGAGCCCGCCATTTCATCATTGCCAGTTCCTTCGTTGGCGGCACGCCGCGCGCCAGACCCTTAGATCGTAAACCGCCCTAGAAGCAGGTGCGCGGCGGGAATGCCACCCCGAATGTGCCGCGCACGCCCCGCGCCGACCGGACCGGCGGTGTTGGCCTGGCGGTGTCTGGCAAACCCTGCCAAATAGTTTGTTGCAAACCATTCGCAATATTATACAGGGCCGAAGCATGACCGCGCCGCGTCCCGACACCGCGTTCCACGCTGCTTCCGCGCCTCGGGGAAATACCCGCTCGGTGCGGGTCGTGGCATTGGGCGTGACCGGGGCGTTGCATCTGGTCGCCGTGGCCGTGGCGGCGGTGGCGCTCTCCTGGCAGAACGCAGGCCGTCAGGACCGCACGGTCCCGGCCACGCTGCCCACCTTCACGCTGCGCGCGCAGGACCTGCCGCATGACAGGCTCCGCTCCGGCGCGGCGGAACGGCCGGAGAAGGCGGCCCTGCTGCCGGTGAAGGCCGATCACCCGCGCACGGCGCCCGCCGCTGCCCTGTCGCAGGATCCGGGCGAGGCCGCTCCGGCGGGCGAACAGGGCGGACGCGACACGGATCTGGCGCAAGTCACGCAGGCCTATCGCCGGGCGATCATGGCCCGGCTGGAGGAGAGCCGCCGCTATCCCGATGCCGCGCTTCGCGCCGGATGGCAGGGCGATGGCGCCGTTCTCTTCCGCATAGAACGCAGCGGGCGCCTGCTCGATGCCACTCTCATCTCCGGCACCGGCCGCGTCGAACTCGACCGTGCGGCCGCCGAGATCGTCAGCCGTGCCGCCCCCTTCCCCGCGATCCCCGATGCCCTGCCGGACGAACTGGCCATCACCATGCCGGTGTCCTTCCTGATCGAGGACCGGACGCCGCCCCGCACGGCCACGGCATCGGCGCCATGAACGGCACGGACGCGGGCATCTTCGACCACTATCACAAGTCGCTGGCGGCCTATGTCGGCTCGCTGGTCGATTCGCCGCCCGCCGCCGCTGACATCGTGCAGGAAACCTGGGCGCGGGCCATTCCCTCGCTGCGCGCCGGCACGGTCGAGAATCCGCGCGCCTTCCTCTACCGCGTGGCCCGCAATCTGGTGAACGACCGCGCGCGCGACCGGCGGAAATGGATGCCCTGGCTGGCCGGCGAGGAGGCCGGCGCGGTCGTGGCGGACGATACCCCCTCGCCCGAACGCCACGCCCTGGCGCAGGACCGGCTGCGGCTGGTGCTGGAACTCGTGGAGGACCTGCCGCCCCGTTGCCGCGAGATCTTTGCCTTGCGCAAGTTCGATGGTCTCGATCAGGCGGAGATCGCCGCCCGCTTCGGCATTACCCGCGGCGCGGTGGAGAAACAGCTGCGCCACGCCCTGCTCGTGCTGGCCGCGCGTCTTGGCGAAATCGACGAGGCAGGATGATGCGAAACCCGAAAAGAACGGGGTGCGATGTCGTGTTTTGCCCGCCGGCTGCGTCATGGGAATCGAAGCCGCTCGCGAAAGGGACCCTGCCGTGAACGAGACCCCGGCAACTCCTGCCGAGAACCCCGCGATTCCGCGCTCCCTTGCCGAGACGGCGGCCGATTGGATCGTGCGCCGCGACGGGGGCGACCTCTCGCCCGAAGAGATCCGCGCTTTCGACGCCTGGCGCGCCGAGCCCGCGCATCGGCGGGCTTTCGAGCGGATGGAAGTGCTTTGGGGCATCCTGGACGGCGAACCGGCGATGTCGACCGAGCGGGAGGCGCCGCGGCCGGCAGCGGAGAGCCTGGAACGGGCGCCACCGCAATCCGCCCTGCCCTCTCCGCGCCAGCGCCCCCATAAGCGCTGGGCAGCACGCGGCCGGATTACAGCGCCTCGCCCGCGCAAACATGCCATCCGCACAGGCGCTGCCCTGGCCGCTTCGCTCGCGCTGGTCGTGCTGGGCACGGTGCAGGACTGGGCGACGTGGCTGCAGGCGGACTATGCCACTGCTATCGGCGAGCGGAAAACCGTCGCGCTGGAAGATGGTTCGACCGTCGAACTCGACAGCGGCTCGGCCATTGCTCTGGACTTTTCCCCCGCCCGGCGCGGCGTGCGGCTCCTGGCTGGCGCGGCCGAGTTCCGGGTCGCACCGGACCGCGACCGGCCCTTCACCGTGGCGGCGGCGGGCGGCAGCGCCACCGCGCTCGGCACGGTCTTCGCCATACGCGATAGCGGCAAGCACGCCGAGATCGTCGTGACGGAGCACCGGGTCCGGGTGGCCGGGCAAGGCCGCTCGCACGTCGTCGGCGAAGGGCAGCGCGCCGATTTCGCGGCCGACCGGCTCGGCCCGGTCGAACCGGCCGGCAGCGGCGCCACCGCCTGGACACGCGGGCGACTGGTGGTGGTCGACCGGCCGCTGGGCGAAGTCGTGTCGGAAATCGCACGCTATCGGCACGGCTACATCGGCGTAACCGGCCCCGCCGCCACGATGCGGGTAAGCGGCGTCTACGACCTCGACCACCCGCTCGCCGCGATCGACAGCATCGAGCGAAGCCTGGGCCTCGCCTCGTTCCGCCTGTCCAGCCGCCTGATCGTGCTTCACCGCTGAGGCACGGATCGGGTCCGGCTGGGCTGGACTAGGGCGCTCCTGACTCAGCGCGACCGGGCAGAAAAAATTTCGCCGCCCTGGTCGTCATTTTCCTCCCAACTCCGTCTTGGTTCTGAGAATGCGTCGCAACAGCATAATGCGCGCCTCAAAACGAGCAGTGAGGGAACACGTTCAATGATCGATAAGATGGGGAATCGCCGCGATGGCGCGCGCCTGATGGCCGCGGCTTTGCTTGCGGGTACGGCAATGACGAGCGGCGCCACGCTGTTCGCAGCACCCGCAGCGGCGCAGGCTTCCGGAGAGACGCATGCCTATGCAATTCCCGCCGGAACGCTGAGCGATGCCCTGAACCGTTTTGCCGAACAGAGCGGCTTGCAGCTCAACTACGATGCCGCGCTGACGCAGGGCCGCACCAGTTCCGGCCTCGCCGGCCAGATGCCCTGGCGCGACGCCCTGGCCCGGTTGCTCTCGGGCACCGGCCTGGTCCCGCGCACGACGGGCGCCGATGCCGTCACCATCGGCCGCGCCACGACCGGCGCGATGACGCTCGACACCCTGGAAGTCGAAGGCCGCGCCGCCACCGCCCTGGCGGCCGGCACGGATGAAGGGAATGCCGCGGACTATGACGAGGACGAACGCGCCGGACGCAACTCGCCGATCCTCGTCACTGGCCACAACCAGCAGATCGACGTCGCCGCCAGCACCGGTCCCTGGGGCGGCAAGGCCATCGTCGACACGCCCTATTCGATCAACGTCACGTCGAGCGACCTGATCGAGAACGTCGTCGCTTCCAGCATGGACCAGATGTTCAAGATGAACCCGGTGGTCCAGAACTCGGCGCCCTCCACGGTCTACGGCACGCCTTACGTCACGATCCGCGGCTTCGATTCCCAGAAGGGCGTGGTCGACGGGCTGCGCCTCTCCTCCACCCTTACCGGCATCTCGATGGAGGAATTGCAGCAGGTCGAGATCATGAACGGCCTGTCCGGCTTCATGTACGGCGCGGGCAATCCGGGCGGCGTCACCAACTATGTCCTCAAGCGCCCCACCTACAGCCGCACCATGGACGTGACCCTGGGCAATTACGGCAACGAGCAGTTCTTCGCGCACCTCGACATGGGCAACCGGATCGACGCGGACGGCGTGCTCGCCTATCGGCTGAACGTCGCCTATCAGGACGGCGAAACCGCCAAGAAGAACCAGAACATCGCGCGGACGCTGATCAGCGGGGCAGTGGACTGGAACGTCACTCCAAACCTCCTCGTCCAGGTCGAGGGCGCGCATACCTACTACCGCATCGACGGTATCGATTCCCGCTTCTACGCCTATGCGAACAGCAGCTACGGCGCGCTGAACTACTGGATCGACCCGCTCGAAAACGACCAGACCTACACGCCGCCCTGGACCTTTCTCCAGGTCAAGACCGACCGGATCGGCGTCAACGCCAAGTGGAAGATCGACGATACCTTCAGCCTGAGAACCGCTTACATCTACAAGCGCGACGCCCAGGAATCACTCAACATCTATCCCGCCTTCTTCGCGGATTCCGGCTTCGTGAACGGCTGGCCCTCGCGCAGCGCGCCCTCCTACAACATCGCGCAGGGCGCCTATGCCTATCTCGACAGCGAATTCCATACCGGCGGCATCCGGCACCGTCTGACCCTGGGCGTCTCGGGAGACGTGCTGCGCGTGAAGCGGCATGTCGTCAGCTCCGTCAGCGCGGTGCAGTCCCCGGCCTACACCGATCCCAACGATCTCATGACCTGGGCCATGCCCGATGCGCTCAATACATACGATTGGGGCGCTCTCTATCGGTCAGCCTTCTCGAAGAACACCAATGTGGTCCTTGGCGACGACATCCAGTTCACCGAACAGTTCGGCGCGCTGGTCGGCGTGAACCGCACCACGCTGGTCTCGAAGAACTACACGGCCACGGGCGCTGTTTCGTCGGGCTACGACAAGACCGCCTATACGCCGACCGTGTCGCTGGTATTCAAGCCGGTCCCGCGCGTGACGACTTACGCCAGCTACATGCAGGGCCTGGAACAGGGATCGACCGTTCCCGACGATGCCACGCTCTACAACAATCCCGGGCAGATTCTGAAGCCGTTCATCTCCAAACAGGTCGAGCTTGGCGCCAAATATGCGCCGATCGATGCGCTGCTGATCACCGCCGCGATCTACCGGATCGAGAAGGCCAATTCCTACGAGGACCGGTCTTCGGACGGCAAGATCACCATCAACCAGGACGGCTTGCAGGTGCACAAGGGCATCGAGCTGACCGCGACCGGCCATGTCACCGGCAACCTGTCCGTCTTGGTGGGCGGATCGATCATGGACCTTGCGGTGAAGAAGGCCACCAATGCCGCTCTCGCCGGCAAGCGCCCGACCGGGGTGAGCGACATGCTGGCCAAGATCTACCTCGACTACGCCATCCCCGTGGTTCCCGGCCTTTCCGTCAGCGCCGGTGCCTATCACTCGGGCAAGATGTACAAGGACGCCGCCAATCTTCAGGAGATTCAGGGCAACACGGTCTTCGACCTTGGCCTGCACTACGCCACGCGCATCGACGGCCACGCCGTGCGCTTCGATCTCAGCGCCACCAACCTGACCGACAAGAACTACTGGATCACCACCAGCCAGCTCGGCATCCCGCGCAACGTGGCGTTCTCGATGAAGTTCGGGTTCTGACCCTCCTTCCGGAAATCCGCTGAAAGCGATGCACGCAGGCGCGCTCCGGCGCCTGCGTGCATCGCGCCAATTCCCATTCCCCGCGACCGGCTGCAGGCCGCGACGCGCTGCAATCGGGGACGAAACAAGAGTGATACCGTCATGAAGCAGGGCTTGCGCCAATCGATGGCATGGCTGCACACCTGGGTGGGGCTCGTTCCCGGATGGGTGCTCTACGTCATCTTCGTGTTCGGGACGGCGGCGTTCTTCCAGAACGAGATCGACGCCTGGATGCGCCCCGAACTCTCGTCCGGCACGCAAGTGACGCCGCGCGCCCTGGCCTCGGCAGATGCGGCGTTGCGCGCGCGGGGGGCGGGCGCGGAGAGCTGGTCCGTTTCCATGCCTTCGCCCCGCGGCGGCAGCGGCCTCAGTCTTTCGTGGCGGATGCCGGGTGCCGACCGGCACGATCGGACGTCCCTGGTTCTCGACCCCGAAACCGGTCAGGAGATCCAGCTTCGCGAGACGAGGGGCGGTTTCTTCCTCTACCGCTTCCATTTCGATCTCCATTACATGCCGGTCAGTTGGGCGCGCTATCTCGTCTGCGTGGCGGCGCTCGCCATGCTGGTCGCGATTCTTTCCGGCGTGGTGACTCACAAGAAGATCTTCACCGACTTCTTCATGATGCGCTTCGGCAAGGGGCAGCGCAGCTGGCTGGACGCGCACAACGCCACGGCCGTGCTGGTCCTGCCGTTCCATCTGATGATCACGTACACCGGCCTTGCGACCCTGCTGTTCACGCTGATGCCCTGGGCGATCTCCGCCAACTTCCCGGACCGGCAGGAATTCTACCGCAGCGTCTTTGCCTCCAGCCCCGAACGCGAAGCCAGCGGCATGCCTGCAGCCACGGTCCCGCTCGCACAGATGGTCGCCGCGGCAGGCCGGGAGTGGCGCGGCGGCGTGCCCAGCTACGTCGGCATCGACAACCCCGGAGACGCCGCCGCCACGGCCTCCCTCTACGCCCGCCGCGAAGACTGGAAAGACGACCGCCTCGACACACTCTACCTCGACGGCGCGAGCGGCACGGTCCTGCCCTCCACGCGCGCCGCGCCCGGCGGCGCCACGGCGACCCACCGCGTGATGGTGGACCTTCACACCGCCTGGTTCGCCGGCTACGGCCTGCGCTGGCTCTACTTCCTTTCCGGGCTCGGCGGCACCGCCATGGCCGCGACCGGCCTCTGCCTGTGGTGCGTCAAGCGGCGCGCCAAGTTGCCCGACCCCGCCCGCCCCCACTTCGGTTTCCGACTGGTCGAGCGACTGAACATCGGTTTCATCGCCGGTGCCCCGCTCGGTATCGCCGCCTATTTCATCGCCAACCGGCTGCTGCCGCAAGCCATGGCCCACCGCGCGGACTGGGAAGTCAACGCGTTGTTCATCGCCTGGGGCGGCTCCCTGGTTTGGGCGTTTTCGCGTCCGGCCAAGCGAGCATGGGTCGAAACGCTGGCCGCCTGCGCCGCGCTTTTCGCCGCCGTGCCGCTGCTCAACCAAATGACGACCGCGCGCGGGCTGCTCCAGAGCCTGCCTAGCGCAGACTGGACTTTCGCGGCCTTCGACTTGACCATGCTGGCCCTGGCCGCAGGCTTCGCCTTCACGGCGCGGAAGGTCGCCAGCCACAAGCCCCGTCCGGCACCGGCGCGCAAGCAGCGCCCCCCTGTGGAGGCCGCCGCATGATCCATCTCGCCACGGCACTCCTTTCGCTGGCAGGCTTCGCGCTCCTGCTCATGGCGATGCCGCGCCATCAACAGGACTGGCTGCGACGCAAGTTGCCGCCAGGCACGAGCCGCCTGCTGAAACTGGGCGGACTGGCCCTGCTCGCGGCCGGCTTCGCCCTGGCAGGGCAAGGCCTGGGCTGGGGCTACGGCACTGTCGCCTGGTGCGGGTGGCTCTCGGCCGGCGCCGCCATCACCCTCACCGCCCAGACCAATCGCGAGCGCATCCTTGCCCGGTGGCGCCGATAATGGAACCGAAGGATCCCGTCATGCCCAAGGCCCCTTCCCGTCTTTCCCTATCCGGTGCCCGCTTGCTCATGCCCGGCGAAGCCGCCCGCTACCGCTGGTCGGTAGCAGCGCGAACGCTGGCAGGAACGCTGGGCGCCTATGGCGTCACCGCCCTTGCCACGGTTGCCCTCTCCCTCATTCTGGCTGCGTTCGGCATGAACCGGGCGGAAGCCGTCACGGCCGCGACCCTGGCGAGCTACGCCCTCTTCGCCGTCGTGGCCATGACCGTGTTCCACGCGAAAAGCGCCCTGCGCGCCTGGCTCGGCCTGACCGCGGCAGCCCTGCCGCTGATGCTTCTTGCCCGGCTGCTTATGCCGGCTGCCTAGCCCCTCCTCTAGAGCGCCTCGATCCTCTCCGGCATCAGTCTGCCGAGCATCAGGTCCCGGAAGGCGATCCAGTTGCCCTTCATGCGTCCGGCACGGTCAATCCACGGTTCGGGCTTGAATGTCTTGAGATGATTGGCCAGCACGTTGCGCACGATCAGCCTCGCCGCGAAGCTGCGCGACATCGTGCCCTTTCGCACGAGATAGAGCGGATTGACGACTTGCGAATAGCCGAGCCGGACGCCCGAAGTACGGCCATATTTCACGCCCTGATGCACCCCGGAGAAGGCAAAAGTCTTGACGATCCGCCCCCGCGACGACAGCGATGCGGCGAAGTCGACGTCTTCCTGCCAGCCGTAGAGCCGCAGCCGCTCGTCGAACCGGCATGAGCCAATGGCCGAGGCGCGATAGACCATGTTGCAACCGTAGAGCCCCTCAAGGCTGGTGACGATGCAATTGGGGCTGAAGTCTTTCTTCTCGTGCCCGGCGATCAGGTCCCTTGCCAGCTCGAAGGATATGCCGGGCCCCTTTATGCCATCGCGAATGACATTGCCCGTCGCCCCCACGACCTCCGGGTGAGCAGCAAAGAACCGCTTGATCCGATCGACACTGTCCCTCGAGGGCACGAAATCGTCATCGTAAAAGACGATGAGATCATAGTCGTCCGCCAGCCAATCCAGCGCGCGGTTCCGCTGGGCGCAGAGCCCCTTGCTCCCACGAAGAACGTGCAGATCCTGCCGGCCGTCATAGTCTTCGGGAATGTCTCCTTCGCCAACGACCGAGAACACCAGCACATCGGGCGGGCAGGATTGCTCCAGCATGAGCTGGTGCATCTGCGCCACGAGTTGCGGCCGGCCAAGGCTGGCCACCACGACAGCCACGCTGAGATGCTCGCCATCGTTGATCGCATTCATGCGCTCGCTCTCCGTTTTCCGGCCCTTGCTTGGATCGTCAGCACCCAGCCACCGGCGCGACTTTCGACGCATCCGTTCGATTTGAGCCCCAGGCCGAGGCCAGCCCGGGTTCCTTCCCCGATCGGCAGCTGCTCTGCCATGAGGCGATCCTGCCACCCCGCAAAGCTGCAACGACCTGTCACGCCGTAAGCTCGTCAACGTTGCGCAGGATCCGCGCAGGCACGCCGCCCACCAGAGTCTTGGGCGGTACGTCGCGCACGACGACAGCACCCGCGGCAACCACGGCCCCGCGTCCTATGGTCACTCCCGGCAGGATGATCGCCCCCGTCCCGATCCAGACGTGATCCTGCACCACGACCGGTGCCGTCACCGGCGCCCTGCTGCGGCCATCTTCGAAGGCAAGTTCATGCGAACTCGTCTCGAACGACACGTTCGGTGCGATCTGGGCGAACCGCCCGATAGTAACGCCGCCCTTCCCCCCGAACCGGACGTTGGTGTTGAGGAACGACCGCGATCCTATCCTCACCTGCCCGCCCGTGCCCGGCGGCGTAATCCTGACCGGCCCCATCACGATCACCTTGGGCGACAGCTTCAGGCCCGCCCATCGAAGCGCCTCGTGACGCGCCCGCGTGCCGATCCGCCCTTGCGGCAGATGGTTTGCAAGCCACAGGAAGATCGCTTCCCTCCACATGAACACATCCCTTTGAGATTGCCCGGAATCGAGATTGTCGGGAACGGAGAATATCGCGCACCGACCTCGCTCGACCGAAAGGCACCAGCGACGCCGCGAACCTGTTCCTTCCCCGCAGCGACGACAAGAGGTGGATAGCTCCACTACCGTTGCATCCACGCGCAGATCGATCCGAAACGGCGCAGCGCCCCTCTATTGCCCGCGGCCCTGCCCTTCGGCCTCCGAACCTTGCGAAACCGGCTGCAGCGGCGCCTCTTTCAACCCTTCGAAATTCAGCGAATACTCCAGTTGCACCCGCGCCACCGGCACGGAACCGTGGCTTGCCAGCCGGTCCAGCGGTTCAAGCAGAGGGCGTAGCGGCAAGCCTGCCAATCTTCCGCCCCAGCGCAAGCGACTGTCCGGGTCATAAGGACGCTCACGAGAGAACATGCCGATTGTCAGAATGCCGGCGTCGCGCAGCACATCGACGCGCAGCACGTAAGCCTCGGCCCGCGCCTGGACAGCCGCCGTTCGTGCCGACAGCAAGTCGTTCGTCACGTCCAGAACGTCGCGAAGAGTGCGAATTCCCGCCGTCTCCTGCCGCTTCACACCCTCCACCGCGCGCTCGGCAGCGGACACTGCGGCGTCGAAGCGCGGCAGCGACGCTTGGGCCGCCTCCAGCAGCGCCCAATCGGCAGCAAGCTGCTCGCGCATGTCGCGCCTGGCCTGCTCCACGAATTGCTGATCCGCCAGGTTGCGGTCCTTCGCCGCGCGCAAGGCAGACGACATTTGCCCGCCGCTATAGAGCGGCATCGTCAATCGCACCCCGGCCGAGACCGCCTCTTGCCGATAGCTGTTCTGATAGGGCGTGATCGGTGCGCGCAGCGCAGACGCATAAGCGTTGACCTGCGGCATCATCTCGGCCCGCGCCGCCGCGACGGCAGCGCGGGACTGAACCTCGGCGAACTTGAACGCCGCCAGTGACGGGCTGTACGCCTCCCCCTCGGTATAGAGCGTCTCCAATACCGGCAGGTCGGGCAAGGCCGGCACGGGCAAGAGTTCGTCCGGATAGTGCCCAACAAGGTTCCTATAACGCGCGGCACTGGCCTGAACGGCCGCCCGCGCGGAAATGACGCGCCCCGCTGCCAGTTCGAGCCGGTTCAAGGTCTGATCGACATCCGGCGCCGTGGAATCGCGCAGGCGATAGCGCGAAACCGTCTGGTCGCGCTGCCGGAGCAGCAGATCATAGATCTCCGCAGCCACGCCGTAGAGTTCCATGTCGCGCTGCAGGAATACATAGGCCGTCACGACATCGGCAATCGTCCGCTGGCTGGCCTCCTCCAACCGCGCGCGAACGGCAAACTTGTTCGCGGTGGCGGCATCGACCGCCGCGGACAGCCTTCCGGATGTGAAGAGCGGCTGCGACAATGCCAGCTCGCCCGTCGTGCCGAAGCCCTCGTCATGTACGGGAAAAACGCCGCCCCGAATGCGCGCATCCGTATATTCATGCTGCACGGACAGGCTCAGGTTGGGCCCATATGCTGCATGGGCATGATTGACGCCTTCGTCCGCAGCGCTGCTCATGTCACGGGCGCCCACAAGTGCCGGATTGTTTCGATAGGCGTCTCCCAACGCATCCTCCAGCGTCTCCGCATAGGCGCTGTGATCGCCGCCAAGGCAGAGGACAGCCAACAACCATCGGCTTCTGCTCCACTTCTCCAAGTATTACCCCCTATACATGGCATGATCCTGCGCGTGGTTCACAGTGGAACGCGCCAAAACTGATCTAATCCGACTGGAGGTCTACCCGCCGCCCTGTTCTAATGCAGCGAGAGATAGTTCCAGACAGGACGCAATTGCGCGAGGCTCACTCGGCGCAGTCGGCCGCCGGGATCCCCGCGGGGAAATCGGCGATGCAAAGGTTGGGGTGAAAAGATGCGTTCCGAACCAAGGGCGGGATCGTCCTGCAGCAGGGCAGGAAGACCATGACCATTTTCGCCATCCGCCTTTCTCCCGAGCTTGCGGCCGCCCTGGCGCCGCTCAAGAAGGCCCTCGTGCCGGTTCTGGCAATCAGCAGCATCTACAACGTGCTGCTCCTCTCCGGCTCCTTCTTCATGCTGCTGGTCTACGACGATGTGCTCCCCAGTCGCAGCGTCCCTTCGCTTGTCAGCCTGCTGGCGCTGGTGATCGTGGCTTATGGGTTCCAGGCCCTGCTCGACGTGACGCGCGGACGCATCATGGTCCACCTTGGATCTTTCTTCCTGAAATCGGTGAGCGACCGGGTGCTCGACGTGATTTCCCGCTACGAACTCTCCCGCGGCGCCATGCCCCAGGGCACGCAGATCGTGCGCGACGTGGAAACCGTGCGCGCCTATCTCTCGGGGCCAGGGCCGCTTGCCATTCTCGATCTGCCCTGGATCGTCGTCTATTTGCTGGTGCTCAGCGTGTTCCACTGGAGCATCGGCCTGCTTTCGCTGGCGGGAGTCGGCGTCCTGGTCGCTCTGATGCTTGTCAACAACCGCATCACGGCGCCACTGGCGCAAGCCACCATGCGAACCTCTGCCAGCCGATACGGCCTGGCGGAGACCACGCGGCGTAACGCCGAAACGCTCAAGGCCTTGGGCATGGCGAGCGCCCGCCGACAGCAATGGGATGTGCTGGAGGCCGAATACCTCCAGGCAAACGACCGGTTTTCGTACATTTCAAGCACGCTCAGCGGCCTGACCAAGTCCTTCCGCATGTTCCTGCAATCGGCCACGCTGGCACTGGGCGCCTTCCTAGTGATCGAAGGCAGCGCAACCGGCGGCGTGATCATCGCCGGCTCGATTCTTTCGGCCAGAGCTCTGGCGCCGGTGGAGCAGGTGATCTCCAACTGGAAAGGCATGATTGCCGCCCGTCTGGCGCTCGCGCGGATGAAGGAGCTCTTCGAAGCGCTGCCGAACAGGATCGAGCCTTTGGGTCTCCCGCAGCCCCAACGCGATCTCGAAGCGAAGGCCGTTACGGCAGCCCCACCCGGCTCGCAGCGCATCACGCTGGCGGAAGTGTCCTTCACGCTATCGGCCGGAGACGCGCTGGCCGTCGTCGGTCGCAGCGGATCGGGAAAGACCTCGCTGGCCCGCGTGCTCTGCGGGGTCTGGCCAGCGCTTCGCGGTTCGGTGCGGCTCGACGGTGCGACGCTGGATCAATGGCCGGCAGACCAGATCGCGGACATCGTGGGCTATGTACCCCAGGCTATCGAATTGTTCGAAGGCACGATCGCACAGAATATCGCCCGCTTTCGGGAGCCGCCGGATCGCGATGCCATCATTCAGGCAGCGCAGGCGGCGGATTGCCACGAACTGATCGTCCGCCTGGAAGGCGGATACGATTACAGGATCGGCCCACAGGGCGGGGGCCTGTCTGCGGGGCAGCAGCAACGCATCGCGCTTGCCCGCGCCATTTACGGGAACCCCTTCCTCGTCATCCTCGATGAGCCGAACAGCAACCTCGATCATGAAGGCGAAGCGGCATTGGGCACGGCGATCAAGGGCATTCGCGAGAGAGGGGGCATCGTGATCGTCGTCGCACACAGGCCCAGCGTGGTTGCCAATGTCAGCCACATCATGGTGATGAACGGTGGCCGCATCGAACGCTTCGAAACGCGCGCCGAATTCGAAAAGCGCATGCGGCCACCTCGCCCGCTGGAAAAAAGCGGAGGCCCTGAAGCGCCGAGCGCAGGCGCCCGAAATCACCTTACCCCGGCGAATGTCGAGGCAGCGACTGAAAGCCCCGCCGTTGTCGTGGAGATCAAGGAATGATCCCCGCCACGCATCCGCTGCACCCTGCCCCGCGCCCTCTCGCACTTTCGCAGACTGCTACATTCGCTGCGGATCCTGGACTGTCACAACTTGTCCGCCTGGGCCTGATCTCCATCGCCGTATTGGTGCTGGGCCTTGGCGCGTTGATCACCTTCCTGCCGATGGCTGGCGCGGTGATCGCGCCGGGAGAAGTGACGGTGGAATCGCACGTTAAGGAGCTTTCCCACCCCTTCGGCGGCGTGGTCGCGCAAATCCTGGTGAAGGACGGTGATGCGGTGCGCCAGGGGCAGCCCCTGATCCGACTCGACAGCAGGGTTTCCGGTGCCGTGGCGGAATATACCGGGCTCAGCCTGAACCAGCTCCTCGCCAAGGCGGCGAGGCTGCGCGCGGTTCAGGCAGGCGCCGGAGACATCGACTTTCCCCGGGAGCTGGAGGACAAGCAGGCCGGCGACCCCGGTGTCCGCACGATCCTGGCGGACGAGCGCAGCAGCTTTCGATTGGCCAATGCGGCAAGACGCGACCAGGTGGGCCAGCTTCGTGCCCGCATCGCGCAGACTCAGGCCGAGATCACCTCGTTCAACAGCCAGGCCGGCGCCTATCAGCGTCAGTCCGCCCTGGTTCGGCAGGAATTGCAGCAGACCCGCGAACTCTACGAAAGCAGGCTGACGACGCTGGACCGGCTCAATGCGCTGGAACGATCTGCGGTGGGTGTGGAAGCGCAGCAATCCACCGCCCGATCCGGCGTTGCCGAAACCTGGGCCAGGATTGCCGAGCTGCGCGCCCAGATCGTCTCGGTGGAAAGCACCGCCCGCAGCGAGGCAGCGCTTGAACTGGCGCAAGTTCAAGGCGCTATCGCGGATCTTCGCAAGGAGAGCGTGGCCGCCAGCGATCAGAACGACCGAACCGTAATCCGCGCGCCGCAGGACGGAACTGTCGACAAGCTGCAGACGCGGACAATCGGCAGTGTGGTGCGCGCCGGAGAAACATTGATGGAGATCGTTCCTTCGCACGATCACCTGGTCGTTCGTGGCCATGTCCGCCTGACCGACATCGACAAGGTATCCAGGGGACAAACGGCACACTTGCGCTTCACGGCGCTGAATGCCCGCACGACGCCCGAGCTGGCAGGAAAGGTCACGCAGGTTGCCGCCGATCGCACCGTGGACACGGCCACCAACAACACTTTCTATCCGGTGACTATCGCCATTTCGGACGCAGAATTCCGCAAACTTGGAAACGCGCGCATTTCCGTGGGTATGCCGGTCGAAGTGTTCATTCAGACGGAACAGAGAACCATTCTGCAATACATAATTCGCCCCCTTTCGGATCAATTCAGACGCGCACTGCGAGAGTAATCGCGTATGAAGCATGCAAGGTTTCACTGAGGACGTCTTGAGAATTTACTCAGTGAAGCCGACCGTTCCGATAGCTGTTCAACACTGTCTCTCAGCACTTTCCCAAATCCATCGCCCGCCAAACCGCTCCCCTTGCAGGTCGCCACTTCCGAACGCGGGCAAGCTCCGCATTCGATGCGCTTGCATGAAACAAGGCCCCTGTTGATGCGCCATATGATCGGAGGCCTGGTAACGTGCGGCATGGCGCTATGGCCGAGCCTGTCTTTCGCACAGGCCATAGGTTCCGGCACGTCGATCGTCATTTCGCCCCAGCTCGATCGAGACGATGCTGCCGGCGCGCGCGTCGAACCCGAACTTGTCCCGCAGCCCGTTCGCGCCGGAGTTTTCGCTATCCAACCAATCGTCTCGGTGGTCGGCGGCTATTCCAGCAACGTGTTCAATCGCCGCGACGCACGATCCGATGCCACGCTTTTCGTGATGCCCGCGCTCCGTGTGACCACGGACCTTGCTCCGCATCGCCTGGACTTTCGCGCAGGCAGCACCATCCGCCGTTTCGCAAAATACACTTCCGAGAACAGCGAAGAGTTCGACCTGGCCGGCGAGGCCGATGTGGAATTTACGAACCATGGCCTGATTACCGCCTCCGCCAGTGTCGCGCATCTCATAGAGCCGCGCAGCAGTGTCGGCACCGCGGTCGACGCCGCGGAGCCGGTGAGCTTCCAGCGCCTGGACGGGTCCTTCGGTCTCGACCTGAGCTTCGGCAGCTTCCGCCTTGCCCCCTCTGCGGGCTACCAGCGCCTGACTTACGATCCCTTGTCACTCGAGGGCGGCGCAAAAGTCGACGAGTCCTTCCGGGATACGGAGGCCGCCCGCGGAACCGTGAGGATCAGCTATGACTTCTCGGACCTTGTCTCCGGTTTCGCGTCGGGATCGGTCTCGGATATTCGCTCGACCGCCTCGGCGCAGGATGCTCGCCGCGACGCGCGCAGCGTCTCGGCCCTTGCCGGACTGAAGGGCGCGCTGACGCCGCTACTCTCCGGCGAGATCGCGGTGGGCTACCAGTCACGCCGCTACGAGCTACCGATCTATCGCGACTTTTCCGGCGTCACCTTCGCCGCCGACCTGCAGTGGTATGTAACCCCCCTGATGACGCTCCGCCTTGAGGGCGATCGCTCGTTCCAGAACAGCGGCTACCGGGAAGTCGCAGGCATCCTTAACGACAGGGTGTCGCTGAGCGGATACTATGACCCCCTTCGCAACTTGCGCGTTGCCCTGTCGGCCTCTTGCGAAAGAGGACAGTATCGCGAAGTCGACACCCGCACAGATCGGACGACACTTCGCTTCAATACCGAGTATCGGCTCAGCCCGCGGCTGTCATTCGGCGGATACCTCACCTTCATTCGGCAAGCCGTCCATGGAACGCCGCTCGTCAGCGCATTCACCTCCGCCAGCGCGGGGATCGGCATCTCGGTAACGCCATGACCCGCCATTGCAGCAAGGAGTGCATTGCTTGAACCTTCCCGCGATCTACCAAGCGTCCGGCGCGCTCCCTCAGGTTTTTCCAGAATCGGCCAGCTCTTATCGCTATTCCGAAGATCAGATCACCGTGCGCACCCTGTTCGCCATGCTGCGGCGGAGGCGGGAAGCGTTCTTTCTGACCCTGGCCATATCGGTTCTGGTCGCCCTGCTCTGGACCACGGCGCTGCCGCGCACATATTCCTCTGCGGCAGACGTCGTGATGATCACGGCACCGAAGCAGGTCCTGCCGCATGATCCGGAAGAAAGCGGCGTCCCGCCCCTCGTCCGGTCGGAGGATGTGGAAACCCAGATCCAGTTGATCACCTCGCGCCAGATGGCCGCTCAGGTTCTCGAAGCCACCGGCCTTCTCCGGGATCGGGACTTCGCCGAGGACGTTGCGGCGCCGCGTTCGGCGCTCGACAACCTGCTCGCCTCGATGGGCTTCGGGCGAAGCACGCGGCTTCCGGTGCTATCACCGGCGGTCTTGCGCGAGCAATCGATCACTTATCTGCTGAAGCACCTGAACGTTGCGCGGATCGGCGATTCCTTCAATCTCCGCATCTCGTTCACGGACTCCGACGCCGCAAGGACCGCAAGCGTCGCCAATGCCTTCGCGAAACTCTACACCACCGACGATGCACGCGAACTCGCGCGGAACAACGCCACCGCCGCGCAAGTCCTGAAAAGCCGCGTGGACGAATTGCGCAGGGTGGCGAACGATGCCTTCGCCGCGGTGCAGAGCTATCGCATTCGCAACGGCTTGCTCAGCTCGGCGGCCACCAGCCTGACCGAACAGGAAATCTCCACCTACAACCAGCAGATCGCCCAGGCCCGCGCGGAGGCCGCGCGCGATACCGCCGCACTGTCCAGCGCACGCCGCCAGCTGCATTCGGGCGGGGCGAACGATGTGGGCCAGGGCGTCAATTCCTCCGTCGTCACGTCACTGCGAAGCGAACGAGCGCAATTGGTCATCCGGGAGCGGGATCTGTCGCAGCGCTATTTCGACAGCAATCCAGATCTCGTCACCGTCCGCCAGCAGGTCGCGGATATCGACCGCCAGATCGCTGCCGAGGTCTCTCGATCGATCAGGGCCCTGGAGAGCACCGCCGATACCTCCGCCCAGCGCCTTTCGTCCCTGCTCGCCAGCCGCAGCGGCACGCGCTCGCAGCTCAGCGCGGACAACTCCGCACTCGTGTCGCTGGCTGATCTGGAGAAGCGCGCCGAAGCGACCCAGGCGCTCTATCAGTCGTACCTCCAGCGGTACAATGCGGTGGTCGCCGGTACCGGATCAGAGCAACCCACGGCGAGGCTGGTGTCCTCGGCCAATGTCCCGCTCCTGCCGATTTCGCCCAGCCTGCCGATGAACCTGGCGCTGGGCCTTGTCCTCGGCGTGCTGGCGGGTGCCATGTTGGCGGTCCTTTCGGAATTGTCCTATCGCGGCCTCACCACCCTGGACGATGTCGAGAACCGCCTTGGAGTCCGGGCACTGGGCTTCATTCCTGCGCATCGCTCTGTGGAACCGCACGGAGGGACGCCGCTCGACACCGTCCGGGAACATGCGAACGGCGCATTCTCGGAATCTCTGCGCAATGTGATCGTTTCGGTCCGCCAGACGGGAACGCGTTCGGGCAAAGTCATTGCGATCACGTCGGCCCTGCCCGGTGAAGGCAAATCGACCATTGCCTCCTGCCTCGCCCGTTCGCTGGCCATGGCGAACGAACGTGTCGTCGTCGTCGATTGCGATGTCATTCGCGCGCAATTGAGCAAGCAGTTCGGGCTCAACCAGGGCGAACCGGGTCTTTACGAAGCGCTGCATTCGGAAAGCCGGGACATCGCGCATTACCCGGACCCGGAATCGCCCTTGCGCATCATTCCGATTACCCGCGCCTTCCCCAAGGGTGAGCGCCTGACCGAGCAGGGCCGCCTGCACCGCGTCGTCGCCCGCCTGCGCGAGGAGTTCGACGTGATCGTGCTGGATTGCCCCCCCATCCTGCCCATCGCGGAATCGCGCGAGATCGTCTCGCGTACCGACAGTGTGGTTCTGGTGGTGCATTGGCGCAAGACGATGGACCGGGTGGTCAAGGCCGCAGTCCGCCAATTGCCCGCACGCGCCATCAAGGGCCTGGGGATCGTCCTCAACAAAGTGGACATGAAGAAGCAGGCACGCTTCGGCGGCAGCGACATCTCCAGCTTCTATAAGGATTATCGGGGCTATTATTCATGAACCGCATAGCTTCTCAATTTGGCCGTGTGGCACTGATCCATTACTGGCTGGTGTCGATGCGCGGCGGAGAACGCGTGCTGGAGCGCCTGCTCGATCTCTTCCCCCAGGCCGATGTCTTCACCCACGTGTACGATCCGGACCGCGTGTCGCAGAAAATTCGCGCGGCGAAGGTCCGGCAGACGTTCATCGGCGCCTTGCCGGGTGCTCGCAGACACTACCAGAAGTACCTTCCCTTCATGCCCATGGCGTTGGAGGAACTGGATCTTCGCGGATACGACCTCATCATCAGCAGCGAATCCGGACCGGCAAAAGGCGTGATCGCCAATCCCGACGCGCTCCATCTCTGCTATTGCCACTCACCGATGCGATACTTGTGGGATCACTACCACGACTACAAGTCATCCGCCGGGAACCTGAGCCGATTGCTCATGCCATCGATGTTCCACCGTCTTCGGCAATGGGATGTCAGTTCGGCCAACCGGATCGACGGTATAGTGGCGAACAGCAGCTTCGTGGCGCGCCGTATCCGCAAGTCCTGGGGGCGGGACTCCGCCGTAGTCCATCCGCCTGTCGCCGTGGAAGCGTTCCATGCCTCGCCCGAGATCACGGAACGCTATCTCTGGATCAGCCAGATGACGCCTTACAAGCGGGCGGACATCGCCCTGGAGGCCTTCAACCGACTGGGGGTGCCGGCGCTGATGGGGGGGGACGGCGAGATGTTCAAGGCCGTCGCCGCCAGGGCGGGGCCGAACGTGGAAGTGCGCCAGCGCTTGTCGTTCGAGGAGTTGAAGCAAGCCTATGCCACGGCCAAGGCGCTGGTGTTCACGCCTGAGGAAGACTTCGGGATCGTCCCGGTAGAGGCAAACGCATCCGGGCGCCCGGTCGTGGCTTTCGGGCGAGGCGGGGTGACCGACTCCATCGTCGATGGGGAAACCGGACTGTTCTACCACGAACAGAGCGTCGATTCCCTGTGCGATGCCATTCGCAGACTGGAAGGCTGGCTTCCTTCCTTCCGGCCCGAAACCGCCATGAGGAACGCCCGCCGCTTTGCGCCGGACGTGTTCGATCGCGGCATATTGCAAGCGCTGGACGCGCTGCGTCCCTCTGTTGAACGCGTGGCCTGACGATGGCCGCGCCATTCTTTCCAGGAGATTTCATGGCAAAACGATCGCTGGTGCTGGTCTTGAGCGCCCTGCTGGCAGGCTGCGGCGTGACGCCCACGACCGAACTGCCACCCGTCGGCGCCGCCCCGCAAGGGCTGGCGGCAGGAGACAGACTCAAGCTGGATGTCTTTCGCGAAAAGGATCTGTCGGGCGAATATGTGGTCAATGACGAAGGCAATCTCAGCCTGCCCCTGGTGGGCAGCGTGAAGGCCGCCGGCAAGACCCTTCCCGACTTGCGGAAGGAACTGACGGTCCTGCTCAGCGAAGGCTACGTGCGCGACGCCCGGATCACGCTCGATATCGTCAGTTTCCGCCCGATCTACATTCTGGGGGAAGTACAGAAGCCAGGGGAATACAGCTTCGCGGAAGGCATGTCCGTCTTCGCGCTTGTCGCCAAGGCCGGGGGCTTCACGTATCGCGCCAATCAGGGAGTGGCGCATATTCGTCATTCGAACGAGACATCCGAGCAGTCCTACCGGCTGACCAGCGGCGCGGCGGTGCTGCCCGGGGACACGATCCGCATAGGCCCCCGGTACTTCTGATCGGAAATCCGACGATGGATCGCGAGATAGACCGCGTCGTGCTGCTGCACGACTACAGCGAGGCACTGGGTGGTGCCTCCCACCTGGTGCAGGTCTTGCTGGAGGGATTGTGTGCACGCGGCATCCCGGTGACGTTCATGGCGGGCGATACCGGGCGCAATTTCACGCGCAGCGACGTCGAATTCATCCCCCTTCACGGCAAGGCACTGCTGGATCGGTCCAGCCTTGGCGCGCTCACGACAGGGTTCTTCAATCCGCGCTCGCTTTTGCGGCTGAGTGCGTGGATCGAGCGGAACGACACGCCGGGAACGGTCTATCATCTTCACGGCTGGTCCAAGATCCTCACGCCCGCCGTCTTCGGCGCCTTGCGCAAAGTTTCGCAGCGCGTGATCCTTCATGGGCACGACTACTTCAACGGATGCCCGAACGGGGCGTTCTTCGACTATCGGCAGGACCAGGACTGCACTCTCGCCCCGCTCTCCAACCCCTGCCTTCGCCGTCAGTGCGACAAGGCGTCCTACGGCCGGAAATTATGGCGGTCAGGCCGCGAAGTCGCTCGGCGAGGCGCACTTTCGGGCGGGACGAACGTGAACCGGATGCTGCTCATCCATCCGGGGCAGGCCGAGGCTTTCGCCCGCGCCAACTGGCCCCGCCACAAGCTGGTGGCCGTGCGCAATCCCGTGACGCCTTTGACGGCAGAGCGTGTGCCTGCAGAGCGCAATGCCGGGGTGATATTCATCGGCCGAATCTCGAAGGAAAAGGGGGCGGACCTGGCAGCAAGCGCTGCCGCCCGGGCGGGTATTCCGATCACGTTCGTGGGCGAGGGCAGCGAGCGGGATGTCGTCCAGCGGCTTAATCCCCAGGCGGTTTTCCTGGGGCGGCAGGACCGTCGCGGCATGGCGCAGGCGGTTTCCACGGCGCGCCTGGCGGTCATGCCGAGCCGCTGGGCAGAGCCATTCGGGCTCGTCGCACTCGAAGCCATCGGGTCGGGTGTACCCGCCGTGATCAACTACCGCGCACTGATCGCCGAGGAAGTGGCGGGCCATGGGTTCGGCCTGTCCATCGATACCGGCAGGATTGACCTCTTTGCGGATGCCCTGCTTGAACTGCACCGGGATCATGATCGGGTCGGCCGGATGTCGCGAGCCGGACACGCGGGATATCTTGCGCTTTGCAACACGCCGGAGGACTGGATAACGCAGACCATCGGCCATTACCGCAGCGCCCTGGCCTTATCCGAAGAGAAAGATGGAGGCCGCGCCGATGCCGCGCCGCCAAGGCCAGCGACGATGGCGCACGGGCCGGAACGCCGTCCCGGCTCCCCGGAGACCAACGGTATGAAGCAGCCCTATGCCGATGCGTGAGCCGTCCTGCAGCCGCGCCGTTCGCCCGGTGGAGCTTCAGATCGAGCGCCTTGCCGGGGCGGGATCTGGCAAGGCGGCGCATGCTCGCGCGCCGGACCGTGCCAACCAGGCGCGTTCCATGATCGGGAACTCCGTCCGCGCTTCAAGGCCTGGAATAGCGGCATTCTGGCCGCAAAGCGCGGGGTCAGTGCAGGCTGCGCGCCTGCTGCCAGCGCCGATAGCCCAGAACGGCCAGTCCCACCATCGCCGCATAGAGGCCGGCCGTCAGCCACAATTCCTTGAAAACGAACATGCCGACGTAGAGCACGTCCACCAGGATCCAGAGCAGCCAACTGGCCGCGTGGCGCCGGGCGGTCCAATACTGTGCCACCAGGCTGAAGCTGCTCAGCCCCGCATCCATCCAGGGCAGCGCAGCATTGGTGAAACGGCTGGTGAACCAACCTATGGCGATGGCCCCCACGGCGCCGGCCGCCAGCCCGATCAGCGCCCGGCGCGGCGGCAGCGGGCTGACGATCACCTCTCCGGCATCGTCCTTGCCGCGCGCCCACACGGTCCAGCCATAAACGATGGCGATCCCGAACAGCACCTGCAGCACCATGTCGGAATAGAGCCGCACGTCGAGGAACAGCTTGAAATAGAGCGCGCAGGCCGTGAGGCTGACCGGCCAGCACAGCAGTTGCCGCCGCGCCGTAAGCCAGATGCCCAGGAAGCTGACCGCGACCGCCGTGATTTCCAGCGCCGACATCACGCCGCCACCCCCTGCTCGATCGCCCGAAGGAAGGCCTGCCCGGCAGCGGAAAGAAACCATTCGGCATGACCGACCAGATAGTCCTGCCATGCCATGTCCGCCTGCGCGCGGTCGTTCAGGATGCCGGCGAAATAGTCGGCCTCGGACAAGGCGAACTCGATGTGCACCAGCGGCAGGAGCCGGGTGAGCGTCTCCACATCGGTTCGGCTCAGGGGAAGTACCGCATGGTATCCCGCAAGGAGCGCCTGGGCGGCCTGCGCATCCGCCGTGAAATCACCGCCCCGGGACTCCAGCCAAGCCACCGCCGTCCGCTCGATCGCTGTGGCGAGATCGTGCAGCGCGCAAGTCCGCGTCGCCAGCCCGAAGTCGATGACACTGCTTACACGGCCATCGGCAGACCAAAGCAGGTTGGAGGGATGCCAGTCGTTGTGCGTCCACAGCGACGGTTGCTGCGCCAGCCGCGTGGAGAGCCCGCCTGCCTGCGCCGCGAAAAGACGCGCCAGCGCGCCGCGCCAGGGTTTGTCGGCCAGGTAGCCGGCCAGCGCCGGGCGGGCGGAAACATAGGCTTCGGCCGCCGCAAGCGGGTCCGGTGCCGGCAGGATGGTAAAGCTGGCGACGAGCGGATGCTTGCCCCGTGGAGCCGCGCCGAAGTCGCGCGCTGCCAGATGCAGGCGCGCCAGCGCAGCGCCCGCCTCGCGGGCATGGCCCGCGGCGAGGAAGGGCGTCCAGGACTGGCGATCGCGATAGAGATCGATCCCCTCCGCCCTTCGGAGAAGCTCGTAAGTCCACTCGCCTTGCGAGACGATGCCCGCCCCGTCGTGCCCGAGCCCGTCGTGCCTGCTTCCCACTTGCGCGGCGACGACTTGCGGCACGGCCAGTCCTGCGCCGCGCAAGTGGGCGATGAAGGCATGTTCCTCGGCCAGGGCGGCGGGCGAACGAACCCGGCGATGGTGGCGCTTGAGAAAGAACGCCCCGCGCTCCGTCTCGACCAGGGCGGCGGCCGAGAAGGGTCGCGGCGAATGCCAGCGCAGCGCGGCAGCGCGCCCAGCGAGCGGGAAGCGCGCAAGCACCATTTCCGCCTCATCCGGCGTGATGGCGGGCCAGGCCGGGGCTTCCAGCGCCGTGCCCATGCCGTGGACGAGATGAGGCGCCGCGCCGCTCACGATCAGAAGGCGCGGCTCAGCGTTGCCACGAAGGCGCGGCCGCTTCCCACGTAATAGGCCGGCGCCGCGCCCGAAATGACCGTGCCGCCACGGCCCACCGTGTCCTGCGCATTGGTGCTGACGGCATAGACGCCGGACAGCACATGCGGGTTGGTCACGTTGATCGCGTTGAGCCGCAAGTCCATGCGCTGCGCATCGATCAGCCCGGCCAGGTGCACGCCCACCGAGAGGTCGAGCGTGGCGTAGCCCTTGATACTCTCGTCGTTCATGAATGTGGCGTACTGGCGGCCCACGTATTTCAGCGCGGTGCTGCCGAACAGGCGGCCATCGTCGTACGTGCTGCCCATGGCGAACTGGAAGCTGGGGCTGGAAACCGCGTGCTTGCCCTTGGTAGGCAGGAAATCGCCGCCGACCGGCAGGTCGTCATCAAGGCGCGCGTGCAAATATTCGCCCGAGAGATAGACGCTGACACCCTTGGCCGGGCGATAGTCGATCTCGCCGTCCAGCCCGTAGGAGGTCTGGCTGCCGCCGTTGACGGTGGAATTCACCAGGGCGCCGCCGCTGTTCACCACCGTGGCCACCTGCCGGTTGCGGAAGTGGTAGTGGAAGGCCGTCAGCGAGAAGGACAGGCTGGGGCCGATGTAGCGATAGCCCAGTTCCTGCGAGACCGAGTACTCGTTCTTGAGGCTCGTCGTGCCCGCGCCCACGATCTCGCCGCCATAGTAGCTGTTGTAGAGCGCGAACTCGTTGGGCGTGCGGAAGCTGGTGGTGATATTGGCGAACAGCTGCTGCCGGTCGGTCAGGGTATAGTGCAGGGCCGCGCGGGGCAGCGCGGCGAAGCTGTCCGTGCGCACGGTCTGCTGCGGCCCCGGCAGATAATTGCGGCCATTGCGCAGCACGTCCACGCCCTTGAAGCCCAGATCGACGACGAGGCGCGGGGTCACGGTGATGCTGTCGGCCAGGAAGAAAGCCTTGGTGACCGTCTCGGTCCTGGCGTTCTCGTAAGCGAGCAGGCGGCCGTCGGCAGTGCGGATCGCCTCGTCCTGGTAGCCCCACTGGTCGAGCGGGTGGCCTTGGGCATCGATCGAGGTGTAGGACTGGGTGACGCGGTCCGTGCCGTAGTCGAACCAGAGCCCGGCGGTGATCCGGTGCGCGCCGGCCTCGAAAGTCAGCTTGCTCACATCGCCCACGCGGAACTGCTTGCCCGTCCAGTTGCCGAGCACGGTGGCCACGCCGTCCACGGCGCCCGGCAGGGTGATCGGCTGGGCCAGTTCCTCGGTGCCCAGGAAATTGCCGGTTTCGCTGAGCTGCGTGCCGTAGGGCGCATTGCCGTGGCCGAGCTGGAGATAGGCGCTGCTGTTGAACGTCAGCCGGTCGTTCAGCTTCAGGTGCACCGGGGCGGCGGCATAGAAGTTGCGGAACGGCGCGCGGTAGAGGCGCCAGTAGTTCGTCCCTCCCAGGCTGCCCGAGGCGCCCGTCGGATCGTAGCGCTCATCGTGGTTGAAACCGCGTCCGGCGGACTGCCAGTCGGCCATGGTGGGGCTGGGATAAGCGGAAGTCTTGGCCTCGTTGAACGAGAGCGACAGGCTGGCGCGGTTGCCATCGCCCCATTCGCCCAGCAGCTTGGCATCGACATGCTGGCGCTGGTCGTAGCCCGCGCCGCGCCAGTTGTCCGCGCGGTTGTTCGAATAGGAAACGAAGGCCTTGAGGCCGGTCTTGCCGATCGTGCCGGTATCGAAGCGCAGGAAGGCGCGGCGCTGGTCGTAGGACCCGACCGAGAGATTGACCAGGCCGCCCATCTCCGGCCGGGGATCGTCGAGCGAGAGCGAAAGCAGCCCTCCGGCGGCGGCCACGACCGGCGCGTCGATGTCCACCGCGCCCTGCGCCAGGGTGATCTGCCGCACGTTCTCGGCATCGGCGAACTGGGAGGGATAGGCGTAGAAATAGCCGATGTCGTTCTGCGGCGCGCCTTCCATCAGCACGCCGATCTGGTCCTGCCCCAGGCCGCGCAGGGTCAGGCTGGAACTGGTGGAGAGCCCGTAAGGATCGCTGGAGGAGACATTGGCGCCGGGCAGGAGATTGACCAGCTGGAAGGCATTGAGCGTGGGTGCCTGCTTGACGATGAAGTCGGTGGAGATCGCGCTGACGGCCTTGGGCGCGGTCTGGTCGGGCAGCAGGCCCTCGGGATCGGGGTGGCCGATCACTTCGATGCTGCCGGGCGCGGCGTCATCGCGCGCATCGGCTTCGGTTTCCGCCATGGCGGAAGGCGCAAGGAACAGGGCCGGGAGAGTCAGCATGGCATGGCCCATGCAGCGGGAAAGGGTATTCATTGCGTCGCGTCCACTCCAATCGGAGGGACAACGGTTCTGCCGCCAGCCCTCCCTACGCCGGTACCAACCGGATCAGGTTCAGCGGGTCGTGGTCTGCTGACCACCTCTCAGCCGCGCGTCAGCGGCCCCCCGGGGATGAGCCGCCTCTAGGCGCTGAAAGGCGCGGTGGGAAGGGCCAATCGCATGGCAGCGCCCCCGCGGTGCGCGGCGCAACTTCGCGTTTCGCACCGGCCAGATTTTCTATCGCCGGACGGCCCGCGCTTGCTTGACGGCGGCGCGCTCTGCCCGAATAACCGGAGCACGGGCGTCCGGTCGGCGATACCCGTCATCGCACTTTGTCGACCCGCGGCATTTGATCGGGATGCAGCTTGCTCCGCGTTACCAACCGCTAAAGCGCGCGATGCTGGGGCGACAACGCCAAGCGTCGTGATCCCTCAGCAACGAGGTGAAAACGATGGCTTCCCCGAATTCCGGCGACACGAGCGCCGCCGATTCCCGTCCCGGCGGCGCGCTCTCCCTGGCCACGAGCGGCGGACCTCAAGCGGCGGGCGATGGGCAGGCGGCGGACGGCGCCGCCACCCCCGATGACGACTTCTGGAATGTCGAGGACATTGCCGGCGAACTCTCCGAAATCCGCCGCAACCGGCGCGCGGAAGGCCGCCAGCATGCCGAGCACGGGGCGGAGGGCTTCCCTTCGCGCGTGCGGCTGGCGAAAGTGGCGGAGGAACTCTGCGGGGCGCTGTTCCCGCTGCGGCTCGGCCCGGACTTCGTGCGGCGTCACAATGAAGCGACTTTCGTCACCCAGTCCCTGCAGATCGCGCTCAGCCGGTTGCAGGCGCAAGTCCGGCTGGAACTGCTCTATGCCGCAAAGGAGGCGCGGCAGGCCGTGGAGCAGCGCGCCGACGCGCTGGTGCTGGAATTCTCGCGCCGCCTGCCGGATATCCGCCGCCTGCTGGACCTCGACATCGATGCCGCCTTTCGCGGCGATCCGGCCGCACGCAGCCTGGACGAAGTGCTGATCTGCTATCCCGGCCTGCTGGCGATCATCCACCACCGGCTGGCCCATGCCCTTCACGGGCTGGGTGCGCCGCTGGTGGCGCGCATCCTCTCGGAAATCGCCCATGGCGCCACCGGCATCGACATCCACCCCGCCGCCCGGATCGGGCGCGGCTTCTTCATCGATCACGGCACCGGCGTGGTCGTGGGCGAGACGGCGATCGTGGGGGACAATGTCCGGCTTTACCAGGGCGTCACCCTGGGCGCGAAGGACTTCACGACGGAGAGTTCGGGCGCGCTGGTCCGCGCGCTGCCGCGCCACCCCATCGTCGAGGACGACGTGGTGATCTACGCTGCCGCCACGATCCTGGGGCGCGTGACGATCGGCAGGGGCTCGGAGATCGGCGGCAATGTCTGGCTGACGCACAGCGTACCGCCGTATAGCCGGGTATCGCAGGCGCGGGCCCTGGTAACGAACGGGCAGACCGGCAACGCGGTGCCGCCGCCCACGCCGCTCAACTGAGCGGCCGTCGACGGCAGGCGCGCATGGGAAGCCCGGGAAGCCCGGGACCGCGGCGCAGGATGCACCGCGGCCCCGAAGCTCATTGTCAGAACAGCACCAGCAACCCGCGCGAGGGGTCTACCAGGCCTTCCCAGATCATCTTGCCGGCGACCCAGAGGATCACGAGCAGGCCGACGTAGGCGATCCAGCGATAGCGCTCGATCACGCGCGCCAGCAGGTTGGCGGCAAGACCCATCAGGGCCACCGAGAGGATCAGGCCGATGGCCAGGATGCCGGGATGGTCGCGCGCGGCACCGGCCACGGCCAGCACGTTGTCGAGGCTCATGCTGATGTCGGCCACGGCCACGGCCCAGGCCGCCGCCGCGAAGGAACGCGGCGCGGCGCTGGCGACGGGATCGCCCTCTCCGCCCGCGTCCTCGCGCAGTTCGCGCCACATCTTCCACGCCACCCAGACCAGCAGCAGGCCGCCTGCGAAGACCAGGCCGACAAGCTGCATCAGCTGGGTGACGACAAGCGCGAAGGCGATGCGCAGGACCAGCGCGGCAAGCACGCCGATCAGGATCACCTTGCGGCGCATGGCCGCGGGAAGTCCGGCGGCAAGGGCGCCGACGACGATGGCATTGTCAGCCGCCAGCATCACGTCGATCAGCACGACTTGCCCGAAGGCGGCCAGCGCCGTGGGCGAGCCGAGGTTGGAGAAATCGGCAACGATGTGCTGCCACAGGTCGGTCATGTGGTATTATCCCTGTTGGTCTTGGGGGCTCCTCCAGGCGCCGCGAGCGGCAGCCAGGAGAAAGTCCGGATAGGTCCAGCCGCAGGCGGCGGCGGCAATGGTGGAAAGGCTGTCTTCGTCCTCGCGCCCGGGCCTGCCGGCCCCGGTCAGGTTGGGCTTGGCGTTGACGTCGAAAAGGAAATAGGCGCCCTGGGCATCCGCCCGGCAGTCGATCCGCATGGTCGCGCGGATTTCGAGGAGCGCGGCGGCCTTTTCGCAGGCCGCCGTGACCGCGGCGATGGCAGGATCGGCGCATTCCTCGGGCGTCATCGCGGCGCTGTTACGGCTGACGGGCACGTCGCCGTTATAGGGCGCCACATCGCCGATCTGGTCGAAGCGGCGCACCGGCGGCAAGGCGAAAGGACCGGCTTCGCCCGCGCGGCAGGCGGCGGGCATGACGGTAATGGTGATTTCCTGGCCGGGCAGGAACTGCTCCAGCATGATCGCCGCGCCGAAGCGGCGGCTTTCCGCCAGTTCGCGAACCTGCTGCGCCAGTTCCTCACGCGTCCGCGCCACGCCCACGCCCTGGCTGCCGCGTCCCCGCAAGGGCTTCACCACGATCGGCACGACCTGCGCGAAAGGCGCGAGCTGGGCATCGAGATCGCCGTCGCCATCGATCAGCCAGGACCGCGCGACCGGCAGGCCCGCGTCGAGCAGCCGGGTATTGGTGGCGGCCTTGTCGTCGATCTCCTGCATGGCGCGGGGGTCCGGCCCGACGACCCACGCCTTGTGGCTGGCCGCCTCGATGGGGTGGCCGGCGAAGACCACGGTATTGGCCCATAGCAGCGTTGCCCCTGCGTTCAGCGCGGCGGCGATGCCTTCCTCGGTATCAGGCCAGACCCAGTCGAACACGCGGGTAGGATCGGGGTCTGCCACCGGCGTTGCCAGGGTGCACCCGGCGGCGAGGAGCGCCACGCCGATGTCCGCCCCGCTGTCCGAATAGCCGCCGGGCTTGGCTTCCTTGCGCGCGCCGTCGATCACCGGCGGTTCGAGCGCCTGGTAGAGGATGGCGATGGTCTGTTCGCGGGGGTCGGGCACTGGGGTCATCGGGGGGCTCCCATGATGCGGAAGGAAAGCGGCGCGCCGACGATGACCAGCATCACGCGCACGAGGTGGTGGACGATGACGAAGCCCGCCTCCAGAGAAAGGCTGAGGGCGACCATGCTCATTTCCGCGACCCCGCCGGGTGAATAGGCCAACGCGACGAGCGCCGGGTTGAGCCCCGTAGCCCAGCCGATCGCAAAGGCCCAGCCGAAGGTTATGACAAGCAGGATCGCCGTCGATCCGGCCGCCAGCAGCAGGGTGCGCGCCAATGTCGCCAGGTCGAGGCCGACGAACCGGCAACCGATGGTCGCGCCAAGGCCGACTTGCGCGGCGGCGACGGCCCAGGCGGGGATGTGGAAATCGGAAAGGCCGGTCAGGTGCACCAGCGCGCTGACGAAAAGCGGCCCCATCAGGTGCCATGCCGGCAGGCGCAAGGTCCGGCCGAGGAGGCTGCCGACGACCGCGCAGCCAAGGCCCCAGAACAGCAGCGGCCAGCCGGTCGCTTCCGTCGTCACCGGTGCGGCCAGCGCGGTCACGAACGGGGGCGCATGGACGTCCGCCTCGAAAGCCCGGATCAGGAAGGGCAGGATGAAGACCACCAGGAAGATCCGCGCCCCGTGGATCAGGCCGACCATGCGCTCGTCCGCGCCGCGTTCGGAGCCCATCAACACCATTTCGGCAATGCCGCCGGGCATGCCGGCGAAATAGGCGGTCGGCGGGTCGAAGCGGGCGACGCGGCGGAAATAGATGACGCAGAGAAACGCGGCGCTGGCAAGAAACAGCGGCAGCAGCGCGATGGGCACGATCCACTCCGCCGCCTGTGCGAGCAGGCCGGGATGGAAGGCGCTGCCCAGCACCACGCCGATCACCGCCGACATCGGGCGGCGGGTGGCGGAAGAGGCGGCTATCGGCAGGCGGGCGATACTGCCCGCCGCGCAGGCGATCATCGCGCCAAGCACCCAGGGCAGCGGCGCGCCCACCGCCCAGAACAGCGCGCCCCCCGCCGCGCCCAGCGCGAGCGCGGCAAGAAAGCGCAGGATCATGACCGTAATGGTGATCGGCCCCGGGCTGGTCTTCGGCTTCGGCTTCGGCTTCGTTTCCGTTTCCGTTTCCGTTTCCGCCCCCAGCCTCGGCCTCGGCCTCGCTCTCGTCCCATCCTTCGTCATTGCGAGCCCCGCAGGGGCGCGGCAATCCAGAGCGGTGCGGCGCCGCCCTGGATTGCTTCGCTACGCTCGCAATGACGAGAGAGGGTGCTACCCTCGCAATGACGAGAGAGGAGGCTAACCTCGCAATGACGCGGGAGCGGGCTACCCTCGCAATGACGCGGGAGCGGGCTACCCTCGCAATGACGAGGGGGCGGGCTACCCTCGCAGTGACGAGCAGGGCCGCAATGACGAAACCGAGGCTGGTGCAACACTGTTACCCCACGAACGGGAACGCCAGCACCAGCATGCCCACCACCGTCATGACCAGGCAGCACAGCGCTGCCGGGACCAGGGTGAAGCGCTGGTGGTCGGCCAGGTCCACGCCGGCAAGGCTGACCAGCAGGTAGGTCGATGGCACCAGCGGGCTGAGCAGGTGGACCGGCTGGCCCATCAGCGAGGCGCGGGCGATGGCCATGGGCTCCACGCCGTAGTGCGCGCCGGCTTCGGCCAGGATGGGCAGCATGCCGAAGTAGAAGGCGTCGTTCGAGATGAAGAACGTGCCCGGCAGGCTGATCAGCGCGGTGATCGGCGCCATGTAGGGGCCGAGGAAGGGCGGGATGAAGTTCACCACTTCGCGGCTCATCGCCTCGACCATGCCGGTGCCCGAAAGGATGCCGGTGAAGATGCCCGCCGCGAAGATCAGCGAGACCACCGCCAGCACGTTGCCGGCATGGGCGGCGATGCGCTCCTTCTGCTCCTTCACATGGGGATAGTTGGCGATCATCGAGATGGCGAAGGCCAGCATCATCAGGATCGGCAGCGGCAGCACGCCCCAGACCAGCAGGACCAGCAGCGCCACGACGAGCGCGGCATTGAACCAGATCATCTTCGGACGGCGCGCCTCGGGCCACTGCGAAACCGCGAAGTCGGCCAGTTCCTGCGGTGTCGCGGCGTGAACGCGGCCGATGCGGCGGCGCTCCTTGCGCCCGAAGTGGATCGCCAGCAGCACCAGGAAGGCCAGGCCCGCGACCATGCCGGGGATCAGCGGCACGAACAGCGTCGAGGGATCGAGCTTGAGCGCACTGGCGGCGCGCGCGGTCGGCCCGCCCCAGGGGGTGAGGTTCATCACCCCGCTCGTCACCATCAGCAGGCAGACGAGGTAGAGCCGGTTCATGTCGTAGCGCTTGTAGAGCGGCAGCATGGCGGCCATCGTGATGATGTAGGTCGTCGATCCGTCGCCATCGAGGCTGACGAGTGCGCAAAGCACCACCGAGCCGATCAGGATCAGCATCGGATCGCCGTGGACCAGCCGGATCAGGCGGCCCACCAGCGGGTCGAACAGGCCGGTGTCGGTCATCGTGCTGAAGAACAGGATGGCGAAGAGCAGCATGACGCCGGTGGGCGCCAGCTTGGTCAGGCCCTCGATCATCATGTCGCCCAGCCCCGAGTGGAACCCGGCGAGCAGTGCGAACAGCGTAGGCACGACGATCAGCGCGACCAGCGGAGTCATCCGCTTGGTCATGATGAGCGTCATGAAAGTGGCCACCATCAGGAAGCCGATAAGGGCGAGACTCATGATTGTCCCCGAATGTCTGTCATGGATGTGAAGGGAGCTGTCTGGAAAATGCCTCGAGGGGCATTTTCGGTGCGGCACCGGCCCACGCCCCCACCCGACCTCCCACAGCAGTGTACCCTGGATGGGAGATCGGGTGGGGGCGCCTGAATCCAACTTGGGGCTGGTGCCGCATGATCAAAACGTGACGCCGACGCGTGCCGTCAGGGTCTGTCCATCGTCCTTGCCGGTATAGGCACCGGCAGTGTTCTGGGTGTTCCAGTGGATCGCGTTGAGCTGGAAGCGCGTGAAGCTGTTGAGATACCAGTTCACGCCCAGCGTCGCCGCCCAGCCCTGGGCGGGCGTGACGATGTCGTCGAATTCGAGATTCTCGTAGCGCGCGGTCAGTTCGATCGCGCCGGGGCCGCCTTCGAAGACCGGTCGTAGCACCTTGGGCTGGCCGAAGCTGCCGAGGCGGGGGTTGTAGGGAGGAAGGTCCCCGGTAAGGAACCAGCCGCCCGAAATGCTCCAGGCGCGGGTGACGAAATCGGGGCGGCCGTTGTCGAGGCGTGCATGGCGCTGGCCCGCTTCGCCCATGATCCACAGCGGGCCGGAATAGCCGCCCAGTTCCACGCCGTAGCCGGTGGTGCCGGTGCCGCCGATCAGCGTGCCGGTGGAAAGCCTGAGCGCGCCGTTGAAGCGGCCGCCGATCACGGTGTTGCGGGTCAGCGTGTTCTTGCCGGGGTGGAGCATCTCGTCGAAGCCCCACATGCCGAGGTGCAGCACCTGGCGGTCGGACTTCAGCGGATTCCAGTGCGCGCGGGCGAGCACGGTGCGGTTATCCGAAGTGGACTGGTCGCCGTCGATGCGGTCGCCGGTCACGGTCAGCGAGGCGTGGCCGGTCTTCCAGAACAGGCGCGGCATGATGCCGAGGCCGTAGAAGGCGCGCTGCGGGATGATCGCGGTGGCGACCACCGAGCGTTCGGTGAAGGGCGTCGAGTCCGAACCCGTGGAGCCTTCGAAGCTGCGGTCGTTGAACAAGTGGCCGACGCGCACGTCATAGTCCATGCCCGGCGCGATGCGGTTGCGCCAGCCCATGAAGGCGGTGACGACGTCCACCTCGTTCTCCGAGAAATCGCTCTCGAACTGGTAGAAAAAGTGCGTGCCCACCGTGCCTTCCAGGCCCATGCGCAGCGCGCGCATGCCGGTGGTGGTGAGGTTGCGGCCGCTGTATTTCGATCCGGTGGTGGTGCTGACATCGGTGATGATGCGCCCGCGCGGCTTGAAGCTGAACATGCCGTCCGCCGAGTGGAATACCGGCAGGCCCGCGCCCCATTCGGTGCTGACGCCTGAGGCCGAGACGGCGGCGGCGCGCACGCGCTCGACATCGCGCTCGGCGGGGCCGGGCGGAACGAGCTGCGGGGCATAAGGCTGCGTCACCACGACTTGCGGCGCGGGTTCGGGCGGGGAAGCCGCGGGCGCTTGCGGAGCGGCGGCCATCGCGGGAGCGGGCGTGGCCCCGGCTTCCAGCTTCTCCACCCGCTGGCGCAGCGAGGCGATTTCGGCGGCCTGCGCGCGCACCAGTTCGGCAAGGTCTTCCTTGCTCGGTTCCTGGGCCAGCGCCGGGGTCGCCGCGATCAGGGCGAGGAGCGCGGTGCCCGATGCAAACATCTTCATGGAGTCTTGTGTCCGGAGGCGAGGATCGCGTTCCAGTCGCGCAGGAAGCGCGCGCGGGTCAGGCGATCGAGATTGACGAGAAGCTGCGGGCCGACGCGCACGGGGCGGGCCTGGCCGGCAGGAAGGCGGTGGGAAGCAGGCACGTCGGTACGCACCGGCCAGAGGCTGTGCCGGGCGAGCTGGGACTGCCCTGCGCGGGAGAGAAGAAAGTCCAGGAACAGCCGCGCGGCCGCCGGATGGCGCGCCTCGCGCGCGATGAAGGCGATGCGCGAGGTGACGATGGTGTAGTCGTGCGGGAAGATCACGCCGATGTTCGGATCGCGCCGCGCCCGTTCCAGCGCGTAGGACCCGATCACGTTGTAGGCGATGGCCAGCTTGCCCGAAGCGACGCCCTGCAGCATTTCCTCGGTATGCGTGGCCAGCACCGGGCGCGTCGCCGCGATCGCCTCCGCCAGGCTGCGGGTGTCGCGGGTGATCTGGAAGTCCTGCGAGAGGTAGAGATAGCCCACGTTCGAGCGCGCCGGATCGAACGTCGCCACTTTGCCCGTGAAAGCGGCGCGGCGATGGCGCAGGAGCTGTTCGAGCTGCTGGTGGCTCTGCGGCACCAGCGCCGCGGGGACCAGCTTCTTGTTGTAGGCCATGCCGATCGGCTCGGCGGTGACGCCGAAGCCCATGTTCTTCCACACGGCCGTGGCCGGCAGGGCAGGCTTCTCGGGGCTGGCGTACTGCTGCGCATAGCCGTCGTTGATGAGCTTGATCTGCTGGTCCATCGCCGAGGACCAGACGATGTCGGCGGAATACTGCTTCGCCCGCGTTTCCGCGGTGTAGCGGCGATAGAGTTCGGCCGATCCGAGATCGGCGTAAAGCACCTGGATGCCCGGATAGGCGCGGCGGAAGGCCGCGACGACAGGCACCATCTCGGCCTTGTCCGCATTGGCATAGATGCGCACGGTACCCTCGGCGCGGGCATCGGCGATGAGACCGTCGTAAGACCGCGGATAGCCCGCCGGCCGCTGGACCCGCCCGCCCTGGGCCTGCCCACTCTGGCGCTGGGCATCGGCAGGCGCCGTCATCGCGGGAAATGCGACCATCGCTGCAAGTGTCAAAACCGTGATGAAGCTGCGCATTCCCGTATCCTCTCGCTTTCCGGGTCTCATGTCGGATAAGCTGCTGGTCATGCCCTACGATCCGAAGCTGTCACCCACCTTTCATGAAAACTTTCACAGCCCGGCTGACGAAAAACCGCGGATCGGGATGCCCTCGTGCGCATCCTGATCGTCGAGGATGACGCACAGCTCGCGCGCGGGGTGGTCTCGCTGCTGCGCGCGGCGGGTCACGCGATCGACCACGTCGCCAATGGCGAGGACGCGCTGTCGGTGGCCGCGACGGAGCCCTATTCGCTGGTGATCCTGGACGTCGGCCTGCCGGACATCGACGGTTTCGAAGTCCTGGCCCGTTTGCGCGCGCGGGGCGACCGGGTGCAGGTGCTGATGCTCACCGCACGCGACGGTCTGGACGACCGCGTGCGCGGGCTGGACCTCGGCGCCGACGACTATCTGCGCAAGCCCTTCGACGTGGAGGAACTGGAAGCCCGCGTCCGTGCGCTCGGCCGTCGGCGCGGCGGAGATGCGGCGCCGGAAATGCGGATCGGGGCCATGACCATCAACCGCTCCACCGGGCGCGTCGAAGTGGGGACCCGCCCGATCGAGCTGCGCCGCCGCGAATGGGCCGTGCTAGAAGCGCTGGCAGCCCGCGCGGGGCAGATCGTCTCGCGCGAGACCTTGCAGGCCGAAGTCTTCGGATTCGACGATCCGGTCGGCTCCAACGCGCTGGAGGTCAACGTCACGCGCCTGCGCAGCAAGCTCGCGCCGGACGGCCCGGCGATCCGCACCGTGCGCGGCGTCGGCTACATGCTCGACCGTTCGTGAAGCCCGGGGACGACAGGGCAGGTGGCCGGGCAGGATCGGTCTCGCTGCGGCTCCGGCTGGGCATCGCCATGCTCGGCCCGCTGGCGATCGCGGCGCTGGCGCTGGGCCTGTTCGGCTGGGCGCTGATCTCCGACGTCGTACGCCGCACCAACGACCGCGTGCTCGGCGGCGCATTGGGCGCCATTGCCGAGACGGTCGAAGTGGAACGCGGCGAAGTGACGCTGGACCTGCCGCCCGCCGCCTTCGGCATGCTGGAGAACGCCGAGCGCGACAATGTCTACTACCGCATCGCCGTGGGCCGCGAACTGCTGACCGGCTATGCCGACCTGCCCGCGCCGGATATTGCCACGCTCTCCACCGAGGAACCGCGCTTCCGCTACGCCGAATATCGCGGCCAGCGCATCCGCATCGGCGAAGTGCGGCGCGACCTGCCCCGCGTCTCCGGCCCGGTGGTGGTGCAGGTGGCCGAGACGCTCGACAACCGGAACGCCTTGCGCCGCCGGTTGATGACGGCGCTCCTGGTCGGCGAAATGGTGCTGGTCGGCGTGGCACTGGCGCTGATCCGCCCGGCGCTGGGCTGGAGCCTGCGCCCGCTGGCCGAACTGCGCGCCGCCATCGAGGCCCGCGACACCCGCGCCGCGCCCGACCTC
Organism: Novosphingobium sp. PhB55; assembly: GCF_004368805.1. NCBI lineage: Bacteria > Pseudomonadati > Pseudomonadota > Alphaproteobacteria > Sphingomonadales > Sphingomonadaceae > Novosphingobium > Novosphingobium sp. PhB55. The sequence goes on along the minus strand of NZ_SODQ01000002.1, from coordinate 270,517 downwards.
TCGCCCTTGCAGACCGGCCCCCTGCCCGCCGAACTGCAACCCCTCTCGCGCTCGTTCGACCGCCTGCTGACCCGGCTCGACGATGCGACCACGGCCACGCGCCGCTTCACCGCCGATGCCTCGCACCAGATGCGCACGCCGCTTTCGGTGCTGAAACTCCAGGTCGCGCTGGCCCGGCGCGGCTCCGACGATGCCCTGCGCGAGATCGACGAGGCGACCGACCGGCTGGAGCGCCTGCTCACCCAGTTGCTCACCCTCGCCCGCGCGGACGAGGCCGGCACCCTGCCGCCGCTGGAACAGGTCGACCTGGTGGAAGTGAGCCGCCGGACGATTTCGCGCCGCATCCGCCAGGCCATCGAGGCCGATGTCGAACTCCTGCTCGACGATGAGCAAGACGCCGCCTTCCACGTTCAGGGCCATCGTTCGCTGGTCTACGAGATGCTGTCCAACCTCGTGGACAACGCCATCCGCTACAACCGGCCGGGCGGCAAAGTGACCATCGCCTTGCGGAAGGACGAAGCGAACGTGCACCTGATCGTCAGCGACGACGGCCCCGGCATCCCGGCCGAGCTGCGCGCGCAGGCCATGTCGCGTTTCGCCCGCCTCCAAGGCGAGAACGGCCCTTCCGGCAGCGGCCTGGGGCTGGCCATCGTGCAGTCTTCCGCCGAGCGACTGGGCGCCGGCCTCGCGCTGGAAGATGCCGCACCGGGCCTGCGCGTCATCGTCACCTTCCCCGCCTGAAACCCGCATCCCGCTGGACCGGCGGGACATTTTTTCGAAAATTCGCACGTCTCGTGTCGTGATTTCTGTTGCTAATACGTCTTAATAGCAGGAACGAGTCTTGCAACGAGGCCGCGGCGGATCCGCCCGGCTTCCCGAATTTCCCGGAAACGACCGATGACGACGATACGATGGATGCTGGCGGGCCTGGCCATGACCGCCGGGCCGCTCGATGCCGAAGCGCAGGACGCGGTGCACCGGCCGGATGGGGAGAGCCAGGCGCCCTTCGTGCCGACCGGGCCGGACCCCGTCTATCCCGCCGCCTTCTACGCCGCCTTCCAGCCCCAGACCGCGCTCGACATGCTGGAGCGCACGCCCGGCTTCCTGCTCTCCGAAGGCAGTGCGGTGCGCGGTTTCGGCGGGGCTGCGGGCAATGTCCTGATCGACGGGCAGCGCCCCACCGTCAAGGCAGGCGGCATTACCGAAGTGCTGCGGCGGATCGGCGCGCGGCAGGTGGACCGGATCGTCCTGCTGCGCGGCAGCGAGGCAGCCGAAGCGCAAGGCCAGCCGCTGGTCGCCAATGTGATCCGCAAGACCGATGCGGCGGGCTCGGGCAATGCCGTGCTGGAACTGGCACGCACCGAGGACGGACGGATCTCGCCCACGGCGCGGATCAGCCATGCCCGCCGCATCGGCGCGTGGCAGGCCAGCCTCGAACTCTCCGCCATCAACGAGCGCTACGTCACCGAGGCCGACTATCGCACCCGCGGCGCGGACGGCACGCTGCAGGAATCGCGCGCGGAGAGCATCCGGGCCAAGGCGCCCGAATATGGCCTGACCGCCTCGGCCTCGCGCCCGCTGGCCGGCGGCACCCTGACGCTCAACTTGCGGCTCAACCACGATGAATATGCCTCTCACCGCAAGATCGCCATTCGCGAAGGCGAGGACGGAAGCGGATCCTCCGGCGCTCCCTCGGCGGAACGCCTGATCGACTACGGCGAGACGTCTACCAGCGGCGAATTCGGCGCCGACTGGACACGGCCGCTCGGCGCGGACTGGAACACCAAGCTCGTCGGCCTGGCCCGGATCGAGCGCGCCTCGGTGGACGAGGATTACCGGCAGGGCACGTTCCGCAGCTTGTCCGAGCAGGACCAGAAACCGCTGGAACTCGTCGCCCGCACCACTGTCTCGCGCGAAGGGAGCCACGCCCTGCGCCCGGAATTCGGCGCGGAACTGGCCTACAACCGCCTCGCCAGCCAGCTCGCTTACGGCGAGGACGCGGGCAGCGGCACGATGGTCCCGGTGGACCTGACCAATGCCGATACCCGCGTGACCGAACTGCGCGGCGAGGCTTTCGCCAATGCGAACTTGCGCCTTTCCGGGAACCTGGAGGCCGAAGCCGGTCTGGCCGTGGAATTCTCTCGCATCCGCGTCACCGGAGACAGCAACCAGAGCCAGAGCCTGTCCTACCTCAAGCCCTCCGGCGCGCTCGTCTGGTCACCGGGCAAGTCCACGCAAGTGCGGCTGGGCTGGCGGCGGACGGTGGACCAGCTGGACTTCAGCGACTTCGCCGCCTCCGTGAACCAGGCGGACGGACGGCCGCTGGGCGGCAATGCCCGCCTGCGTCCGGCCCGGATCAGCCGCGCGCTGCTGCGCATCGATCACCGCTGGGGCAAGGGCGGCGCCATCGCGGTGGAGGCCTTCCACCAACGCCACCAGGGAATGCTCGGCTATATCCTGCTGCCCTCGGGGGACCAGGCGCTGGGCACTCTGGGCAATGCCCGCCAATGGGGCGCGACCGCGCAGGCCAGCCTGCCGCTGTCCGCGGTGCTGCCGGGCGCACGGCTGACACTGGACGGCACCTGGCGCAAGACGCGGCTGCGCGATCCGATCACCGGGCGGGACCGCCGCATCGACGACCTGGCCCCCCGCGCCCTCACTGCCGAATTCCGGCACGACCTGCCCCATCTGCGCAGTTCCTGGGGCGTGAGCTACACCGTGTCCGAACGCTACGACATCTACTACGTGGACGAACACCTCACCTCCAACAACGGCGAGGAATGGGGCGCCTATGTCGAGACCACGGCCTTGGCCGGCGTCAAGCTCTCGCTCAAGGCGAGCGCCATCGGCGGGGTGCACAGCAACCGCCTGCGCCGCTTCCACAGCCCGACCCGCGCCTACCCCCTTTCCGGCACCGATGCGCGCACGATGCGGGACGGCAGCGCGCTCACCCTGGTGCTGTCGCGGGCGCTCTAGGATGGGCGCTCGAGGATTGACAGGCTCACGCCGCCCGCCTAGCTCGAACGCCATGACGAAGATGCCCGCCCTTGCAGGAAGCTATTACTACCGCTGATTGGCGGTGGGCACCTTGTCGTTCTCAACCGCTGCGTGACCAGCGGTTGAACTCTTCCCAGCAAGACCCACGGTTACGGAGCCCCATTCGAAGGCCCCCTGGTCGTGACAATCGTGGAATGCAGTCAGCCGCAGCATGGCCCCTCGCTGGGCATCATCGGATTCGGAGCCTTCGGGCAGCTTTCCGCGCGCTATCTCCTGCCCTATTTCCGCGTGCTCGCGGCCGATCCGCTGGTGACGGAATCGCCGCTTCCGGGGGTGGAGATGGCCGCGCTGGACCGCGTCTGTCGCTGCGACCTGGTGGTGATCGCCGTGCCGCTCTCCGCCTTGGCCGAAGTGTGCCGCGCCATCGCGCCGCTGCTGCGCCCCGGCACGGTGGTCATGGACGTCTGCTCCACCAAAGTGGAGCCCGCCGGGATCCTGCTGGCCGAACTGCCGCCTCACGTCGATCTCGTCGCGACTCATCCCATGTTCGGCCCGCAAAGCATTGCTGCGGGTACGCGCGGGCTGAAAGTGGTGATCTGCCCTCTGCGCGGGCGCTCGGCGCCGCGTATCGCGGCCTTCCTGCGGCTGCGCTTCGGACTGGCCGTGCTCATCGCCTCTCCCGAGGAACATGACCGCGAGGCCGCGCTGACGCAGGGGCTGACGCACCTGATCGCCAAGGCGCTGCTGCGCATGGATCACCTGCCCGACCGCATCACCACGCGCAGTTTCGACCTGATCCGGCAGGCGGTGGACATGGTGCGCCACGATGCGCCCGGCGTCAGCCATGCCATCGAAAGCAACCCGTTCGCCCAAGGCGCGCGCAACCGGTTCTTCGCCGAAATGGAGGCCGTCCGCCGCGAACTGGCGCCGGAGGCCAACGATACCGGCGCCGCTGCCGGCGGCTAGGCCCCGGCGAGCCTTGCGCGGAGTTCCGCCTCGGTCAGGATTTCGATCCGCGCCCCGGCGCTGCGCAGTTCCTCGGCCTTGCGGTGCTGGGCATCGGCCGTCACCCAGCGCCCGTAAGGCTGGCGCGCGCTGATGACGAGCATGGTGGTGGTCGCGCCCACGGCAGTGAGCACGCGCCCGCCCGCCCCGGCCACGAACTGCGCCAGCGCGCCGTCGCGCGGCTCGCCGAGGATGGCGATGCGCTGGCCCTTCAGCGGGCCCGCTTCCGCGGCGGCGGGCGCCTTGCCCTGCTTGCCCGGCCGCGCCATCCAGCCCTGCAGGTCGATGCCGGTCTCTTCCATGGCGCGCACGATCACCATGCCCGCCGCCCGCGCATCGCTGAGCGCGTCGTGGTGCCGGTGCCGTATCCCAAGGTGGCGCGACAGCACGTTGAGGCGGTGGCTGGAAAGCTGCGGCCAGGCCCGCTTTGCCACGCGCACGCTGTCCAGCCAGGTGGTCTCGATCGCGGCCAGTTCGGCGATCCGGCAGGCGGCCGAGAGCGCGCCCTTGTCGAAGCCGGAGTGGGCCACGGTGATGCGGCCTGTCAGGTGGCCCGCGACGAGGCCATGGATATCCCCGAAGGTGGGCTTGCCCGCGACATGCTCGGGCGAGATGCCGTGAATGCGGATGTTGAACGTGGAGAACTCGTCACACGGGTCGACGAGCGTTTCGTAGGCGAAGACTTCGCGGCCCTGGCGGAATCCCACGATGCCGATCTGGCAGATGCTGCTGACCCGCGCGCAAGCGGTCTCGACGTCGACCACCACGAAGTCGGGTTCGTCGGAAGCGGGGCCTGAGGCAGATGCGGGGAGCGGATTCGAGTCCGGGAACTTCATGCCGCGCCCTGTAGCAGCCGGAGCCTGCGAGCGCGAGGCCCCGGCAGTTGCGCTACCGCTCGCGCTGCTTGATCCAGCCGATCCCGCGGCGCAGCAGTTCGTAGAACACCGGCAAGTCCCAGGCGCAGCGGTCCACCGTGGGCCACCAGTCCAGCATGGGCTGCAGGTCGTAATGGCCCCGGCAATGGCCGAGCGTGTTGTAGAGCACCGCGCCCTTGCCGTGCTGCTTGATGTACATGACCGGGTGCGTGCCGATGGCATCCGCCGCCTCGACGAAGCCGGTGCCTTCCTCGGTGCATTCGGTTTCGAGCAGGACATGCAGGTCGCCGTGCCGCTCCATGTGGTAGAGTTCGTCGGTCGTGTCGAAGGGCGCGATGCCCTGCACCAGCGGATGGCCGGGATCGGCCACCCTGACCGTGTAAGGCGCGATCGGCGGGTGGCTGACGAACTGGCTGCCCAGCAGGCCCATGAACAGCGGCGCCCAGCGCGGCGCATCCCACAAGCCCGCATCGGGTCCGTCCGCCAGCAGGCGCAGCACCGAATTGGTGCCGTGAAGCGCATACCAGCGCCCGCCGGCGGAAAGCCAGTCGCGCAGCACCTCCTGCGCCGCCAGCGAGGGCGTGACGTCGCAGGTGTAAGTGATGAGCACATCGGCGCCGCGGATGGCGTCAAGGTTCTCGTAGTCCTCGAACACGCGGGTGCGCACGGCGGGATCCTCGGCCAGCAGCTTGAGCAGCTCCAGCCGGGCGAAGTCCATGTCGTGCCACACCCCGCCGCAGATCAGCACGCAGTCGATGCGCGGCGGGTGGCTTTCAGCAGTGTCGCTCATGAATTCAAGCTGCCCCGCCCGACTTCGAACCGCCCAGTTCGCCGCCGATATATTTCATCAGCGTGTCCTGGAACTGGCGGATGCGGATTTCCTGGTAATTGCCGAGGTTCACCTTGCCCGTCTTCGAGGCATGGAGCCCTTCCTGCACGTAAGGCAGGTTGTCCATGTCCTGCTCGAACACGTCACCCAGGATGCCGAGTTCCGGCGCCTCGGTCCATTTCTGGTCCAGTCGCAGCATCTTGAGCGGGGCGCCGCGCGGGATCGGCTGGCCCTTGGGAATGCGCGCCAGCACGCGCACTTCCATGACGCAAGTGTCCGGCGTCTTTCCGGGCAGCCAGTTGTAGACGATGTTCGGCATATAGCCGCCCCAGGGCGCGAAATTGGGGAAGACGTTGTAGACCAGAGCGTCCAGCAGTTCGGCGTCGGTGGCATCGCCGTGGTCGTAGCCGGTGCTCTCCGTATAGGCCGCGCGCATCGCCGCACCCAGTGCCGCGCGGGCGGTGACGCCCTCGGGCACGCGGATCGCCATGGGATTGGCCGAAGCCTCGCCCTCGTAATTGTCGCCCGAGCGGCCGTTGTACTTGACGAATTCGTCGACGATCCACTGCTCGCCCTGACCCTGCTCGATATGCGGGCTCATCACGCCGAAGGGCACGAGGTTGACGTTCACATTGTCCCCCCAGGTCCAGTAGGCGGCATTGGAATCGCCGGTGAACGGCAGCAGTTGCGGGTGGGTGACGATGGTGTGCCAGGCTTCCATGAAGGCCTCCATCACCACTTTCCAGTTGGCCGGCACTTCCTTCGCCACGCGCATCACGCTGGCGCATTCCTCATGCCGCCAGCGCTTGAAATGCTCGGGGAGCGGCGCGAGGAATTCCTCCAGGCTCGGCCCGCCCTTTTCCTCTCGGATGAAGACATAGCCGGCCCAGCGGCCCACTTCGGCCTCGGGCAGGTCGAGGTTCTGTTCGGCCAGATGCGGGAAATCCCACTGGCAGGGCATCGAATGGAAGCTGGCGTCCTTGTTCCAGGCAAAGCCGTGGAACGGGCAGACGAACTTGTCGGCATGGCCGTCCTCGGTCCGCAGCTTGCGGCCGCGATGGAGGCAGACATTGTGCATCGCCCGGATCGATCCATCGTCCTGACGGCTGACGAGGTAGGACCGGCCCGCGTTCTCGTAGACGATGAAGTCGCCCGTTTCGGGCAGGTCTTCCTCGCGCGCCACGAACTGCCAGACGTAGGGCCACATCCGCTCGCGTTCCAGGCGCGCGAAGTCTTCGCTGATGTAGCGCTCCGCCGGAATCGGGTCCGACCCGCGATAGCTATAGCTCTCCTGCGTCAGGATCGCGGGCGCTTGCCGCGAATCCTGCGCCATGAGTTCGGCCCAGCTGATGCCCTCGCTGCGGTCCTCTCCCAGATCTCGGCCCAATTCAAGGTCGCGTTCGGCCATGGCTCCAAGGTCTCCCAACCTGTTTCGTTTTTCCCTGTTTGGGGCATGTCTGGACCGGCGGGAAGGGGAAGTCACCTTGCTCTAATCATAGGTTGCCCCATCACGCAGATCCGCCATGTTCGAAAGCAACGAACAGCTGGGAGAATGCCGTGAAGCGGCTTGAAGGCAAGGTGGCCCTCGTCACCGGAGGCACATCCGGCATCGGCGCCGGGGCCGTGCAGCGGCTCTGCGCGGAAGGCGCGCGGGTCGTGTTCACCGGCTCCAATCGCAATGCCGCAGACGCGGTGTGCAGCCAGACCGGCGCCGAATTCGTCAGCCACAACGTGCGCGACGGCGCCGCATGGGATGCGCTCTCCGCGCGGATCGCGAACGATTACGGCCGCCTGGACTTCGCCTTCGCCAATGCCGGCACCGAACATGGCGACGGCAGCGTGGAGGACATCTCGCTGGAGGGCTGGGAGAACGTCATCGGCGTCAACCAGACCGGCGCCATGCTCACCGTGCAGCACGCGATGCGGTTGATGGCCAAAAACCCGGATGGGCCGACCGGGTCGATCCTCGTCAACTCCTCGATGAACGCGCACCGGGCGATGGGCAATTTCGTGGCCTATTCGGTCTCCAAGGCGGCCGTCGTCGCGCTGGTGAAGTCGGCAGCGGTCCACGCGGGCAATCGCAAGTACGGCATCCGCGTCAATGCGATCCTGCCCGGCGTGGTGGAGACGGCGCTGATCCGCAACCTGATCGAGACTTCGGGCGATCCGGCGACCACCCGCGCCGCTTACGAGGGCCTGTCCCCGTTCGGCCGGATGGCGCGCGTGGAGGAGATCGCCGGGCTGGTCGCGTGGTTCGCATCCGACGAATCGCAGTTCGTCTCCGGCAGCGAATACGTGATCGACGGGGCAACCACGGCAGGGATGATGGGCGTATGAGCGATCTGGGTTCGCAGCGGCTGAAGGGCCGCGTTGCGCTGGTTTCGGGTGGGCTTCGCGGCATCGGCCTCGCCTGCGTGGAGCGTTTTCTGGCCGAGGGCGCGGAAGTCGTGCTCACCGACCTTGAGGCGCAGGACAGCGCGCTGGTGGTCGAGACGTTGGGCCGGCTGGGACAGGCCGCCAGCTATGTGCAGGCCAATGTAACCAGCGAGGAGGATTGGGCGGCCACGCTGGGTGCCGTCACCCGGCGCCACGGCAAGCTGCACATCCTGGTCAACAACGCCGGGATCGACCTGACCGGCCCGGTCGCCGAAACCTCGCTGGAGGGTTGGCGCCGGATCATGAGCATCAATGTCGACGGCGTGTTCCTGGGCGTGCGCACCTTCGTGCCGCTGATGGCCGCAAGCGGCGCGGACGTGGTGGGCGGCGCCTCGATCATCAATGTCAGCTCGATCATGGGCCTCGTCGGCATGAGCGAGGTTTCCGGCTACAACGCCAGCAAGGGCGCGGTGCGGCTGTTCACCAAGTCGATCGCGCTGGAATTCGCCGAGAAGAAAATGCCGATCCGCGCCAATTCGCTGCATCCCGGCTTCGTGATGACGCCCTTGCTCAAGGAAGGCTTCCAGCGCTGGGTGGACAAGGGCGTCGCCGAAAAGCCGCAGGATCTGGTGGACCTGATGTCGAGCAAGACGCCGATGGGCCGTCTGGCCGATCCTTCCGAACTGGCGAGCGCGGTGTTCTTCCTCGCCTCAAGCGACAGTTCCTACATGACCGGCGCGGAGCTGGTCATCGACGGCGGCTGGACCGCGCAGTGACCCTTCTGGACACTCTCCCCCCTTCGTCATTGCGAGGAGGCGAAGCCGACGAAGCAATCCAGCGCCGCGCCATTGCGCTCTGGATTGCCGCGGCCCTTCGGGCCTCGCAATGACGAAAGGCGAGGGAAGGACCAACGAAATGACAGCCTTCTGGAGAAACCTACGATGACCGCACCCTCACCCGGCGCCCTTCCCGACACCATCGCCGTCGTCACCGGCGCGGCAGGCGGCATCGGCCGCGAGATCGTCAAGGCCCTGAAGGCCGCCGGCGCCACCGTCATCGCCACCGATCTGAAGGACGGGGCGGAGATCGAAGGCGCCGACCACTACCTGAAGCACGACGTCACCAGCGAGGGCGACTGGCGCGCGGTGGAGGCGCTGGTTCGCGGAAACTATGGCCGGCTCGACGTGCTGGTGAACAACGCCGGCCTCTCGATCGTCACCAGGTTCGAGGAGACCCCGCTCTCCGAATTCCACCGGATCAACGCGATCAACGTCGATTCCGCGATCATCGGCACGCAAGTCCTACTGGATCTGCTCAAGGAAGGCGGCAAGGCGCGCAAGGGCGGGGCCTCGATAATCAACTTCTCCAGCGTCGGCGGCCTGCGCGGCGCGGCGTTCAATGCGGCCTATTGCGTCAGCAAGGCGGCGATCAAGATGCTGTCCAAGTGCCTGGGCGCCGAATTCGCGGCGCTCAAGTACAATATCCGCGTCAATTCGGTGCACCCCGGCGGGATCGAGACGCCGATGCTGGCCTCGATCATGGACCGCTATGTCGAACTCGGCGCCTCGCCCTCGCGAGAGGCTTCGCTGGCGGCGATGAACACCACCCACCCCATCGGCCGCCTCGGCAGGCCGGAGGAAATGGCCGGCGGCGTGGTCTTCCTCGCCAGCGAGGCATCCAGTTTCATGACCTGCGACGAACTCGTGATGGACGGAGGATTCAGCCAGGTCTGACCCTTCCGGAGAGATCCCATGACACCCAGCTCCCCCGGCCCGCTTCCCGGCATCCTCGGCATTCATCACATCGGGGTCTCGGTGCCCGATCTCGGCAAGGCGCGCGAATTCTACCTGTGCATCCTCGGCGCGGTCGAAGAAGTGGAGCCCCTGCACTGGGCCGACAATCCCTTCATCGACGAGATCGTCGGCTTGCAGGGCAGCGCGGCGGAGCAGTTCTTCTGCCGCCTCGGCAATGTGCAGATCGAGGTCTTCGAATATAGCGCGCCGAAGCAGCAGCCGCAGGACCCGCGCCGCGGCGTCAACGAATATGGCTATACCCATATCGCCTTGCAGGTGCAGGACCTTGCCGCCGTCCACGCGCGTATCGTCGCGGCCGGGCTTCCCGTGCACGCCCCGCCGGAACTGGCCACCATCACCACCGATGCCGACGGCAGCCGGCACGGCTACGCAGGAACCTATTGCCGCGACTTCTTCGGCAACGTCTTCGAAATCCTGGAAATCCACGAGACACCGGCCATCCGCCCGATCTGAAAGGACTCATCATGCGCATCATCGTGGCCGGAACCCTTCGCTTTGCGGGCGACGACGCGCTCTGCGGCGAGATCATCCGCGGCGGCGCCGCCCATATCGCCTCCAGCCGCGAGGAACAGGGCTGCACGGCCTACAACTGGGCGGTCGATCCGCTCGATCCCGGCCTGATCCACGTCTACGAGGAATGGGAGAGCGAACGCGCCCTGCTCGGCCACTTCGCGCACAGCTCCTATGCCGCCATGCGCGACCATCTCGGCCGCTACGAGCTTACGGGCTTTGCGGTGCAGATCTACGCGGCCACAGGCGTAGAGCCGGTCTACGACGAGGATGGCTGGCCGCGCAGGGAGATTTTCGGCGTCACGCTCCAGGACTCGGTCGACTGACCGCCCGCGGGCGGCAAGCCGGCCGGGGCTATCCCTCGACCGGCACCGCGCCTTCGGGCGGTATCAGGAAATCCATCGTATAGCGCACGGCCTTCCAGCCCGCCGCCGTGCGCACGACATCGAAGTAATAGCGCCCGTGGACGGTGATCCCGCCACCGGCCGCGTACCGGCCCATGCCGGTGACATAGGCACGGATCGAGGCCCGGTCGCCTTCGTAGGCGGTGATCGCGAAGTTGCTGAGGTAATGCGCGTGCGCGGCCATCGCCGCGAACGTATCGCGGAAGAACCCGCCGATCGCCGCGTGCCCTTCCAGAGCCGGAAAACCGATGCCCGACAGGTCGAACACCGCATCCTCCACGAAGACGGCGAGGATGCCGTCGATGTCGTGGAGACTGTCCACCGCATGGGCATAGGCGATCAGCAGGTCCTGGATCGCCAGCCTGTCCTCGATCGGGCATGCTTCGATGAGACGGGGCGCCGCCGGGCTCACCCCTGCACCATGTCGTTGAGCAGTTCGTGGAAGCGCTGCACGCGCTTTTCCTGGCCCGGCAGGATGCAGCCCTTGAAGCCGCGCGAATTGAGGCCCTGCTGCTGGCTGGTGCCGATCGAGAGGTCCTGATCCGCCACGAAGCCCACCGAAACGCCGTCGCCATAGACCGAATGGCGCGCCACCGCGTCATGCCGCAGCGGCACGGTGCCGAGCGGAGTCTCCACCTCGCGCATGCCTTCCACGGGCGGATAGAGGCACCAGTGCTGGAACACGCACTTCTCGGGATCGGTGGGATGCGGCTCCGTACGCAGGACCTGGAGCTGTTCGGGGCTCATGGTCAGCGTCAGGTTGGGGAACAGCGTGCAGTGGAAATAGTCCACCAGCTGCTGGTCGCTCATCCTATCGTAGTTGGTGAAGCCCCGGCCCGGCCCCAGCCGCCGCTTCGCCTCGATCACGGCGGCGCGCAAGTCGCCGGTGTGGCCGGCGTAGGCCTCCGGGTCGATACCCCAGGCCCGCGCGATTTGGTCGAGCGGGGCGGGGACTTCGGTGGTGTGGTAATCGACGCGGGTGGTGGCCTGATGGCCCTTCATCCACATCGAGTTGTGGCCCGATGGGTACATCTCGAACAGTGTGTCCGGCAGCCCGTCGTTGATGAAAGTCGCCAGCTCCGGGTGAATGGTCGGCAGGTGGTAGCTCTCGTTGAAATTGTCCCGGATGATCTTCCAGTTGAACTCGCAATCGGCCGAGAGGTTGAGCACGCGCACCCAGTTCTCGATGCCATAGCCGGCCAGACGCTCGGGGAAAGGCGCGAGCCATTCGTGCAGCGGGGCGACGTCGTCGTCCATGCACCAGAACACGAACGGGCCCCAGGTCTCGCAGCGCAGTTCGGACAAGTGGACTTTGCCGCAGGGGCTGCCGCCCTCGAAATCGTCCGGATCCTGCACCTTGATGAGCGTGCCGTCCAAGTCATAAGTCCAGTTGTGGTAGCCGCAGGTGATGCGCGGCACGCTGGTCACATCGGCCAGGATCAGCCGGTTTCCGCGATGGGGGCAGGAATTGTAGAAGGCGCGGACGGAATCGTCCTCCTGCCGCACCATGATGACGGATTCCTTGACGAAATTGTGCCGGATCACGTCGCCCGGCTCCTCCAGATCGGCCAGCACGCCGCCCAGGTGCCAGACCTTGGGCCAGAGGTTCTTCATCTCGCCTGCCATCCACTCCTTGGAGATATAGCGGTCGGCAGTGATGGTATCGCCGCGCACCGGCGGATCGAATTCCTGCGAATAGCGGGAAACCTTGCTCTGGAGGTTCATGAACCTGCTCCTGCCTGTCGGGCCTTGGTGTAACTGGGATCCGCACCGCGGCGCCCGCCGCGAACGGCGCCGGGATTGGCGGCGAAGAAATCGAGCGAGCCGGGGTCGTCCTTGACCCAGTCGGTCACGAGCAGGCGCGAGGTGATGCGCCATTCGCCGTCCCGGCAGGCGTATTCGTCCAGATAGCGCCCGGCGATGAAGAGGTCGCGCACCCCGCCCGCCTCGTCGCGCACGCCGTGCCAGGCCTGGAAATAGGCCTCGCCCGTTGCGCTTTCGCCCGATATCTCGATGCGGTGCTGGCCCAGCAGGTGATGCGTCGCTTCCATCGTGCCGAGCAGATCCTGGCAGAAGGCGACGAATTCGTCCGCCGGCCCCTTCATCAGCCCGCAGTCGATCATCGCGTCATCGTGGAACGCCTGGCGCTGGAGCGCCGCGTCGAGCCGGTCCAGCCCGCGCATGTAGCGGTGCGCTGCCTCGGCAATGTCGCGCCTTGCGGCAAGGTCGCGCACTTCCGCCGCAATATCGTAGGCTGTCGCCAGTTGCGCCTCGGTCATGGTCTGCCTTCCTCTCCGCCCCCGCATGCCTTCGCGGCATGTCTGGATGGGCCCGATGAGCCGTCCAAAACCGACTCAACTGCCGGTTTTATGGTATGAGGCGGCCCAGTCCCTCACCTGCGACTAAGGCTAGGTGGCGTTCGCATGCCCAGAGGGGCAGCAACGTGAGGCAGCAATGAGGGCCAAGGAGAGGCCATGAACAGCGAAACCCTTCAGGACCGCATCCTCAGCGCCCTGGCCCCGGAAATCCATGCCGAACCGCCCGTCAAATGGCAGCAACGCAAGAGCGCGCGGATGCGCGAGCGGCTGGTTTCGGCGGCGATCGACTGCCTGGTCGAACACGGCTATCCCGGCCTCGCCACGGCCGCCGTCGCGGCGCGCTGCGACGTTTCGCGCGGGGCCATGCACCACCACTTTCCTTCGCGGCTGGCGCTGGTCGGCGCCGTGCTCGACCACGCCGTCTACCACCGCATGCGCAGCTTCCTAAACGATTATCTCGACTTGCTGTCCCGCCGCGCCGGCGAACCGAAGATCGAGCTGGCCTGCGAGGCGCACTGGCGCTCGGTGCAGACGCGCGAATATGCCGCCTGGCTGGAACTGACCGTGGCGGCGCGGACGAACGCAGAACTGGCAGCCATCTTCGATCCCGTCGCCCGCCGCTACGACGAGATCTGGATGGGCGAGATGATCGAGGCCTTCCCGCAGTGGCGCGACGACTGGGACAATCTCAAGCTGGCGCACGATTTCACCAGCGCCATGCACATGGGCATGCTGCTGCACCGGCCGATCTTCGGCAGCGGCGAACGACTGGCCCGCCTACACCGCTTCGCCGCCCGCACCATGCAGGACCTCAACGAGCATCGCGAGCCGGTCAAGGCGGAGAAAGATCCGTTTTCGTAAAATCTTACAGCAAGTGTGCATTGAATGACGCGCTGCGGACCGGCATGAAGGAGCGGTCATGGCAGAGGGGAATTCGATGCGCACGTTTCTGGCCGGTCGTTTCGCGCGTGTGGTTCCGATAGGGGCCGTGCTGATCCTGGCCCTCTGCCTCATGCCACTGCCGCTGGCGGCGCAGGAAACGGCTCAGGCACCTGCCCCCACGGACCCCGCCACGCCCAATGCACCCACGGCGCAGGGCGATCTCTCGGTCACGATCTACAACAACGATGTCGCCCTGGTGCAGGACGTGCGCCAGCTCAGCCTCGCCAGCGGCCGCGTGCGGCAGAACTTCCCCGATGTCAGCGCCCGCATCCGGCCAGAGACGGTCTCGCTCACCGTGGCCGATGCCGCCATCGTGGAGCAGAATTTCGACTTCGACCTGCTCACCCCGTCCAGCCTCATGGAAAAGGCGCAGGGAGAAACGATCACTCTCATCCGCACCAATCCCGCCACCGGCGCCGAAACGCGCGAGAAGGCGAAAGTCCTGGCGGTAAACGGCGGCGTGGTGCTGGACGTCGGCGGTCATGTCGAAGTGCTGCGGGACGACGGTCTGCCGGTGCGCGCCGTGTTCGACCGCGTGCCCGAATCGCTCCGTGCCCGCCCCACGCTGTCCGTCACGCTCGCCAGCACGCGGTCGGGCACGCGGCCGGCAACGCTCTCCTATCTCAGCGGCGGCCTGGGCTGGAGCGCGGACTATGTCGCCCTGTTCGACGACAAGAGCGGGAAAGTGGACGTGCAGGGCTGGGTCACCCTCACCAACACCAGCGGCACCACGTTCAACAATGCGCGCACCCTGCTGGTGGCCGGCGAAGTGGGCAATACGAACGATCGCAACAGCTACATGCCCCAGCCCCGCCGCATGACCCGCGTGCAACCCGGCACCGAAAGTGCCGAGCGCGAGCAACTGGGCGATTTCTATCTCTATCCCCTGGCAGAGCGCACCACCATTGCCGACAAGCAGACCAAGCAGGTCAGCTTCCTTGACGCGAAGGGCGTGGCCGCCAGCGCCGGATACCGGTTCGAGAACGGCTGGCTGGGTAGCGCGAACGAGAGCCGCAGCGCCCAGAGCGTGCTGCGCTTCGCCAATTCCGGCGCCGCCGGCCTGGGAGACGCGCTGCCCGCCGGCACGGTGCGCGTCTATGTGCGCGACGCGCGCGGCCAGCCGCAGTTCACCGGCGAGAACAGCATCGATCACACCCCGCAGGGATCGACGATCTCCCTGCCCACCGGCGACGCTTTCGACGTGAAAGTGCAGCCCACCGTGGTCGCCCGCACCAAGCTGGGGGACCAGCGCTGGCGCACCCAGATGCGCTACCGCCTGACCAATGCGCGGGGCCGGCCGGCCACCGTCGAACTGGTCCAGAGCGGCCTGGACTGGACGGATACGCGCGTGACCGAGGAAAACCGCAAGAGCGAGCGCCGCGATGCAGGCTCCACGGTCTGGCAGGTGCCGGTCCCCGCCAATGGAGAGGCGGTCGTCACCGCCACGTTCGACACGCGCTACTGATGTTCCGGCGGCTCTGCCTGGCGGTCCTGCTGCCTGCGTCGCTTGCGGCGCCTGCGCTGGAAGCGCAGGATCGGGTGCAGGACAGCGCCCCGGCGCCGCGCGCCGCGCCGCAGCGCGCCAGGCCGGACATCACCGTCATCTCGCCCAGGCCCGACCGGGTTTCGCTGACCGTCTACCGCGCGCCGAACGGAAGGGGATCGCTGAACCTGCGCAACCTCGACGGATTCGCCATGGTGACGGAAACGCGCAAGGTCCGCCTGCCGCGCGGCCGGGCGGTGCTACGCTTCGAAGGCGTGGCGGAGGGCGTGATCCCGGTCACCGCCGTGATCGAGGGCCTGCCCGGCGGCACGATCGAGAAGAACCGCGACGCCCGCCTGCTCTCGCCCGCCTCGCTGGTGGACGGCACGCTGGGGCGACAGGTCACGCTGACGCGCACGGACAAGGCCACTGGCCGCCCGGTGAGCGAGGATGCCACCATCGTTGCAGGGCCTCAGCCCGGTGTCGTGCTCCAGACGAAGGCGGGGATCGAGACGCTGCGCTGTTCGGGACTGCCCGAACAGCTGCATTACGACGGTGTGCCGGCCGGCCTTTCGAGCAAGCCGGTGCTGAGCGTGACCACCGAAAGCCCGGCCGCGCGCACGGTCACCGTGCGCCTCAGCTACATCGCCGCGGGCTTCGACTGGCGTGCCAGCTATGTCGCGACCCAGGCCGCGGACGGTCGCTCGCTGGATCTCTTCGCCTGGCTGACGCTGGCCAACGGCAACGGACAGGCTTTCGCCGATGCCGAAGTGAACGCCGTCGCCGGGCGCCTCAACCGGGTCTACACGCCCTCCTTGCGCGCCGCGGTCTCGGCACTGCGCCTCGTCTGCTATCCCCTGGGCACCACCACTTCCGACTTGCGCCGGATCGTTCCGCAGGCGGAGGAAATCTTCGTCACGGCCATGCGCGCCGGAGCGCCGCCCCCGCCCCCCATGGCAGCACCTGCGCCGCCGCCCCCACCGCCGCCGCCTCCCCCGCCGCCACCGGAAGACCTGGGCGATCTCAAGCTCTACCGTGTGCCCGAACGCGTCACCGTCTCCCCGCGCGGGCAGAAGCAGGTGGCCCTGCTCACCCGCAGCGCCGTTCCTTTCGAGCGACGCTACCGGCGCGCGGTCTATCCGGGGCAGAGGCTGGACAATGCGCCGAGCGCCATGGTCCTGGTGCTGCGCAACAAGAGTGAGGCGGGGCTGGGCCTTGCCCTTCCCGCCGGCAGCACCGCGCTCTATGCGCAGGCGCCCGGAACCGGCACGCAGCTGCTCGGCCTGGGTTCGCTCACCGACCGCGCCGAAGGCGAAACCTTTCGCCTTTCCGCCGGAACCAGCACGCAAGTGCTGGTCTCGCAGCGCCAAACCTCGCCAAAGGGCGCCGTGCTCAGCTTGACCAACGCCAATCCCTTCCCCGTCGCGGTCGATGTGCCGATCGGTTCCGCCGGGCAGGACATTACCGCAGAAGGGCAGAGTCTCGAACGGATCGACGGCGTGGCGACCTGGTCGCTTACCCTGCCCCCGCGCGGCACCGCCGAATTGCGCTACGGTTTCTGAATCCGCTTAAGGTTGTCGTCGTCCCGCACCGCTGGCGAACTTAAGGCAAAAAAGGCGCCCCGCCGAGGGAGAATCCGTTTCCGGTCGTGGTCCCGAACCAGGCCCGTGCAGACCGCTCTCTCCTACCCGGCAGCGGGCGGCTCGGTCTCGCCCAGGTGGATGGCCAGCCAGATCGTCGGATCGGCGGTATAGGTGACGCGGTGCGCCGTGCCTGCCGGGATCAACAGTGCCTCGCCCATGCCCAGCCTGCACGGCCCCGTGCCGTCCAGATCCAGTTCCGCCGCGCCGGAGAGAATTAGGACCCATTCGTCCCAGTCCTGCACATAGGGCTGGTCGGCCGGGGTGATGTGGCCGTGGGATTCGATCCGCTCGATGCGGACACCCGGCCGGCGCAGCAGATCGTCGAAGCGCTCCCCCTCATCCGCGCCGGACAGGATCGGCAAGAGTTTCAGCACGTCCGTCATCGTCTTTCCCCCACCTGATCGCCCAACTGTCCGCCCTGCCTGTCTGCCCTGCCGTCTGCGAGGCCTAGATCACCTTCGCCGCGCCGACAATCCTGCCCCGGCCGGAGCATGCCGGATCGGGCTGGCCGACCATTCCGCATGACCCTGTCTTCACGGGCGCAATTCCATGTACGCGGCTGATTGTGCGTGATACCGTCTCCTCCGGCCCGACATTTCGGCCATGGTGGAGGATCGTCATGAAGGCATTGCTCGCCCTGGTTTCGATCGCGTCCCTTGCGGCCCCGGCTGGCCCGCCCGCGACGAACGGGCCCTTTGCCGCCGCCCGTCTCACCGATGCGCAGCGCACCGCATGAGCGGCCCGCAGGCAAAGACGGCCCGGCATCGGCAAGACAGGCCGGATAACGGTTCACCGAAACCAGAAACATGGAAGGGGAAAGCAGCGGCATGACGGTTTCCAAGGAAGCGATCCTGGGTGTCATTGCGGAAGAGTCCGGGCTCGATCCCGCTGCCTTGCGGCCTGACGCCACGTTCGAACAGCTCGACATAGGCTCGCTCGACGTCGCCAGCACGCTCTTCATCATCGAGGACAAGTTCGGCGTGGAAGTCGATCCCGACAAGCTCGATCCCCATTCCACCATCGCCGATTTCGTGGACCTCGTGATGCGACTGGCCCCTTCGTGAGCCGCAAGGTCGTCCTGACCGGCTTCGGCTGCGTCAGCGGCCTGGGCATCGGCCTGGCGCAGACCTGGCGCAAGCTGGCCGCAGGCGAAGGGGCGATCCGGCCCTGGCGGCGCGAGGCGCCCGAAGGCCATCCCGCCTGGCGGATCGACGGCCCCGCCGCCCGTGTCGACGCCGAGGCCTGCCGCATGGCCCTGGAACAGGCGGTGGGCGACAAGGACGACCTCCGGCCGCTGGGGCAGCTCGATCCCCTCTCGCTCCACGCGCTGACGGCCGGGCTGGAGGCGGTAGAGGCCGCCGGGCTGCGCGGCCATCCCTCGCTGGCGCGGCGCACGGCCATCCTGATCGGCTGCGGCAGCGGCGGCAATGCCACCATGGACCAGGCCTACGAGCGCCTCTATGCCCGCGACCTGGCGAAAGTTCATCCGCAGACGATCCCCGCTTCGATGATCTCGGCCCCCGCCAGCCACCTGGCCATGGTGCTGGGCATTCACGGGCCGACGTTCGTGATCGCCAGCGCCTGCGCCTCTTCCGCCCATGCCCTGGGAGAGGCGATGCACATGATCCGTTCCGGCCGCGCGGACGTGGCCATCGCCGGGGGCAGCGAGGCCTGCCTCACGCTCGGCTCGTGGACGGCGTGGAGCGCGGTGGGAGTGATGGCGGACGATACCTGCCGGCCTTTTTCGAAGGACCGCAAGGGCATGGTGCTGGGCGAAGGCGCGGCCGTGGTGGTGCTGGAAAGCGAAGACCATGCCCAGGCGCGGGGCGCGAATATCCTGGGCGAACTGGCAGGCTACGGCACCAGCAGCGACGCCGCCGACATGACCGCGCCGGACCGCGAAGGCATAGAAACCGCGATCCGCGCCGCGCACGAGGACGCCGGGATCGCTCCGGAAGTGCCCGCGCTGATCTCCACGCACGGAACCGGCACGCGGCTGAACGACCCCGTGGAAGCCGCGGCGATCCGGGCGATCTACGGCCGCTCCCTGGAAGCAAGCACGGTGATCGCCACCAAGTCCGCCCACGGCCACCTGATCGGCGCGACGGCGGCCATGGAATTCGTCATCGGCATGGAGGCCCTCGCACGCGGGGCTGCGCCGCCGGTGCTCAACCATCTCGGCGCCGCCCCGGATTGCGATCTGCCGCTGGCCCTTGCCGAAGCCTCGCCCGGCGCCGTGCCGATAGACCACCGGGTGCTGGTCTCGAACAGCTTCGCCTTCGGCGGCCTCAACGCCGTGCTGATCGGCCGGCTCCCGTCATGACCGCAACCGCCCATATCAACGCCATCGGCACCGCCGTCCCGCCCCACCAGGTCCACGACGCCTTCGTCGCCTTCGTGCGCTCGGCCCTTCGCGAGCCGGCGCATTTGCGCCTGTTCGACCGCATGGTTTCGCGGTCGGGGATCGACCGGCGGTTCTCGTTCATCGAGCCGGAAGTGCTGCCCGACGGGCAGCTCACCGACCGCGAACGTTTCTACGGCCTTGGCGACTGGCCCTCTACGGCCGAGCGCATGGCCCGCTACGAACGAGACGCCCCGGCGCTGGCGCTCCAGGCGGTGCGGGCGCTCAGCCCCGACATCGCCGCCGAGGGGATCACGCATCTCGTCATGGCATCCTGCACCGGCTTCGTCGCGCCGGGGCTGGACCAGCTGCTGGTGGCGCAGACCGGCATCGATCCCGCCGTCGAACGCACCGTGGTCGGGTTCATGGGCTGCTATGCGGCGGTGAACGCCCTGCGGCTGGCGCATCATATCGTGCGCTCCGAACCGGAAGCCCGGGTGCTGGTGGTGAACCTGGAGCTGTGCACGATCCATTTCCAGCGCACGCAGGACCTCGAAAAGCTGCTGTCCATGCTGCTGTTCGGAGACGGCGCGGCCGCGGCGCTGGTCACCGCCGAACCCAGGGGCGTGGCGCTCACCGATTTCCGCTCCGCCGCGATCGCCGGCTCGGCCGAGGCGATCACCTGGCGCATCGGCGACCAGGGCTTCGACATGCACCTCGATGGGCGCGTGCCCAGTTTCATCGCCAATGCCCTTCGCGCCGAGCGCAGCCGCAACGACGATCAGGGAATCTTCCGGGAACTGGCGCCGGAAGACTACGACCTCTGGGCGGTCCATGCCGGTGGCCGCACGATCCTGGACGCGGTGGAACGCGCGCTGGAGTTGCCCCCCGCAGCGCTCGGCCCCTCGCGCGACGTGCTGCGGCGCTATGGCAACATGTCCTCGGCCACGCTGATGTTCGTGCTGGCAGCGATGATCGAGAGCCATGCGGGCGCGGCGCCGCAGGACGATGAGGGCGACTTCGGCAAAGCAAAGGCCAAAGGCAACGGCAAGGGCATCGCCATGGCCTTCGGCCCCGGACTCGCGGCCGAGAGCTTCCGGTTCACAATGGTCCCCCGCTAGCCATGCGCGGCCTTCGCCATCGCTCCCACGAGGCGGAATGGATGGATGGCGAAGCCGTGACCGCGCAGGAATTCGCCGCCTGCATCGAGGACCTGGCCCAGGTCAACACCGTCACCCTGGCCCGCCCGCCGACCCTGGCCTTCCTGGACCGTGCTTTCGCCGCCACGCCGCCCGCCCGCACGCTGACCGTGGTCGATGTGGGCTACGGCGCGGGCGACATGCTGCGCGCGCTGGCGCGGCACGGGCGGAAACGGGGGCGTTTGCTGCGGCTGATCGGCTTCGACATCAACCCCCGCAGCGAACCCGTGGCCCGCCGCCTGACGCCGCCCGATCTCGCCATCGACTTCCGCACCGGGGACGCTTTCGCCGTGGCCCCGGACGAGCCGGTGGACCTGGTGGTGAGTTCGCTCGTCACGCACCACATGGACGACGCCGGGATCGTGGCATTCCTGCAATGGATGGAGCGCAAGGCCGCGCTCGGCTGGTTCGTCAACGACCTGCACCGGCACTGGTTCGCCTATCACGGCTTCTCGCTGCTGGCGGGGGCGGTGCGCTGGCATCCTTTCGTCCGCCACGACGGGCCGCTCTCCATCGCCCGCGCCTTTCGCCGCCAGGACTGGGCCCTGCTGCTGGCCGCCGCGGAGCTGGAGGATCGCGCCCAGGTCCATTGGCGCTTCCCGTTCCGCTACTGCGTGGAACGGCGGAAATGGTAGGCCCGGACGATCCGGCCGAATCGGAAGTCGCCGTGCTGGGCGGCGGCCCCGCGGGTGCCTCGGCCGCCTTGCGGCTGGCGCGGGCGGGGGCGCGCGTCCAGCTGTTCGAGCGTCAGGCCGGGCCGCACCACAAGGTCTGCGGCGAATTCCTGTCGGTGGAAGCCCAGCGTGACTTGCGCGACATGGCGTTCGAGCCGCTTCGGCTGGGCGCCGTGGCGATCGACCGGGTGCGGCTGGTCAACGGGCGCAGCAGCGCGGAATCGCGCCTGCCCTTCACCGGGCTCGGGGTGAGCCGGCTGCTCCTCGACGAGGCCCTGCTGGAAGCCGCGGAAGCGGCCGGGGCCGAAGTGCGGCGCGGGGTGAAAGTGATCGGCCTGGACGCGGCGGGCATGGACACCAGCGCGGGCCGGTTCGATGCGCCGGCGCGGTTCCTCGCCACCGGCAAGCACGATATTCGCGGTGCCGGAAGGGAGCCCGCGGGTGGCGGCAGCTCCGGCTACGTGGGTTTCAAGATGCACTGGCGCATCACGCCCGAGCAGGACGCCGCGCTGGGCAATGCCGTGGAACTGGTGTTCGTCGAGGGCGGCTATCTGGGGCTGCAGCGCGTGGCCGCGCGGGTGATGAACTTCTGCGTGCTGGTCCGCAAGGACCGCTTCGGCGGTTCCTGGAGCGCGCTGCTGGCCGAACTCGGGCGCGACGAGCATGTCGCGCGGCGGCTCGACGGCGCCAGCGAACTGTTCGAGCGGCCCTGCTCGATCGCCGGCCTGCCTTACGGCTATGTCCACCGCCCATCGGAAGATCGCGACGGCCTGTTCCGGCTGGGCGACCAGGCCGTGCTCACCGCGCCGCTCACCGGGGACGGCATGGCCATCGCCTTGCGCAGCGCGGCCCTGGCGGTGGAGGCATGGCTCGCCGGGCTTTCTTCCGCCGACTATACCCGCCGCCTGCGCCGCGAAGTGACGCCGCAAGTCCGCAAGGCCATGGCGCTCCACCGGGTGACGGGCCTGCCCATCGCGGCGCGGCTGGCCTCGGGCCTGCTCGGGCTATGGCCGCCCCTGCTCGGCCGTCTCGCCGCGGCGACCCGGCTGCGGGAGAGCCCCTCGCGTTGAGGCGGTCCGGTTACGTCGCCACAGCGCCCTGATCGAATGGAGAGGTCAGCCCGCCGCCGCCCTTTGATAGGCTTGCGCGCAAGAGGATGATAACGGCTGGTGGGCGCTGGGAAAATCGCCCCGTGAAAGGATTTGTCGATGGCGAACGTGGCAATCACCGGGGCGGGGCGCGGCATCGCGCTGGAACTCGTCAAACTGCACCTGGCGAAGGGCGACCGTGTCTTCGCCCTGCTGCGCGATCCCGATGGTGCGGACGCACTTCGCGGCGTTGCCGCAGGCTCGGGCGGGAAAGTGACGCTTCACGCCATGGACGTGGCAGACGATGCCTCGGTAAAGGCAGGCGCGGCCGATACCGGCGATGCCGCGATCGATGTGCTCTACAATGTCGCGGGCGTTTCCGGCAGCACCGATTCCGAGCTGGAGAGCGCCGATTTCGCTGACTGGCTGGATGTGTTCAACGTCAACGTCAATGGCCCGATGCGGGTGTTCCAGGCCTTCCTGCCGCGCCTTGGATCCGGCGCGAAAGTGGTGAGCTTCGGCAGCCAGGTCGGCGCCTCGACCTGGCCCTATCCGGGCTACGAGGCCTATTCCGCCTCCAAGGCCGCCCTGCACCGGCTGATGGTTTCGGTGGCCCTGGGCACCAAAGACCGCGGCATCATCGCGATCAGCGTGCACCCCGGCTGGGTCCAGACCGACATGGGCGGCCCCGCCGCCGAACTCACCCCGCTGGAAAGCGCGCAGGGCATCGCCGCCCTGGCGCAGCGGCTGACACCGGAAATGTCGGGCGGGTTCTACAAGTGGAACGGCGAAACCCACGCCTGGTAACCTGGAGAACCCTGCAATGGCCTTTACCGGACCGCTGGAAGACCGCATCCTGATCCGCGAACTGCTGGACACATATGCCCACGGCGTGATGACGCGCGATGCCGAAACCTGGGGCGGAACCTGGGCGGAGGACGCCTATTGGGCGCTTCCCGAGTTCCCGGACCTCGGCGGCTATTCGGGCAAGGCCGCCATTGTCGCGGCCTGGGTGGAATCGATGAAACGCTATGGGCTGGGCGGCGGCGAGCGAGCGATGATCTATGTCGCCCACCCCGGCGAGATTCGCGTCGAGGGCGATGCTGCGACCGCGATCTCCTATACCTCGGAAATCTTCGAAGACCCCGCTTCCGGCGAGACCCTGCGCCTGCGCGGCCGCTATGCCGACGAATTGGCGCGGATCGAGGGATCCTGGCGCTTCACGCGCCGCGAATATACCACGATGGACGCGCGGGAGGATTGAAACGGCGGCTGAACGGCAGATACCTTCCGACATGCGAATCCTTCAGGGCTCCTGCCTCTGCGGCGCTTGCACGTACGAGGTGGAGGACGACTTCGAATATGCGCTGATCTGCCACTGCTCGCAGTGCCGCCGGGCGACGGGAGCAGGGTCCAAGCCTTTCGCCGGCATTCGGGCAGAGCGGCTGCGCGTCCACGCGCCCGAGCGGCTTCTGCGTTATGGCGAGAGTGGCGAGGGCGAACGGGGCAGCCATGACGGCCACTGCGCGCGCTGCGGATCGCTGCTGTTCTCCCTCGTTCGCGAACAGCGATATGTCCATGTGACGCTGGGCACTTTGCTGGACAGCCCGACCATCCGGCCCAGCGCGCATATCTTCGCCGGTTCCAAGGCCGATTGGGACCCGATCTGCGACGGCCTGCCGATGTTCGACGCTTTGCCTCCCGACTAGGGATCGAGCACCGACACCGACTCGCTTACGCTGAAAGCCCGGATCCGCTCGCGGTCGAACAGGCGCGCCTCGTCCTCGGCGATCATCGCCTGGGTCGCGGGCTCGGCCAAGGCGGCGAAGCAGGCATCGCGCGCAGCTTCGTCGGGAAAGTCGATCTCCATCACCACGTCGGCATCGCAAGGCTGGTCCACGCCATCGAGCGGGGCGAGGTAGCGGCGCACGTAGCGCGTGGCATGGCCGGCCAGCACGCGTTCGCCGATGCGGCGGTGGTGGCTTTCGTAATAGGCGCGGAATTGCTCCCGGCTCATGCCCTCGCGGCGCTTGAGCAGGGTGATGACGGTGACGGTCATGCCAGCCTGTCCAACCAGCCGCGCGTGGCATCGAGCACGGCCTTGGCGCGCAAGGCCGGATGGCTGAACGCCTCGCGCAGCGCGGCCGAGCGCAGTTCGATGGAGAGCGGCACGTCCGCCGGCAGCGCTTCCAGCAGCGCCGCCAGGGGCAGAGCGCCTTCCCCGCATTGCTCGCGAAAGTCCACGGCATCGGCGATCACGGCGGCAAAATCGGCGGGATCGGGCCGCGTCGCCCGGGCGTCGCAGAACTGGGCATAAGGCAACAGCGCCGGATCGATCGCGGCCACTTCGGCCGCCGTCGTGCCCGAGCGGTCGACATGGATCGGATCGACCAGCACCGCCGCCAGCGGATGATCCACGCGCCCGGTCACCGCGAGCGCCTGCTTCAGGTTCCGGACCTCGGTAAAGATGCCGAACTCCAGCGCCACGCGCATCCCGGAACCCTCGGCATGGCGGCACAGTGCTGACAGCTTCGCCGCCGCGGCGCCGTGGTCGGGATCGGAGGAAACGCAGAGCACGTTCCCCGCGCCCAGCTCCGCGCCCACATCGATCACGCGGCGATGATCGTCCAGCGCGGAGTCCGGCTTGATCCACACCACTTCCACGTCGAGCACCGGCATCCCGGTGCGCGCCAGCGCCGCGCGGGCCTCGCGGGTGTGCCGTGCGCTCCATGTCTCGGGGTCTATCCAGAGACCGACGGCGTCGAAACCCGTCGCCGCACCGGCCTCCACCACGTCGACCGCGCCGAATTCGGGCAGCACGCCCGAGGCGAGCGAGAGCTTGCGCGCCATCTGTCCCGCCCGCCCTACATCTGCGGTTCGGGAAGGGAGGCGTCGTCCTGGAGGTACCAGTTCAGCCACTCGTGGAAGTACTGGTTGCCTCTTTCGTTGCGGCCGAAAGTCAGGTCGTCATGTGCGCCGGATTCCAGGCCTTTCTGGATCTCCAGCCCGATCACGTAGTCTTCCTGATAGGTCACATCGCGGAAGAAGTTCATGGCCGCTTCCACGCCCTCGCGGTCGGCCTCGTCGCGGATGGGATCGCGGCGCAGGTAGTTCAGCACCGTGCGGTTACGGTCCGGCGTCGGCCCCGGGAAAAGCTGGGCGACCTGGGTGATCTCCGGCGCGATGAAGATCGAGACATTGGGGAAGAAGATGCGCACGAAATCGTAGCCATAGTTCTCCTTGTTGCCCCATTCCGCGCGCGGCACGTCCTTCAGCTGCTCGGCGATCGAATGCTGGGGAAAGCCGATGCGGATGTTCGGGCCGAAGCCCTCGTAATGCGTGCAGTTGGACGGCGTGCGCGGGAAGATCGTTTCGGGATGGAGCGACTGGAAATGATAGCCCTCCAGATAGCCGTCGAAGGCGATCTTCCAGTTCGCGCCCTCGATGGTGCGGTTGCCCAGATAGGTCCAGTCCGCGAAGTCCAGCGCGTCGAAATCCTCCAGGAAGCCCCGGAAATGGTTGTCGAGGTCCATCGGCGCATTGGGCGTGAGGCAGACGAAGATCATGCCGCTGCGCTCCTCGCAGGGAAGCTGGCGCAGGCCCATTTCGGCCTTGTCGACCTGGCCGAAAGTGCTCGCCTCGGAAATGCCGAGCAGGCGGCCGTCCGCCCCGTAAGTCCAGGCGTGGTACTTGCAGGTGAAGCGCGCGCAGTTGCCGTGTCCGTCGGCGGCCACGGGCGCACCGCGATGCGAACAGACGTTGAGGAAGGCGCGCACCTGCCCCTGCTTGTCGCGGGTGATCAGCACCGGCAGGCCAACGGCCTCCATCGCCTTGTAATCGCCGGGATTCGGCATTTCCGCCGTAAAGGCCAGCATCAGCGGCACGCGCTTGAACACCAGCTCCATCTCGGCGTTGAACTGGTCCCGGTCGGTATAGCTGGCGGTGGGGACCTTGAACGTCCGGTCCGTCTGGAAGGTCTTCCTGTTCTCGACATAGTCGAGCATGATTTCGGCGACATCGCCAATCTGCTTCACGCGGTCCACTCGGTCCTCTCCCGCATCGTTATCGACTGCGATCCTGTGCGCCGCCGCGAGTGGCGGCAAGCTGCGCAAGGTGATAGGTCGAACAGAAAGCTTGGTACTTTGGCCAGTTGGCCGCGACCACCGGCAAGGGCAGTCATCGGCGATGATGGAGAGGAACGACAGCCCCTGGGCGTGGCTCGAAACGCCGCCGCAGCACCTTGCCGCCTATGCCGGTACCGGCGTCTGGGACGAACGCACGATCGCGCAGCAGGCCGCCGCGCTGGCCGAGGCGGACCCAGACTTCGTGGCCCTGGTCGACGGCGATGTTTCCGTCACCCGCGCGCAGGCGCTGGCCGATGCCGAGGCTCTTTCGGCCGCGCTCCATGCGCGCGGATTGCGGCCGGGCGATGTGCTGGCCTTCCAGGTGCCGAACTGGCGCGAGGCGATGGTCATCAACCTGGCCGCCGCGATGTCGGGCCTGGTCGTCAACCCGATCGTGCCGATCTACCGCGACCATGAAGTCACGCAGATGCTGGCCGACTGCCGCGCCGCCGCGCTGTTCGTGCCGGCGGCCTTCCGCAAGTTCGACTATGCCGCCATGGCCGCGCGCATCGCCGCCGATCTGCCGGACTTGCGCCATGTCTTCACGGTGCGCGGCAGCGGCGGAAACGACTATGCCGCGCTGGTCGCGGAAGGGCGCGGCGCTCGCTTCGACCGGCCCGCCGTCGATCCGCTGGGCGTGAAGATGGTTCTCTATACCTCGGGCACGACGGGCAGGCCCAAAGGCGTGCTGCATAGCCATGTGTCTATCGCCCGCATCCTGCGGACAAGCGCCGCGCACTGGGGCTTCGCGTCCGGCGAAGCGGCGCTGATGCCCTCGCCCGTCACGCATGTCTCCGGCTATGCCAACGGACTGGAAGCGCCTTTCGTCTGCGGCACGCGCACGGTGCTGATGGAAAGCTGGAACGCCGGCGAGGCGCTGGCACTGATCGACCGGCACCGGCTGGTCGGCACCGTGGCGGCGACCCCGTTCCTGGTCGAACTGGCGGCGGCGGCACGCGAATCGGGCAATCCGCTTCCCTCGTTCCGCTTCTTCGCTTGCGGCGGCGCGGCGGTTCCGGCCGACCTCATCCCCGCTGCCAACGCCGCTTTCGCGCAGTGCCGCGCCTTCCGCGTCTTCGGTGCCTCCGAAGTGCCGCTGGTGACGTTCGGCTGGCCGCACGACGAGCACCTGGCCGCCATTACCGACGGCAAAGTGGTCGATTACGAGGTCCGCATCGTCGATGACGAGGACCACGCCCTGCCCGATGGCCAGGAGGGCGAAATCCTTGCGCGCGGGCCCGGCATGTTGCTGGGCTATGCCGACGCCGGCCAGACGCGCGAGGCGATCACCGCGGACGGCTTCTTCCGCACCGGCGACCTCGGCGTGCGCTCGGCCCAAGGGGCAATCACGGTGACCGGCCGCAAGAAGGACCTTATCATCCGCGGCGGCGAGAATATCTCCGCCAAGGAGATCGAGGACGTGCTCCACGCCCATCCGCTGGTGCGCGAGGCCGCCGTCGTCGCCATGCCGCATGCGCGGCTGGGTGAAGGTGTCTGCGCTTACGTGATCGCGGCGGAGGGCCTGATTTCGGCCGAGGATCTGGCCGCCCATGTCGCGGGGAGCGGCCTGGCGCGGCAGAAGATCCCGGAGCGCTTCGAATTCCGCGAGGATTTCCCGCGCACCGCTTCCGGCAAAGTGCGCAAGGACCTGCTGCGTGAGGATGTGCGGGCGAAGATATGCGTGCGGTGACGCCGACCGGGACCTGATCCGGGCGGAACGGCGCCCGGCCTATCCTTCCATGGCTGCCGCCACGGCCGCGTCGATCTCGCTCTTCATCGGATTGCGCCGCAGGGTCAGGCCGCCGTTCACCTGAAGATTCTCGCCGGTCATGAAGCACTCGTCGCTGGCGAGCCAGACGGCGGCGGCGGCGATGTCGTCGGACGTGCCGATGCGGCCGAGCGGATACCCCGTCAGGAAGGCGTCGAACAGGCCGGGCACCTGCTTGGCATCGGCGGTCATCGGCGTATCGGTCAACCCCGGCGAGATCGAGTTAGCCCGTACCCCCTCGCGCCCGAATTCGTTCGCCACGCAGCGGATCACATGGTCGGTCCCCGCCTTGGTGCCCATGTAGGCGGCGTGATCGTCCAGCATGATCGTTGCCGTGGCGGAACTGATCTGGATGATCGAGCCGCCCTCGCCGCCCCGGCTGCGCGCCATGCGCCGCAGCATCGACTGGAAGAAATGGAACGGCCCGACGTACTGGAGCATGGTCATCGCCATCACATCCTCGTGCGTGGTGTCCAGGAACGGCTTCAGCAGCCCCCAGCCCGTGGCGTTGAGGGCAATGTCGATGCCGCCCAGCTTCGCGGCGGCGGCCTCGGCCAGCCCCTCCACGCTCTGCGCGTCGGTGAGGTCGCACGCGGCCCATTCGCAGTGGTTGCGCGCAGAGAACTCGGCCAGAACCGCTTCCTTGCGGCCCGAAACCAGCACGCGCGCGCCTTCCGCGATGAAGCGCCGGGCGATGTGCTGGCCCATGTTGTCCGGGCTGCTGGCGCCCAGAATCACGGCGCGCTTGCCTTGCAGTCGTCCCATCGTTCTCTCCCGGTTGTTCCATGGGGCTAGCACGGCGGGCGGCGCGCCGTTCCTGACCAAAATAGGAGTGGCCCCCGCCCTCGTGAGCGGCGACAACCGGCGCACAGAACAACGCGCGAAGGCAGAGGACAGGCAGCCATGGATCTTGGACTGAAGGGCAAGAAAGTCATTCTCACCGGCGGCAGCCGCGGCATCGGCCGTGCGGCGCTGGAAGTCTTCGCGGAGGAAGGCTGCGACATCGCATTCTTCTCGCGCAATGCCGAACAAGTGGCGGAAACCGTCGAGTCGCTCGCCCGCCACGGCGGCATCGTGGTCGGTGAGGCGCTCGACATGCTGGACCACGACGCTTACGTCGAATGGCTGAAATCCGCCGCTGAAAAGCTCGGCGGCTGCGACGTGTTCGTGCCCGGCGCCAGCGCCTCCGGCTCCGGCGCGACCGGAGACTGGGAAGCCTGCTTCGCCGCCGACATCAAGGGCACCGTGCTCGGCTGCGAGACCCTGCAGCCCTGGCTGGAGAAATCGGGCGCCGGCGCCATCGTCATCATGGCCTCCACCGCCGGGACCGAGACGTTCATCGTGCCTCAGGCCTTCAACGCGATGAAGGCGGCGCTGATCGCCTATTCCGGTCAGCTCAGCCAGATGGTCGGCCCCATGGGCATTCGCGTGAACTGCGTCTCGCCCGGCCCGATCAAGTTCCCCGGCGGCAACTGGGAAGCCATCGGCCAGGCCATGCCCGAGCTTTACCAGGCCACCGAAGCCGCATTCGCGCTGGGCCGCTGGGGCGGACCGGAGGAAGTGGCGCGCACCATCGTCTTCCTCGCCAGCGCAGCCTCGTCCTACACCACCGGCACCAATGTCGTGGTCGATGGCGGCTATACCAAGCGCGTGCAGTTCTAGGCGTTACCCTCCAAGCACGGAGCTGACGGCGGACCGCAAGGTCCGCCGTCTTTTTTCGCGGTGGCGCGCGGAGCGACGAGGTCTTCGGTTGATCGGCCGCTCGCAGGCCCGCGCTCAGGCGATCCGCAACACCAGCTTGCCCGTATTCGCCCCGGAAAACAGCCGCATGAACGCCGCATAGGCGTTCTCCAGCCCTTCCTGCACGTCCTCATCCGCGCGGAGCCGCCCTTCCGCCAGCCACTGCGCCATCTGCGCGCCGCCCTCGGCAAAGCGGTGAGCGTAGTCGGCGATCAGGAAGCCGTGCACCGTCGCCCGCCGCGTCAGCACCTGCCAGAGATTGCGCAGGCCCAGCTTCTCCGGCGCGTTGTATTCGCTGATGAGTCCGCAGAGCACGATCCGCGCATGGAGCGCGAGGTTGAACACTTCCGCCTCCAGCACCGGCCCGCCCACGTTCTCGAACACGATATCGGCGCCGTCCGGCGCCGCTTCGGCAATCGCGGCGACGAGGGCTGCGTGGTCCTTCCCCTTGTAGTCCACGGCGGCGTCGAAGCCGTAGTCCTCGATCAGGCGGCGGCACTTCTCCGCCCCGCCCGCGATGCCGACCACCCGGCAACCGGCGATCTTGCCAAGCTGGCCCACGGCGGACCCCACTGCTCCGGCCGCGCCGGACACCAGCAGCGTCTCGCCCTCGCGCGGCTGGGCCACTTCCAGCAGGCCGAAATAGGCCGTCAGCCCCACCGCGCCCAGCGCCGAGAGATAGTTCGGGGGGGAGGCCACCGCAGCGATGTCGATCGCCATGGTGAACCCGCCCGGCATCGCCACCGAATAGTCCTCCAGCGCGTTCAGCCCCATCACCCATTGACCCACGCGGAACTCTGGATTGTCCGAGGCATGCACCACGCCTACCGTGGTCGCGCGAACCGCATCGCCCAGCGGGATCGGCGGCATGTAGCTCGGCGCATCGTCCATCCACCCGCGCTGCGCGGGATCGAGCGAGGCGTAGTGGTTGCGCACCAGGATACCGCCGGGCGGAGCCGCCGGCACCGCTGTTTCCACAAGGGCGAAGTCTTCCGCCGCGGGTTCTCCCCGGGGGCGGCGCGCAAGCAGGAAACGGCGGTTGGCAGTCATGACAAGGTTCTCCTCTCCAGCCTGCCTTGACTTGTCGTTCACTGGCCCCGCCGCACCTGTGCAAATGGTCAGTTCGGGTATCTCTCGAATTCGTAGCATAGTGATCAAGTAAAGTCGGCTACACGAATAGTCGGGGAGAGGGAGGAAACCAATGGCATCCGCACGTCGTCGCGGAGCGTGGCTTGTCGCATTGTCGACAAGCGCGCTCACTTGCATCGTATCTCCGGCACAGGCGCAAAGCGAAATTCCGGGAGAGGCACCTGCCCCCGCTTCGGAAGCCGCCACGCAGCCATCTCCCATCGGCGCGACCGAGATCATCGTCACCGCCCGCCGCCGCGCGGAAACGCTGCAGTCCACGCCCGTGGCCATCACCGCGGTCAACGCCGCGATGCTGGAGAACAAGGCGGCCGTCAACATCGGCGACTTGCAGGGCGCGGCACCGGGCCTGCTCATCACCCAGCAGAATTCGGGCGCGCAGGCGGCCAATATCTCGATCCGCGGCCTGACTTACGCCGATATCGAAAAGTCCCAGACGCCCACCGTGGGCGTGGTGGTGGACGGGGTGACGATCGGCACCAGCACCGGCCAGCTCCAGGACGCGTTCGACATTGCCCAGATCGAAGTTCTGCGCGGCCCGCAAGGCACGCTGTTCGGCGCCAACACCATCGGCGGCGTCATCAACATCACCCGCACCAAGCCGACCATGGAGCCCGGCGTAAAGGCCGAATTCACCTATGGCCGCTGGAACACCTGGGCGGCCAAGGCCATCGTCAATTACGGCGATGGAGAGACCTGGGGCATCAAGGGCTGGTACTTCCACAACGAATCCGACGGCTTCTACCACAACGCCATCCGCGACACCCGCGCGGGCGGCAGCAAGGGAGACAGCTACGGCGCCAGCCTGCTGTTCCAGCCCACCGGCAGCGGTTTCGACGCCCAGCTCAGCGTCGAGAACGTGGTGCAGGACTTCGAGCCGGTGGTGAGCAACCTCACCAACAGCACCGAACTGTTCTGCGGACTGATCCCGGCCAACGAGTGCAACCGCAACAACACCAGCGATCTCTACACCGTCTTCACGCTTCCCGCGAAGAGCAAGTACCGTGCGCCCAATGCCACGTTGCAGATGAATTACGACCTGGGCGCGGTGAAGCTCAGCTCGATCACCGGCTGGCGCCACAGCAAGGAAGCCCAGACCCAGGACTTCGATGGTTCCTCCACCGATCTCTACTACGTGGACCGCCGCCAGCACTATACCCAGTGGAGCCAGGAACTGCGCGCAGCGGGCAATCTCTTCACCGGTTTCGACTATGTGGTGGGCGGCTACTACTTCCATTCGAAGTACGACCTGACGCAGTGGACGCGCTTCTTCGGCTTCGACCCCTCGATCCCGCCGATGGAATTCGACCAGAATCCCCAGACCAATGTCGGCAAGACCACCAGCTACGCCTTCTTCGGAGACTTCAACTGGGCCTTTGCCGACAAGTGGCGCCTCTCGTTCGGCGGTCGCTGGTCGCATGACAACAAGAAGCTGACCAACAGCTTCGCGCAGGCGGGCCTGATCGGCTCGGGCGATGCCAATTTCACCAAGTTCACGCCCAAGATCGGCGTCGACTATCGCCCGAACGACGACGTGATGCTCTATGCCTCCTGGTCGCGCGGGTACCGTTCGGGCGGCTTCAGCCCGCGCGCGGCGACGGCGCAGACCGCCGGCACGCCGTTCCAGCCCGAAACGGTGGATGCCTATGAAATCGGCGCCAAGCTTGCCGCCTTCGACAAGCGGGTGGAAGTCAACATCGCCGGCTACATCTCCGACTACAAGGACATGCAGCAGAACCTGACCGTGCCGGGCGGCCCGCTGGGCAACCAGACGATCACCGGCAACGTGCCGGGCGGCGCGATCATCAAGGGCATCGAGATGGATGCCACCTTGCGCATCACGCCCGAACTGACGATCACCGCCTCCTCCGCCTACATGAAGTCCCACTTCCGCAACTTCGTGACCGACGGCATCAACGGCGCGCTGATCGTGCCCTTCGACTATTCCGCCAACAGGCTGATCTACGCCCCCAAGTTCACCGGCTCGGTCAATGCCGACTATTCGGTGCCCACCAGCTTCGGCAAGATCGTCGCCACGGCGGGCTGGCGCCATATCAGCCCTTATGACGAGCAGATCTCGCTCGGGCCGCTCACCCTGGCGACGGACAGCGCCGGCACGGTCACCAGCGTCGTGGTCAATGGCAACGACCCGCGCGTGCGCACCACCACGCAGGATCTGGTCGACAGCAGCCTGACCTTCAACTTCGATATCGGCGACAAGGAAGCCTACTTCCGCGTGTTCGGCCGCAACCTCCTCAACGAGAAGACCACCACTCACGCCTTCACCGTCGCCGGGCTGTTCTCGTTCGGCATGGCGCTGGAACCGCGGACATACGGCGCCACGGTCGGCGTGAAATTCTAGCTCCTGGTTCAGGAGCGGCAGGCAATTTGGAAGGATCGAAAGCATGGGTCGTCTGGAAGGCAAGATCACGCTGGTTACCGGCGCCGGGAACGAACGCGGCCTGGGCGCCGCCACCGCGCGGCGCTTCGCGGAAGAAGGGGCCTTCGTCTATGTCACCGACCTTGACGCGGGCGGCGCCGAGAGCGTCGCGGCGGCCCTGCGCGATGCCGGCGGCCAGGCCGAGGCGCTGGCGCAGGACGTGACCAGCGAAGCGGGATGGGAAGACCTGTTCCAGGCGATCGAGAAAGGCCACGGCCGGCTCGACGTGCTGGTGAACAATGCCGGCATCGCCGTGCTCAAGCCGCTGACCGCGCTGTCGCTGGCCGACTGGGAGAAGCAGAACAAGGTCAATCTCGACAGCGTATTCCTGGGCACCCGCCGGGCCGTGGAGCTGATGCGCAAGACCGGCGGCGGGGGTTCGATCGTCAACCTCTCTTCCATCGGCGGCCTCGTGGGCGTGCCGATGTGCGGGGCCTATGGCGCGGCCAAGGGCGGGGTGCGGATCTTCTCCAAGGTGGTGGCGATGGAATGCGCGGCCGAGGGCATCCGCTGCAACTCGGTCCACCCCGGCATGATCGAGACGGCCATGCAGGACGTCGCCCGCAGCGACAACCCGGAAGGCTTCAAGGAGATCGTCGCCTCGATCCCGATGAAGCGCATGGGCGCGCCGCTGGACATCGCCAACATGATCCTGTTCCTCGCCAGCGACGAAGCCAATTACATCACCGGCGGCGAATTCGTGGTGGACGGGGGCGTCACCGCGATGTGACCGGCGCGGTCGGGAAAGGACGAGTGTGGATCGCGTCGCCCCGGATCGGATCCGGGGCGACGTTTCCATGAACCGCCCGTTCCGCCTTCAGGCCACTTTCACCACCACTTTGCCGATGTTCTTCCCGGTCAGCATCCGCTCGTAGGCGGTGAGCACGTTCTCGATCCCCGCCGTCTCGTCGAAACGCATCGCCAGCTTCCCGGCATCGAGCCACCCGCGCAGCACCGGCAGGAACTCGGCGCCGCGCTCCAGGAAGTCGGGAATGAAGAACCCCTCGACCCGCAGGCGCCGCATCAGGATCTGGTCGAAGCGCGCCGGCCCGGGCATCGGCGCATCGCCGTCATAGCCCGCCACCATGCCGCAGATCGCCACCCGCCCGTAATGCGCCATATGGGGCAGCACCGCATCGAGGATCGGCCCACCGACATTGTCGAAGAACGCGCCGATCCCGCCGTCGATCGTGGCAAGCCGCGCCGCCACGTCTTCGCCGCGATAGTCGATGGCCATATCGACGCCCAGGTCCTCGACCAGCCAGCGGCATTTCTCGGCGCCGCCGGCGATGCCCACCACTTTCGCACCGAGATTGCGGCCGACCTGGCAGGCCAGGCTGCCGGTGGCCCCGGCTGCGGCGGAAACGGCGAGCCATTCGCCGGGGCGCACCGCCGCCACTTCCTTCACGCCGACATAGGCCGTCCAGGCGTTCATCCCCAGCGCTCCGAAGTGCTGCCGCGGATCGGCCAGCCCCTCGTCCACCGCTTCCAGCCCGGCGAGCGCAGGCACGACCACCGCCTGTTCCGCCCATTGCCCGAAGCCGCGCACCAGGGTGCCGACCGGAAAGGCAGGATCGCGCGTCTCGCTGACCCGGCCCAGCACCAGGCCCACCATCCTGGCGCCCAGCGGCAAGGGCGGCTGATAGCCGTCTGTACGCGGGCTCATCCACATGCGGGTGCCCGCGTCCATGGACAGCCACGCGGTGGCAATGCGCACTTCGCCGGGCGCCAGCGGCGCCGGGGCTTCCTCGCACAGGGTCAGGAAACGGGCGAAATCCCTATTGCCTTCGGGATGACGGTCGAGCCGCCAGAAACGATTGCCGGTCAAGGTGCCTCTCCATGGGCCGCGCGGGCCGAACCGCCACCGTCGCCCGCGCCGCCCCGGCCCGCCACCTGTGCAAACTGATAGGACTATCCGTTTGCACAGGCCGCCGCGCGCGCCGCCGGGCCTACCAAGGCGGGACAAGAAGAACATGTGGGAGGTCCTGAAATGCGATTCTCGAAATCGATCCTGCTCACGTCGACGACGCTGACCATGACGCTCATGGCGCTGCCCGCCGCCGCGCAGGATACAGCCCCATCGACGCCGAGCGCCGCGCCCCCGGCAACGCAGGGCGAATCGACCACCGGCAGCCCCGTGGCGACCGGCGGCATCCACGACATCATCGTCACCGCGCGCAAGCGACAGGAAACCGCGCAGGACGTGCCGGTGGCCGTCACCGCGATCTCCGCCGAACAGATCGCCTCGCGCGATATCACCAGCGTGGAGAAGATCGCCGCCATCGCGCCGCAGTTCAACGTCGGGCGTGCGTCCAACGGCTCGGGCGCGCAGCTCACCTTGCGCGGCATCGGGTCTTCCTCGACCTCGATCGGCATCGAGCAATCGGTCGCAGTCGTCGTCGACGGCGCCTATTACGGCCAGGGCCGCGTGATCCAGGAGGGCTTCTTCGATCTCGCCCGCGTGGAAGTGCTGAAAGGCCCGCAGGCGCTGTTCTTCGGCAAGAACGCCACGGCCGGCGTGATCTCGATCACCACCGCCGATCCCACCCCCACGCCCGAGTTCCAGATCAAGGGCGGCTACGAATTCCGCAGCCAGCAATACCGCGTCGAAGGCTATGCCTCGATGCCCCTGACCGAAACTCTCGGCATTCGCCTGGCTGCGCGCTATTCCAAGATGGACGGCGGCTACTATCGCAACGTCGCTGAAGACGTCACCTTCACCGACGTCGATGCCGTCAGCATCCTGGCAGGCGGCAATGGCAATCCCACCTCGCATATCGCCACGCCAGCCGCGCACAAGGCGCCGGGCGAAGAGGAATTCCTGGCCCGCGGCACTCTGAAATGGGAACCGACAAGCCGCCTGACCGTCAGCCTCAAGGGCACGGTGGACTTCAACGAGGTCAACAATTCCTCGTGGAACTACGTGGCCTATGCCTGCGGCAACGGGCAGACCTCGCAGCTCAACGGCTATCCCTGCGGCAAGGATTTCGTCACGCACCAGAACAACATGCCGGCCGACGTCGCCGCCACCTATCCTTTCGCCAAGAAGGACGGCCAGCTCTACAACCGCTACCGTTCGGCAGGCGGCACGCTCAACGTGACGTATGACGCCGACCTGCTGCAGCTCTCCTCCGTCACCAACTACCAGTGGAACAACAACCGCTGGACCTGCGCCTGCGACTTCCAGTCCAGCAACAGCGGCACCGGCCCGGGCAGCACCTGGGCGACCGAGAACTCCTCTTGGAAGGCCTTCAGCCAGGAATTCCGCGCCCTTACGCAGTTCGACGGGCCGTTCAACATGATGCTGGGCATGCTCTACCAGAAGACCAAGCGCGATTTCGAGCAATACGTGATGACCGGCGGCGTCTCCAACTCGGCCGCGCCGGCCGGTCTCGAATATGTCGCCAGCGCCAAGAGCAGCTTCACCAAGGGCGAGACCATGGCCGTATTCGGCCAGCTCACCTACAAGATCGTGCCCACCCTCGAACTGGCCGGCGGCGTGCGCTATTCGGACGAGACCAAGAACAGCTTCTTCACCCAGCCTTACAACAACCCGCTGCTGACCGGCATCTTCCGCGACCGGAACGACCCCGACGGGCTGGGCGAAGTGACCGCGCGCCAGCATTTCACCAACTGGTCCCCGGAAGCGACGCTGACCTGGAAGCCGACCGACGACCTGATGGTCTATGCGGCCTACAAGACCGCCTACAAGTCGGGCGGGTTCTCCAACGGCGGCATCAATTCGAAGCTGTCGACCGATCCCAACGCCGACCTGACGTTCGACCCCGAGAAGGCGCAGGGCTACGAGCTGGGCTTCAAGTCCACCCTGCTGGACCGCCAGCTGCGCTTCAACGTCACGGCCTTCAACTACAAGTACAAGAACCTGCAGGTGGACTTCTTCAACTCGCCAATCTTCGCCTTCCAGACGCTGACCGCCGATGCGCGGACCAAGGGCGTGGAAGCCGAATTCCAGTTCGCGCCCAATGGCGTGCCCGGGCTCGACCTGCACGGCTCCATCAACTACGACAAGGCCCGCTACACCGACTTCCCGCTGGCCCCCTGCTACGCCGGCCAGACCCCCGCGGAAGGCTGCAACCTGGCGGGCAACAGCCGCCAGGACCTCGGCGGCAAGTCGCTCTCCGTCGCACCGCGCTGGACCGGCAACCTGGGCATCAACTACGAGATGGCGGTCGGCTCGGCGATGAAGCTGGGCATGAACGTCGATGCCAAGTACTCGGACACCTACTATGCCTCGGCCTTCGGCAATCCGCTTTCGAAGCAGGGCAAATACGTCACGCTCGACGCGGGCATCCGCTTCGGGGCCGAAGACGACAACTGGCAGCTGGCCGTGATCGGCAAGAACCTGACCAACCGCTTCTACGTCACCGGCGTGGTCGACGGTCCTTCCACCGGCAGCGGCACCGGCACGCCGGCAGGGGTGAAGGCCGACCAGCTCGGCTTCGGCACCCTGCCGCGCACGGTCATGGTCGAAGTCACCAAGAAGTTCTGATCCCCGCGCAAGGAAAAGGCCCGGTCCTCCGCAAGGAGGCCGGGCCTTTTCCTATCCGCTTCCACCGCGCGCCGGTGGCGCAGCGCAAAAGGCGGAGTCAGGCGCTCAGCCGACGAAGCGCCAGCGCATGGTCTCGCCCGCGTGGAAGGGCACGACGCGGATCTCGCCGTGAGTAACCACGTCCTCCACGGTCACGTCCTCGCGCCTCAGCGTCACCGTGCCTTCGTTCAGGGGCAGGCCGTAGAAGTTCGGGCCATGCTCGGACGCGAAGCCTTCCAGCCGGTCCAGCACGCCTTCCTCGTCGAAGACTTGCGCGTAGCTTTCCATCGCATAGGGCGCGTTGAAGATGCCCGCGCAGCCGCAGGCGGCTTCCTTGCGGCCGATGCCGTGCGGCGCGCTGTCAGTGCCCAGGAAGAACTTGGGCGAACCCGAGACCGCCGCCTTGCGCACCGCCAGCCGGTGCCGTTCGCGCTTGGCCACGGGCAGGCAATAGGCATGGGGGCGAATGCCGCCGTCGAAGATGGCGTTGCGGTTGATGATGAGATGCTGCGGCGTGATCGTCGCGCCGATCTGCGGCCCGCTGCCGGCCACGAACTCGGCCGCCTCGGCCGTGGTGATGTGTTCCAGCACGATCTTCAGCGCCGGGAAGTCGCGCACCAGCGGCGTCAGCACGCGCTCGATGAACACGGCCTCGCGGTCGAAGATGTCGATATCGCGGTCCGTCACTTCGCCATGGATCAGCAGCGGCATGCCGATCCGCTGCATGGTTTCCAGCAGGCCGGTGAGCTTGCGGATATCGGTGACGCCGTGAGCAGAATTGGTGGTGGCATGGGCGGGGTAGAGCTTGCAGGCGGCGAACACGCCCTGCTCGTAGCCGCGGGCGATTTCGGCCGGATCGGCGTCATCGGTGAGATAGCAGACCATCAGCGGCGTGAAGTCCGCACCGGCGGGCAGCGCATCCAGGATACGCCCGCGATAGGCCTCTGCCGCGGCGACGGTGATGACCGGCGGCGTGAGGTTGGGCATCACGATGGCGCGCGCGAACTGGCGCGCGGTATAGCCGACGACGGCTTCCAGCATCTCGCCATCGCGGAGATGCACATGCCAGTCGTCGGGGCGGCGGATCGTTATCTGCGAGGTCATGCCTGCGCTCTACGCGCTTGGATGCGCGGCGTCGATTCCGGATTTGGCGCAATCCGCAGCGGGGGAAGACGCGAATATCGGCCCAAGGATCGTCATGGCAGCCCTGCCCTTCTCAGCAGCCCTTCGGCCCATGCTGGCGGTGGACATTGCGGAAAGAGCGGCTGCTGAACAGCCAGCGCCCGTCCACTTTCACGCAGCGGTCCTCGTAGACGCCCCGGTCGCGCTTGGTCACGCCGTCGTGGTCATAGACTTCCGCCGT
Organism: Novosphingobium sp. PhB55; assembly: GCF_004368805.1. Taxonomy (NCBI): domain Bacteria; kingdom Pseudomonadati; phylum Pseudomonadota; class Alphaproteobacteria; order Sphingomonadales; family Sphingomonadaceae; genus Novosphingobium; species Novosphingobium sp. PhB55. The sequence continues at coordinate 230,889 of NZ_SODQ01000002.1, read as the reverse complement.
GTAGCTGCGCATCGTCGCGCTGTCGCCGGAGACTTCTATGGAGCCGGGCCAGGCCTGGAACAGGATGCCGGGATAGGCCTTCATCGCCTCGGTCCACATGGCGACGATGGCCGGGCGGCCCCGCGTCGTGCCCAGTTCGGGATAGTCCGGCAGCGACCATTCGGCATCCTCGGCCCAGGTCGCGCCCCAGTCCTCCGCATCGCGGCGCGTCACCGCATCGGCATAAGTCTCCAGCAGCTCCCGAATGGCGAGGCGGTCCTCGAACGGTCCGGTGTAGGGCATCGTCGTCTCCTGTTCTGGTTCTCGCAAATCGGTCCGCCCATGCCTGCCGGGCACATCGTGGCGGCACCGGCGCTTTTCAGGTTTCCACCGGGCGCTCGTCTGGGCCGGGCGGGGTATCGGGCACGGCCACCGCGATCATGCCGTCCGCGATCCGCAGCTCGAACCTTCGCAAGTCCGCATAGGCGCCGCCGATGCAGCGGCCGGTCGCCGCCTCGAACCGCGCGCCGTGCAGCGGGCACATGATCGCGCCGCGCCGCACTTTCCCGCCGGAGAGCAGCGCCGCCTGGTGGGTGCAGCGATCGTTGACGGCATTGAAGCCTTCCTCGGTGCGCAGCACCAGCACGCTCCACCCGGCCACGCGCGCCGCCAGCTTGCCTTCTTCGGGGAAATCGGCCTCGGCAAGCAGGGAATGCCAGGTTTCGCTCATGGTCTCAGATCCGGACAAGAGTCTTTCCTATGGTGCGGCCCGACATCAGGTCGATGAAGGCCTGGGGGAGCGTCTCGAACCCGTCGCGCACATTGGCGAGCGGCTTCAGCTTGCCTTCCGCCACCCAGGCGTCCAGCTCGGCCTGCGCCTGCCCCAGCACCTGCGGGTAGTCGTAAGTGATGAAGCCCTGCATGCGGATGCGGTTGACGACGAGCTGCCAGAGCGTGCGCACGCCGTGGGGATGGTCGGCATCGTTGTATTGGCCGACCATGCCGCAGACGGCGACGCGGCCATGAAGGCGCATCAGCGGCAGGACCGCCTCCAGCACTTCGCCGCCGACATTGTCGAAATAGACGTCCACGCCCTCGGGCGCGGCCCTGGCGATTTCGGCGGCGATGTCCGGCGTGGCGCGATAGTCGATGGCGGCGTCGAAGCCGAGGTCGCGGATCACTTGGGCCTTCTCGGGCGAGCCGACGATGCCGATCACCTTGCAGCCCCGCGCCCGGGCGATCTGACCGACGGTGGACCCGGTCGCGCCCGCGGCGGCGCTGACCACCACGGTTTCGCCCGGCTTCGCCTCGCCCACGGCGAACAGGCCGACCCATGCCGTCAGCCCCACCGGGCCAAGCGCGCCCATGTAGTGATGCAGTTCGGTATCGGTCTGCCGGTTGACCTTTTCCAACCCCCAGGCCTCGCCGGAAAGAACGTAGTGGTCAGACCAGGTCGCGAAAGCGCGCACGAAAGTGCCCACCGGATAGTCCGCATGCCGGGATGCCACGACCTCGCCCAGCGACATGCCCTTGATCGGTGCGCCCAGCGCCACCGGCTCGACGTAGCTGGGCCGGTCGTCAAGGAAACCCCGGATCGCGGGATCGACCGAGCCCACCCGCATCGCCACCAGGAACTCGCCCGGTCCCGGCGGTGCCAATTCGGTTTCCGTAAGGCGGAAATCCTCCCCCACGGGCACGCCTTGCGGCCGCCTCGCCAGGACTATCTGTCTGACCTTTCCCATCCGCGCAGCTTAGACGCCGCGCGGCCGCGGGGACTGCTAGTCGAAACGCTAGGTTCGGGAATTTCCGGCCTTTGTCACAGTCCCGGCCACAAGCAGAGCGCGGGAAGAGGAGCATTGCCATGACCATGAGTCCCGAACAGATGATCGATTTCGTCGACCGCCTCTATGCCGCCACCGGCGCGGGCGACTGGGACACGGCATCGGCCATGCTCACCGAGGATTTCGTGGCTCACGAGGCGGACAGCCTGCCGATGGCCGGCGAATATCGCGGCCGCAACGGGTTGCGCGAACTCTACGCCAAAGTCATGGGCCTGTGCGACGTGGTCGCGCTCGACCGGATCGAAACCACGGCGGGCAAGGACTATGCCGTGACGATCCTGTCGCTGCGCTTCGCCGATCCCGCCCTGCCGCCCGCCGAGATCTGCGAGCGCTTCCGCTTTCGCGACGGAAAGTGCTGCGAGATCAAGCCCTTCTATTACGACGCCGCTCCCTTCGTGGCAGCCAGTCGCGCCAAGACGGCCCAGGCCTGAAAAGCAGGCCGGGATGCCCTCCGGGTCGCACCGGGGCTCCGGCGATAACAGCGCCAACGATTGCGGCACACGATTGCGGCAAAGATGCCACAGCGGGGTGCGCCGCAGCGAAAATCTCGTCTGAATTCAGCGCGAAAACACCCCGACTCGGCCGATGAAATCAGGGCGTGAAGCGTCAGAAACGGCGGAAAACCGTCCCCTACTCCAAAAGAAATGCACAGAAAGGTTCGCCGGAACGTTCTTTATCGGCGCTGAAATGTTATGCTCGCATTGGCAGCAATCAGCATGGGACCACGAATGCCGAAGGACGCAACGGTTTACTCGATCGATTCCACGAACCCCCGGACCGGCTCGTCCAGACCGTCATTGAACGAACAGCTTTCCGCCATCCTGGGTGACCTGCGCGAGCGGATCGCCGAGGCGGACGACGTGACGCTGGAATTCAAGGGCAAGCTCCACGTCCATCTCGACGTCAAGCGGGGCGAGGATCTGCCGCTGGTGGAAGCCAAGCTGGCCGATCTGGGTGAAGGCATGTTCTCGCAGATCAGCCGGGGATCGACGCCCAATCACCCCTTCTCGCACCGGGTGAGCGCGCTGGTGACGATCTGAAGCTACCGCGCCGCCGGGATTTCTCGGCGGCCGCAAGGCAGCGGCGGGCCGGTTAGGCCATCTTGGCCGCGTAGATCATCCGGCCCTCGCCGAGGTGGTCGAAGGCGCGGCCCAGGAGGCTGTCCCCCACCGCGAGGCAGCCCTGGCTGCGGCCGAGCTTACCATGGGCCCCGATCATGTTCGGCTCCGCATACCAGGCCCCGTGGATGACGATCGCCCGTTCCAGCGCGTTGCTGTTGGTATCGTCCAGGCCCACGAGCCGCTGCGAACGGCCGTGGCCGCCATAGTAATAGTCGGCGGTGAGATAGGCGCCTTCGCTGCTGGCGTTGGAGCCGGGACGGTTCGAGAACCGCTGCAACCAGCCGGTATGGCCGGGATCGGAGCCGCTGCCGTGGGCCACGGGCAGCGACGTGATCTTGCGATTGTCTAGGTCCACCAGGTGGAAGCGCGGCTGCGAGGACGAGGCCGAGAAATCCACCACGCCGATCCGGTCACGCTTCACGCGACGATCGTGGCGGTCCAGCGCCTTCATCGCGGCATCGAACAGCTCGGCGCGGATTCCCTCGGGCTGGAACGGCGCGGGCACCGGCGGCAAGGCTGCCGGGGACACCGGCGCGATCGAGCCCGCGTTCGGCCCGGTCTTGGGCCCGACGTTGGGGAGGACAAGCGAAGCACCACGCCCCCGCTCCGGCAATGCGGACGAGATGGCGCGGGCTGCAGAGGACGATGTCGCTGCGAACGCGGTGGCTGCAACGATCAGATTGCGACGGCTGAACTTCATATCCTCGGTGCCATATAGCGATTCCGTCGACAAAGTCTTGGCCAGATTCGCCTCCTTCGCCACAAGCTCTTGTCCCCGCATCGAAAGACGTGAAAGGTTCATACACCATGACGACAGGCCGATCCGCTAGACTTTCGAGTGAGGACTACCGCCTGGCGGTCGCTTCGATCATCCGTAACCTCCAGAAGAACGGGGATTTGTCCGACGCCCAGCTGGCTACCCGACTGGGCTGCTCCACCGGGACGATCCGCAATGCGCGCGGCCGGGCGACGAGCCTCGATCCACTGATTCTCGCGCGAATCGAACAGGAGTTCGGACCGGGCGCGATCGACCCCTTCCTGGCCCTTGGCAAAGTGCGCGCCGTGCCGCTGGCCGATGCCACCCTGCCGATGGACCCCGTCCTCGCCATCGTCGAAGCCCTGCACCGAATCGTCGAGGTCCAGTCCGTGGACAGCGAAGGCGGCTCGCGGATCACCGTGGCGGAGCTGCGCAAGATCATCGAGGAACTGCGCCACGGCCGCACGGCGCTCGACGCGCTGATCGCCCGCGCCGAGGCGATACGCTGACGGCAACCGTCCGGAAATGGGACGCGGCGGGACCCGCGTGCCCGGAAAGCCGCCATTCCGCCCTGCCTGCCCGATTCGCCTCGCTTGCGTGCCGGCTTGAGCGCCTCGCCCTGAGTAGCTAGGCTGGCGCCAGGCACAGGGTCGCGAAACTGCATGACTTCAGACGAACGCCGGTTGGATGGCTGGAAAGCGATAGCGGCCTATTTCGGCAGGGACCGCACCACGGTCGCGCGGTGGGCGCGCGAACGGGGACTGCCGATCCACCAGCTTCCCGGCGGCAAGCAGAAAACCGTCTTCGCCTATCGGCACGAACTGGCGGAATGGGAAAGCCGCAATCCCGGCGTGGAAGAAGGCGCTGCCGGACCTGCCGCCGAAGCCGCGCCATCCCCGCCCGCATCGACATCCCTACCCCTGCCGCCCCTGCCTCTCGCCGCGCCCGTTCCGGCCCGCAAGCGCTGGTCCTGGCCCGTGGCGCTGGCTATTGCGCTGCCGCTTCTGCTGGCGGCGGGACTGCTGGCCTGGCCGAAAAACCGCCATGAACAGCTTCCCCGCGATCCGGCGGCCGCGCGCGACTTCATCGCTGCGCGGGACGCCTGGGCCCATCGCCGCCCCAAGGACCTGGAAGCGGCGATCCAGCTTTACGGCGCGGTGATCGCGCGCGAGCCGGACTATGCCCCCGCGCGCGCCGGACTGGCCGAAACCTGGCTGATCTACCGTGAATATGGCGATGTCAGCGACGCGGAAGCCTTCGGCAAGGCCAGGATCGCCGCGGCCAAGGCACTCGAACTCGATTCGGGCCTCGCCAGCGCACACCGCGCCGAGGGGTTCATCGACTACTGGTGGGACAACGACCCCGCCGCCGCGCTCAAGGCCTTCGCCGACGCCCTGCATGACGACGACGACGACGGGCTGACGTACTTCTGGCTGGCCAACATCCTTTCCGACCTTGGCGAGAGCGACCGGGCGGAGCGCTATTACCAGCGCGCCGTGGCGCTCCTGCCCGGATCCCAGCCGATCGCGGTGGAGCACGCCTGGGCCAGATGGCAGGCCGGCCATGATGCGCAGGCGCTGGCCGCTCTGCTCGATCTCAAGCGCACCTATCCGCAGGACGCCACGGTCAGCAGCTGCCTATCGTGGATCTATCTTGGCCAGGGCGACATCCACGGTTTCGCAAGGGAATTCGCGGACTTCGCCCGCCTGCGCCACGATCCCGCCACCGAACGACTCTCCGCCCGGATGACCCGCGCGGTCGCCGAGGATCCCGCCCATGCCCACCGCCTGATGATTGCCGATGCCCTTTCCGAAATCGCGCAGGGCGGACGGCGCATTCGCCAGACACCGGCCTTCTACGCCGCGTCGATGAAAGACCGTGAGCAATTGGTGGAATTGATGCACGAGGCCGTCATGCTGGGCGAGCACTGGTACTCGCGCCCGGTCACCCGCCGGATCGAAGCAGGGTGGAAGGACGACCGCGAGGTCATGGACCTGCTGAAGCAACTGGTGCCGCCAGTACCCAGGCAGGCCCTTCCCTGAGAGGAAAATCGGGTCAGGCGGAATGCTTTGAAAGGCCGGGTTTTCGATCTGTGTTCATGCGCACGTTCGGCAGGGATGCCATGCCCCTATCGTTCTGACTTTCTGATGCAATTCAGCGCTCTTCCGCAATTTGCAGCAATTTGCATCATCATAGAATCACGCGTTTCGTTGTATGACGTGTGCATGGGCGCCGGGGGCGGCAACTTCCAACGAAGTTGCGGGGATCGGGGGATCTGACCGGCCGGCGCTTGCAGAAAGCGACCCATAAACTGGCCCCGTCGGGTGTAGGACCCGCGGGGCCTACTTTTTGCGTCTGAAGATAGCGCTGCACTCAGACGACCCGCTTGCGCCAGTTCCAGCCATGGCCCGCGACCAGCAGCAGGCTGCCGATCACCGTCAGCGCCGTCTCACCCAGAAGGGCATGGTCGCTGTTCAGGATCGCCAGCACGAGACAGGCTATGCCGCCGACGCCCAGGATCGCCGGCCCCGCAGCGCCGTGCCGGCGATAGCCCAGCAGGAAAGCTGCCAGCGCCGCCGGGGCCACCAGCCCCAGCGCGGCAATATGGAACAGTTCGGACTGGAAGAACGCGCCCAGCAGCCCCGGCAGCAGGAACAGCAAGAGCGGCAGCGCCAGGCAGTGGATCATGCAGAGCGTCGAGGCCGAGATCGCCGTCGATTCCACAATGTCCGCCAGGAGCCGCCCCCGGACATGGTCCCGGCTTTCGCAACGCTCGCTCATCGAATTCGGCTCCTGCTTGATCAAGTGATGATACAACATTACATTCTGACTGCTATTTGGCGATGCGATCTCCGTTGAAAAGGGCATGCCGTGAAAAAAACTGCCATGAAGAAAGAACGGGAGCGCCCGGACGCGTGCACGGCCCTGTCCCTGGGACCGGACGCCGAGGCGCTTCACGACATTGCGTGCGGCGACGTGGACCTGGCAATCTGGACGCGCGCGCTGGGCACCTCCCTGGCGCAAGAGGTGGAGACGCTCGATCTCGACCGTGCCGACGATGTGCTGCTGACGTGCCTTGCGGACCAGGCCGCGGCGGCGCTGGCCCCGCGCCTGGTCGAAAGCGGCCATGCGCCCTGCCCGGCCCTGCTGGCCGACGTGGCGCTGCTGGCCCGCCTCCACGCCGGGGTTGCCGGAAAGCCGGGGGTGACGATCCGCCTCGAAGTGGTCGAGACCGACGCCTGCCGCAAGTTCCACGCCGACTATGTCACGCTTCGCACGATCACCACTTATCGCGGGGTCGGAACGCAGTGGAAACGCGTGGACCATGAACGCATCCATGCGCTGAAAGCGGGAGAAGTGGGCGTGTTCAAAGGCAGGCTGCTGCGCGAACAACCGTCCATCCTGCACCGGTCACCGCCCATCGCAGACTCCGGTGAAACCCGCCTGGTGCTGGTTATCGATTCGAACCCGAGCCGCTAAGCGCTGCTCCACCGATTCGGTTCCCCGCAGAGCGACGAACGGTGCGCCCCGTGCGATCATCTCGCCGGGGCCGGGCTACCTTCCAAAATCAGAGACGTTATAACGTCCCCTCATGAAGAAGGTCTCCCTGGTCGCTGCCGCCCTCCTTTCCCTTGCCGCTCAAGCCTTTGCCAGCCCGGCTCTGGCGCAGCACCTGCAATGCGTGCCCTATGCCCGCGCGCAGTCGGGGATCGGCATCCATGGCAATGCGGCCACCTGGTGGGAACAGGCCCAGGGCAGCTACAAGCGCGGCCACTTGCCGCAGACCGGCTCCGTCCTCGTGTTCAAGTCCACTTCGGCCATGCCTTATGGCCATGTCGCGATGATCCGTGAAGTCGTGGACGCCCGCCATGTCCTGCTCGATCATGCCAACTGGTCCGGCCCCGGCGTGATCGAACACAGCGCACTGGCCGAGGACGTTTCCGAGGCGGGCGACTGGAGCAACGTGCGCGTCTGGTACGGCCCCAGCCACGCCCTCGGTTCGCGTGAGAACCCCACCTTCGGCTTCATATATGGCAGCAGCGGCACCGGCTCCGCCACCGAACTCGCCACGGCCAGGGATGACGACGAGGCCAGCAGCGCCGGCTGAGTTCCGCGAACCGGCGTCACTGCAAGATGTCCCATTTGTAACATATTGATAACACGCTCGATCGCGTATTGAGTAATGTTATTACATCACATTAGACGAAGCCTCCTAGCCGATCCCAGGGGGTTTTTTCTTGTCCGTTCGCATTCTGCACCGATCCGCCGTCTCGCTTCTTGCGCTGGTTCCCGCCGCCGCCTTTGCCGAGGAAGCGGCGCCTTCCGCCCCGCGTGAGATCCTGGTCACTTCCGCCCCGCTGCAGGAAAGCGCCGACGAAACCGCGACACCGGTGATCACGCTGACCGGCGACGAACTCGCCCACCGCCGCCAGGGCACGCTGGGCGAGACGCTGGCGGGCCAGCCCGGCATCCACTTCGACAACTTCGGCGGCGGCGCCAGCCGTCCGGTCATCCGCGGGCAGACCTCGCCGCGCGTGCAGGTCCTGTCGGACAGCACCAATGTGCAGGACGCTTCGGGCATCTCGGCCGACCACGCCATTACCGGCGAGCCGCTGCTCCTGCGCGGCATCGAAGTGCTGCGCGGCCCATCGGCCCTGCTCTACGGCGGCGGCGCGATCGGCGGGGCCGTGAACCTGCTGGATACCAAGATCCCCACCGAAGTGCCGGTGGGCGGCTTCACCGGCTCTGCCGAAGCGCGGCTGGGCACGGGCGACGACGAGCGCTCGGCCGTCGGCGGCGTGACCGTGGGAACCGGCTCGCTGGCCCTGCGCGTGGAAGGCGCTCACCGCGAGACCGACGACTACCGGGTGCCGCGCGCCTTCGGCGAAAGCCGCGTGCCCGGATCCTGGAGCGAAAGCTCCACGTTCACGGCGGGCGGCGCCTGGATCGGTCCCGACGGCTATCTCGGCGCCAGCTATACGCGCGTGCGCAGCGAATACGGCTTGCCGGGCCACAGCCACGAATACGAAGGCTGCCACACCCACGGCATCAGCCTCCACTGCGGGTCGCACGATCATTCGGAAGAGGGGCATGACGAAGAGGGCCATGACCACGAGGATGACCACGATCATGACCACGAGGACGAAAGCATTTTCGTCAAGCTGCGCAGCGAGCGCTTCGACATTCGCAGCGACTATCGCGATCCGCTGCCCGGCTTCGAACGCGTCCGCGTCCGCATGGCCCACACGGCCTACCGCCATGACGAGATCGAGCACGACGAGATCGCCACGACTTATCGCAACAAGGCCTTCGACCTCCGCTTCGAACTGACTCACAAGCCGCTGGCGGGCTTCCGCGGCGTCTTCGGCGTCCAGCACGCGGACAGCACTTTCAGCGGCATCCACGCCGTGACCGAGAACGACGTCAAGACCTATACCCCGTTCGACATCGACAACACCGCGCTGTTCCTGCACGAAAGCCGCGACTTCGGCCCGGTCCGCATCGAGGCGGCCCTGCGCCAGGAATGGCAGCGCATCCGCCCGCAGACCGCGCTGTCCGCCTTCATGCCGGCCACTGCGCACGATCCCTTCTCGGTTTCGGCATCGGCGCTCTGGAAAGTGACGGAGGGCTACTCGCTGGCGCTGTCGCTCGCCCGCTCGCAGCGCGCGCCGAACGTGCAGGAGCTTTATGCCTTCGGTCCGCACTTCGCGTCGAACACTTATGAGATCGGCATGGTCACCGGCCGCACCTTCAACGGCATGGCCTCCACCGAAAGCCGGCTGGAAACGGGCAAGTCGATCAACCTGACCTTCCGCAAGACCAGCGGCGCCACCACCTTCACCCTGGGCGCCTACCACCAGAAGGTGGACAACTACATCTACGGCCAGACCCTCGACCAGTATGAGGACTTCCGCCTGATCCACTATGTCGCGGCCGATGCCACCTTCACCGGCGTCGACGGCGAAGTGCGGCACCAGGTCATGCCCGAGGTGGGCGTGGCCGTGTTCGGCGACTATGTCCGCGCCAAGCTGACGGACGATCGCGGCAACCTGCCGCGCATCCCGCCCGGCCGCCTCGGCACGCGGGTGGACGCCGCGACCGGGCCTTTCACCGCCAATGCCGAATACTACCGCACGTTCAAGCAGGACCGCATCACCGACTTCGAGACCGAAAGCCCCGGCTACGACATGCTGAACCTCACCCTTGCCTACAAGCTGGGCCTCGGTGCCGGGCGCTGGGCCGAAGTCTTCGCGCGGGGCAGCAATCTCACGAATTCCTTCGCGCTCAACCATGCTTCCTTCGTGAAGGACGCCTCGCCCTTGCGCGGACGCAACGTGGTGTTCGGCCTGCGCACCGGGTTCTAGAGGATCACTGCTCCAGGGGCCTTTGGCTGGTCGCAAACGCGAAGACCCGGGCAGATGCGGCTGGAGGGCGCTGCATCTGCCCGGGTCGGTTTCCTGCCGCGCCGTTCGCCGGGTCCCGTGGCGAGCGGCACGGCAGTATGAAGGGGAGAGTTCCCGCTCTCCCCTGCAATCGGGCCTGCAACCGGTTCAGAGCTTGGCCTGCATACCCACGAAGATACGCTGGCCGGGGTAGTACAGCTCCACCGGCATGTCCTTGTTGATATAGGTCTTCGAATATTCCTTGGTGATGTTCTGCATCTCGAAGAAGACGTCGAAGTGATACTTCGGGAAGCGCAGCGTGATCTTGCCGTCGAGGTAGCCTTCGCCCTTGCGGTAGATCGGGTTGTTGCCGTTATTGGCGTCCAGCGCGTTATCCAGCCACTTCGAGCGATAGTTGTAGCTCATGCGGAAGTTGAGCCAGTCCTTGTCGTAGAAGAAGCTCGCATTGTAGGTGTAGGACGAAAGGCCCGGATATTCCTTGAGCGGCTCGTTGGTCGCGGCATTGGTCAGGTTGGTGCGAATGGCGCGGGCATAAGTGAAGTTGCCCGAGGCGCCGAAGCCGTCCAGCGGCTTGGGCAGGAAAGTGAACACCGTCTGCGCGCTCGCCTCGATACCGTCGAGCAGGGCGCCCTGGCCGTTGACCGGCTGGCGAACCGTGTACGTGATGCCGTCCTGGAACAGGTCCACCCCGTTGCGCACGGTGTTGCCGATCACGAAGCTCGATTCGTACTTCTTGTAGTAGCCCAGGCTCAGCATCGTATCCGCATTGGGATACCAGGCCAGGTTCAGTTCCCACTGGTCCGCGCGGTAGGGCTTCAGTTCCGGGTTGCCGGCCGTGCAGATGTCGTCGGTGCCGGAGATGGTCTGGTCGTCCACGCAGTTGATGTTCGGCACCAGATCGAGCGGCCTCGGCCGGGCCAGGTTCTTGGCATAGTTGGCGCGCAGGTAGAGGTTGGGCTGGAGTTCGAGGTTGGCGTTGAACGCCGGCAGGAAATCGGTGTAGCTGTTGGAAAGCGACAACTGCTGCGCGGCGATGACCACGGTTTCGGTGCCGCCGGTCGCGTTGAAGCGCGTCACCCGGCTGATATTGGTGCCAAGCCCCTTGTCCTCGGTATGGGTGAAGCGCAGGCCGGCATTGCCGGTGAGCCGCATGCCCAGGATCTCGGTATCGACATCCATCATCGCATAGCCCGAGAACACCTTCTCGGTGATCTGGGCGCTCGGGATCTGCGGATAGCCGTCTGCGAAGCGCACGAGGTCGTGATCGAAGCCGGAGAGATCGTAGATCTGCGACAGCACGTCGGAATTGAAATTGGGGAAGGCCAGGCGGCTGGGAATGCCCGAAGGCGCGTTCTTGAGGCCGGTGTAGAGCGGCGCGCCGCCCGTCACCCCGCCAATCGACGAGATCAGCGATCCATACTGCGCCGGCGTGATGAAATAAGTGTTGCCGTTGCGCGCTACGGCCGGATTGTTCTGGATCGTCGTGGTGTAGGACACGTTCGCGCTTGACTGGTAGGTCATGGTGGCCGGATCGATCAGGATCGAGCCGCCGCCCAGGTAGTTCAGGAACTTCTGCCGACGCGCCTGGGCACCGAATTCGAACTTGCTGATGATCGGGTGATCGATCTCCCAGTCCAGGTCCAGCTTCAACTGGTCTTCGGTGTTGTTATATTCGGCGGGACGGTATTGCACGGTCGGGCCGTAGACCGGAAGCACCTGGCCATTGGCGCCCGTGCGCGTGAAGTCGGAATAGACGCCCGGATCGGAAGGGTCGAAGTTCGACGGGAACTGGAAGACCGGGATACCCTGCGCGTTGTTGCGGTCGATCACGATGCCCGACACGCTCGTGCCCAGCGAGATCAGGTTCGTCTGGGAATCGGTATGCGCCTTGGCATGCGACCCCATGAAGTCGATGTGAACCCGGTCGAAGTCCCAGCGGAAACCGCCCGAGAAGTACTTCGAGTCCTGATCGTAGGAGAAATCGCGGCGCTGCACACCGATGATGTTCGCGGCGCCGTTCCAGTTCGGGGCCGCTGCCGTGCCCAGATTCACGGCGTTGAGCGCCGTGGTCACGCCGGTGACGACATGGTTCTCGTTCACCGTCGAGCTGCCCAGCGCCACTTGCTGGCGCGAAGTGCCGCCACCCGCGCCTGCGGCCAGCTGCGGATCGAGATTGAAGCGCTGGATCGCGCCTAGATCGACCGAATAGTTGACGTCCTGCAGGTTCTGGTTGCGCTTGTTGACCTGCACGTTGGCATAAGCGCGGAAGTTGGGCGCCACCTGGTATTGCAGCGTCAGGTCACCCGAGATGCGCTTGTCGTTGCGCACGAGGTGGCGGTAGCGCGGCACTTTGGGCGCCCAGTCGAAGAACTGCGTCTCGCAGGCCAGGCGGTTCGCGGTGGCCTTGGCGGTCGTGGAGCCACCCACGCCGGCGCAGCTTTCGTAAGTGTTGTAGGCATCGTAGAGCGGATCGGCGACGGTCTTTTCGGTCGAATGATCGAAGTCGGCGATACGGCCCCAGTTCGTGTTGCTGATGTAGTCCTGACGCGTGTTCACGTCGCTGTAGGTACCGTTGAACAGGATACCCAGGCCGTCGATCAGGAACTTCGGCGTTCCGGCAAAGAACGACACGCGCGGACGCCAGGTCTCGGTGGTGTCGAGGTGCTGGCCCGATACGGTTGCCGAAAGGATCGGCTTCAGCAGATCGAGCGGCTTGCGCGTTTCCACGCGCACCGTGCCGCCGATGCCGCCTTCGGTCAGGTCCACGGCATAGCCCTTGTAGACGTCGATCGACTTGACCAGTTCCGTCGCCAGTTCGCGGAAGTCGCCGGAGCGCTCACCGAGGGCGCTGACCTGGCTGACGCCGTTGATTTCCACGCGGTTGAGGTCAGGCTCGACGCCGCGGATGGAGACTTTCACGCCCTCGCCGAAGTCGCGGCTGAGCTGGACGCCGGTAATGCGGGCCAGCGAGTCGCCGATGTTCTTGTCCGGGAAACTGGCAATGTCGTCGGCAACGATCGAGTCGACGACGGTATTCGCCTGCTTCTTGCGGTTGATGGCCGATTGCAGCGAGGCGCGGGTACCGACGACGACGATGTCGTTGGCAGTCGTGATGACTTTTTCGGCAGTCTTGTCATCGATCCGTCGCGGCGCATCCTGCGCCGCTTCCGGAGCCGGCGTTTCGGAATTAGTCTGAGCATATGCGGGGAAGGAAACCGCCAGAGATCCGGCGAGAGCCAGGCCCGATACCCCTCTAAAGGCATGGCGACCGAGCTTCGTTGCTTGCGAATTCCTCGTATTTCCAACGGTATGCTTGCGCATATCCTATCCCCTCTTTTAGCCCTGTCGATCTTGTTTCGACGCTTTTGCATCGTTCGATCGAATCAGTTTCTAGACGGACACTTATTGAACCGATATGTGGGATGCAATGCTATAATTTGGACCAGAGTGGTTCCATAACCGGAGGATGTTGCAAATGGCGGCCCAAATCCGCGCGCTGGCCCTGATCCTGGGCCTCGTTTCATCCACTCCCGCTTTCGCCGCGACTCCGCCCTCACGACCGGCAGCGGAGCGGCTCGGCCGCGGGGCCGTGGCACTGCCGGCCAGGGACGGCGGAATCCTCGTGACCTGGCGGTTTCTGGCGGACGATCCGCAGAATGCGCGCTTCCGCGTGCTGCGCGGCGGCAAGCCGGTGCACGTCACCCGGACGGGCGAGGCGACGGCCTTCGTCGACACATCAGGAACCACCGAAAGCAGCTATGCGGTGGAGCGCATAGGCGACCGCGCCGGTCCGCAGCGTGCCATGATGTGGGACAAGGGCTATCTCCCGATCCCGCTCTCCCCTCCCGCGGACGGCATGACGCCCGCCGGGGAGGCCTATTCCTACACGGCCAACGATGCCAGCCTGGGCGATCTCGACGGAGACGGGCAGTACGAGATCGTGCTGAAGTGGGATCCGAGCAACAGCCACGACAATGCCCATACCGGCTATACCGGCAACGTCTTCCTCGATGCCTACCGCCTCGACGGCACTCGGCTCTGGCGCATCGACCTTGGCCGCAACGTGCGCGCCGGGGCACACTACACGCAGTTCCTGGTCTTCGACTTCGATGGCGACGGCCGCGCCGAAGTGGCGCTGAAGACGGGCGACGGCACGGTCGACGGCACCGGCAAGGTCATCGGCGATGCGAATGCCGACTGGCGCAGCAGCGGCGGGGAAGTGCCGCAGCAGGATCGCACCGGCGCGAGAGTGCTGGCGGACGGCACCAAGGTGGCGCCGATGCAGGGTCGCATCGTCAAGGGGCCGGAATACCTCACCGTGTTCGAAGGGCTGACCGGCAAGGCGCTGGCCACCGCGCCTTACGATCCGCCGCGCTATCCCGGCGGCAATCCCACGCCCGAGCAGCTCGCCGCCTCCTGGGGCGACGGCTATGCCAATCGCTCCGATCGCTTCCTGGCCGGGGTCGCCTATCTCGACGGGCATATGCCCAGCATGGTCTTCGGCCGCGGCTACTACGCGCGCACCGCGCTGGCCGCCTGGGACTGGCGCGGCGGCAAACTGACGCAGCGCTGGCTGTTCGACAGCTCCGCCACCGGCAACGAGGACTATGCCGGGCGCGGCAACCACCAGCTTTCCGTCGCGGATGTCGATGGCGACGGGCGCGACGAGGTGATCTACGGCTCCATGGCGGTGGACGATAACGGCAAGGGCCTCTGGACCAAGCCGCTGTTCCACGGCGACACCATGCACGTCAGCGACCTCGATCCGGCGCGGCCGGGCCTCGAAAAGTTCGGCGTGTTCGAGGACATTCGCCGCAACGGCGGGCTGGGCTCGGCGCTGCTCGATGCGCGCACGGGCGAAGTGCTCTGGACCACGCCTGCCGAGCAGGACACCGGCCGCGGCGTTGCCGCCGATATCGACCCGCGCCACTACGGCGCCGAGTTCTGGGGCTCCAATTCCGACCGCCTCTACGATACCAAGGGCCAGCCGATCGGCGCCCGCCCGCGCCAGATGAACTTCGCGATCTGGTGGGATGGAGACCTCCTGCGCGAGCTGCTGGACGGCACCACTATCTCCAAATGGAACTGGGAGCAGGGCACGTCCGACACGCTGCTTGCCCCCGAGGGGCTTGCCTCCAACAACGGCACCAAGGCCAATCCCGCGCTCCAAGCCGATCTCATCGGTGACTGGCGCGAGGAAGTGATCTGGCGCCGCGCCGACAACCGCGAACTGCGCATCTACACCACGCCTTTCGCCACGCCGCACCGCTTCGTCACGCTGATGCAGGACCCGGTCTACCGCCTGGGCGTCGCCTGGCAGAACACCGCTTACAACCAGCCGCCGCATACCGGGTTCTATCTGGGCGCGGGGCCGAAGGGCGAGCGATAGGGAGAGGCGGATAGCGGCATTCTTCGGCCGCCCGCTACTGACTTCCCCCTTCGTCATTGCGAGCGTAGCGAAGCAATCCAGAGCAGTTCTGCGCCGCTCTGAATTGCCGCGTCAGCTTGGCCTCCTCGCGGGTGACGAAGGGGTAGGGGAAGACCGGCGGGAGGGCCGAGCAAGCACAAATACCGCCGCACCCTGTTGACGATTCGATCCACATAATGAAATATCATCCCACATAAGACGCTTACGAAGCGCCACATCCAAGGGAGAGACGATGAGCAAGCTGGTCTGGAGCCGCCGTGAGATGCTGGCCCAAAGCCTGGCCACTACCGCGGTCGCCGGTTCGATGGCACTGATGGCGGGCCGCGCGGATGCAGCCGCGACGGGGCCGGTGGAGCCGCTGGGCTCCGGCATCGCGCCGGGTGACGACGTGGTCTGGCTCGACGGCGTTGCCCCCTCCGCCCACGAAGGTCAGTCGTGGGGTCAGCCCTGGCCGCGCGGCACGCGGTTCGACAAGCGCGGCTACGTGCTCGAAGGCGCGGGCGGCACGCGTGAAGCGGTGCAGACCTGGCCGATGGCGTGGTGGCCGGACGGGTCGATCAAGTGGACCGGCCATGCGACCGGGGCGAACGGCGGGCGCGCCAATGGCCTGCGCGTGGTCCCCGGCAGCGCCAGGCCCGCGCAGACCCTCTCCGTGCGCGAGGCTGCCGATGCCGTGACCGTCACCGTCGGCCAGACCGTCTGGACCCTGGGCCGCTCGGGCGAAGCGCTGATCCGCTCCGCGCGTGTCGGCAATGCCGAAGTGCTGCAATCGGTGCGCCTGCTCGCCAGCGCACAGGACCGGGCCGACGACGAGGACGGCTCGCCCAATCTCGCCCGCTGGACCGGCACGATCGACAGCGCCACGGTCGAACAGAGCGGCCCGATCCGCGCCGTCGTCAAGCTCGACGGCCGCCATCGCGGAACGGAAGGCGACTGGATGCCCTTCTCCGTCCGCCTCTATTTCCACGCCGGGTCGAACAGCGTGCGGCTGGTCCATTCGATGATCTTCGACGGCGATCCCGCCAAGCGCTTCCTTCGCGGCCTGGGCCTCGAAGGCGCGGTGCCGATGCGCGACAAGCTCCACGACCGCCACGTCCGCTTCGCAGGTGAGAAGGGCGGCCTCTGGGGCGAGGCCGTGCGCCCGCTGACGGGCCTGCGCCGCGATCCCGGCAAGGCCTTCCGCGACGCGCAAGTCGCGGGCGCGGCCACGCCGTCGCTCGACCAGATGGGCGCGGCAGTGCGCCAGAACCTGGAATATATCCCCGCCTGGGGCGACTTCCGCTTGCGCCAGCCCAATGCGGACGGGTTCTCGATCGTCAAGCGCACCAAGCCCGACTTCGGCTGGATCGACGTCGATACCGCCGGCCGCGCGCCGGGGCTGGGCTATATCGGCGGGCCTTCGGGCGGCGTCGCCTTCGGCATGCACGACTTCTGGCAGCGCTGCCCGGTCGGCCTCGACGTCGCCGACGCCGCCAGCGACACCGCACGCTTCACGGTCTGGTATCACGCCCCCGATGCCCCGGCGATGGACCTGCGCTTCTATCACGACGTCATGGGCATGGAGAGCTACGAGGCGCAGAACCTGGGCCTCGACGTGACTTACGAGGACTACGAGCCGGGCTGGGGCGACGCCTCCGGGATCGCCCGCACCACCGAGTTCCGCATCTGGGCCCTGCCTGCCACGCCCCCGCGCGAGCGGCTGGCCGCGATGGGTGCGGGGCTGGCCACGCCGCCGCGCATGGTCGCCAATGTCGCGCGGGTCCACTCCGCCGGACTGTTCGGCCCGTGGAGCCCGATCGCCTCGGGCGGCCCCTTGCGCGCCAAGATCGAGACGCGCGCCAAGCAGGAACTCGATTTCTACATCGGCCAGGTCGACCAGCGCCGCTGGTACGGGTTCTGGAACTACGGCGATGTCATGCACAGCTATGACAACGACCGGCACGTCTGGCGCTACGACATCGGCGGTTTCGCGTGGGACAACAGCGAACTCTCCACCGACTTGTGGCTCTGGTATGGCTTCCTGCGCAGCGGCCGGGCCGAGGTGTTCCGCCTGGCCGAGGCGATGACGCGCCACACCGGCGAAGTGGACGTCTACCACTCCGGCCGGTTCAAGGGCCTCGGTACCCGCCATGGCGTCCAACACTGGGCGGACAGTTCGAAGCAGCAGCGCATTTCCAACGCCGCCTATCGCCGCTTCTACTACTACCTCACCACCGACGAGCGCTGCGGCGATCTGATGCACGCGCTGGTGGATAGCGACTATGCGCTGAAGACGGTCGATATCGGCCGCAAGGTCATGCACCGCGCCGACGCCAGCAAGCCGCCTGCCGGAACCGGCGCGGTAGTGGCCGAACAGCCGCTGCCCGACGGCCAGATCTTCATGCAGTTCGGCACCGTCTGGGGATCGATGCTGGGTGCATGGCTTACTGAGTGGGAACGCACGCGTGACACCCGCTGGCGCGACCGGATCGTTGCGGGCATGCGCTCCATCGCCGCCCTGCCCAAGGGCTGGCTGGCGGGCGGTGCGGCCTTCGACCTGGCGTCCGGGCGCTTCGTGGGGCCGGGTAACGAGGTGAACATGAGCCACCTCAACGGCGTGTTCGGCGTGTTCGAGATCACAGCGGAACTGCTCGAACTCGTCGATGAGCCGGCTTTCCGCAAAGTCTGGCTGGACTACTGCGAACTCTACAACGCGCCAGAAGCCGAATTCCGCGCCCGCACCGGCGCATCGGGCAAGGGCCGCGCGCTGACGCAGGCCCATTCGCGCTACACCGCCTATGCCGGCGTGCAACTGGGCAAGCCGGACCTCATCAAGCGGGCCTGGGGCGAATTCTTCGGCGCGGGCGACCGCGAAGGCCGCGACCAGACGCGCGGCGCGCACAAGGTGACGGGCGCCGCCGTGCTCAAGCCGGTGGACGAGATCGCGGAAGTCTCCACCAACGATGCCGCGCAGTGGGGCATCGCCGCCACCGTGAACCTGACGCTGATCGGGGACGTGCTGGAATGAAGCGCTTCGCCGCCGCCTTGCTGCTCATGCTGCTTTCGGCGGCGGCGAACCCGCCGACGGACGACTTTCGCCATGGCCTCTCGCGCTGGCGTGTCGAGGCCGAGGCGCCTTCGCGCGTTAGCGCCCAGGACGGCGTCCTGGACATCGACGCGCCGAAGGGCATTTCGCTCTGGTGGACCGCCGAGCTGACCGGCCCCGTCGCCGTCGAATACGAGGTCATGGCTGTTTCGGAAGGCGGGCCGAACGACGCGGTGAGCGACGTCAACGCCTTCTGGATGGCCAGAGACCCCGCCGCGCCGGATGGATCGCCGCTCGCCCAGCCCCGCAGCGGGGCTTTCGCGGAATACGATACGCTGAAGACTTACTACGTGGGCATCGGCGGCAACCGCAACACCACCACCCGGATGCGCCGCTATCTGGGTGAGCCGGGCAACCGCCCGCTCCTGCCCGAGCACGATCGGTCGGACCCGGCCGCTTTGCTGGTGGCGAACCGCTGGACGCCCATGCGCGTCGCCGCCGAGGGCGGACGGATCACGGTGGATTTCGGCGGCAAGCGGCTCTTCACGATGGACGACCCCGCGCCCTATCACCGAGGCTGGTTCGCCTTGCGCACGACCAAGAGCCACCTGCGCATCCGCAATTTCCGGATCGTGCCCCTGGGCGCGCAGAAACGCAGCGGCGCCGCCCCGTGATGGCCGCCCCCGCCGAGAGTGCATCCCACCCGCGCTTTCGAAGGTTGAGCTGCACGCGAACGCGCTGCGCGTTTGCGCCTTTGTGCAAAGCGAATCCGCGCCGTTCCGCAACATCATCCCGTCGTCCCCGCGCATGCGCAGGGACGACGGAGCGCTTCAGAAGCAGCCGAAAAGCCTCACGCCCCTTCGGAGGGAATCCGCAAGCCGTGCCGCGCAGCAAAGCGGGCGAAGCGCGTCAGCCACAATCCCGCGCGGCCGTCCGGTTCGAACAGCGGCGCGCCGTGACCGCCCTTCTCGATCACGTAAAGCTCGCTGGGAATCTTCGCGGCCCGGCACCCCTCGAACATGGCCAGGCTGTTGCCGCAATCGACCACCGTATCGTCCGCCGCATGGCCGAGCAGGATCGGCGGCGTGGTCGCAGGAACCTCGACGTTGACCGAGTAGCGCCGCGACAGCGCCTCGCTCGGGCTCGCGCCCAACAGCTCGCTGCGCGATTGCGCATGGGCGAGCGGCGGCTCCATGCTGACCACCGGAAAAAACATCCCCGCCACCAGCGGCCGCGCGTCCAGCGCATCGGCCGCGTCGACCGGATCGTAGACTTTGGCGGCAAAGCGCGTGGCGATGCTGCCGCACAAGTGGCCGCCCGCCGAGAAGCCGATGGTCGCCACATTGGCAGGATCGATGCCCCACTTCGCGGCATTGGCGCGGATCACGCGCATGGCGCGCTGGGCGTCCTGCAAGGGCGTGTCCGGACCGCTGGTCCAGCCGTCGTGCGGCAGGCGGTAGAGCAGTTCGAAGGCGGTCACGCCCTGGCTGGCGAACCAGCGCGAGGTGGCGGAGGGCCTGGTGCCCATCGCCACGCGCGCATAGCCGCCGCCGGGGAATGTCAGCACCGCCGCGCCGGTGGGCTTGGCGGCCGGGCAGACCGTCAGCATCGGCGTGGCGACATGCGGCCAGGCGAAATCGTCAGGATTGCCCTTGTTGGTGCGCAGCACGCGCTCCTCCTGCACGCCGCCCGAAGGCAGCCCCGGCGGCGTACTAGGCCAGATCGGAAACCGCTCGAAAGCAGGCGTATTCTCGCCGCCTTGCGCCAAAGCGCGGCCGGACAACAAAGGCGCGGCAGCCAGCGCGCTCAGCGAACCCAGGAATTGACGGCGATCACTCGACATATTGCACTCTCCCCGAAAGGTCATTCTATGTATCGGAACATGTTGAAAATCATTCGGACTTTGTCGCAGCGGGAGCCATCGGCATGATCGGCGCCTCGCTCCTCCTGCTCGCCGCCGCGACGGCTTCGGTCCCTGACGTGGCGCCGAAGCCGCTGTTCCGCGACCCGGTGCATGACGGCGCCGCCGATCCCAGCACGGTCTACGATCCCGCCACGCGCGAATGGGTGATGTTCTACACGAACCGCCGCGCCGACCTGCCGATGGAGGACGAAAAGGACGTGCGCTGGGTCCACGGCACGGCGATCGGCACCGCGCGCTCGAAGGACGGCGTGCACTGGCGCTACGGCGGCACGGCGGCGATCCCGGAAAGCTGCACCGGCGCCACTCTCTGGGCCCCCGATATCGAGCGTTTCAACGGCGAATGGCACATGTGGCTGACGGTGGTGCCCGGCGTGTTTCGCGACTGGAACGCGCCGCGCTTCATCGTCCACCTCACCAGCAAGGACCTGACGTCGTGGACCTGCGGTGACAAGCTCGATCTCGGCTCCGACCGGGTGATCGACGCCAGCGTCGTCGCACTGCCTAAAGGCGGCTACCGCCTGTTCTTCAACGACGAGCGCATGGGCAAGGCGATCCGCACGGCGGACAGCACCGACCTCACGCACTGGACGGTGAAGGACCGCCTGACCACCACGCCCGGCGAAGGGCCGAAGGCGTTCCGCTGGAAGGGTCGCTTGTGGCTGGTTTCGGATGCGTGGAAGGGCCTGCTGGTCATGCGCAGCGAGGACGGAGAGCACTGGACCACCCAGCCCGGCCATATCCTCGCCACGCCCGGACAAGCGCCGACCGACCGCGCCAAGGGGCAGCACCCCGACGTGATCGTCTCCGGCGACCGGGCCTATATCGTCTACTTCGTGCATCAGAGCGGAGAGGACGAGGCCAAGGCGAACCCCGACTGGCACCGCCGCAGCGTGCTCCAGATCGCGGAACTGAAGGAGAAGGACGGCGTGATCTCCGTGGACCGCGACAGCCCCGCCCATGTTCGGCTTACCGCGCCAAAGGAGGCACGGCGATGATCGACCGCCGTAGCCTCTGCCTTGGCGGGGCGGCTCTCGCGGGCTGCGCCACCACCCGCATCGCCCCCGCGGAACCGGAAGGCCCGCTGCTCTTCGCCTATTTCAGCACGGGCAAGGGCGAGGCAGACGGGCTGAAACTGGCCGTCAGCGAGGATGGCTTCGCCTTCCGCACGCTCGGCGGCGGCAGGCCGTTCCTCGTGCCGCAAGTGGGCGAGAAGAAGCTGCTGCGCGACCCCTTCCTGTGGCGCGGCGAGGGGGTGGACGCGCCGTGGCACTGCGTCTGGACCACCGCCTGGGAAGGCGTGACCATCGGCCATGCCACCACGCGCGACTTCGTGAACTGGACGCCCCAGCGCGCGATCCCGGTCATGGCCTCGGTGCCGGGCACCCGCAATTGCTGGGCGCCGGAAGCGATCTTCGATCCCGCCACGCGGCGCACGGTCATCTTCTGGTCCAGCACCGTGACCGGCCGCTTCGCCGAGACGGCCGGAACCTCGGAAGCCGGCTACAACCACCGCCTCTGGTACACGACCACCGCCGATTTCGAGAGCTTCGCCCCGCCGCAAGTGCTCTACGATCCCGGCTTCAGCGTGATCGACGGCACATTCGCCCCGGCCCCGGACGGCGGGCTCTGGCTGGTGGTGAAGGACGAGACGGTCGAACCTCCGCGCAAGTGGCTGCGCGCGGCCTCCGCACGCAGCCCGATCGGCCCCTTCGCGCCGCTGGGCGAACCGTTCACCGCCTCCTGGGTGGAAGGCCCGATGACCGCGCGGATCGGCGAGGACCTGGTCTGCTATTACGACGTCTACCGCGACGGCCGCTGGGGCGCGAAGTCCACGCGCGACATGGCGACCTGGCAGGATGTGAGCAACCGTCTGGCGATGCCGCAAGGCGCGCGGCACGGCTCGCTGGTGCGGATCGACCGGAAAATGCTGGGGGCGCTTGAGGCCTGAAAAAGCGGCTCCCGGATGGAGGATCCGGGAGCCGATAGTTCCGGCGTGGGAGGGCCCCGCCGTATTCTTCAAGATCAGAACTTCACGTTGACGCCTGCCGAGATCGTGCGGCCCACGCGGGTCTGGAACAGCGTGTCCTGGCGCTGGCTGTCGGTGTAGAGGCTGTTCTGCTCGTCGGTGAGGTTGGTGCCCTCGACGATCAGCTTGATCGCATCCGAGATGTTGTACGAAGCCGAGGCATCGACATAGGTGGTCGCGCGGTTGCCCACCAGGTCGCTGCCGGGCGAGGCGGGGATGCCGCGGATGAACGGTCCGCGATAATTGATCGTGCCGCGGATGGAGAACTTGTCGTTCTCCCAGAACAGCGTGCCCGAAGCCGTGTCCTTGGACAGGCCGACCAGATCGTCCTTCACGGTAACGGTGCAGACGCCGCCCGAGCTGGAGAGGCAGTAATTGATCTTCGACATGACGTGCGTGTAGTTCGCCAGCACGCCGAAGTGGCTGATGAAGCCCGACGCGAAATTGAACGGGATCTGCGCGTTCAGCTCGATCCCCTTGAGCGGGCCGCCCGGCGTATTGGTGGGCGTGGCGATGTTGAACAGCTCGTCCGGGGTGGTGTTGCTGCCGGTCAGCAGTTCGTTCGGCAGGCCCAGCGAGCTGAACGGAACCAGCGCGTTCACGCTCTGCACGTAAGTCTTGATGTCCTTGTAGAAGAACGCTGCCGACAGCAGCGAGCCGGGACGGAAGTACCATTCCACCGCCGCATCGAACGTGTTGGCGCGGATCGGTTCGAGCAGGGGATTGCCAAGCGATCCCGAGCGCGTGGTCGCATTGATGGCCACGGTCGGCACCAGCTGCGTAAGCGCCGGGCGCGAGAGAACCTTGGCGGCCGAAAGGCGCACGAGCAGGTTCTGCACCGGCTCGATCACGAGGTTGGCGGAAGGCAGCCAGTCGTCATAGCTGCGCGCAACGGCGCGGTACTGGCCGCTGAGGCCGGTGGGCGAAGTGGGGTCGGACAAGTTGATGAAGCCCGAGGAACGCTGCCAGGTATGGATGTAGCGCAGGCCCACATCGCCGCGCAGGCCGAAGCCCACCGCATCGCTGAAGTCGAACGTGCCCATCATGAAGGCGCTGCTCTGTTCTTCCTTCACGCCCGGATTGGTCTCGCCGCAGCCGGTGCAGGTGCGGGCGTCGAAGAGGTTGTAGGCATCGGCCAGCTTCTGCCAGTCCAGGCTGGCCCAGCTCGACGGCGCGCCGTGGCCCCAGAGGCTGTCCACGCCGGTGATCTGCGTCGTCAGGTCGGCCAGCGAGGTTCCGGCCGGCAGGGCCTGAACCAGCGTATCGGCGGTGTAATAAGTGGTGAAGCGCTGTTGGAACTCGCTGGAGCGGAACTGGCCGCCGAAGTGCAGCTTGAACGCATCGGAGAATTCGTAATGCGCGTTGACTTCGCCCAGCGTACCCTTGGTGGTGTTGCTGGCCGGCTTGCCCTGGAGGCTGAAGCCGCCGGTGACGACGCCCGCGCCCGGCGTCGGGCCGTAGAGGAAGTTGGACGGATCGGACACGTCGAAGCCGAAGCCCAGCACGGGCGTCTGCCCGCCGCCGGTATAGTCGATCGCGAAGTTGTCGGTATCCAGCGCATCCATGAAGTACTGCATGCGGACCTTGTCCTTCCACACGGACTCGTTGAGGCCGAACTTGGCGTCAACGGTCAACCGGTCGTTGAACCGGTGCATGAAATTGAGGTTCGCCTGCTTGAACGTGGTCGAATACTTCGAGTGCAGCCCTTCCGAGCGCACGTCCACGCCGTCCAGCAGGGCATATTCCACCGAGCCGAGGTCGGAAAGCTGCACGTCCTTCAGCGACATCATCGGATAGCCCTGGTTCGATGCCGAGCGGCCGAACGAAATCGCCTCGATGTAGTTGTCGTCACGGGTCACGTTGAAGCGTGAGTAGAGCAGGTCCAGCGAGATGTCGGTATCGTCGTCGGGCTTGTACTGCAGGGTCAGCGTGCCGCCGATGCGTTCCTGCGTCTGCTCGGAATTCAGGTAGCGCGGGATGCGCGGGAAGAAGGCGCCGCTGCCGGGGGTGTTCGGCATGTCGTCTCGGCGGGCGTCGTAGACGGTCTGGTAGGCCGCAGCGTCGCTGGTGCGCGGGTTGCCGGTGGAGCAATTGGTGGCGCTGGCGCCGGACGCGGCGCTGTTGCCGGGGTTCTGCGGGGTGAAGCCGAGCGGCGAGCAGAACATGCCGTTCTGGTTGGCCGAAAGGATGTCCACCGCCGAATAGCCCACTTCGCGCGTGTGGCGCTTCTGATAGGCGAGCGAGCCGAGCACGCCGAAGCCGCTGTCTCCGAACTGCTTGGACACGAGAACCGACGCGCGCGGATCAACCTTCTTCGACAGTTCGTTCCAGACGCCGCGTCCCGTGGCGGAGAGCACGAAGTCCTTCGCCTGGTCCATCGGCTTGGGCGCGCTGAGGTCCACCGTGGCGCCCAGCGAGCCTTCCTCGACATCCGCCGAGGGCGTCTTGCGCACGGTCAGCGCCGAGAAGATTTCGGTCGGGAAAACGTTGAAGTCGAAGCTGCGGCCATTGTTGCCGGCCCCGTAGATGTCCGAGCCGCCGGTCTGCGCGGCGGCTTCCATGCCGTTGATGCGCACGCGGGTGAAGTCGGCGCCAAGGCCGCGGACCGAGATGTTCTTGCCTTCGCCGCCGTCACCGCGCTGGAGCGCCACGCCGGGGATGCGCTGCATCGATTCCGCCAGGTTGGAATCGGGGAACTTGCCCAGATCCTCGGCCTTGATGGTGTCGATCGCCGCCGTTTCCATGCGCTTGTCGGCCAGGGCCGCGTTCAGCGAGGCCCGGAAGCCGGTGACGATGATCTCGGAAGGGCTGGGCGTGTTGCCGGCGGCGGCCGACTGGGCGCCGGTCGCTGCGGCGCTCTGCGCGCCGTCCTGCACGGCGGCATCGGCTGCGCCATCCTGCGCGGCCGCCATGTGCGGCGCGGCGAAGAGGAAGGCGGCCACCAGGGCCGGAGCCGAGGCGCGGCTGCGCATGACGGATTTCGAGAAAGCCCTTCTCATTTCCTCACTCCCAAATCTTGTTCTTGCTTCGAACATTGCCCACTATGTGGGATTGAGTTACACAATATATGACATTTTCGCTCAGTTCCAGTCAAAATCGCTTCCCACCGGTTCCTCATCCGTAATTCCACGCATGGAAGCACCGCTTCGTCGTGAGTGAGGTGACCGGGAGTGATTGACTCTGATCGTTCCCGATATATGCCCTTGCGAACCGTCATGTGGGATAACGCGCCGGAACGAATCTGGCCAGAGACCAAAGAGAGGATCATCCGAAATGTCCCTGAGTTCGGCTCTCGCCCTGGCCCTGGCCGCCGGCACTTCCGCCCCGCCGCCCGCGATCGACATCGACCTGGCCGGCAAGACCCCCGCGCAGATGCCCGACTACCGGCCGGGCCAGGCCGAAGTCGGCCGGAGCGGCATCGAACGCCGCGATGCTTCGGGCGGGTTCCTCTATTCGGTGGCGCTGCCCCAGGGCACTTACCGCGTGACGCTGACCCTGGGAGACCGGCGTAGCGCGGGCCTCACCACGGTGAAGGCCGAAAGCCGCCGCCTGTTCCTGCGCGACATCGCCACCCGGCGCGGACAGACGGTGACGCGCAGCTTCCTGGTCGACGTGCGCGACGCCCGCCTGCCCGCCCAGCCCGCAGGCGCGCCGCGCTTCGGCCAGTCCGTGCTGCTGGACGAGCGCGACCTTGCCAGCTTCAGCTGGGACGACAAGCTGACCTTCGAATTCCTCGGCCAGCCGCGCGTCTCCGCCATCCATATCGAGCCCGCCGACGCCCCGCGCCTGTTCCTGGCCGGCGATTCGACCGTGGCCGACCAGTATACCGAGCCTTTCACCAGCTGGGGCCAGATGCTGCCCGCGATGCTGGACGATCGCATTGCCGTGGCCAACCACGCCAAGTCCGGCGCGACGCTGAAATCCTTCATCGCCCAGCTCCGCTTTTCCAAGGTGCTCACGCAGGTCCGCAAGGGCGACTGGCTGTTCATCCAGTTCGGCCACAACGACCAGAAGGCCGAATGGCCGATGACCTACCTCGATCCCGAGCTGACTTATCCCGCCTACTTGCGCAGCTATATCGCCGAGGCCCGCCGGCGCGGCGTCCATCCGGTGCTGGTCACTTCGCCCGAGCGCCGTAATTTCGACGAGGCGGGAAAGATCAAGGACACGCTGGGCGCCTATGCCGCCGCCGTGCGCAAGGTGGCAGCGGAGGAGAACGTGCCGCTGATCGACCTCAACCGCGACAGCATCGCCATCATGCAGGCCCTGGGGCCGGAAGTATCGCCCCGCGCCTTTGCCGAGAACGGCAAGGACAGGACTCACAACGACAACTACGGCGCCTGGCTGTTCGCCGCGGCCATCGCCCGTCAGGTGCGCGAGAAAATCCCTGAACTGGCGTCCCACGTCCTGCTGAAGGACTTCGATCCCGCCCATCCGCCGCTGCCCGATGCCCTGCCGATCGCGCCCAGCCTGCCGCTGGATGAAAACAAGCCGGAGGGAAGCTGACACGGCATTCGCCGCCAGAATGGCAATTGACGGACGCTTGTGGACGAGTTACCAAATATCGGTATTGGTATCCACATAATGGAACTGACGGGAGAGTGATGTGCCGGATACTGGGACGGGGTCGATCCACGCTTTCAGGATGCAGTTGAAGCCCGGCACGGTCGAGGAATATCGCCGCCGTCACGACGCGATCTGGCCAGAACTCTCCGCCCTGCTGACCGACGCCGGCATCCGCGACTATTCGATCTTCCTCGACGAGGATAGCCTGTCGCTCTTCGCCGTCCTGCGCGTGACGCCGGACAACAGCCGCGAAACCCTGCCCGACCATCCGGTGATGCGCCGCTGGTGGGACTACATGGCGCCGCTGATGGAAGTGGAACCGGGCAACCGTCCGGTCGAATGGCCGCTCCCCCTGCTGTTCCACATGGATTGAGCGGCATGAAGCGCGCGTTCCTCACCGCTCTGCTGCTTACGGCCCTGCCGCTTCCGGCATTCGCGCAGGACGCGAAGCCCACGGCCGATCTTTCCGCGCCGGTCCAGACGTTCGGCCGCGTCTCCTTCGATGCGCGCTCGCTGATGATCGACGACAAGCGCCAGGTGATCTGGTCGGGCGAATTCCATCCCTTCCGCCTGCCCAGCCCGGACCTCTGGCGCGACGTGCTGCAGAAGATGAAGGCCAGCGGGTTCAACACCGTCGCGCTCTATTTCGACTGGGGCTACCATTCGCCGAAACAAGGCGTCTACGACTTCAGCGGCATCCGCGATCTCGACCGCCTGCTGACCATGGCCGAGGAAGAAGGCCTGCTGGTCATGACCCGCGCCGGGCCTTACGTGAACGCGGAAGTGTCGCGCGGTGGGTTTCCGGGCTGGCTGGTCAACCAGAAGGGCCGCGCCCGCACCGACGATCCCGAATACATGGCCGCCGCCGACGAGTGGCTGACGCAGATCAACGCCATCATCGCGCGCCACCAGATCAACGGCGACGGCAAGGGCCACAAGGGCACCGTCATCCTCCACCAGATCGAGAACGAACTGGCGCTGACCACCCCGGCCCAGCGCCGGTACATGGATCATATCTACGCCAAGGCCCGCGCCGACGGCATCACCGTGCCGATCTTCCACAACGACCAGGGCCGCAACGGCTACTGGGTGCCGGAAGGTTCTTCCGTCGACAAAGTCGTCCACGGCCCCAACGACATGTACGCCTTCGACGGCTACCCCGGCGGCACTTGCACCGTGGAAGGCAAGCCGACCCGCAGCGTGGCCGCGCCGGACTGGGGCTTCTACGGAACCGGCGGCGCGAAAGGCGGCGCTTCCGCTTCGCCGAAGACGCCCGGCTTCCTGGCGGAATTCGGCGGCGGCTGGTTCGATTACTGGGGCTCCAACGGCAGCTACGAGTGCAACGCGGTCCAGCGCGGCAAGCGCTTCCAGCGGGTGTTCTACGGCACCAATCTGGCCAACGGCATCGGCATCCAGAGCTTCTACATGGTCTATGGCGGCACCAGCTGGGGCTGGCTGCCCGCCCCGGTAGTGTTTACCAGCTACGACTACGGCGCGGCCATTTCCGAAGCGCGAGAGCTTCGCGAAAAGGCGCTGGAGATGAAGCAGCTGGGCGGGCTGATCGCCTCCGTACCCGACCTTGCGGGCATGATCCCGGCGGGCGCGCCCGAGATCTCCTCGCCCCATATCCAGGTCTATCACAACAAGAGCCCGGAAACCGACGCGCGCTTCCTGATGGTGACGCACAAGCCGTCCAACGGCCAGACCGACGACAGCTTCACCGTGACCGCCGCGCTGCCGGATGGTCGCTATACATTCCCGATGCGGCTCAATGGCTTCGACGCCAAGTGGCTGGTCGCAGGCGTCAGTCTGGGCGGGCAGCGGCTGGTCTATTCGACCTCCGAACTGCAATCGGCGTCCAAGGCCGGAAACGCCGACCTGCTGCTGCTCTACGGCCGCGCGGGCGAGGCTGGCGAGACCGTGCTGCGCTATGCCTCGGCCCCGAAAGTCGAGGTTGTGGAAGGCGCCGCGGCCACCGCTTTCGATGCCGCAAAGGGCGACCTTAAAGTCACCTACACGCATACGGGCCGCACTGTCCTGCGGGTGACCGGCGGCGGACGCGGCGACCTTGTGCTGATCCTTGCCGACGAGGCCGAAGGCACTCGCTATACCCGCGCCGACACCGCGAGCGGTCCGGTTCTGGTACGCGGTCCGCAGCTCGTCCGTCATGCTTCGCTGCGGTCCGGCGCACTCACGCTGACCGGCGACACCGACGCGGCGGGTGCCATCGAAATCTGGGCGCCCGGCGCGGCGCGCTCGCTCTCGTGGAACGGCGCGCGTATCGCCGCCAAGCCTTCCGCCATCGGTAGCCTCGCCTCCACCGTCCCCCTGCCCGGCCCCGCGCCGGTCGTGCTTCCCGCGCTCACCGGCTGGCGCATGGCCAAGGGCTCGCCCGAGGCCGATCCGCAGTTCGACGACAGCGCATGGCAAGCGGTCGGCGGCAGCCGTCCCAACGCCAGCATCACCCAGCGCCCCGACGGCCAGCCGAACCTCGCCATGGACGCCTATGGCTTCCACGAAGGCGACGTCTGGTATCGCGGCCGTTTCGAGGGCAATCCCGGCGCGAAAACCGTCTCGCTGTTCTATGGCGCGGGCGGATCGGGCCTCGTGCAGGCATGGCTCGACGGCAAGTTCATCGGCCAGGCCGAGACGCCGAGCGGCCTCCCCCGTCCGATCACCACCGGCACCGTCACGCTCGACCTGCCGCCCGAAGCGCAGGCGAACGGCGGCCACGTCCTCTCGGTCATGGTGCGCAACAACGGCCATAACTGGGACCTCGACGCCGACGACTTCCACAAGGAAGCGCGCGGGCTGATTTCCGCCTCGATCTCGCAGCCCGGCGGGCGCAGCTTCGCGGTGCCGATCGCGTGGAAGATCCAGGGCAAGCGCGGCGGCGAGGATCTGGCCGATCCGGTGCGCGGCCCTGCCAACAACGGCGGCCTCTACGGCGAGCGCATGGGCTGGCACCTGCCCGGCTTCGACGACCGCCAGTGGACCGCCGCGCAAGTCCCCGCGAGTAGCGCCGCGCCCGGCACCACCTGGCTGCGCACCGCCTTCGACCTTGCCGTGCCCAAGGGTCAAGACGCCACGATCGGGCTTGCCTTCGGAGACACCGAAAGCCCGCGCTCGGCCGCGAAATACCGCGTGCTGATCTTCGTCAACGGCTGGAACATGGGCCAGTTCATCGCCCATGTCGGCCCGCAGCGCGTGTTCCCGATCCCCGAGGGCGTGCTCAACCACCACGGCACCAACCACGTCGCCCTTGCCGTGACCAGCGACGGTGCGCCCGGCGATGCGCTGGAGGCGGTCAAGCTCGTCACCCTCCGCAACGTTCGCGGCGGCGTGCCGGTGCAGATGGTCGCCGCGCCGACGCGCCCGGATCAGTTGAAATGACCGGCGCCGCGCTCACCCGCCGCCAGCTGGGCGTTGCAGGCGCAGGCGCGCTCTGCCTTGCCGCCGTGCCGGGCGCGGTGCGCGCCGGGCCCAGAAAAGGCGCGCGCCCGTGGCCCTATCTGATCGGCGCGGATGTCTCGTGGATTCCCGAGGACGAAGCCGCAGGCGCCACCTATTACGAGGACGGCCAGCAAAAGGACGTGCTCGCGATCTTCCGCGATGCCGGGTTCAACGCGATCAAGCTGCGCCTCTTCGTCGATCCCGCGAAGGGCTATTCGAAGGACAAGCCCGGCGGCCCCTGGTGCGATCTGCCGCGCACCATCGCGTTCGCGCAGCGGATCAAGGCGGCGGGTTTCCACCTCTCGCTGACCCTCCACTATTCCGACACCTGGGCCGATCCGCAGCATCAGGACAAGCCCGCAGCCTGGGCCGACTTGCCCTTCCCCAAGCTGGTAGACGCCGTCCACCGCCATACCGACGAGACTTTCGCGGCGATGAAAGCCGCAGGCGTCGCGCCCGATCTGGCGATCCTGGGCAACGAGACCACGTTCGGCATGCTCTGGCCCGACGGCCGCGTGCCGCTGACCATTCCCACCGGCAACCCGGTGACCGACCAAGTGCACATGAACGTGCCCGGCGCGGGCGGCTACGACAAGTTCGCGCTGCTGCTCAAGGCCGGGATCGCCGCCACCCGCGCGCAGCTTCCCGGAACGCCGATCGCGCTGCACAACCATCTCGGCCGCCACTGGCCGATCGTCCAGCACTGGACCGACAGCCTGATCGAGCGCGACGTCGATTTCGATGCGCTGGGCTTCTCCTGCTACCAGCAGGCGGCGCAAGGCGACTGGGAGCGGACTTTCACCGAATTCGGCCGCCACTACCCGGACAAGGGCTTCTTCGCGATCGAGTATTCGTCGCGCAAGCGCTACCTGAACGACCTGGTCCATGCCCACCCGAACGGCTGGGGCAGCTTCATCTGGGAACCGACCCGCCATCAGGAAGCGATCTTCCAGAAGGACGGCAAGAACGCCGGCGAAGGCCCGCGCCCCGACTTGCTCTCGCAAGGCCTGAACGCGGCGGAAGCCCCCGGCGCCACGCCCGCATTGGCATCCGACATGCCGAAACAACCCGAAAACCATGGCGGCCGGTACGACGCCGATCCCGCCTTCCTGCAACTCTACCGCCGGATGGCGCGCGATTACGGAGTCCTGAAATGACCCATCACGCCCCCCGCCGCAGCATCGCCCACAGGAGAACTTGAGTGGCCGCCCTTACCCATGACATCCCCCGCCAGCAGGTCACCGCGGCGATCGACCTGCTCATGCACAACCTCGTCAACATCAAGGACGAAACCGGCGAATTCCTGCTCCGCCTCGAAGACGGCCGGGTGATCGACACCAAGGGCTGGGCCGGCTGGGAATGGACCCACGGCGTCGGCCTGTTCGGCATGTGGCGCTATTTCGAGCAGACCGGCGACGAGAAGGCGCTGGAGATCATCCGCCAGTGGTTCGAGGACCGCTTCGCGGAAGGCACGCCCACCAAGAACATCAACACGGTGGCCCCCTTCATCACGCTGGCCTACCTCTACGAACTGGACGGCGATCCCAGCTACATCCCCTATCTCGACACCTGGGCCGAATGGCTGATGGCGCCGGACGGCCTGCCCAAGACCGAGGAAGGCGGCTTCCAGCACATCGTCTACAACGACGAGAACCCGGGTGAGCTGTGGGACGACACGCTGATGATGAGCGTGCTGCCGCTGGCCAAGATAGGCCTGCTGCTGGACCGTCCGCAGTATATCGAGGAAGCCAAGCGCCAGTTCCTGGTCCATATCAAGTATCTGGCCGACAAGAAGACCGGCCTGTGGTTCCACGGCTGGGACTTCACCGGCCGCCACAACTTCGCCGAGGCGCTCTGGGCGCGCGGCAACTGCTGGGTGACGATCGCGATCCCGGAGATCATCGAGCTGCTCGATCTCGAACCGGGCGATGCCTTCCGCATGTTCCTGATCGACACGCTGGCCGCACAGGTCCGCACGCTTGCCGCCACGCAGGACGCGGAAACCGGCCTGTGGCACACGCTGATCGACGATCCCACCAGCTACCTTGAGGCCTCGGCCACGGCAGGCTTCGCCTATGGCATCCTGAAGGCGGTGCGCAAGGGCTACCTGCCGCGCGAATACGAGGCGGTGGGCATCAAGGCGGTGCGCGGCGTGCTCGCCAATATCGACGATGCCGGAGAGCTTCAGCAAGTCAGCTTCGGCACCGCGATGGGCGACACGCTGCAGTTCTACAAGGACATCGCGCTCACCTCGATGCCCTATGGCCAGAGCCTTGCCATCTGCGCACTGGCCGAGTTCCTGCGGACCTACATCTGACGATGCGCGGGGCGGCCTTTCTTGCGGTGGCGGCGGGGCTTGTCCTCGCCCATCCGGCGCAGGCGGCCGCTCCGGAGTTCGTGCATTTCACGCCCGCGCGCGGCGACTTCGCGCTGGCCCAGGACGGACATGTCGCCCAAGTCGTGACCTCGGCCGGGGACCACGAACTGGTCCGCATCGCTGCCGAGGATTTGCGGACCGACCTGGCCACCGTGACCGGCGCGAACGCCGCTTCGGACATGCAGGTCTGGATCGGCACGCTGGGCCGCAATCCCGCGATAGACCGGCTTGTGGCGGCGGGCCGGGTCGATGCCGCAAAGCTGCGCGGGGCCTGGGAAAGCTTCCTGATCGTGCCGGTTTCCAACCCCGCACCCGGCGTGAAGCAGGCATTGGTGATCGTGGGCAGCGACCGGCGCGGCACCGCCTACGGCGCCTACGAGATCTCCCGCGCGATCGGCGTCTCGCCCTGGCACTGGTGGGCGGATGTGCCACCCCAGCATCACGGCAGCCTCTACGTCTCCGCCAAGGCCCGGCGCTTCGGCCCGCCTTCGGTGCAGTATCGCGGCATCTTCATCAATGACGAGGACTGGGGCCTCGTTCCCTGGGCCCAGGGCGCCGAACCCGATGAACCCGCTCCCGGCCCGAAGACATATGCCAAAGTCTTCGACCTGCTGCTGCGGCTACGGGCCAACACGCTCTGGCCCGCCATGCACAAGGCCAGCCGCGCCTTCAACGCCGATCCCGCCAATGCCGCCTTGGCCGAGCGCTACGGCGTGGTCATGGGCACCAGCCACGCCGAACCGATGCTGCGCAACAACGTGGGCGAATGGACCGGCAAGGCGGAAGACTTCAACTACCTGACGAACCGCGATGCCATGCGCGACTACTGGCGCACGCGGGTGAAGAGCAACGCCGCCGACGAGACGATCTGGACCCTCGGCCTGCGCGGCATCCATGACAGCGGCATGATCGGCCCCACGACCGACCCGGAGCGCCGCGCGGTGCTGGAGCAGGTCTTCGCCGACCAGCGCGAACTCCTGCGCGAGGCGGGGATTTCCGGCGCCCCGCAAGTCTTCACGCCCTACAAGGAAGTGCTCGACATCTACCGGGCCGGGCTGAAAGTGCCGGACGATGTCACCCTGATGTGGACGGACGACAACTTCGGCTACATCCGCCATCTCCCCGATGCCGCCGAGAGGGCGCGCAGCGGTGGCAACGGCGTCTACTACCACCTCTCCTACCTCGGCGCGCCGCTCTCCTATCTCTGGCTCTCGACGACGCCGCCTGCGCTGATCCGCGAGGAAATGGGACGCGCGTGGGACAAGGGCGCGCGCAAGATGTGGATCGTCAATGTCGGGGACATCAAGCCAGCCGAACTGGGCGTCGACTACTTCCTCAGCCTTGCATGGGACATCGAGAGGACAAGAACCCAGCCTGTCGAGACATGGATGGGACATTGGCTCGCAGACATCCTCGGGACCGGACAGGGACGCGGCGCGGAAGAGGGCACGGACCCGCAGGCCGCCGCCGTCATGAGTGACTACTACCGCCTCAACTTCGCGCGCCGGCCCGAGCATCTGCAATGGTATCTGCCGGGGCAGAAACCCCATGCCAGCCCGCTGACCACGGCCGAGGCCGACGCGCGGCTCGCCGGTTTCGCGGCGATGGAGCAGCGCCTTGCCGCCCTGCGCCAGCAGGTCCCGGCCGGGCGCGCCGATGCCTTCTTCGAACTTGTGGACTACCCGGTATCGGCCTCCGCCGCCGCCAACCGGCGCTTCTTCGCCGCCGAGGCCCACGACGCGCTGCGTGATACCGCCCCCGCCGAAAGCTGGCGCCGCGCCCGCATCGCCGCCGAGGCCGACGCGGCGCTGACAGCCCTGACGCGCCGCTACAACCGCGACATCGCGGGCGGCAAATGGCGCGGGATCATGAATGTCGAGCCCGCAGATGGGCAGTGGCGCAGCTTTCGGCAGACCCCGCCGATCGTGCCCGCGCTCGCCGCCTTGCCGGACATCGCAGCGCCGGCGCCGGAACCGTCGCCGCAATCCTCGCTTCCCCTGCTCCGGCCCGAACAGTTCACGCGCCGCCCATCCCCGAACGGCTCAGCCTGGCGGCTGGTGGAAGGCCTCGGCCGGTACGGTGCGCTGCTGGGCGCTGGTGCGGCGTCCGCCTCCGCGCAGGCCGCCATCACCCTGCCGGCGGGTCGCTGGCAGGCCGTGGTCGATCTGCTGCCTGCCTATCCCTCCGACAATGGCGAGGCACTGCGCCTGACCATCCGCATCGACGGCAAGCCGCAGGTCCTCGAAATCCCGCGCCGCACCGGTGACCGCGACTGGGCCGATGCCGTGCTCGACAACCGCATTTCCGTGCCGTTCTCCGCTCTTCTGGAAGCCGGCCAGCACAAGGTAACGATTGAATCCGGCGATCCCGCCGTGATGATCGAAGCCGTTCGCTTCATGCCTGCTGACAAGTCCATTACTCCGACATAATAACAGACCCAATCGGTCCGCCCACGAAGGCGGGCCAGACAAGAACAATACGGTGAAGGATCCTGTAGTGCCCCAAAGCCAGTCCGTGGCCGCGCGTCCGGTGCGCCTGAGAAACTACCTTGCCTATGGCTCCAACGACGTGCTCGGGGCCGGGTCGATGGCGGTGATCTCGGGCTGGGTGCTGATCTTCTACACCCAGTTCTGCGGGCTTTCGGCCGGTCAGGCGGCGACGATCTTCGCGGTGGCGCGCGTGCTGGACGCCTTCGCCTCGCCGATGATCGGCTATATTTCCGACCACTTCGGCACGACCGCGCTGGGCCGCCGGTTCGGGCGGCGGCGCTTCTTCATCCTGGCCGCCATTCCCCTGCTGCCCAGTTTCGCGCTGATGTGGCTGCCGGGGCAGAGCTTCTGGTACTACCTCGTCAGCTACGTGCTGTTCGAACTGGTCTACGCGATGGAGATCATCCCGTTCGAGACGCTCGCGGCCGAGATGTCGAGCGACTATCGCACCAAGGCCAAGTTCGCGGGCTTCCGCATCCTGTTCGGCCAGGCCGCCGCGATCCTGGCGGGCTTCCTGCCGCTCTGGCTGATCGAGGCGCTGGGCCGCGACAGCGCGGACACCTTCTTCTACATGGGCCTGATCTTCGCCGCGCTGTTCATGGTGACGGCGGCCATGCTCTACTTGTTCAGCTGGGAGCGTCACGGGCCCGGAGGCGTGCCGCTCCCCGCCGAGCATCGCCACTCCGCAGGCCCCCTGGAGGCGCTGAAGGCGCTTTACCGCAACTTGTTCTCGACCATGCGGATCCGCGCCTTCCGCCTGCACTTGGGCATGTACCTGGGCGGCTATATCAGCCAGGACGTGTTCAACGCGGCCTTCACGTTCTTCGTGATCTTCGCGCTGGCGGGAACCACGGCGGTCGCCTCCGGGCTGCTGGGCACGATGTACATCGTGCAGTTCGTGGCCGTCATCATCGCCATCAACATGGCCCTGCGCGCCTCGCCCAGCCGTGCCTACCAGATCGCCGCCGCCAGCTTCGCGGCGGGCGCGCTGACGCTGATCGGGCTCTGGTCCATGGGCATCACGGCCACCAGCGCCATGATCTGGCTGCCCATCGCGCTGGCAGGCCTGGGCCGCGGCGCGCTCAACTACATTCCCTGGGCGACCTACAACTACATGGCCGACGTGGACGAGATCGTCACCGGCCGCCGCCGCGAGGGCGCTTTCGCGGGCGTCATGACCTTCGTGCGCAAGGCCACGCAGGCCGCGGCCGTAGCCGGCGTGGGCTTCGTGATGCAGGCGGGCGGCTTCGTTTCCGGCGCGGCGCAGCAATCGCACGGCGCCATCCTCACGATCGCGCTGCTGCTGGGGCTGGGCACCGTGGCCATGCTGGTGTTCGGCGTGATCGTCTCGCTGCGCTTCCGCCTTTCCCCCGCGACTCATGCCGTGCTGATGCGCGAGATCGAGCATCTGCGCAGCGGTGCCCGCACCCCGACCAGCCCCGAGGCGCAGGCGGTGGTGGAGGACCTCTCCGGCTGGCGCTACGATCAGCTCTGGGGCCGCAACCCGCTCGTCGAGCAGGACAGTGCGAACGGCGATCTGGGCAAGCCCGTCAATGCCGGGCATTGACCGCCGCGGCCTGCTTCGGGCCGGCAGCGCAGCCGCCCTTGCCGCGGCCCTGCCCGCCCGAAGCCTTGCCGCCGCCGCGCAGGCCGCGCCTCTGGAACTCGATGCTTCCCGCCCCGGCCGCCCGCTGAAATCCGGCCATTTGCGCATGGGCACGGGCGAGGGGCCGGGTGGCACACTGGGCATCGACAACCTCACCCTCACCCGCGACGGCAAGCCGTGGCTGCCGATCATGGGCGAATTTCACTTCACCCGCTTCCCGGCCGAATACTGGGACGAGGAACTGGCGAAGATGAAGGCCGCCGGGATCGGCGTGATCGCCAGCTACGTGATCTGGAACCATATCGAACTGGAGCCGAGCCGCCTCGACTGGACCGGCACCCGCGACTTGCGGCGCTTCGTCACGCTCTGCGCGCGCCACGGGCTGCTGTTCTTCCTGCGCCCCGGTCCCTGGTGCCATGCCGAAGTGCGCTTCGGCGGTATACCCGACTGGGTCGTCTCCGCCACGCACCCGCGCTCCAACGATCCCGCCTACATGGCCGAAGTCTCCCGCTTCTGGCGCGCGATGGCCGGGCAGATCGACGGCCTGCTGTGGAAGCAGGGCGGGCCGGTGATCGGCATGCAGGTGGAGAACGAATACAACCTCTCCGGCCCCGGCCAGGGCCGTGCCCATATCGCGGCGCTGAAAGGACTGGCGCGCGAAATCGGGATCGACGTGCCGCTCTACACCGTCACCGGTTGGGACCGCACGGTCTATCCCAGGGGCGAGGTGGTGCCCGTTCATGGCGGCTATCCGGATGAGCCCTGGTCCGCCAGCACGGACCGCCTGCCGCCCAAGGAAAACTACCTCTTCCGCTTCGACAGCCGCGTGAGCGGAGACCTGGGCGCGCAGACCCGGGCCAAGGGCCGCGGCGACGCAGACGACGACATGGAAGACACGCCTTTCCTCGGCGCCGAATACGGCGGCGGGGTGCCGGTCATGTACCGCCGCCGCCCGCTGATCGCCCCGGCCGACATCGCGGCGGCAGTGCTGACGCAATTGGGCTCGGGCGTGAACCTGCTCGGCTACTACATGTTCCACGGCGGCTCGAACCCGCTCGCCCATGGCCGCGCGCTGGAGGAAACGCAGCGTTCGGGCGGCTACAACGACGTGCCGGTGATCGGCTACGACTTCCAGGCGCCGATCGGGCAATACGGCCTGCCCGGCCCCGCCCATGCCGCCCTGCGCCCGCTCCACTACCTGATCGACAGCCACGGCGCCGCACTTTCGCCGATGCAGGTCCATGCCCCGGCCGTGCAGCCGCGCGACAAGGCAGACCTCGCCACCTTGCGCTGGTCGGTGCGCCGCGCGGGCGGCAGCGGCTTCCTCTTCGTCAACAACCACGTCCGCCAATATCCGACGCCGGGCCATCCCGGCACGCAGTTCACCGTGCGCCTCCCCGGCGGCCCGGTGACGCTGCCCTCCGCGCCGGTGACGATCCCGAGCGGCGCCAGCTTCGCCTGGCCCATCGGCCTCGACCTCGACGGCCTGCGCCTCGCCTGGGCCACCGCGCAGCCGGTGACGCGGCTGGAGGACGGTGACGGCCCGATCCATGTCCTGGCCGCGACGATTGCCGACGATGTGGAACTCGCCATCGACGGCGCGAGCCTTCAGGACGGGCCGGCGGGCTTCCGCCGCGACGGTGCGGGGCGCTGGATCGGGCAGGTCCGGGCCGGACCGGAACGGCTGCTGCGCTTCGGCACCGCGCATGGGGCGGCAGTGCGGGTGCTGGTGCTGGATCGCGCCTCGGCCGGGCAGACATGGGTTGGCACATTTGGCGGGAAACGACGGCTGATCCTGACGGACGCCGACGTGATGTTCGCGGGCGGCGAGCTGGAACTGCGTCAGCGCGGCAACCGGGACTTCGCTTTCGCCATGATCCCCCCGGAGCCCGGGATGACAGCGGACGCCGCCCTGACCCGGCGCGGCGGCCACTATGGCGCGCGCGTTCCCGGCCCCGTCGCGGCATCCGTGGAGGCCCGGCAGATCCGCCCGGGGGGCGAAGCGCCGGCGCCCGTGATCGGCGGCCCGGCGAAGACGGTGCTCCAACCGCTGCCGGAAACCTGGAAAGCCGCCGCGACATGGGAATTCACGCTCTCACCCGCGCTGCTGCCCGAAGGCGGAGACGCCTTCCTGGAGATCGCCTGCAAGGGCGACATCCTGCGCCTGCACGATGGCATGGACTTGCTGGACGACACTTTCTGGGACGGCCAGCTGTGGCGCATCGGCCTCAAGCGCTTTGCCGGGCGGCTCGGACGGCCCTGGCGCCTCTCGATCATGCCGCTGCGCGTCGATGCGCCGATCTACCTGGACGACAGGGCGCGGGCCGCGCTGCCCGCTGCCGGGCAGGTCGCGACACTGGATTCGCTGCGCGTGGTGCCGGAGCACCGCCTAAGGGTGCGGCCGCCCCGGCCATGACCCGGCGGTTCGCGGGCTAGCCCCGCGGCGCGCGGTAGCCCACGGCCTCGCCGACCTGCCCCGCGGTGGCGACGATGGCCGCCACCAGATCGTTGACGATGTCGTCCGTCAGGTAATGGGCCGCGCTGGCGATCGAGATGGCGATGCAGATCTCGCGGCGCGCATCGCGGATCGGCACCGCGATCGAGCGCACGCCGTCGCCCAGCTCGCTGTCGTGCAGCACGTAGCCATGCGCCTTGTGCTCCCGCATCAGCGCCACGTATTCCTTCACCGCCTTGGCCGAGACCTTGCCGCCATTGGCTTCACGGTAGAGGTCTTCCCAGACCTTCTCGTCCTCGTCCAGCAGCAGCGCCTTGCCCAGGCCGGTTTCGGCGATGGGGCGGCGGTCTCCCGGCGCGGTCGCCACGCGAAGACGCTGGCGCCCGGTCACGCGGTCGAGGTGGCGGGACCAGTCCCCCTCGCGCTTGCCCACGAAAACGCAGAAACCCGTCTTTTCCGAGAGCTTTTCCATGAACGGCCGGGCCACCCGCACATAGTCGATCTGCTCGGTGGCCATGACGCCCAGTTCCAGCAGCTTGGGGCCGAGACCGAAGCCGTCGCTCGTCACCGAGAGATAGCCGCGGGACTTCAGCGCCTGCACCAGGCGGTGCGCGGTGGTCTTGCTCATGCCCAGCTTGCGGGCGAGATCGGCGGCGCGGATCGGGCCGCCAATCACTTCGTCCATGATGTCGAGCGCACGCATCAACGTTTGCGTGCCCTTGACCTCGACTTCGGGCTTGTCGTCGCGAAGTGCCGTCATCGTTCGTGTCTTTCTCCGGATCGGTCCACTTTGCGGGACGCGAATCCATTTGTTCCACCTGCTCTATACCCTCGGGCGCGGCGGTCAATGGGAGAAGACGGAGACGGAGACGGAGACGGAGACGGAGACGGAGACGGAGGCGCCCGCAGGACGGGCGGGTCTGGAGCGGATCCGATCCTGCTGCGGGGGCTCGACCGCTTTCGGGTTTCTGGCTTGCCGCGTTTTCCGCGTCATCAGGCGATTCCACCCGATGGGAAGACGTTCTAGGCGGTGAAGCTCCGCTCGGTGTTGCGCCGGATCGACAGCAGGCCGATCAGGCTGAGGATCGCCGCCGCCGAGATATACGTGCCCACATATAGCACGCCGCCCTTGTCGGCCAGCGTCTGGGCGATAGCGGGCGCGAAGCCGCCGCCGAAGATGCCGCCGACGTTGAAGGCGATGGACGACCCCGTGTAGCGCACCCGCGCGTCGAAGAGCTGCGGCAGGAGCGAGGCGACCGGACCGTAGACGAAGCCCATCGTGAACAGGCCCAGGCACAGGAAGGCGGCGATCGCCGAGAGCGATCCGGCCGCGAACATCGGCCCCATCAGCAGGCCCACCCCGATGGCGCCCAGGCAGCCGGCGATCAGCACGCCGCGCGAACTCCAGCGGTCCGCCGCATAGCCGGCCAGCACGATGCCCAGCGCCATGAACAGGATCGCGAACAATTGCACGCCCAGGAAGCTGCGGCGATCGTAGCCCAGCGTCTCGGTGCCGTAGCCCAGCGCGAAGGTCGTGGTGAGGTAGTAGAGCGCGAAGCAGGCGATCACCGCGAAAGTGCCGGCCAGGGTCTGGCGCAAGTGCGTGCGGAACAGCTCGACGATCGGGATCGACTTGGGCGGGGTTTCCTCCAGCACGGCTTCGAAGGCCGGGGTTTCCGTCAGCTTCAGGCGGATCCACAGGCCCAGGCCGACCAGCACCGAACTCAGCAGGAAGGGAATGCGCCAGCCCCAGGCGAGGAAGTCCGCGTCGCTCAGGGTCATGCTGAAGACCAGGAACAGCCCGTTGGCGGCGATGAAGCCCACCGGCGCGCCGAGCTGGGGAAACATGCCGAAGCGCGCGCGGTAGCCGGGCGGGGCGTTCTCCACCGCCAGCAGGGCGGCACCGCCCCACTCGCCGCCGAGGCCCAGTCCCTGCGAGAAGCGCATGAGGCACAGCAGCAGCGGCGCGAACCAGCCGATGCTCTCGTAAGTGGGCAGGAGGCCGATGATCACCGTGGCGCCGCCCATCAGCAGCAGCGAGGCGACCAGCGTGGACTTGCGCCCTACCCTGTCACCGAAGTGGCCGAACAGCGTGGCGCCCACCGGCCGGGCGATGAAAGCGATCGCGAAGCTGGCATAGGCGGCCAGCCGCTGCACCGAGGGCGATTCCCCCGGGAAGAACAGCGGGCCGAACACCAGCGCCGCAGCGGTGGCGTAGATGTAGAAGTCGTAGAATTCGACGGCGGTACCGACCAGGCTGGCGGCCAGGACGCGGGAATTGCTGCGATAGACGTTCATCGCCGCGGCTCCGCGCTCGTGCCGCACCATCCGATCACACCCCACTCTTCAACCGACACTTTGGCGCCCCTGCAAGGCTCCGCCCTGGGAGCCGCTTCGTTTCAAGCGGCCCGCCTTAGAGCAAGCCTCGCCGGTTTACAGCCGAAATGCGCGCAACAATATTACGCGGATCAGCTCGCCGCGGCGAGGCGCTTGCCGGTGACCAGCGTCTGCACCACGAAGAGCACCATCAGGATCGCGCCGACCGAACCCACGAACAGGTCGAAGCCCGAAATCATGCCGAACAGGCCGCGTCCCGTGCCCAGCAGCATCATCATCGCGGTCAGGCCGATCAGCATGAAGCGCAGTTCGGTGGGACCGGCCTGGAGATACGAGAGCTTGAATTCGCCAAGGACCCGCGCGGCGAGATAGGCGTGGATCGACAGCAGCAGGTAACCCACGAGCGCCACCATCGCCACGTCCATCGTGACGTAAGGGCTGGTGCCGATGCCCCAGACGATCAGCGCGGTGGTCAGGCCGTCGCAACTATGGTCGATGAAATAGCCGTAGGAGGGACGCTCGATCTTGCGGAAGCGGGCGAGGCTGCCGTCCATGGAATCGCCGAACCATTGCACCACGTATCCGGCCATGGCCAGCCAGAGCCAGCCCGGGGACAGGTTGCTGGCCGTATAGCCCGCGAAAGTCATGAACGCGCCCAGCAGGCCCCCGGCGGTCAGCAGGTCCGGCGTCACCCAGCGGGGCATGCGGGCGCAGAGCCATTGCAGGAGCTGCCGCTCGCGCCGTGCCAGCAGGTTTTCCTGGATGCGGGTCGGCGGGGCGGGATGGGCGGTGGTCTTGGCGTTCATGCGGATCTTCTCGATTATCGGGGGGCGAAGTTGCTGGAGGTCGAAGCCATGTCGATCAGGACAGGGCACAGCCAGCCGCTTCCCGCGTGCGCGGCGCGCGAGACATGAATCCTCAGGATTTTACAGAGTTCCATGAGCGGCTCCTTTATGCGGGAGCTCGTTGGTCTCTCAGTCGCCGGCGCGCAAATTCCAGTCGGCGATCCGGCCTCCATAGCCGACGATGCGCCGATTGGCCAGTTTCGGGGGCCTTGGCGATCCCGCCACGCCCACCGCTCGCCGATTAAAGCCGCGAAAACAGCGGGATCGGAGAGAACATCATGGAGATCAATCCGCCCAGGCTCAGCGCCACGAGCGTCGCGCCGGTCAGTTCCATCAGCCGGCGCGGGGAAATGCGGCGGGTGAGCAGGGCGCCGAACGGTGCGGCCACCACGCCGCCGATCAGCAGGCCGCTGGCGGCGATCGTCAGCGATTCCACGCCCAGCCTGCCGATGAAGGCCGTGAGCACGGTGACGGTGACGAAGAACTCGGCGGCATTGGCCGTGCCGATCGCCATGCGCGGGGTCATGCCCTGGGCCATGAGGTTGCCCGTCACCATCGGTCCCCAGCCCCCGCCCGAGGCATCGAGGAAGCCCGCGATGAGGCCGAGCGGACCGACCAGCTTCATCCGCCGGTACGACTGCGGCCGCCGCGGCCCCCGCCAGATCAGGTAGAGCCCCACGGCTGCGAGGTAGACCAGCACCGCGGGGCGCAGGATCGCCATGCTGACGCTGGTGAGCACCCAGACGCCCAGCAGCCCCCCGGCGATGCCCGGCACCACCAGCCGCGCGAACAGCGGCCAGTCCACATTGCGCTGCAAGGCATGGGCGATGCCCGATGCGCCGCTGGTAAAGCTCTCCACCCGGTGCGTCACGGCCGAGGCCGCTCCCGGCGGCACCCCGAGCAGCATCAGCAGCGAGTTGGACAGGACGCCGAAGCCCATGCCCAGCCCGCCGTCGACCAATTGGGCGAGGAAGCCGGCAATGATGAACGGGGCGAGCGCGGCCCAGGGAATGGTCGCCGGATCGATCATCCGCCGGTCCTTCGGCGCAGCGAGGAAGCGGACCTGCCGAACCGTCCCGTCGGCGCGGTGGTCATGAACAGCACGGGGAAGCACAAGGCGATCACCGAAAGCACGGCGCCGGGAACCACGTCCGCGCCCGCCAGCCAGGGCAGGACCGCCGCCCAGATCGCCGCCACCAGCACGATCATCAGCGTCCTTTCCTGTTCAGTGTCGTTGAGCGCCGAGAGATCGGCGTTGACCCGGCCGTCGAACAGGGTGCGCAGGCCGGTGCCGACCCGGCTCTTGCGGTCGACCAGCATCGGCGGGAGGCTGGCATGGGCCAGGCAGCCCAGCCCGGCGCCGACCATGCGCAGGCCGACGGCGCTGGCGAAGCGGCGATATTCGGGGTTGCGGTCGCTGAGGACGCGCAGGCCCGCGCGTCCCCCGAAAGCGAGTTCGGCCAGGGCATTGCTTTCCGCCGCCGGGGCCGTGGCAGGCTCCGCCGCGTCCTGGGTGGAGATCACCCATTCGAGGATCGCCGAGGGCACGTCGTAGCTGGTGGCGCGCTCCAGCCCCTGGAAGCCCGGCGCCGAGTTCGCCTCGCAGATCCGGTAGCCTTCCTCGTCGAAGAGGATGTCGATCCCGGTCACGTCCAGCCCCAGCACGTCGGCCGCCTGGACCGCCAGTTCGGCCATTTCCGGCGGCGGATTATAAGCGATCCCCACGCCGCCGAGCGAGACGTTGGACTTGAACCCCCCGGTCAGCGAGCGCCGCTCCATCGCCGCCACCACGCGGCCGCCCACCACCAGCACGCGCACATCGCGGCCATGGCTGGCGCGGACGTAATGCTGGAGGATGAAGTCGGCCTGGGCATCGGCGCTTTCCAGCAGCCCGGCCAGATCCTCGAACTGGTTGCGATCCTCGCACTTGAGCACACCGGCCCCGCGCGTGCCCTTCAGCGTCTTGACGATCACGGGAAAGCCCAGTTCGCGCTCCACGAGGTCGACGTCGATGGGGAAAGTGCCCAGGATCGTGCGCGGGATCGGCAGGCCGGCGCGGTTGAGCGTCTGCAGGGTGTGCAGCTTGTCCGCCACCTGCTCGATC
This sequence comes from Novosphingobium sp. PhB55, assembly GCF_004368805.1. Classification (NCBI taxonomy): domain Bacteria; kingdom Pseudomonadati; phylum Pseudomonadota; class Alphaproteobacteria; order Sphingomonadales; family Sphingomonadaceae; genus Novosphingobium; species Novosphingobium sp. PhB55. Next base: position 186,152 of record NZ_SODQ01000002.1, on the reverse strand, counting down.
GTCGCCGGGCCGTTGACCAGCCGCACGCCGCGCCGCTCCAGATGGCGCAGCAGGGCCAGGGTGAAATAGTCCGTCTCCGCGCCGGTGCGGCAGATCACGAAATCCGGCCGCTCCACCAGCCGCCCCTGGTAAGTCGTGCTCCAGCCTTCCTCGGAGCCGACCACCAGGTCGAACTTGTGGGGATGGAGCACTTGCAGCTCGATGCCCATGGCGCTGGCCGCTTCCTGGAAGCGCAGCACCTCGGGCACTTCCGAGTTCGCGGGATCAAGCTCGCGATGAAACAGTATCCAGCCACGCAAGGCTTCATTTCCCCCAAGGATAGACGGCGGCGGACCGATCCGCCGTGCCAGGTGCGGCGTGCCCCAGTACGGCGTGCCAAGTGCGGAGTGCCAAGTGCGGCGTACCAATGCATTAGAAACAAAGCAGATTAGGCCGAAACGCGTCGGCGGCGCCGTGGTGCCACGCAATTCAACGCCCGCCAATCTTCTTTGGTTGCCTGTCACACATTGCCACGGAACGCCAGCCGCCGCCCAAGCTCCGGTCGCTGTCGGCGAACGGGTCTCCGATTATATCCCGGCCGACGAATTGCGATTTCCCGGTTCCCTCGTCGGCCCAAGGCTTTATGCACGGGGAGATCGGCGCGGGGAGACGGCGCCAGAAGGAGAGCACCATGATCCGCCACTTGCCCTGGCTCCTCACCGGCCTTGTCGGCGCCATTTCGCTCGCCGTCGTCGCGGTTTCGCGCGGAGAGGCGGTGAACGCGCTGTGGATCGTGGTGGCCGCCGTCTGCTGCTTCCTCGTCGCCTATCGCTACTATGCGCTGTTCATCGCCCGCCACGTCATGAAACTGGACCCGTCGCGGCCGACGCCCGCCCTGCGCCGCGCCGACGGGCTGGACTATGTCGCGACCGACCGCACCGTGCTGTTCGGGCACCATTTCGCCGCGATCGCCGGGGCCGGACCGCTGGTCGGGCCGGTGCTGGCGGCGCAGATGGGCTACCTGCCGGGCACGCTCTGGATCATCGGCGGCGTCGTGCTGGCAGGGGCGGTGCAGGACTTCATGGTCCTGTTCATCTCGATGCGGCGCGACGGGCGCTCGCTGGGCGAGCTGATCCGCATGGAAATGGGGCAGGTGGCCGGGACCATCGCGCTGTTCGGCGCCTTCATGATCATGGTCATCATCCTGGCCGTGCTGGCGCTGATCGTCGTGAAGGCCCTGGCGGAGAGCCCCTGGGGCATGTTCACCGTGGCCGCCACCGTGCCGCTGGCCATGCTGATGGGCGCTTATACCCGCTGGATCCGGCCCGGCCGGATCGGGGAAGTCTCCATCCTCGGCCTCGTCGGGCTGCTGGCCGCCATCGTCTACGGACAGGCCATCGCCCAGTCGCCGGTGTGGGGACCGCTGTTCACCTTCACGCCGGTGCAGCTCTGCTGGATCCTGATCGGTTACGGCGCGGTCGCTTCGGTCCTGCCGGTCTGGCTGCTGCTGGCCCCGCGCGACTACCTTTCCACTTTCCTCAAGATCGGCGCCATCGCCGCGCTCGCCATCGGCATCGTCATCATGGCGCCGCCGCTGCGGATGCCCGCGCTCACCGCCTTTGCCTCTGGCGGCGGGCCGGTCTTCTCGGGCGGGCTGTTCCCCTTCCTGTTCATCACCATCGCCTGCGGCGCGGTCTCCGGCTTCCACGCCCTGATCGCCAGCGGCACCACGCCCAAGCTGATCGCCAGCGAGAGCGATGCCCCGCTGATCGGCTACGGCGCCATGCTGATGGAGGCCTTCGTGGCGATCATGGCGCTGGTGGGCGCCTCGATCCTCGATCCGGGCATCTACTTCACCATGAACAGCCCCGCCGCGCTGATCGGCACCGACGCCGCCAGCGCCGCCCACGCGGTGACGGCCATGGGCTTCGCGATCTCCCCCGAGACCATCGCCCAGACCGCCCGGGACGTCGGTGAGCACACCATCATTTCCCGCGCGGGCGGCGCGCCGACCCTGGCCGTGGCCATGGCGGAGATCTTCTCCCACGTCATCGGCGGGCCGGCGATGAAGGCCTTCTGGTACCATTTCGCGATCCTGTTCGAGGCCCTGTTCATCCTCACCGCGGTGGACGCGGGCACCCGCGCCGGACGCTTCATGCTGCAGGACCTGATGGCGCTGGCCGTGCCCCGCCTCGGCGAGAGCAGGAGCCAGGTCCCCGGCCTCGTCGCCACGGCGCTCTGCGTGGCGGCCTGGGGGTTCTTCCTCTATCAGGGCGTCACCGATCCGCTGGGCGGGGTGAACACGCTCTGGCCGGTGTTCGGCATTTCGAACCAGATGCTCGCCGCCATCGCACTCATGCTGGCGACCGCCGTGCTTTTCCGCATGAAGCGCGACCGCTACGCCTGGGTCACCGTGCTGCCGACCGCGTGGCTGCTGATCTGCACGCTTTCGGCGGGCTGGCTGAAGCTGTTCTCCGCCGATCCCGCCGTCGGTTTCCTGGCGCACGGCGCCAGGTTCTCCGCCGCGCTGGAGCGGGGCGAACTGCTGAACCCCGCCAAGTCCCTGGAACAGATGGAGCGCATCGTCTTCAATGACCGGGTCGACGCCGCGCTGGTGGCGGTGTTCCTGGCGGTGGTGCTCTCCCTGATGGTCTTCACCTGGCGCACCTGCATGGCCTCGCGCCGCAGCCCGGTGCCGACCGTGAACGAGATCCCCGCCCATGAGGCCTCCCCGCGGCCGGTGCCGGCATGAGCGGCCTGATCCACACCCTGCGCCGCACGGCCCGGCTCATGGTGGGCCTGCCGGACTACGACGATTACGTCCGGCACATGGCCGCGCATCACCCGGACCGCCCGGTGATGGACCGCAAGGCGTTCTTCCGGGACCGTCAGGAGGCGCGATACGGCGGCAAGAACGGCGGACGGTGCTGCTGAGGGCCTGACGCGGCGCAAGCCGCGCCGTCAGTGCCGGCGAATCACCAGCTTGGTCTCGCCGCAAAGGCTGCATTCGTCCTTGCTCCGCACGAAACCGTTGGTTCCAACGAGTTCGCGGGTCTGGACATCCGCATGGTGAAGCACGCTCAGGCCCAGCCTTTGCGTGATGCAATCGTCGCAGACCGGCTCTGGTGCGAGCCGGACGACGAGTTTCTCGATATCTTGCAGGATGGTCATTCGCATTGCCCTCGACCTGCCCGTGCCAGCTTGGCGCGGTCCCGGCAATGGCAATTACGGGTGTTGGAGTTTCGCTCCGGTAAACTCACCATCAAGGCGATGCTTCAGCCACCCCGCGAAGGCCAGCACCGCCGCGGTCCTGGCCGGAGGACTGCCGGGATGGCGAACGAAATGATAGGCGCCTTCAAAGGGATGCTCGATCGCGGAGAGACGGACCAGCCGCCCGGCGGCGATGGCGTCCTGCGCGATCACCTTGCGCACGAGCGCCACGCCATGCCCGGCCGCGGTCGCTTCCAGCAGCAGCCCGGCATCGTCGTAGGGCTGCGAATCGGCAGGCTCCGGCAGCGTCAGCCCGGCGCGCTGGAACCACGGCGTCCAAGGCTGCCAGGAATTGCGCAGGAACCGGCAGCGGCCGAGGTCCTGCTCGCTCTCGATCCCCATCCGCTCGCGATAGGCGGGCGAGCACGCGGGGAACACGGTGTCCTGCATCAGCCGTTCGACCACCAGCCCCGGCCACTCGCCGCCGCCATAGCGGATGGCGGCGTCCAGCCCCTGCGGGCCGACCGGGCTGAGGTCCATGCGCGGATCGAGCGCGATGGCGATGCCGGGATGGGACTCGTGGAACTCCGCCAGCCGCGGCACCAGCCAGTGCGAGGCGAATGACGGGAGCACCGCCACTTTCAGCACCACATGCCCCGCCGCGGGCGGTTCCGGGAATACGCTGGCGATCAGTTCCAGCGACTGGCGCACGGTGGGCAGGATGCGCAGCGCCGCCAGGGTCGGCTGCATGGAATTGCCCTGCCGCTCGAACATCGGTTCTCCCAGCCGCTCCTCCACTTCGCGGACCCGATGGCTGATCGCGCCGTGCGTAACGCCCAGTTCCTCGGCCGCCCGCGTGAAACTGCGGTGCCGGGCAGCGGCGACCAGCGCACGCAGCGTGTTGAGCGAGGGCGGGCGGTACATGCCCGGGTTGTTACTGGAATTCACAACCCGCGCCAATCTTTCTCGTTCGGATCGCGGCGGGACTCCCGCTATCTCTCCGCTTCGACCTTTTCGGGAAACCTGCCCATGCCCCTTGCCCTCCGCCGCCCGCACCCCGCCTGGATCGTCGTGGCCGTGACGTTCTTCGCCCTGCTGTTCTCGGCCGGTCTGCGATCGGCACCGGGCGTGATGATGCTGCCCCTGGAACTGCACTTCGGCTGGGACCGGGCGACGATCTCGTTCTCCGCGGCCATCGGCATCCTGCTCTACGGCCTCGTCGGCCCCTTCGCCGCGGCGCTGATGATGAGCGTGGGCATCAAGCGCACCATGCTGGCGGGCCTCGTGCTCATGGCGCTGTCCACTTTCGCCAGCCGCTGGATGACCGCGCCCTGGCATTTCGTGCTGAGCTGGGGCGTGCTGTCGGGCATCGGTTCGGGTGCCGTCGCCTCGGTGCTGGGCGCGGCAGTGGTCAACCGCTGGTTCGCCTCGCGGCAGGGGCTGGTCATGGGCATGCTGAGCGCCAGCACGGCCACCGGCGCGCTCGTGTTCCTGCCCTTCCTGGCCTGGCTGTCGGAAGGCGGCGCCTGGCGGCCGGTGGCACTGGCCGTCAGCCTGGGCTGCGCCGCGCTTATCCCCGTGGTGGCCTTGTTCGTCCCCGAACGTCCCGAGACGCGCGGCGTGCGGCGCTTCGGCGAAGAGGAAGGCACTGCCCCCGCGCCGCCGATGAAGCAGGCGGCGACGCCCTGGCTCGCCATCGAGGCGCTCGTCCGCGCCGCCCGCCAGCCGGTGTTCTGGCTGCTGGCGGGAAGCTTCTTCGTCTGCGGCCTCACCACCAACGGCCTGGTCGGCACGCATATGATCGCCTTCTGCGGAGACCACGGCATCGCCCCGGTCGCGGCCGCCGGGCTGCTTTCGCTGATGGGCTTCTTCGACCTGATCGGCACGACCGCGTCGGGCTGGCTGTCTGATCGCCACGACCCGCGCCGCCTCCTGGCCGTCTATTACGGCCTGCGCGGACTGTCGCTGCTGGCCCTGCCCTTCATCGATTTCGGCACGGTCAGCCTGACCATCTTCGCGGTGTTCTACGGGCTGGACTGGATCGCCACGGTGCCGCCGACGCTTAAGCTCGCCAACCTGTCCTTTGGAGAGCGCGACGCGCCGATCGTGTTCGGCTGGGTGATGGTGGCGCACCAGATGGGCGCCGCGCTGGCCGCTTTCGGCGCCGGCGTGATCCGCGAGCTGACCGGCTCCTACACGCCCGCCTTCGCCCTGGCCGGCGCGTTCGCCGTGGTTGCCGCGCTCGTTTTCGTGGCGGGCATCGGCAGAGTTCGCGCCGTTCGGCGGCCGGAATTCGCCTGATCGGGGGGCGAGAATATCCCGGTTGCCCCTGACGGATGTTAGCGCTATCTTTCGGATAGAAGGTTTAAACCGACCGGGAGATAGATGTGTCGAGGCGAATTTACGCAGCCCTTGCGGCAACCGCTTTCTGCGGCCTGATGGCCGCCTGCAATGGTACCGGAGGCGCGCCTGACGCCGCCGCATCGGCCGATGCCACCGAAGCCGGCGCCGCTTCGGGCAAGAAGTACCTTTCGCAGCCGCTGGTCAGCGAGATGTATACCGCCGATCCTTCCGCCCATGTCTGGAACGGCAAATTCTACATCTACAACAGCCACGACGTGGACGGCCCGACGCCGGAAGACGATCTCGGCGGCCACTTCGAAATGCGCGACTACCACGTCCTGTCGATGGACAAGGTGGGCGACAAGGTCACCATCGGTCCTCTCGCGCTGGACGTGAAGCAGGTGCCCTGGGCCTCGAAGCAGATGTGGGCGCCGGACGCCGCCTTCAAGAACGGCACGTACTACCTCTACTTCCCGGCCAAGGACAAGCAGGGCGCCTTCCGCATCGGCGTCGCCACCTCGAAGGACCCGATGGGCCCGTTCAAGGCGGAACCGCAGCCGATCAAGGGCAGCTACTCGATGGACCCCGCCGTCTTCACTGACGACGACGGCCAGAGCTACATGTACTTCGGCGGCATCTGGGGCGGCCAGCTCCAGCGCAACGTGAACGGCAAGTACGATCCGAACGGTTCGAAGACCGACCTCCAGGCCGACGACAAGCCCGCCCTGCTCCCGCGCGTGGCGCGAATGACCGGCGACATGCTGGAATTCGCCGAGGCGCCGCGTGAAGTGAAGATCGTGGACGAGAAGGGCAAGCTCCTGCTCGGCGGCGACCATGACCGCCGGTTCTTCGAAGCCTCGTGGATGCACAAGTACAAGGGCAAGTACTACTTCAGCTACTCGACCGGCGACACGCACTACATCGCTTACGGTATCGGCGATAACCCCTACGGTCCCTTCACGTACAAGGGCCGCATCCTGAACCCGGTCGAAGGCTGGACCTCGCATCACTCGATCGTCGAGAAGGACGGCAAGTGGTGGCTGTTCTATGCCGACAGCCAGCTCTCCGGCCAGACGCGCCTGCGCAACGTCAAGGTCACCGAACTGCACTACAATGAAGACGGCACGATCAAGACGATCGATCCCTTCGTTCACTGATACGGCGAAGGGATGGCGAACCAGACGCGGTTCGCCATCCCTTTGGGCGCGCCTGCGGGGGTGCGGGCATGCGAGATCGCCCAAGGGGCGCGCAGTCTCTTGAACCACGCGCACAGCCGACAGACGGAAACACAGACATCCGACACCCGACACACCTCGTCATTGCGAGCGTAGCGAAGCAATCCAGGGCGGCTCTGCGCGACTCTGGATTGCTTCGCTACGCTCGCAATGACGAAATAGGGGATGGGCAGTGCGGAGGGACGGTTCAGGAAAAGGTGGGGGAAGAGGGCGTGCAGGCGGAAGTAACGACGCAAGTCGCAACGGCAACCAGGGCGCCAGCCGCAAGATCCACGCGCCTGCTGAGCGCCGCGCTGCCCCTGATCCTGGCGCTCGCCCCCCATCCCGCGCTTGCCGCCCCCGCGCCGCAGATCGCGCTCACATTCGACGACCTGCCCCTGCACACGCCTTACCCCGGCGGCGATACCCCGCTCTCGGTGACGGACGCCATCCTGGCCGCCCTGAAACAGGCCCGCGCCCCGGCTTTCGGCTTCGTCAATGCCGGCAAGGGCGAGGCTGGCGATCTCGATACCGTGCTGGACCATTGGCGCGCCGCCGGGCTGCCTTTCGGCAATCACGGCTTCCGGCATCTCAATTTGGACAAAGTGGGCGCGGCGGAATTCGTGGCCGAGCTGGACCGCAACCAGGCCGCACTTGCACCGCGCGGCATGAAGCCCTGGCTACGCTACCCCTTCCTCGCCGAGGGCAGGGACCCGGCCATGCGCGACGCCGTGCGGGCGGCGCTGGCGCAGCGGCACTATCGTATCGCCGGGGTCAGCCTCTCCTTCGACGACTGGGCGTGGAACGCGCCTTATGCCCGCTGCGCCGCCCAGGGGAACACTGCCGCGATCGCCGATCTCGAAGCGCGCTTCCTTTCCGCCGCCCGCGCCGATGCCGAGGCCGCGCGGGCCGCTTCACAGGCCCGGTTCCGCCGCGATGTGCCTTATGTGCTGCTGCTCCACGTCGGCGCCTTCGATGCGCGGATGATGCCGCGGCTCCTGGCGCTCTACCGGGACATGGGCTTTCGATTCGTCACTCTGGAACAGGCCCAGCGCGACCCGTTCTATGCCGCCACCGATCCGGCCAGACCCGGCCCGACGCCTGCCCTGCTGCGCACGACACCGCTGCCGCGCCCCGGAGACGACGTCTGCCCGGCCTGAGATCGTCATCCCGGACCTGATCCGGGAGACGCACCTCTCCTCGCTCTTTCCTAGCGCAGCAAGTCCAGCGGGATCGCCTCGCCCATGGCCTTGTAGCCGGCCGGGTTGGGATGGATCGCGTCGCCCACGTCATAGGCGGGATTGAGCCGGTCCGGCCGCGCGGGATCGCGCATCACCTTGTCGAAATCGATCACCGCATCGAAGTTGCCCGGTGCCCGGATCCAGGCGTTGATCGCCTGGCGGTCGGCCTCATTGACGGCGCCCGGATGGTAGTAGTCCATGCCCATGAACGGCAGCAATGTCGCGCCGTAGACCTTGATCCCCTTCGCATGGGCGCGGGCAACGATCTGGCCGTAGGCGCCGGTGATCTGCTCCACCATGGCGGCGTGTTCCGCAGCGCTCACCGGGTGGTCGCGCGTGAGGACGCCGAGGTCGTTGATGCCTTCCAGCACGATGAGGTGAGTGACGCCGGGCAGCGCCAGCACGTCGCGGTCGAGCCGGGCCATGGCATTGGGCCCGAGCCCGTCAAGCAGCACGCGGTTGCCGCCGATGCCCTGGTTGATCACCGCGCGCCTGCCTGCCGCAACCCCCGCCGAACTGCCCGCCAGTCGCCGGGCGAGCACGTCGGTCCAGCGGTCGTTGCCATTGGTGGTGGAGCCGCGCCCGTCGGTTATCGAATCGCCCAGCGCCACCACTGCGCCCGCCCCGCAGGCCCGCGCCTCGATTCCCGAAAGGAGATACCAGTGGTCGATCGGCTTGGCCGCGGCCAGTTCGGCATCGGCAACATGGTCGCCCGCGATCCAGTACGAAGTCGCGCGCGAGCCGGGATGCGCGGTCTGGCGCTGGGGCATGGCCTGGACGTGGAGCGAGACGGCCAGGTCCTCGAACGCGCGGACGGGCAGGTCCAGGGGGTCGGAAAGCCAGTCCGCGCCCGGCGGGATCACCACGCGGGCCTTGCCGGAGAAACGCAGCGGCGTGAGCGAACGGGCGTCGATCCCTGCCTTGTCCGCCGCCCGGGCGCGGGCCAGCGTGGCGGCCTCGATCACCAGCGGCGTGTCGCCGAAAGCATTGGACAGGCGCACGCGCAGTCCGGTGCCGCCGATCGAGGGTCGCACGATCTGGCGCAGCGTCACATCGCGCGTGGCCTCGGCAGGAAGGGCATTGTCGGCATCGGGAAGCATCTGCGAGGATCCCCAGGCCGAAACCCAGGGGCAGGCCGCCGCCAGCGCAGGCGCCGAGACGCCCAGCCCGGCCGTCACAAGAGCAGCCGGGATCAGCGCGCGCCTGAACGGGCGGCCCGTGACCATCCGGGCGGTGAGGGCAAGGTGACGGAACTTCGGCAGCATCGCGGACCCCATAAAAGAAATGAGCCGGCATCCAGGGAATGGACGCCGGCTCGGAGTTTTCAGGGAGGAGGAGTTCCCTGCAAGAACAATCAGAAGTTGGCGCGCAGACCCAGCAGGACCTGACGGCCCGGATAGTAGACCGAGTAAGCGGCGTTGTCGTATTCGAAGGTGGTGCGGATCGGCTCGTTGGTGATGTTCAGCACATCGAGCGTCAGGCGCACCGCGTTGTTCAGGAAGGGCAGCTGGTAGCCGGCCGACATGTCGAGCTGGCCACGGGCGTCCGAGCGCAGGGCGGCGTTCTGGATGCCGTTCTGCGGACCGTTCACGGCGATCGATGCGTCGTTCCAGACGTAGTTCACGCTGACCGACAGGCCGTTGTTCTCGTAGAAGCCCTGGAGGTTGTACGAGTAAGGCGAAACACCGGTGGCGACGAGGCCCGAGGACGAGGACTGCTTCAGGTAGGTGCCGTTGGCCGAGAAGCCCAGGCCCTGCACCAGGAAGTCGAGCGGCTGCACCCAGGTGGCCTCGATGCCCTTGATCTTCAGATCGCTGAGGTTGATCGGGCGGGTCACCGTGATCGGCAGGTTCGCGATCGGCACGCCGGTCTGGAGCGAGCGGTCGCTGAGGGCGTTCTGCTGGGTCGAGATCAGGCTGTCGTACGGAATGTTGAGCGAACCGAAGGGCACTTCCGAGGACGTGGTGACGGTGAAGCCGGCGATGTTCTTCTGGAAGGCCGACACACCGACATAACCGATGCCGCCGGTGTAGAATTCACCGCCGATATCGAAGTTGTCCGAAGTGTAGGGCTTCAGATCAGGATTGCCCGCGCTGGCCGTGAGGGCCGAGGGATCCGAGAACGTGATGCCCGGCAGGATCTGGTCGGCATTCGGACGCGTCATCGTGCGCGAGGCCGAGAAGCGCAGCTTCAGGTTGTCCAGCACATCGTACGTGAAGTTCACCGAGGGCAGGAAGTTATCGTAGTTCGAGCGCGAGGTGATGTCGATGATGGCGGTGCCGACCTGGCTCGGGCCGACGACGATCTGCTTGGTATGGGCATAGCGCATGCCGCCGTTCATGTGCAGTTCGCGGCCGAACAGTTCGGTGGTGCCGTTCAGTTCGAAGTAGGCGCCCAGCACCGTCTCGTCGATGTCGCCCGTGGCGCCGCCGGTCACCGCGCCGCGCGTTTCCGGCGCGCTGTCACGGTAGCTGGCGTAGTTGGTGGCCTGCTTGATGGCATCGAAGTCGGGGATGACGAAGGCATTGTAGCCCACGCTGCCGCTGGCGAGATGGCCGAAGTTGCTGACCGGGAACTGGGTCAGGTACTGCGGGATCTGGCCGGTGGTGATCGAGCCGGTATCGCCGGTGCAGCCGGTGCCGCAGACGGAAAGCTGGTAGGCCGGGCTGTTGTCGTAAGCGCGGATCGAACGCTGGGCCCGGTCATAGGCGCCGCCGAACTTCACGCTGAAGTCGCTGTCGCCGATGGTGGTGTCGAGGTGGGCACCGCGCGTCTCGGTATCGCGGCGAACCAGCGACACGTTCTGGCGGTACCATTCCCAGCCCATGTTCGGATCGTTGAGATCGACATTGGTGGTGATGATCGGCTGGTTGCCGCCGCTGTTGTCGTAATAGACGTCCACGCCCGAACCCGGGGTGGTCTGGAAGGCCCAGGTCGGCTGTTCGCGGAAGAACTTGCTCTTCGACCAGTTGGCATTGGCTTCCACCTTCACGCGGTCGGAAGGCTGCCAGGTGACGCTCGGCGCGATGTTCCAGAACTTGGTGGTCTGCTTGAACTGGCTCGCTTCGAGGAAGAACGAGGAGTTGGCGAAGGTGCCGCTGGTGACCACGCCGTTGTCGTCGACCGCAAGGTCGATCGGGATCATGCCGCCGGTCGACTGCGCGCTGGTGCCCGGGCCCGAGTTACGGACCTGCCAGTTCATGTTGACCTTGTAGTAGTCACGCTTGGACTTGGCCCAGATACCGTCGATCGCGAAGTGCAGCTCGTCGCTGGGACGCCATTCGAGCGATGCCAGCGCGGAGATGCGCGAACGGTCGCCGTTGGTCAGGCTGTTGCGGCCGAGGCGCGGGATCAGCGCGGTGCTGAGCTGGTCGCGGGTGAGACCCGAAGTGGCGACCACGTCTACCGGCTGGCCGGCGACGAGGCCGTGACCGGTATTGGTCGGAACCACCGAGGCCCAGGAGAAGTTGTTGCCGCCCGGATCGCCGGCGCCAAGGTTGCCGTCGGTCCAGCCCACGGATTCGAAGCCATCGACGCGGGTCTTGGTCTTCACGCCGGCCACGCCGACGAGAATGCCGAAGGTATCCGTGGTGTGGCTGGCGACGACCGCGCCGCGCGGGCTGATCTTGCCGTTGCTATCGGTATACTGGCCCTGGCCGACGACGGTGAAGTGCGTGCCTTCCTTGTCGAAGGGGCGCGCGTTGTGCAGGTTGACGGTGCCGGCGATACCGCCTTCGAGCGTCGAGGGCGAAGGGCTCTTGGCAAGGTCGAGACGGGTGAAGAGTTCGGACGGGAAGAAGTCGAGATCGACTTCGCGGTTGGCGCTGCCGCCGTTGGTGCCGCCGTCCGATGCCACCTGGAGCTGCGAGCCGTTCAGCAGCACGCGGGTGAAGCTGGGACCCAGGCCGCGGATGGCGACCTGGGTGCCTTCGCCGTTGATGTCGCGGTTGAGGCGCACGCCGGGCATGCGGTTCAGCGTTTCGGCCAGGTTGGTGGCGGGCAGCTTGCCGATGTCTTCGGCGAAGATCGAATCGCCGAAGGTCACGGCGTCGCGCTTGGCATTGGTCGCGCTCTGCAGCGAGGCGCGGATGCCGGTGACGATGATGTCGCCCGCGGAAGGCGTATCGTCCTGAGGGGCGGCGGTCGTATCGGCGGTGTCGGCGGCCGTGGTGCCCGCAGCATCCTGCGCGAAGGCTGCAGGCGCGGAAAGGCCCGAGAGCGCGGCGGCGCTCAGAAGAACGGCACGAACGGAAATACGGTTGGATCGCATTGGATATCCCCTCCCATTTAAATCACGTCCGCTTCCGAGCGGATCGTGGGTTGCGCCAACACTGGTAGCGCTATCATTGAAGCCTTAATATGCCCAGTGCCGGCGCGCGTCAACAGTTATGTTAGCGGTATCTTTCAATCGTAATCATAGAGTTTTACCCGCTGAATCTGCCACTTTCCGGACTCCAGGCGGATGTGGCGGCCCTGGTGAGTCTGGTCGCCGTTGAGCAGGCGGCCGGGCACCCATTTGCCGGTCGAATCGAATTCGCCCTCGAACGCCGAATCGATCCCGGCCAGCGCGGCCTTGCCGGTCCTGGGCTTGAACGTCACGGTAATGCCCTGCCCGGCGATCAGATACTCTTCCGGTCCGATCTGGATGATCATGCCGCCTGCCGCCGCGATCGCCGCAGTGGTGCCCGGAACCGAGGCGTCGGCGCCGGGATTGGCCACCGGCCGCTGGATATCGGCATAGGCGATGGTGAAGCGATAGGGGCCGACATCGCGGGTTTCCGGCTCGTAGACCAGCGTTTCGTCATAGAGCTGGCGCGGCTTGAAGCCGACCATGCGATCGGTGCCCTGCGCATCGAGAATGTAGGGCTTGAGCTGCTGGAGCACGCCGTAGGCATCCTTGAGCGCGCCGGGATCCTCGTCCACCGAGTCGATGGAGAAGGGGCCGAAGCCGATCGCGTCGAGCTGGCCGATGGCGTAGAACGCATTGGCGGGCGCCACCGGATTGGTGGAATTGTGCGCCTCGGGAATGAACAGCACGTTGTCCGGGCGCTTGTAGCCGTTCACGATGTCCACGAAGCTGGAAAAGTAGATGTCCGGCGCCAGGAAATCGAGGTGCGGCCCTCCGGCCTTCCAGACGTCGAGCAAGTGCGGCAGCGGGCCGCCGCTCGGGTATTCGCCGGGGATGCGGCCCGGGCGGTTGAGCGCGACATTGACGTACATCGGGATCGGATAGGCCGCCTTGCCCGCCGCGGCGAGCTGGTCGGCGAAGCGGGCATAGTGCCAGGCCGCGAAGACTTCCGCCGCGGCATCGCCGCCGCCGAACAGCTCGTCCCACGAACCGCTGGTACGCGCGCCGCGTTCGAGCCACATCCGGCGCATGCCCGGGACCAGCGAGTCCTTGTGAGCGACGAGGTAGTTGACCAGTTCGGCCGGAACCGGCTCGCGGTAGGCGGCATTGGCGGCGGCGCTGTAGTCGCGCGCGACCGGCAACATGCCGATCTCGTTCTCCACTTGCACCATGACGACGGTATTCTGCGTGGAATCCACCGCCTTGAGGTGCGCCATGAGCGCGGCATAGGCGCGCTCGTCGGCCTTCAGCGTCTCGGCGCCGAACGTCGAGAGGATCTCCACGCCCTGACCATTGGGAAGCTGCGCGCGCGGGAAGCGCTGCTGGTCGCGCTTGACCCAGGCCGGGATGTACGTGGACATGGAGTTCTTCCACGCCCCGAACCACAGCACCACCAGCTTGAGGTTGTTGGCGCGCGCCGCCTTGATCTGGGAATCGACCGAGGACCAGTCGAACGTGCCCTCGGAGGGTTCGATCAGTTCCCACGACACCGGCGTCAGCACGGTATCGAGGTTCATCTCCTTCAGCCGCTTCCAGTGCGGCGCCATATAGGCGGCGCTGGAGGAGGCCGAATTGCTCAGCTCGCCTGCGATCATCAGCATCGGCTTGCCGTTCACGATCAGCTGCTTCGTATCGCCCTTGGTCTCCAGACGCGGCGCATCGGCCAGGGCGGGAGCGGCGAGGCTCAGGCTGGCCGCAAGGGCCGAGACCGCCAGCAGGGCAGTGCGGAGGGTCATGCGTTCTCTCCTAGGAATGCAGTGATGACGGCGCGGGCGCCGGAAGTTTCGAGATGGCCGAGATGGGCGGCCACGGCGTCGAGCACGGCGGCATCGGGCACATGGCCCAGCACGCCGAGTGCCGCGGTGACCCGGGCGCGCGGCGTGGCCGCAAGGCGCAGTGCATCGGCAAGGGCGGCAGCGGCGGGATCGTCGATTGCGAAGCTCTCGCCCGCGTCGCTCGTGCCCGCCTGCCAGCGTACCCATGCGGAAACGGCCAGCGTGATGGCCGCGAAGGAACCGCCCTGCTCCGCCACAGCGGCCAGCGGCGCGAGCAGGCGCTGCGGCAGCTTCTGCGATCCGTCCATGGCGATCTGGCGGGTGCGGTGCTGGAGCGCGCTGTTGGCGAAGCGGGCCATCAGTTCCTGCCGGTAGGCCGGCACGTCGAGCCCGGCGGGCGGGTTCAGCGTGGGCACCACTTCGTCCCACAGCCGCTCGACGAAAGCACGGCCCTGCGCGGTGCCGACGAACTCGTGGACGAACGCATCGCCTGCCAGCCCGCCGAGATAGGCGATGGCCGAGTGCGCGCCGTTGAGCAGGCGCAGCTTGGCTTCCTCCCACGGGGCGACCGCATCGGTCAGCTGGACGCCGAGCGCGGCGAAATCCGGGCGCTCGCCTGCGAAGCTGTCCTCGATCACCCATTGCAGGAAGGGTTCGGCCTTCACCATCGCGCGGTCTTCCACGCCGGTCAGCGCGGCGAGACCGGCGATGTCCTCGTCCGTTGTGGCGGGCACGATGCGGTCGACCATGGTGGCCGGGAACGTGCAGCCCTGCGCGATCCAGGCGGCGAGCACGGGATCGTGCGCCTCTGCCATGGCGAGCACCGCGCCTTTCAGCAGCGCGCCGTTGTGGGGCAGGTTGTCACAGGAGAGGATCGAGAGCGGAGCGAGGCCCTCCGTCCGCCGGCGCGCAAGCGCCGCGACAAGGAAGCCCGCCGCCGTGCGCGGACGCTCCAGCCCGGCCAGGTCGGCGGCGACATCGGCGTCCTCGGCCATGAGCTTGCCGGTCTTGCGATCGAGGCAATAGCCTTTCTCGGTCACCGTCAGCGTGACGAGGTGCGTGTCGGGCGAGGCCAGCGCGGCCACTACCGCCTCCGGCTCTTCCGGCGCGACCAGCACGCGCTGTACGGCGCCGATGACCTGCGGGGTCTGCGCCGCGCCTTCGCGCACCAGCAGGGTGTAGAGGCCGTCCTGCGGGTTCATCTGGTCCCGCACCGAGGCCGAGCGCAGCGAGACGCCGACGACGCCCCAGCGCAAGTCGCCCGAAGCCAGCGCCGCCTCGAACACGGCGGCCTGATGCGCGCGGTGGAAGGCACCGATGCCGAGGTGGACGACCCCCGCCTTGACCGCCGCGCGGTCATAGGCGGGACGGGCGACGGCGGCCGGAACCTGGCCGAGGGTCTCTGCGGATAGCCTCACAGCTTGTACGCCGCCTTGACGAGATCGTAGGAGAGGGCGCGGGCGACTTCGTGCGCCTCATCCTCGGGCAGGCGGTGTTCGGCCACGAGCTGCGCCAGCCAGGCGCAGTCCATGCGGCGGGCCACGTCGTGCCGGGCGGGGATCGAGAGGAAGGCACGGGTATCGTCGTTGAAACCGACGGTGTTGTAGAAGCCCGAGGTCTCGGTCGTGCGCTCGCGGAAGCGGCGCATGCCCTCCGGAGAATCGTGGAACCACCAGGGCGGGCCGAGGCGCAGCGAGGGGTAGTGCCCGGCGAGCGGCGCCAGTTCGCGCGAATAGACGTCCTCGTCCAGCGTGAACAGGATCAGCGTCAGGCGCGGGTCGTTGCCATGGCGGTCGAGCAGGGGCTTCAGCGCCTGCACGAATTCGCCGGGCAGCGGAATGTCGCCGCCCTTGTCGCGGCCGAAACGGTCGAGCACGGCCTGGTTGTGGCTGCGATGGACGGCGGGGTGAAGCTGCATGACCATGCCGTCTTCCACGCTCATCCCGGCCATTTCGGTGAGGAGTTGGGCGCGGAACAGTTCGGCGTCATCCTTGCCCGGTGCCGACAGGACACGCTGGTAGAGCGCCTCGCAATCCTCTGGCGAGAGATCGGCGGTGCGGGCGCTGGGATGGCCGTGGTCGGTCGAGGTGGCTCCGGCCTCGCGGAAGCGGGCGCGGTGGAAGCGGTGCGCGGCGAGATAGCCCGCGTAAGTCGAGACATCCTCGCCCGCCATCTCGCCGAACTTCGCCACTTTGGCGGCAAAGCCGGGCGTTTCGGGATCGACGACCGGATCGGGGCGATAGGCGGTGACGACGCGGCCGCTCCAGCCGCTTTCCCGGATCGCGCGGTGATGGGCGAGCGGGTCGAGGGGGCCTTCGGTGGTGGCGATCAGTTCGATGTTGAAGGCCTCGAACAGCGCGCGGGGGCGGAACGCCTCGGTCTTCAGCGCGGCGTCGATCACTTCGTAGTAATGATCGGCGGTCGTCTCATCCAGCAGCACGTCCAGGCCGAACACTTCCGCAAAGACCCAGTCCAGCCACATGCGTGAAGGGGTGCCGCGGAACAGGTGGTAGTGCTTGGCGAAGATCGCCCAGATCTTGCGCGGATCCTGCTCCACCGGGCTGCCGTCCACGCTGGGCACGCCCAGCGATTCCAGCGCCACGCCCTGCGAATAGAGCATGCGGAACACGTAGTGGTCCGGCACGATCAGCAGCGACGCGGGGTCGGTGAACGGCTGGTCATAGGCGAACCAGGACGGGTCGGTATGGCCGTGCGGGCTGACGATCGGCAGATCCTTCACGCCTTCGTAGAGCGCGCGCGCGATGGCGCGGGTGCCCGGATCGGCGGGGAACAGGCGGTCTGGGTGGAGAACGAGGGGACGAGTCATGCGGGTACTTTCTCGCCGTCGGGATCGGCGACCTGGTAGCGGGGAAGGATCAGGTGAATGACGCCGAGCGCCACGAGATAGGCGCAGGAGGCCACGACGAAGATCGGCTCGTAGCTGCCCACGCTTTCAAGGATGGCGCCGGCGAACTTGGCCATGAGCATGCCGCCCAGCGCCCCGGAAAGCCCGCCAAGGCCGACGACCGATCCGGTCATCCAGCGCGGCATGGTATCGCCGGGAAGCGCGTAGAGGTTGGCGGAGAAGCCCTGGTGCCCCGCGCAGGCGAGGCCCACCAGCGCCACGGCCGTCCACAGGCCCGGCGCATTCGGCGCCATGGCGATCGGCACGGCGCAGAGCGCGGCCATGAACATCGCCGTCTTGCGCGAGCGGTTGACGCTCCAGCCCCGGCCGATGAAGCGCGAGGAAGCCCAGCCGCCCAGCACCGAACCGATGTCGGCCAGGATATAGACCGCGATCAGCGGCGGGCCGAAGTCCAGCATCTTCACGCCGAACTGCTTGTTGAAGAAGTCCGGCAGCCAGAACAGGAAAGTCCACCAGACCGGATCGATCAGGAAGCGGCCCATCATGTAGGCCCAGGTCTGGCGATAGCCGAACAGCGCGCGCCACTTGACCGGGCGCGGCTTCTCCACCGGATCGGCCTCGATCCAGGCCAGTTCCTCGGCGCTGAGGTTCTTCTTGTCGCGCGGGCGGCGGTAGAAGCCGAGCCAGGCCGCCAGCCACACCACCGTCAGCAGGCCGGTGAGGATGAAGGCCCAGCGCCAGCCGAGCGTCAGCGCGATCACCGGCACCACCAGCGGCGTCAGGATCGCGCCCACGTTGGAACCGGCGTTGAAGATGCCGATGGCGAAAGCGCGCTCGCGCTTGGGGAACCATTCGTTGGTGGCGGCGATGGCGGCGGGGAATGTCCCCGCCTCGCCGATGGCCAGCGGGATGCGCGCCAGGAGCATGCCGCTGGTGGAAGTGAACAGCGCGTGCGCCATGTGGCCCACCGTCCAGAGCGTCACGGCCAGGGCATAGCCCGCCCGCGCGCCCAGCCGGTCGATCAGCCTGCCGAACACGACATAGGCAATGCCGTAGCCCGCCTGGAACCAGATCGCGAGGTCGGCATAGCCGCTCTCGCTCCAGCCGTAGCGGGCCTGAAGCTCGGGCTTGAGCGTGGGCAGGACCAGCCTGTCCACATAGCTCAGCACCACCGCCGCGAACAGCAGCGCGCAGACGATCCAGCGCACCCGGCCCGCGGGTTTCCCCGGGCCGGTCGCCGTGGCCTTGAGTGGCGTCACGCCGTTCACCACGCTCACCAGTTGTACATCGTGCCGTCTTCGAGGCGGTTCACCGGCAGGAAGGCGCGGCTGTATTCGTAGCCGGCGGCCAGTTCCTCATCGATGTCCACGCCCAGGCCCGGCGCTTCGCCAGGATGCATCATGCCGTTCTCGAACGTATAGGCATGGGGGAAGACCGCATCGGTCTCGGGCGTGTGGCGCATGTATTCCTGCACGCCGAAGTTCGGCACCGAGAGGTCGAAGTGCAGCGCGGCGGCCATGCAGACCGGCGAAAGGTCGGTGGCGCCGTGGCAGCCGGTGCGGATCTGGTAGAGATCGGCCAGCGCGGCGATCCGGCGAAGGTGCGTGATGCCGCCCGCATGGACCACGGTGGCGCGGATGTAGTCGATCAGCTGGTTCTGGATCAGGTCCTTGCAGTCCCAGATCGAGTTGAAGATCTCGCCCACGGCCAGGGGCGCGGTGGTGTGCTGGCGGATGAGCTTGAACGCTTCCTGGTTCTCGGCAGGCGTCGCGTCTTCCAGCCAGAACGGGCGGTAGGGCTCCAGATCCTTGCCCAGGCGGCCGGCCTCGATCGGGGTCAGGCGGTGATGGATATCATGCAGCAGGTGCACGTCCCAGCCCAGCGCCTCGCGCGCGGCCTTGAACAGTTCGGGCACGACGCGCAGGTACTTCGCGGTGTTCCAGACGTTTTCGGTGGGCAGGTCGGCGTCGGCGGGCTCGTAGAAGTACTTGTCCTTGGAGACGCCGTACGTCGAAGCCATGCCCGGCACGCCGCACTGGAGGCGGATCGCCTTGTAGCCCTGCTTCTGATAGTCGAGCGCCACGTTGATCGTGTCCTCGATCGTGGTGCCGTTGGCGTGGCCGTAGACCATCACGCCTTCACGGCTCGCGCCGCCCAGCAGCTGGTACACCGGCAGGCCGGCGATCTTGCCCTTGATGTCCCACAGCGCCATGTCGACGGCGGCGATGGCGGTCATCGTCACCGGACCGCGGCGCCAGTAGGCGCCCTTGTAGAGGTACTGCCAGACGTCCTCGATACGGTGCGCGTCGCGGCCGATCAGGCAGGGGATGACGTGGTCGGTCAGGTAGCTGGCCACCGACAGCTCGCGGCCGTTGAGGGTCGCGTCCCCGACGCCGGTGGTGCCGTCGTCGCAAGTGATCTTCAGCGTGACGAAGTTGCGACCCGGGCAGGTGATGATGACTTTGGCATCGACGATCTTGGGCATGGGGAGGATCCTCAGGCGATTTCGAGAGTGGTGGTCTTGAGATCGGCGCTGCTGGCGCCGACCAGGATATCGAACAGGCCGGGTTCGACGACTTCGCGCATGTCCTCGTTCCAGAGGCTGAAATCGTCGGGGCCGAGGGTGAATTCGATCCTGCGCGTCTCGCCGGGCTTCAGCGTGACACGGCGGAAACCGCGCAGTTCCATGACCGGGCGGGTTACACTCGCGGCCTGATCGTGGACATAGAGCTGCACCACTTCATCGCCGGCGCGCTGGCCGGTGTTGGTCACGTCGACAGAGACGGTGACATTGCCCGAGAGGCCGATGCGCGGCGCCGAAAGGCTGGGCGCGCCCACGGTGAACGTGGTGTAGCTCAGGCCGAAGCCGAACGGATAGAGCGGCGCCGTCTCGGTGAAGAGATAGCCGCGCTTGGCCGAGGGCTTGTGGTTGTAGAAGAAGGGCACCTGCCCCACGTCCTTGACCACGGTGACCGGCAGCTTGGCACCGGGATTGACGTCTCCGAACAGCGCCTCGGCCATGGCGGTGCCGCCTTCCTGGCCGAGATACCAGCATTCGAGGATCGCGTCGGCCTGCTCGGCCACGGTCGGCCATGAAGGCGGACGGCCGTTGAGCGCGACGACGATCACCGGCTTGCCGGTCGCCTTGAGGGCGCGGAACAGTTCGTTCTGCTCGCCCACGAGGTCGAGGTCGGTACGGTCGCCGAGGTGGTTCTTCGCGTAACCTTCGCGGCTGGTCTGCTCGGTATCGCCGATGGCCAGCACGATCACGTCGCTGGCTTTCGCGACTTCAGCCGCCTCGGCAATCAGAGCGCGGTTCTTCGCAGGGTCCGCCAGGAGCACTTCGTTGGCCGAGCGGTCCTCGCTTTTCGTGATGAACACGCCTTGCGCGAAGACCACTTCGGCCTTGCCAGCAACGCGCGCCTTGATGCCTTCGACCAGGTTCACGCTGGAACGCGGCTCGGACGAATAGCCGCCGAGGCGCGTGACATTGGCGTTCGGCCCGACCACGGCGATGCGCTTCTGCGCGCCTGCTGCAAGCGGAAGGACGCCGGTATTCTTGAGCAGGCAGATCGACTTGCGCGCCGCTTCCAGCGCCAGGGCGCGGGCTTCGGCATTGGCGGTGAGCTTTGCGGAAGCCTTGGGATCGACCGGCCCGGCCTCGAACATGCCGGCGCGGAACTTCAGCGTCAGCATGTGGCGGCAGGCGGTATCGACGGCGGCAAGCGGCACCAGCCCCTTGCGGACCTGGTCGGCCAGGGTGCGATAGGCCTCGCCGTCGGGCAGGTCGCAATCGACGCCCGCGTGAAGGGCAAGGCGCGCCGCGCCCTGGATATCGGCGGCAAGGTGGTGGAAGCTCGCCAGTTCACCGATCGCGGCATAGTCGCTGACGATGGCGCCGTCGAAGCCCCATTCGCCGCGCAGCACATCGTTCAGCAGCCAGCGGTTGGCGTGGCTGGGGATGCCGTCGATCTCGTTGTAGGAAGGCATGACCGCGGCGATGCCGGTGCGGCGCACCACTTCGCGGAACGGCGGGAAGAAGCTGTCGTAAAGCTCGCGCTTGCCGAGCGGGGCCGGGGCGACGTTGTTGCCTGCCTCGGGCTGGCCGTGGCCGGTCATGTGCTTGAGCGTGGCGAAGACTTTGCCCTCGGCCAGTTCCTTGCCCTCGCCCTGAAGGCCGCGCAC
Source organism: Novosphingobium sp. PhB55 (assembly GCF_004368805.1). Taxonomy (NCBI): domain Bacteria; kingdom Pseudomonadati; phylum Pseudomonadota; class Alphaproteobacteria; order Sphingomonadales; family Sphingomonadaceae; genus Novosphingobium; species Novosphingobium sp. PhB55. The sequence goes on along the minus strand of NZ_SODQ01000002.1, from coordinate 164,991 downwards.
GGCGGCAACGCCCATTTCTCCGCAGAGATAGGGGTCTTCCCCGAAGGTTTCCTCGATACGGCCCCAGCGCGGGTCGCGGGCGATGTCCACCACCGGCGACAGCGCCAGGGTGGAACCGTGCGCGCGCACTTCGCGGCCGATCACCGACTGCACGCGCTCCACCAGATCGGTGTCGAAGCTGCCGGCCATGGCGATGGCCTGCGGGAAGCTGGTGGCCTCCGGCGCCATGTAGCCGTGAAGCGATTCCTCGTGGAACAGCACGGGGATGCCAAGGCGGGTCTGCTCGCGCGCCCACTTCTGGGTGGCATTGACGAAAGCGATGGTGTCGGCGGGCTTGCGCCAGCGGCCGGTGACGTCGGTGCCGGTATTGTTGGCCGTGGCCGCGCCGCCCCGGTCGGACGGGCGTGCGATCTGGCCAATGCCCTCGGGATGGTTCTTGCTGGCGAGCGCCGGATCGAAAGCGCGCGATTCGTCCATGATCTCGCGCTTGCGGGTGGAGAGGGTGACGAGCTGGGCCACCTTCTCGTCCAGCGTCATGCGGGCCATCAGGTCCTTGACGCGAAGGTCCACCGGGACCTTGGGATCCTTGTAGAGCGGGGTGGCGGCACGCGCGGAAACCGGCAGGAAGGCCAGCATCGAGGCACCCGCGCCCCAGCGCAGCAGTTCGCGGCGTTTCACCTGGGCAGCGATCATGATACCGCAACCACGCGCAAACGGCGCGTTTGCGCATGCGTCAGACAAACCGGAAAAATCATATTTCTCCCCTGCATCCCCTTGAACCGCGTAGGGTTCATTTCCCAATCGGACGGCAAACACTGTTGCCTGCCCTGAACTTTGTGTGTTAGCGGTATCATGCGCGACAATGAACGAGCTTGTCAATGGCATCGCGGCGCTAATTAATCCGGCCACAGGGCCATGATTTTGGGACACAGGGGAGGATGATGAAGAAGCGGCTTCTGACGATTGGCGTATGCCTTGCGGCGCTGGGCTTCGCTGGCACGCCTGCCTTTGCAAACGATGGCTACGACCTCTGGCTGGCCCCTGCGGCCAATCCGGCACCGCAAGCGAGCGAAATCCGCGTGATCGGCCAGTCCGGAACGCTGGACCGCGCCGCCGGCGAACTGCGCCGCGACCTGACCGCCGCGCCGCTTCCCGTGGTCCTGGCCAGGGCCGACGATCCCGCCCTTTCCGCTCTGCGCCTGCCCACGGCGACCCTGGGCGAGGAAGGCTATCTGGTGCGCGCCGCCACGCTCGATGGCCGCAAGTCGCTGGTCGTCACCGGCAGGACCGACCGCGCCGTGCTCTACGGCGCCTTCGCGCTGATCCGCGCGCAGAAGACCGGCGCCGATCTGGCCGCGATCGACCTCCAGTCCGCCCCGAAGATCGGGCTGCGCGTGCTCAATCACTGGGACAATCTCGACGGCTCGGTGGAGCGCGGCTACGCGGGCCAGTCGCTGTGGGACTGGTGGACCCTGCCCGACTTCAAGGATCCCCGCTACACCGACTATGCCCGCGCCAACGCGGCGCTGGGCATCAACGGCGTGGTCCTCAATAACGTCAACGCCAAGCCCGAAAGCCTGACCGCGCCTTATATCGCCAAGGCCGCCGCGCTGGCCGAGGTGTTCCGGCCCTGGGGCATCAAGGTCTACCTCTCGGCCCGCTTCTCCGCGCCGATCGAAATCGGCCATCTCAAGAGCGCCGACCCGCTCGATCCCGAAGTCCAGGCCTGGTGGAAGGCCAAGACCGACGAGATCTATGCCGCGATCCCCGATTTCGGCGGTTTCCTGGTCAAGGCCAACAGCGAAGGCCAGCCTGGCCCGCGCGACTATCACCGCAGCCATGCCGAAGGCGCCAACATGCTGGCCGCTGCCGTCGCCCCGCATAACGGCATCGTCATGTGGCGCGCCTTCGTCTATGCCGAAACGGACCCGGACGACCGCGCCAAGCAGGCCTATACCGAGTTCAAGCCGCTCGACGGCAAGTTCGCGGACAACGTGCTGGTGCAGGTGAAGAACGGCGCCATCGACTTCCAGCCGCGCGAGCCGTTCCATCCGCTGTTCGGCGCCATGCCGAAGACGCCGATGATGCTGGAACTCCAGATCACCAAGGAATACCTCGGCTTCGCCACCCACCTCGCCTACCTCGGCCCGTTGTTCGAGGAAGTGCTGGAGGCCGACACCCGCGCCAGGGGCAAGGGATCGACCGTGGCCAAAGTGGTCGACGGCTCGCTCTATGGCCACACATTGAGCGGCATTGCCGGCGTCGCCAATGTCGGGCGCGACCGGGACTGGTCGGGCTCCACCTTCAACCAGGCCAACTGGTACGCCTTCGGCCGCCTCGCCTGGGATCCGACGCTTTCGGCGGACACGATCGCCCGCGAATGGGCACAGCAGACCTTCGGCAGCGATCCGCGCGTGGTCGATACGGCGGTGAAGATGATGATGGCCTCGCGCGAGGCGGTGGTCGATTATACCGGCCCGCTCGGGCTCGCGCACGTCATGGGCACCGGCCACCACTACGGCCCCGGCCCGTGGATCAACAACCTCGCCCGGCCCGAATGGAACCCGGTCTACTACCACAAGGCCGACAAGAACGGCATCGGCTTCGATCGCACGAAGACCGGCAGCAACGCGGTTGCGCAGTACGAGCCGGCCGTGGCGAAGCTGCTGGCCGATCCGCGCACGACGCCGGAAAGCGAACTGCTCTGGTTCCACCACTTGCCGTGGGACTGGAAGATGAAGTCCGGCCGCACGCTGTGGAACGAGATGGTGGCGCACTACGATCGCGGCGTGGCCACCGTCGCGCAGATGGAAGCGGACTGGCAGGGCGTGAAGGGCCAGGTCGATGCCGAGCGCTGGCAGAAGACCGCCAGCTACCTCAAGATCCAGCACAACGAGGCCAGGTGGTGGCGCGATGCCAGCCTGGCCTACTGGATGTCGATCAACGGACTGCCCCTGCCGGCCGGATCCCCGGCGCCCGAGCACGACCTGGCCTGGTACGAGGCGCAGGACTTCCCGCTCGCCCCCGGGCATCCTCACTGAGCCGGACGCTGGACAAGGCATCGATTTTACGCTCGATGGTTGCGCTACCAACGTAACTTGTGGTGTTAGCGAACATTCCCCGGCGCTCTTCGTGAGCGCCGGGGCTCCGCCAGGGAACCAGATGAGCAGCACCACCCGAGGTCCGCGCAAGCAGCGCACCAGCGCCAAGATCGACGACGTCGCGCGTCTGGCCGGCGTCTCGCCGATGACGGTCAGCCGCGTGATCAACAAGGGCGCCAACGTCCGCGAGGAAACCCGCCGCAAGGTGGAGGCCGCCATCGCGGAGCTGAACTATGCCCCCAGCACCGCCGCGCGCGCGCTGGCGGGGGGCGAGGACTTGCGGATCGGCCTGCTCCATTCCAACCCCAGCTTCGCCTATCTCAGCGAATTCCTGGTCGGCGCCCTGGAGGAGACCAGCGCCGCCCATGCCCAGCTTCTGGTCAAGCCCTGCAACGAGGAAGGCGGCGAGGGCGGCGGTGAGGCGAAGGCCGTGGCGCAATTGCTGCGCACCCGCATCGACGGCGTGATCCTGCCGCCGCCGCTCAGCGATTCCCCGGCCGTGCTGGAAGCGCTCAAGGATGCCGACGTGCCGGTGGTGGCAGTCGCCACGGGCCGGGCGCCGGAATGGGCGCTCTCGGTCAGCATCGACGACCGCGAGGCGGCCTTCACGATGACGCATCACCTGGCCGCGCTGGGGCATCGCCGGATCGGCTTCGTCACCGGCCACCCGAACCAGACCGCCAGCGCCGAGCGCCTCGACGGCTACCGCGAGGCGCTTTCCGCGCTCAACCTCCCCTTCGATCCCGCACTGGTGGCGCAGGGCTACTTCACCTATCGCTCGGGGCTGGAAGCGGCAGGGCGATTGCTGGACCTCGACAGTCCGCCCACCGCGATCTTCGCCTCCAACGACGACATGGCCGCCGCCGCCATCACCGTGGCCCATCGCCGCGGGCTGGACGTGCCGCGCCAGCTCACCGTCTGCGGCTACGACGATACCGCGCTGGCCGTCTCGGTCTGGCCCGAACTGACCACGATCCGCCAGCCGACCACCGAGATGGCGCGCCGCGCCGTGCGGCTGCTGATAGGCGAAATCCGCGCGCGCAGCGCGGGCACACCCACCGTGGAGCATCCCCATGTCGTGGCCGAGTTCACGCTGATCCGCCGGGATTCCGACGCCAGCCCTGGCGCCTGAGCCCGCCTGGCGTGCCTTGTCGGCGTGCCTTGCGACGCGTCGAACCTTCCCTTTGTCTTCACCCCTCCCTTCGTTCATTGCGAGCGTAGCGAAGCAATCCAGAGTCGCGCAGAGCCGCCCTGGATTGCTTCGCTACGCTCGCAATGACGAAGTTTGGGAGGAGGTGAGGTGACGCGGTGAAGTGAAGCGGTAGAGGCCGCCGCGTGAGCCCGTGAGCGCCTCAGCCATAAGCCCGTGAGGACGGGCGGGGGGCAAGGGCTATCCAGCCCCTGCCCCCGATCCGTCAGCCTTCCATCTCTTCCAGCTCGCGGCCCTTGGTCTCGTTGACCATGGCGCGGACGAAGAAGAACGACACGGCCGCGAAGAAGGCATAGCCGGTGTAGGTTACGGCCAGGCCCGGGCTGACGGCCAGCGCCGGGAAGCTCACCGAGACGGCCGCATTGGCGATCCACTGCGCGAAGCCCGCCACCGCCAGGCCGGAGCCACGGATCTGGTTGGGGAACATCTCGCCGAGCATGACCCACATGATCGGGCCCCAGCTCATATTGAAGAAGATCACGTAGAGGTTGGCGGCGACCAGCGCGATCACGCCGTTGTTGCCGGGCAGCGAGACCGCGCCGTCCGCGCCGGTGACGGCGGTGGAGAAGGCATAGGCCACTGTGGCGAGCGTCACCGCCATGCCGGCCGAGCCGATCAGCAGCAGCGGCTTGCGGCCGATGCGGTCCACCAGCGCGATCGTGGCGAGGCAGGCGCCGATCGAGAGCACGCCGGAGAGGATGTTGGTCTGGAGCGCATAGTCTTCCGAGAAGCCGACCGCCTCCCACAAGGTGGCGCCGTAGTAGAACACCACGTTGATGCCGACGAGCTGCTGGAACACGGCCAGGCCGATGCCTGCCCAGACGATCGGGCGCACGCGGCCGCTGGCCTTGTCGATCAGGTCGGAAAGCTTGGGCTTGTGGTGGTCCGCGGCCAGGCTGGCGCGGATCTCGGCAACCTTGCGGTCCGCCTCGGCCGTGCCGAACAGCTTGGTCAGCACGGCATGGGCGCGGGGCTCCTGGCCCTTGACCACCAGATAGCGCGGGCTCTCGGGGATGATGAGCAGCGCGAAGAAGTAGATCGCGGCGGGGATCGACTGCAGCCAGAACATCCAGCGCCAGGCCGGAAGGTCGAGCCAGAGCGATTCCGTGGAACCGCCCGCATAGCGCGCGAGCGCGAAGTTGGCGACGAAGGCGCCGGTGAGACCAGAGATGATCATCACCTGCTGCACGCTCGACAGACGGCCGCGAATGGCGGCGGGCGTCACTTCCGAGATATAGACCGGCGAAATGACGCTGGCCGCGCCGACGCCGAGGCCGCCGACGATGCGCGCGAGGATGAAGATGACCGAGGAACCGGCCGCGCCGGCCACCAGGGCGCTGATGAAGAACAGTACGGCGGCGAGCATCATCACGCCGCGGCGGCCGATGATGTCGGCCATGCGACCGGCGGCGAAAGCACCGATCGACGAACCGACGAGGATCGCGCCGACATTGAAGCCGATACCCAGCTTGCCAAGGTCGAAGGCGGCTTCAAGCCCCTTCTGGGTGCCGTTGATAACGCCGGAATCGTAGCCGAACATGAAACCGCCGATCGTGGCGACGGCCACGATAGCGATGATGAACGCCATGTTGATCCGGCTTTCCGAACCAATCGCTGGCCCAGTCTGCGCCGCAGTCATTCCTCTTTCCCCTTCATCGTGATGCGCGATGTTATTTTTGGCGCCCGAAAAATGTTGCCGGGACTTTGCTGTTGGCGGGACTTAGCTGTTGGCGGGGCAAACCGGCAAGCCGGAAACGCCCGGATCGAAGGCAAAAACGTTGCCTGCAAACGGCTGTTGTTCCAGTTCGGCGGGGGACAGGCCCTTGCGTGCCGTGGTGGCATAGGCAGTGCGCAGATCCGGGCCTCCGAACGCGATCTTGGTGATGTTGGCGACCGGGAATTTCACGGTGGCCATCAGCTTGCCCGCGGGGTCGTAGCGCCGCACGCCCCAGCCGCCGAACAGGCCGGTCCAGAGGCAGCCCTCGGCATCGATCACGCAGCCGTCGGGCCAACCCGCGCCGTCCTCGATGGTGACGAACGGTTCGGCCTGGCCAAGCGCGCCGTCTTCATCGACGGCGACGCGCCAGATCGTCTTGCCCAGCGTATCGGTGTGCCAGAGCGTGCGCCCGTCCGCGCTGATCGCAGGGCCGTTGGTGATGACCACCTCGGGCAGGCCGGCATGGACGCAGTGCCCCCGGTCGAGCCGGTAGAGCGCGCCCGAAGCCTCGGTCTCCGCGTCATGCATCGACCCCAGCCAGATGCGCCCGGCCGGATCGGTGGCGGCATCGTTGAGCCGGTTGTCCGGACGGCTCGGCTCGGGATCGTGGAGCAGCGTGAAGGCGCCTGTGTCCGGGCTGAAACGGTGCAGCCCGGTCTTGATCCCGGCGATCATGTCGCCCCGCTCCGTCGGCAGCGCCCAGCCGATCTGGTCGGGCGCATGCCACATGTCGAGCATGCCGGTGGCGGGATCGTGCCGGTAGAGCCGGTGTTCCTTGATATCGACGAACCACAGGCGGTCGCCGGTCCAGACCGGCCCCTCGCCCAGCGTGGCGCCGATGGAGAGGACGGATTCCGGCGTCACGTCAGCGCCATCCGGCATCGACGAAGTAGTCGTGCCCGGTGCACATGGCGCCGTCGTCCGAGGCCAGGAACAGGCAGAGCGCGGCGACGTCGGCAGGCTGGATGCGCGCCTTCAGGCACTGCGCGGCCATGATCTCGGCCTCGCCCTCGGGCGTGTACCACTGCTTCTGGCGCGGGGTGTCGACATTGCCCGGCACGATCGTGTTGACGCGGATATTGTCCGCGCCCAGATCGCGCGCCATGGCGCGGGTCATGCCTTCCACGGCCGCCTTGGCGGTCTGGTAAAGCACCAGGTCGGGCAGGCCGAGGTGCCAGCTGATCGAACCGAAGTTCAGGATCACGCCGCCGCCTTGCGCCTTCATGCCCGGAACCACTGCCTGCGCCGCGAAGAACTGGTGGCGCAGATTGGTGGCCATGCGCTCGTCCCAATAGGCGGGCGTCACGTCGTCGATCGTGTGGCGATCGTCGTTGGCGGCATTGTTGAGCAGCACGTCCACACCGCCCAGCAGGCCCGAAAGCTCGGCCAGGGTGGCGGCGGTCGCTTCAAGGTCGCGAAGGTCGCACGTGCGGAAATGCGTGCCCGGCAGCGCGGTGGAGAGCGCTTCGCCGGCCGCCGCGTTGATGTCCACGAAGGCGACCTGCGCGCCCTGGGCCACGAAAGCCTCGACAAGGCCCGCACCGATGCCGGTGCCGCCGCCCGTGATGACCACGCGCTTGCCCTTGAGGCTGGGATAGATGGCGGAATGGTTGGTCATGGATGTGATCTTCAAGCCTTGAGAAGCCCGCGCGCGAGCAGGTTGGCGTAGAGCGCCGCAATGCCGCTCTTCCACGGCGCGGCATCGCGCGAGGTGACGACGCGGTTCTGGAGCTGGCCCAGCTTGTCGCTCTCGATGGTGACGACGTCGCCGACCTTGTGGGTGAAGCCGCGGCCTTCCTCGTCGCGGTCCTGCACGGGCGCGAAGAGCGTGCCGAGGAACAGCACGAAGCCGTCCGGGTACTGGTGTTCGCTCAGGGTCTGGCGCACGAGGTCCAGCGGATCGCGGCTGATTTCCGCCATGTTGCTGGTGCCGCGCAGCACGAACTGGTCCTCGCCGGTGATCGAGAGGCGCACTTCGGCGACGCGCACGTCATCGATGGTGAAGCTCTCGTCGAAAATGCGGACGAGCGGGCCGAGCGAGCAGGAGGCGTTGTTGTCCTTGGCCTTGCCCAGCAGCAGGGCCGAGCGGCCCTCGAAATCGCGCAAGTTGACGTCGTTGCCCAGCGTGGCGCCCACGGCCTGGCCGTCGCTGCCGACCAGCAGGGCGATCTCGGGCTCGGGGTTGTTCCAGCTCGAATCCGAACGCACGCCGATCTCGGCACCGACGCCCATGGTGGAGAGCACCGGCGACTTGGTGAAGACTTCGGCATCGGGACCGATGGCGACTTCGAGGTATTGCGACCAGAGGCCGTCCTCGATCAGCGCGGCCTTGAGCTGCGCCGCGCTTTCGGAGCCGGGCACGACCGAGCGGATCTGGCCGCCGATGCGCGATTCCAGGCGTTCGCGAATGGCGGCGGCAGCGCTCCAGTCACCGCGCGCGCGCTCTTCGATCACGCGCTCGATGGCGGAAGTGGCGAAAGTGACGCCGCAGGCCTTCACGCACTGGAGGTCGACCGGGGAGAGCAGGTTCACCGCCTCTGCGTCGAACGCGCCGAGGTTCTTGCCGCCCTGACCGGAGAAATCGCCGGCCTCGACCAGCGCCGAAACGGTGGGGGCCACGGCGGACATGTCGATCAGTTCGCCGCGAACGACGAGGATCGGGCTCGGCCCTTCGCCGAAATCGGCACGGCCCAGGAAGGTACCGGCAGTCCAGTCGGCAGGCATCAACGACATGCAGTATCGGGATTCGTCACGATTTCCCCCTCCCATGTTTCTTACAGTGATAGCGCTACCAATTGGCAGATCGGCAGGCGTTGTCAAGACCGATTGCGCGCGGGGCCAGGCGCGCCGAAGCCGCCCTGGGCCCGGCGGCGCGGGGGCAGGCTGCATCCTCGGGCCGGGCTCGGGCGTTCAACCGTTCTGGAACGCTGATGCGAGGATGGTGCGACGTGACGGAAATTCGCTCTGGAGCCGGGATCCTGGCCACGCCGCCGCCCGACGAACCTTTCGCCAACGAGCACGATCAGGCGACATGGCTGGAGGCGTCGCGGCGCATCGCCGCCATTGCCGAGGCCGATCTCTCGGACCAGCCCGGCTGGATGACGCTGCGCGGCAGCGGCGAGCGCTACTTCGTGCCGCGCGACACCCTGCTGGTGCCAGAGGCGCACGCCTTGGGCATTACCCGCGATTCGCAGTTCTTCGGCGGCGCCGTGCCCGCCCGCTTCGTGGCCACCAAGGCGATCAGTCATGGGCTAGTCTCTCCCGATGCCCGCGCGCCGGAAGGCTGGTGCGCGGCGCTGGCGGCCAACCTGGGAGACGCGGTGCTGCGCGGCTATACCGCCTTCGCCGTGGAAGACGCCCGCCGCGCCGGGCGCCTGATGCTGCCAGAGGGCGCGGTGCGGCTGAAGGAAGTGGAGGCCACCAGCGGGCAGGGCCAGACGGTCGTGTCCACCCCGGCGGAACTGGACGCGGCACTGGCGGAAATCGATCCGGCGCGGCTGGAAAGCGACGGACTGGTGATCGAGGAGAACCTGGCCGAAGTCGAGACCTTCAGCGTCGGCGTGGTGGCGCTGCCCGGTGGCTCGCTCGCCTATTGGGGCATGCAGCGGCTGACACGCAACAATACCGGGGACGTCGCCTATGGCGGATCGCAGCTCCATGTGGTGCGGGGCGGGTTCGCGGAACTGGGCCGCGAACTTCTCCGCCATGACCGGGCCGAGGCCGTGGCCAAGGCCCATGCCTACGACGAGGCCGTGTTCGCGGCCTATCCCGGCCTCTTCGCCTCGCGCCGCAATTACGACGTCGCCGAAGGGCGGGCCGCCGACGGCACCACCCGCATCGGCGTGCTGGAGCAAAGCTGGCGGATCGGCGGCGCGACCGGCGCGGAAATCGCCGCTTTCGAATATCTCCAGGCCCATCCCGAACGCGCCGGGGTGACGTGTGCCACCGTCGAGATCTACGGAGCGGTCGACGCCGCCCCGCCCGGCGCGGCGGTGTACTACAGCGGCGTGGACCCGGTGGCCGGTCCGCTGACCAAGTACGCCGAAATCCTCGACTGATCCTGCTGAACGGCCCTACCCCACGAGAGGGTGCCCAACGAATGGTGAACGCATGAAATCCGCCCGTCCCGTCACCCTGACCGTCGCTGACGAAACCATCGACGGCACGGTCCTCACCCCGGCCAAGCTCACCCCCGGGGTGCTGTTCATCCACGGCTGGGGCGGCTGCCAGGAGCAGGATCTGGTCCGCGCCGAGGAGATCGCCCAGCTCGGCTGCATCTGCTTCACCTTCGACTTGCGCGGCCATGCCCGCCACGACGACCAGCGGGACAGCGTCACCCGTTCGGACGGTCTGGCCGACGTGCTGGCCGCCTACGATTTCCTGGCCCGGCAGGAGGGGATCGACGCGTCCGCCATCGCCGTGGTCGGCACCAGCTATGGCGGCTACCTCGCCACCCTGCTCACCGCCGAGCGGCCGGTGTCCTGGCTGGCGCTGCGCGTGCCCGCGCTCTACCCGGACAGCCACTGGGACGTGCCCAAGGCCCTGCTCGACCGCGCCGAGATCGACCGTTACCGCAGCCATTTCCGCACCGGCCATCAGGACCGCGCCCTCGCCGCCTGCGAACGCTTCGCCGGCGACGTGCTGATCGTGGAATCGGAATTCGACGACTACGTCCCGCACCCGGCGATCAGCTCCTACATGGCGGCGTTCCGCAACAGCCGCTCGCTAAGCTACCGCGTGCTCAAGGGCGCAGACCATGCGCTGAAGGACGAGAGCCAGCGCAAGGGCTACAACAACCTGCTGATCGCCTGGATCGAGGAAATGGTGCGCGGCGTGCGGCGTCCGACATGACCTGACCAACATGGATCAAGCGCCGCCGCATCTGGCCCGGCCCGCCGAACGGTACGTCGCACACCGCCCTGCCCCTGAAACCGCAGGCTGCCTGCCACGTTGGCTCAGGACGGACGGGACATGACAAGACGAGGAGCGAGCCGATGGCCGACATCGAGGAAATGATCCATGAAGACGCCCTGCCCGGCCATGAGAGCCAGCTCGAACCCAAGCCCGAGTGGCAGCCCCGCTATCCCGGTTCGGACCGGCTGAAGGACAAGGTGGCCATGGTCACCGGCGCTGACAGCGGCATCGGCCGCGCGGTGGCCGCGCTCTTTGCGCGCGAGGGCGCCAACGTCGCGATCGTCTACCTGCTGGAGGACGACGATGCGGCCGAAACCAAGCGGATCGTCGAGGCGGAGGGCCGCCGCGCCATCACCATCCGTGCCGACGTGGGCTCTCCCGATGCCTGCGAACTGGCGATCCGCCAGACGGTCGAGACCTTCGGCCGGATCGACGTCCTGGTGAACAATGCGGGCGAGCAGCACCCCGACAAGGACATCACCGACATTTCCGAAGACCAGCTTCGCCGCACGTTCCAGACCAACATTTTCGGCATGTTCTTCATGACCCAGGCCGCCCGGCCGCATCTGGAGCCCGGCGCCAGCATCATCAACTGCACCAGCGTGACGATGTACAAGGGCAGCAAGGAACTGCTCGACTACAGCGCCACCAAGGGCGCGATCACCGCCTTCACCCGCTCGCTGTCCGAGAACCTCGTGGCCGAGGGCATTCGCGTCAACGCCGTGGCGCCCGGCCCGATCTGGACCCCGCTCAACCCCTGCGGCGGCGCCAGCCCGGAAAAGGTCGAACATTTCGGCGAGGATACGCCCATGGGCCGCCCCGGCCAGCCCAATGAAGTGGCGCCCTCATTCCTGTTCCTGGCCTGCGAGGACGCCAGCTACATGAGCGGGCAGGTGCTGCATCCCAATGGCGGGATCATCGTGGGCAGTTGAGATCGTCAGGAAGGAGCGCGGGTGCGGCCCGCCCTCCTTCCGTCCCCGCCGGCCGCCGCTAGAACGCGATGTCTAAAGTGAACCGCCGATCCTCCAGCGCGCGCGTTACCGTCCAGCCTTGCGCGGTTTCGCGCAGCGCATAGCTGCCCCGCGCGAACAGCTCGGGATCGGCCTTGCGCTCTGCCAGCAGTTGCCGGGTGAGAGCGAGCTTGCGCGCGGAAAGGCCGTCCCGGGTTCCGCCATTACCGCCGCCGTCCCAGTCTATCGCACGGCGATTGTCGGGATCGGTGAGCGCCACCGCGGTCCACTCGGTGCCCTGATAGATGTCGGGAATACCCGGCGCCGTCAGCTGGAATGCCGCCTGAGCCAGAATCGCGCCCTCCCGCGCCGCGCGATAGGCAGGTTCGGCTTGCTCGGGCCAGTAGGCCGGGTTCTCCAGATCCTGCAGCAACGCGGTGCAGAGCGCGGCGGCGCGGCTTTCGGCGTCTTCGTCAGGCGCTTCGTGACGGGAGAGGTCCTTCGCCTCGCGCAGGGCCTTGGCCATGTGATCGGTGATGCGGCGCTCGGCATCGGGCACCCCGCGCATGGCCAGCGCCGTCTGCACCGCATAGATGCCCCAGCCTTCCGGCAGTCCGGCCTGCGCCGCCCGGCTCCGCGCGTCCTCGTAGAAGGTGCGCGCAAGATCGGGAAAGCGCGCCAGGGCGATGACAGCCGCGCGCGCGTCGGCGGAGCGCTTGGTGTCGTGCGTGGAAAGGGCATCGAGTGCCAGCGGCGTCCGTTCGGCACGGGCCTGCATGCGCCGGGCGAACGTATCGGTGCCGATCGGCGCGAGGTCCGGTTCACCGCCCACTTCGCAGAACGGCAGGTAGGATACGGCGCGGAAGAACACCGTGTCTTCCTCCGACTTGGCCGTGAGCGCGCCGGTCAGCTGCTCGAACCGGGCCGCGAAGTTGCGGGCGGCATCGCTGCCGTTCGCCGCACCCAGCAAGTCCAGCAGAGGCCCGGTCAGATCGTCCCGCAGCGCCTCCAGCGCCGGATCGAGCGGCAGGCCGTCAGCGCTGTAGGAGCGGTAGACCGGCCAGACGAGCGCCAGGCCCGCCACGGCCCCGGCCAGCCTGGAACCCTGGCTGCGCGGCGCGGCAAGGGCGCTCATCGCCGCCTCGGTGACGCGGCGCAGTTCGGGCGAGAGCGCGCCGGACAGCAATTCGCTGCGGACGGCGCGCACTTCGGCCAGAGTATCGGCCGGCACGGCGCCCGCGGCCGCCTCGCGCATGGCGGACAGGCCGGGAGCGGAGGTGAGGAGCTGCGTCACCGGCGCCATGAATTCGTAGCCGCTCATGCCCTCTATCGGCCAGGCAGCGGGGATTTCCTCGTGCTCCTTGACGATCTTCTCCACCCAGACGGGCACGCTGCCCACGGCATCGCGCAGGCGGCGCAGATAGCCGGCGGGGCGGGCCAGCCCGTCTATATGGTCGACCCGCAGGCCCTGGATGCGCCCGGCGCGTACCTGCTCGGTGATCCAGCGGTGCGTGAGGCTGAACACCCCGGCATCCTCCTGGAGCACGCCGATCAGGCTGGTGATGTTGAAGAACCGGCGGTGGATGATCGCCTCGGCCGTCTCGCGCCAGTCTCCCACCGACCACCACTGCTCCGACAGAAGGGCCGCCAGGGTCGGCGCATCCAGGCCGCCTTCCTCGACCAGACGCCGGGCCAGCGGCGTCTCGCGCAAGGGATAGGGCTGGCCGTAGATCGCCAGCGCCGGGTCCTGCACGGTGCCCGTCACGGCGATCTCGCCGGCATCGAGAACGTCCTCGACCATGCCGTCCAGCACCGGGAAGTGCAGCGGGCCCTTGTCCCAGTCGATGTCGAACACCCGCGCGAACTGGCTGCCCCGGCCGTGGCGCATGATGTCGGCGATCCAGGGGTTTTCCGGCGTGAAGGCCATGTGGTTGGGCACGATGTCCAGCACCACGCCGATGCCCGCCGCACGCGCGGCGTCGCAAAGCGCCACGAAGGCCGCCTCACCGCCGAGCACGGGATCCACGGTATTGGGATCGATCACGTCGTAGCCGTGGGTGGAGCCGGAGGCCGCCCGGAACAACGGCGAGAGGTAGAGGTGGCTCACGCCCAGCTCCACCAGCCACGGCAGCAGGGCGCGCGCCTGCTCCAACCCCACGCCGCCGCGCAGTTGCAGGCGGTAGGTGGCGATCCATGCGGGCGGGAAGCTCATGTATGTCGATCCGGAAGAAGAGCGGCGGAGAAGGCGAAGGGGCTGTCAGGGCCGGTCAGCACCAGCAGGGGATCGCCGTGCGGCGTGAACGGTGCATCACCCAGGCAGGCACGCAGCGAGAGGCGTGCCTCGCCGAAGTCCCAGACGGCTTCGATCGCCGCGCCCTCGCGCCGGACGGCGGCGATGGGCGCCGGGTTCGCCGCCAGCAGCGGCATCACATGAGCCCGGCGCAGGGAGAGCAGTTCGCTCAGGAACCGTTCGTGCTCCCGCTGCTCCTGGCGCCGCGGACGGCCGATCCGGGAGGCCGCGAACGTCTCGGGCGAGATCGGGTCGGGCACTTCGCCGCCGAACGCCTTGAACTGCGCGAATTCCGCGGCACGGCCCTTGCGCACGGCTTCGGCAAGGTCGCCGGTGAAGTCCGCGAAGAACAGGAAAGGCGCATCGGTCAGGAACTCGTCGCCCATGAAGATCATCGGCACGAAGGGCGCGAGCAGGGTCAGCGCACTCGCCACGCGCAGCGCCGTGCGGTCCGCCACCAGTTGGTGCAGCCGCTCGCCCCGCGCGCGGTTGCCGACCTGGTCGTGATTGCCCAGGAAGTTCACGAAAGCCGTGCGCGGCAGCGCGGCGGAAGGCTCTCCGCGCGGCGCCTTGGCGGCCGGGCGCTGCTGGCCCTGTTCGACATAGCCGTCACGCAGCGCCGTCTCGATATCGGCCAGCGGATCGACCGCGAAAGGCGCGTAATAGGCCTCGTCCTCGCCGGTCAGCAGGCAATGGACGGCATGGTGCCAGTCGTCGTTCCAGGTCGCGTCGAACGGTGCATCCGGCGCGAAATAGCGCGCCAGGTTGCGCTCGTCCTCGGTAACGAGGTGGATCGGCCGCCCCCAGTCCGCGGCGCGCACCCGCTCTCCCAGTTCGTCGAGGAAGTGCCGGTCGGAATGGTCCTCGATGGCATGGACCGCATCGAGCCGCAGCCCGTCGAGCCGATATTCGGTCAGCCAGTAGAGCGCGTTCTCCAGGAAATAGTCGCGCACCGCCGGGGTCTCATAGGCAATGCCCTGCCCCCAGGGCGAGCTGCGCTCGGCATGGAAGAACGAGGGGCACCAGGCCGACAGGTAATTCCCCGAGGGGCCGAGGTGGTTGTAGACCACGTCCAGCAGCACGCCCATGCCCAGCCCATGCGCCGCATCCACGAAGCGCCGGAAATCGTCGGGCGATCCATAGGCATTGTGCGGTGCATAAGGCAGCACCCCGTCGTAGCCCCAGCCGTGCCGCCCGTCGAACTGCGCCACCGGCAGCAGTTCCACCAGGGTCACGCCCAGATCGCGCAGGCGCGGCAGCGCCCTGGCGGCGGCGGCGAAAGTGCCTTCCTCGGTGAATGTGCCCAGATGCAGTTCGTAGACCGCCGCTTCGCTCCACGGCAGGCCGTCCCAGTCGTTCTGCCAGTCGAATTCCTGCGGATCGACCAGCAGCGAAGGCCCATGCACATCGCCTTCCTGCGCCCGCGCCGCCGGGTCGGGATAAGCCGTGCCGTCGACATGGAAGCGATAGCTTTCGCCCGGCGCCGCGGCGGCCTCTATGCTCCACCAGCCGTCCGCCTCATTCTCCAGCGGGATCAGGCCCGCCGCCAGCGCCACCGAGACGCCTTGCGCGTCGGGCGCCCAGAGGCTGAAGCACCAGCGGCCGTCGTGAAGCGGCTCCGCGCCCCAGGACTTCGCGAAACGGGCCGAAGCCGGCAGCGGCATGGCGGTCACTCCGGCGCGAAGACGCAGACGCTGTGCGCGGGAACGATGGCAGCCTCGCCTTCCACCGGCTCGGGCTCGAACGCATCGGGCCGCGCGGTATCGAGCACGCGCTGCCACCGGGCGATGCCATTGTGGTCCGGCAGGGTGAACGTCACCTCGTCGCCCGCATTGAGCACGATGAACAGCGGCCGCTCACCTTCCACGAAGGCTTCCTGCGCCGAATAGGTCAGGAAGAAGCCAAGGACGCGCAGTTCCGCCTGCTCCCACAGCTCGCCGTCCATCTCGCGGCCGTCGGGCTGGTGCCAGGCGATCTCGACGCGGCCGTCCTCGGCCGGCTCGCCGTTCAGGAAATTGTCCTGCGACAGCACGGGATGGTCGCGGCGGAAGCCCACCATGCGGGCCGTGAACGCCAGCAGCGCGTCGTCCTTGCCCGCCCAGTCGATCCACGCGGTCTCGTTGTCCTGGCAGTAGACGTTGTTGTTGCCGTTCTGGCTGTTGCCGAATTCGTCCCCGGCCAGGATCATCGGCACGCCTTGGCTCAGCAGCAGGGTCGCCAGCATGGCGCGGCGGCGCGCGGCGCGCGCGGCGTTGATGCCCTCGTCCCCGGTCGGCCCTTCGGCGCCCATGTCGTCGGACAGGTTGTTATCGTGGCCGTCGGCCCCACCCTCGCCGTTCGCCTCGTTGTGGCGGTCGTTGTAGGAAACGGTGTCCAGCAACGTGAAGCCGTCATGCGCGGCCAGGAAGTTGACCGAGGAGGTCGCCCCGCGATCGGAGTGGTTGAACTGTTCGGGCGAGCCGATCAGGTGGTTGGCAAGATCGCCCACCAGCGCCGGATCGCCGCGCCAGAACCCGCGCGCGGTGTCGCGGAACTTGTCGTTCCATTCGCGGAAGGGATAAGGGAAGCCGCCGACCTGGTAGCCGCCGCTGCCCACGTCCCACGGCTCGGCGATCAGCTTGACGCCCGAGAGGATGGGGTCCTGCCGGATCGCGTCGAAGAAGCCGCCTTCGCGGTCGAAGCCCAGGGCCTCGCGCCCCAGCGTGGAGGCCAGGTCGAAGCGGAAACCGTCGACGTGCATGGCCTGCACCCAGTAGCGCAGCGAATCGAGCACCATGCGGATGACCATCGGATTGGCCACGCTCAGCGTATTGCCGGTACCGGTCTGGTCGAAGCTGTAGCGCGGGTTTTCGGGCGAGAGGGCGTAGTAGCTGGCGTTGTCCAGCCCGCGGAAGCAGAGCGTGGGCCCGCGCTCCGAACCTTCGGCAGTGTGGTTGTAGACCACGTCCATGATGACTTCGATGCCGACCTGGTGGAAACGCTTCACCATGGCCTTGAACTGGCGGATCGCCACGGAACCGCCGCCGGGCTTGCCGCGGATCGGGCCGAGATAGCGCGGCTCTGGCGCGAAGTAGCCCAGCGTCTGGTAGCCCCAGTAGTTCGACAGGCCCTTGTCCAGCAGGATGCGGTCGTCGAGGAAGAACTGGCAGGGCAGCAGTTCGATCGCCGAGACGCCCAGCTTCTGCAAGTGGTCGAGGATCGGCGCGCTGACCATGCCGGCATAAGTGCCGCGCAGTTCCTCCGGCACGTCCGGGTGGCTCATGGTCAGGCCGCGGACATGCGCCTCGTAGACCAGCGTTTCGCCCCAGGGGCGGCGGATCGAATTGTCGCCCTCCCAGTCGAAGTCGGGATCCTGCACCACGCCCTTGACCATGAACGGCGCGGAATCGCGGCCGTCGAACGTCAGGTCGTCCCCGGTCGAGAGGTCGTAGCCCCAGAGCGCATCGTCCCATTGCAGGCTGCCGGCAATCTCGCGCGCATAAGGATCGAGCAGCAGCTTGTTGGGATTGAAGCGGTGGCCCTGCTCCGGCTCGTAGCGCCCGTGGGCGCGGTAGCCGTAAAGCTGGCCGGGCCTCACGTCCGGAAGGTAGCCCGAGAAGATCGAGCCTTCCCGGCTGGGCATTTCCAGCCGGGCGACTTCCTCTTCGCCATCTTCGGAGAAGAGGCAAAGCTCCATAGCTTCGGCGTTTTCCGAGAAGATCGCGAAATGCGTGCCTTCCCCGGTGAAATCCGCGCCCAGTTCGTGCTGCTGCCGCTCCGGCTTGG
This sequence comes from Novosphingobium sp. PhB55, assembly GCF_004368805.1. NCBI lineage: Bacteria > Pseudomonadati > Pseudomonadota > Alphaproteobacteria > Sphingomonadales > Sphingomonadaceae > Novosphingobium > Novosphingobium sp. PhB55. The sequence goes on along the minus strand of NZ_SODQ01000002.1, from coordinate 147,044 downwards.
CGAAGGCGAAAGGCGTCTCGGCGGACATGGAAGTCCCTTTCAGAAGAAGGAGACGGGCATGGCTTCGGCCATGCGGGGACGCTGATCCGGTTTCTGGCCGGTCATCTGGCCCGGCTGCTGGATGGCCTTGATCGGGGCCACCTCATTGGCGCGCCGCCGCCGCGAGGCGAGCCGCTGCAGCGCCCTGGCGGAAATCACGCGGATGCCGCCTTCCGAGATGGTGCACCACTTGCCGCTCTCGGCCAGTTCGGCATCGAGATCGAAGCCGTCCGGGATCACCGCGTCGGCCAGCACGATGGCGTTCGAGATCGTCACCGCCCGCCCGATCCGCGCGCCCGGCAGCAGCACGACATTGCGCAAGGTGGACCCGAAGCCGATGGCGCGGCGGTCTCCCACGCCGTGATGGACGGGATGCTCCACCGGCCAGGCGGGGTCGAGCGCCAGAGACCCGTCCAGCAGGTGGCGCTGCACCGCGTGGTAGGCGTCCAGCGTGCCGAGGTCCTGCCACAAGGGCTCGCGCCCCTGCCTTCCGGGCAGGGCATAGGCATAGGCGGTGCCGCAGGAAACGAGCGCGGGAATGATGTGCTTGCCGAAGTCGAGATCGGCCACGGTGCCTTCGATCTCCTTCAGCAGGTCGCGCAGCAGCGACCATTCGAAGACGTAGATGCCCATGGAGGCCAGCGCGTGGTCCGGCCGGTCCGGCGCGGCAGGGGCGATCACGGGCTTTTCGACGAAGGCGGTGATCCGGTGATCGGCATCCGCCTCCAGCACGCCGAAGCCCGAGGCCTGGTCACGCGGGACATGGACCACGCCCACGGTGACTTCGGCCCTGGCGGCGATGTGGCGTTCCACGAAGGGCCGATAGTCCATCTGGTAGAGATGGTCTCCCGCCAGGATCACGACATGGCGCGGCGCGACCAGGTCGATCTCGTCGGCGATGCAGGCCACGGCGGCCGCCGTGCCCTCGTAAGGACCGAAATCGGCGCCATCGAGGATCGAGATGGCCGGCTGCGCGGTTTCGGCCTGCCAGCTGTCCAGAAGGTGGCGGTGAAGCGTATCGGGCTGGTACTGGGTCAGCACCATCGTCTCTCCCAACCGGGAATTGACGACATTGGCCAGGGTATAGTCGATCAGGCGCCCGTGCGGCCCGATCGGCAGGGCCGGTTTCGCCTCGTGATCGGTCAGGTCGTGGAGACGGCTGCCCCGGCCCCCCGCCAGGATGATCGACAGCACCGTACCGGCATGACCTTCGATGTTCGCGCTAACCATTCGCCCCTCTTCATCGGAACCGTTCTGCGCTGCCTAAACCGCGAAAAGAGGGCCGGTTCCGCCGCGCGGCGCTCCGTTCGTCGCATTCATCCCGCCCGGAAACGCGACTTGGGAACATGGGTGATGCGGCAGGCGAGATCGGCCTCGCCCGAGGCCACGACATAGTGATCGCCCGCGTCCGCGATTCCCGTCGTGAAAACAACGTCGCGCAGGTACATCTGGGCTTCCAGCGGGTGAGTCAGGTCCGGGTTCGCCTCGATCAACGGCCGGTCGTCCGTCCGTAATACGCGGGAGGGATCCTCCCGGTCGAGAATCGACCAGTACGTGCGATAGATGCCGACGATCTCCTTGGGCTCGACCCCGTGCCAGAGCGTCAGCCAGCCCTCGTCGGTCAGGACCGGCGGCGCGCCGCCGCCCATGCGCGCGGTGGCGACCGTGGCGGCATGGGGGCGGATGCCCGGGCGGCGGCAGGGCTTCCAGAACAGCCCGTCCGGCGAATGGGCCAGGTTGATCGACGGTCCCGCGCGCCATTCGCTGCCGGGCGGATACGCGAAGTAGAGATCGCCCAGCGGCCGCGTCTGCGCCCAGTAGTGCCCGCCGATCAGCCCCTCGAAGATCAGCATGTCCTTGTTCTGGTGGTCCAGCACGATATCCTCGAACTGCCAGTCCAGCCCGTTTTCCGAACTGTAGAGCGTGGTGGAGTGGCGCTCCGGGCTGACCGAGCACGTGGTCATGAGCCAGCCCTCGCCCACCTTGCTGATCCGCGCGTCCTCCACGCCGTAGCACTGGAGGCTGCTGCGCGGCGCCACGGCGCGGTCGTAATGGACGGCCACCACTTCCAACCCCGCGGCGTCGAGTTCCACCGGCAAGAGCCAGGACAGCGAGGTCAGGGCCATGACCTTCCAGCCACCGCCCCGCAGCATGAACTTGCGCGGATCGGCGGTGTCGGCGTGTTCGAGCGGCCAGGCATCCAGCACATAGCCGCCCGGTTCGCCTTCCTCGCCCTCCCAGCGGATAGCGTGGACATGGCCGTCCCGGATCGGATCGCGCAGCGCCTCGGCCACGCGTACCATCATCAGCAGGTTGCCGCCCGGCAGCCGGGTGAGGCCCGGATTGAAGGCGCCCAGCACGTAAGTCTCGGCATCGAGATGGCCCGCCAGCGGCGAGCGCGAGAGGTCGACATCGTCGGGAACGAAGACGAGACGATCTTCGGGAAACGGCTCTGGCATCGGCGCGGCCTCCTTGAGGAAAGATCCCCCTTCGCCGCCAACGCGCGAATGGGCGCCGGGTGCCCGCCGGGCCGGCTCGCGGCGGCGGGGCGGGCGGAGCGGGCGACGGGGGCCGAGGGCGGAGGGCGGCGCTGCCCCCTCCCGCTCGCCCCCCGCGGTTGACGCAGCCCGCCGCACCTCTCTACTCGGGGCGTCGCGCGGCCGGGAACAATCCCGCCGGCACGATCGTTGAACCATCCTGCGCCGAGCCTGCGCCGCACAGGACGCAGGGCGTCGTGGGTCGCCTGGTCGGCCGGATCGCCCCGTCACGCGGAGCGGCCCGCCGATGCGCTCAGCAGAACGAAGAGTATTGATGGCTGCAAGCACCCCCACCCCCGCCGCCTCCACGTCCACAGCCGCTTCGGCCCGGCATGCTCCCCCTGACGTGCAGGCACAGATCCACGATCTGACCAATGCCACGGTAAACTGGTTCCAGACCTACTGGCTGCAGATCATCATCGCCGGTGCCATCGCCATCGGCATCGTCACGGCGCTCTACGCGCTGCGGCGGCTGGGCAACCGCCTCTGCCGCCCCGGCCAGTCGCGCGGCGCCTGGCTGACGGTGGTCGGCCGGGTGGTGACCAAGACCACCAACTACTTCATCGTCATGACCGCCATCAAGGTGGTCGACAACTATGCCCAGACCCCGCCCGCGCTCGACCGGCTGGTGACATTCCTGTTCACCATCGCCGCCGTCCTGCAGGGCGCGATCTGGGCGCGCGAGTTCATTCTCGGCACGATCGAGCACAAGACCGCCAGCGAGCACTTCCAGGGCGAGACGATCATCAATGCCATGGGCCTGATCCGGCTGCTGGTGAGCGTGGTGGTCTTCGCGGTCGCCACGGTGGTCCTGCTGGACAACCTGGGCGTCAACGTGACCGGCCTCGTCGCGGGCCTCGGTGTCGGCGGCATCGCCATCGGCCTGGCGGCGCAGGGCATCTTCGCGGATCTGTTCGCGGCGCTGGCCATCATCTTCGACCGGCCCTTCAGCAAGGGCGACCAGATCAGCTTCGGCAGCAGCACCGGCGTGATCGAGGCGATCGGCCTCAAATCCACCCGCATCCGCGCCTATACCGGCGAGCTGCGCATCATCTCCAACAAGAACCTGCTGGACACGGAGATCCTCAACGTCACCAAGCGGGATCACATCCGCCTGCCCTTCACCATCGGCGTCGCCTACGAGACCCCGGCGGAAACGCTGGAACGGATCCCCGGCATCCTGAGGGAACTGGTGGAGGAAGTCGGCGGCAAGCCCGCGCGCGCCGGGTTCGAGACGTTCGGCCCCAGCTCGCTCGATTTCGCGCTGCTGGTCGACGTGCCCGGCGCGGACTGGTCGGTGGCGCATCCGCTGCGCGACCGCCTGCTGGTCTCCATCATGAAGCGTTTCGCGGCCGAGGGCATCTCCATCCCCTATCCGACGCAGACGACATATACCGCCGCACCGGACGGACGGCTCATCATGCCTTACGCCGATGACCGGGCGCAGGTGCCCCAGCGCGCCGAACGCCAGATGAGCCAGCGCGGATAACCACCCGCTGTCCCACCAAGAAAAAGGCCCCGGCCGCTGCTGCGACCGGGGCCTTTTTCATGCCTTTGGCGGACTTCAGGTGACCGGGGCTGCCTGAAGATCCATTTCCAGCGACAGTTCGCGGACTTTCGCCACTTCCTCGGGATCGCCCAGGACCACGCCGATGCGCTGGTGCAGGCCCACGGCCTCTGCATCCAGGATACGCTCGCGTCCATCGGTGGCCGCGCCGCCGGCCTGCTCGATCAGCATGGCCATCGGGTTGGCTTCATAGAGCAGGCGCAGGCGCGCCTTGCCCGGCTTGGCGTAGTCCGAGGGGTAGAGGAACACGCCGCCCCGCTTGAGGATGCGGTGGACGTCGGCCACCATCGAGCCGGTCCAGCGCATGTTGTACTGCCCGGCCAGCGGACCGTCGATGCAGCCCACGCGTTCGTCCACGTAGCGCGAGATGCCGGGCGACCACTGGCTGCGGCGCGCCATGTTGATCGCCACTTCGGGATTGCCCGGGGTGATCCGGAGCGGACCGTCGGTCATGCGCCAGGCGCCCACTTCGCGGTCGAGCGTGAATTCGTAGACGCCGTTGCCGATGGTCAGGACCAGCATGGTCTGCGGGCCGTAGATGGCATAGCCGGCGGCAACCTGCTCGCGGCCGTACTGGAGGAAATCCTCCTCGGTCACTTCACGGCCCGAAGCACCCTCCGGCGCCTTGAACACGGAAAAGATCGTGCCCACCGAGAGATCGACGTCGATGTTGCTGGAACCGTCGATGGGATCGTAGAGCAACAGGTATTCGCCCTTAGGGTACCGGCCCGGGATGCGGTGGATCGTCTCCATTTCCTCGGAGGCCAGGGCCGCCAGGTGGCCGCCCCACTCGTTCGCATCGACCAGGAGGTCATTGGCGATCACGTCCAGCTTCTTCTGCACTTCGCCCTGGACGTTCTCGGAACCGAGGCTGCCGAGCACGTCGCCCAGGGCACCTTTGGAGATCGCCTGGGCAATCACCTTGCAGGCGCGGGCCACGGTCTCGATCAGGAGGCGCAGTTCGGCGGGACAGGCGGAATTGGGCTCCCGTTGCTGTTCTATCAGAAAGCGGGTGAGCGTAGTCGGCTTCATGGTCGGTTCCCTGCCTAAGCGGTCGAAAGGAGGCGATGAGGCCGGGGTCGGCCTGAAATCATGTGGCGCGGCGGCCATGCAGCCTCCGGTCCGGCATCCTTAGCCCAAGCGGCCCCGCGCGGCCATCGTCAAACGCTGGAATGAAGGATTAGAAAGGCGGGACTTTTCGCGCAGGCGATAAACCCATATTTCGTGCAGGTAATCATCGCCGCAGAACGATGTTCTCTTCCTCCCCGGACGCCGAAGTGGTATCCTGCGCGCAACCGCCAAAGAGCGGTACCGATAGGAGAGCGATATGGAGCGTCTGGAATCCGTATTTTGCGTCTGCGAGTTCAAGGTATTGTGCGCTGCGGTGTGCTGTTCCGGTAGCCTCGCACTCGTGACGATACTGCTATTGACCTGATTGGCCTGAACCTTCCGGAGATCCCCGGTTGTCCAGCGCGCCGTTGTCGAGCGTACTGGGCGCGCCCATCTCGATCATCCGGTCGTTCAAGGTTCTCAGGATAGACAGGAACGTGTTCAGGTCCTCATCGCCCAGGACCTCGAAAAACTGCGCTGCGAAGGCATCCCGGTGCGGTTCCACCTCGCGGATGACCGCGCGCCCCGCTTCCGTCAGATTGATCCGCTTCGCCCGCCGGTCACTGGGATCGGGGCTCCGCGCCACAAGCCCATCCCGCTCCAGCCCGTCGATCGCCTCGGTTACCGTGCGCGGCGCCTGACCCAGCGCGTCGGCAATGTCGGTCGAACGCATCGCGCCGCATCTTTCCATCAGCAACAGCAGCTTGAGCTGCGCCAGCGACGCCCCATGCGCCCGCATCCGGTCATTGAAGAGCCGGTGCATGCGCAGATGCAGATCGCGCATCTGTTCGAGGACTTCCTGCTGGATGCTCATGTCGAGAAATAGTGTGGGACCATATCAAATGCCATTGCCATATGCTCCGCGCGGGTGCAAGTGCATGTCCATCACTGCTGCGATGCAGCAATAAGGCATGAGTAACGATTGATGGCAAACGATGTGAGCGGGTCGCACGAAGGTCCCCAGAATGCCCCCGACAGCGAATCCGGCACCTCCCCGGCAGCCGAAACCGCGAATCGGCCTTCCGCGCTCAAGCGCCCGGGCGTGCGCCGTGCGCTGTTCGTCGGGGTGCTGGTGGTGATCGTCGCGGGCGGCGCCTGGCTGCTTCACTACGAAACGCGGGGCAAGTACCTTCAGGACACCAACGACGCCTATATCCAGGCGGACGCGGTCACCATTTCGCCCAAGATCTCCGGCTATGTCGAGGACGTGCTCGTCGGCGACAACCAGGACGTGAAGGCCGGCCAGCCGCTCGTCCGCATCGACCCGCGCGACTACAATGCCCAGGCGGAGCAGTACCAGGCGCAGATCGACGTCGCCAAGGCCAATGCCGATAACGTGCGCGCCGGCATCGGCGAGCAGGAAGCCGGCATCGCCCAGGCCCGCGCCCAGCTGGCCTCGGCCGAGGAAGACGCCCGCTACGCCGAGCGCGAGGCCGCTCGCTATGCCCCGCTGGCCGCCAGCGGCGCCGAGACGAAGCAGCAGCTCGCCTCGTTGCGGAACCAGGCTGCCAAGGCCCGCGCCGCCGCCGATGCGCAGCGCGCCGCCGTGCTTTCGGCCGAGCGCCGGATCGGTTCGCTCAAGGCCCAGATCCGCCAGGCCGAGGCTCAGGGCGAAGCCGCCCGCGCCCAGCTGGCCGCCGCCCATGTCAATGTCGGCTCCACCGTGCTCAAGGCCAGCATCGACGGCCGCATCGGCGACCGTACCGTGCGCACCGGGCAGTTCGTGCAGGCCGGCACCCGCCTGATGTCGGTGGTGCCGCTGACCAAGCTCTACGTCACCGCCAACTTCAAGGAAACGCAGATCGGCCTGATGCACGCCGGCCAGCCCGCGACCATCCAGGTGGACGCGCTGGACGGCACCAGGATCCGCGGCCACGTCGAATCCATCTCGCCGGGCACGGGCGCGCAGTTCTCCCTGCTGCCGCCCCAGAACGCGACCGGCAACTTCACCAAGATCGTCCAGCGCGTGCCCGTGCGCATCGCCATCGACGCCGGACCCGAGGCGCGCCGCGTCCTCGTGCCCGGCCTTTCGGTCACCGTCACGGTCGACACCCTGGCCGCCAAGGGCACCCAGGGCGCCGTGGCCAAGCAGGAAAAGGCACGCCGGGACGATAACCGGTGAGCCGATCCGCTTCCGTTTCGTCCCCGGCCCGGTCGCCGGCCGAACCGCCGGCGCCGCCGGAAACCGAGCAGCGCGCCGATGCCGCCGCCTGGCTGGCCGTGGCCGCGGGCACGCTGGGCGCGCTGATGGCGACGCTGGACGTCTCCATCGTCAACAGCTCGCTGCCCACGATCCAGGGCGAGATCGGCGCCAGCGGTACCGAAGGCACCTGGATCGCCACGGCCTATCTCGTGGCCGAAATCGTCATCATTCCGCTGTCCGGCTGGCTTGAACGCCTGCTGGGCCTTCGCACCCTGCTGCTCGTCGCCTCGGCGCTGTTCACCCTGTTCTCGATCATGTGCGGCCTTTCGACCACGCTGCCGATGATGATCGTCGGCCGCGTGGGCCAGGGTTTCACGGGCGGCGCGCTGATCCCCACCGCCATGACCATCGTGGCGACACGATTGCCCCGCGCCCAGCAGCCGATCGGCAATGCCCTGTTCGGCGCGACCGCGCTGCTCGGGCCGGTGGTCGGCCCGGTGCTGGGCGGCTGGCTGACCGAGAACGTCAGCTGGCACTATGCCTTCTTCCTCAACCTGCCGGTCGGCATCGCGCTGGCGACGCTGCTGCTGGTGGCCATCCCGCACCAGAAATCCAACCTCGGCCTCATCCGCGAGGCGGACTGGATGGGCATTCTCGGCCTGGCCCTCGGCCTGGGCGGACTGACCGTGGTGCTGGAGGAAGGCGAGCGCGAGCAGTGGTTCTCCTCCGGTCTCATCATCTCGCTGACGGCGGTATCGGTCTTCGGGATGGTGCTGATCGCGCTGGGCCAGATTTTCGCGCGCAAGCCGGTGATCCAGCTCAAGCTCCTGCTGAACCGGCAATTCGGCAGCGTCGTCGCCATGGTCACCGTGGTGGGCATGGTGATCTACGGCACGTCCTACGTGATCCCGCAGTTCCTTTCGACGATCGCCGGATACAATTCGCTGCAATCGGGGCAGGTGGTGATGCTTTCGGGCATCCCGGTCATGCTGATGATGCCGATTACGCCCTGGCTGATCCGCAACGTCGACATTCGCCTCTCCGTCGGCTTCGGCCTCTCCGTACTGGCGCTGAGCGCCCTGCTGGAGACCGGGCTGACGCCGCTTTCCGACGGCGCGGACTTCGTGGAATCCCAGCTCATGCGCGGCATGGGCACGGTGTTCTGCATGATGTTCCTGAACCAGGCGGCGATCCGCTCGGTGCCCAGGGAAGAGGCGGGCGATGCCTCGGGCCTCTACAACGCGGCGCGCAACCTGGGCGGTTCCTTCGCCCTGGCCGGCATCGCGGTGATCCAGGACCAGCGCCTCTGGCTCCACGCCCGGCGCCTGGAAGAAACGCTCAACGCCAATTCGGTCTCCGTGCAGGACTATGTCGCCGCGCAGGGACCGGGCGTGCTGCGATCGCTGGAATCGACCATCCAGATCCAGGCGCTGACGATGACTTATGCCGACATGTTCTGGATGATGTCGGTGGGCATCGTCTTCGTCATTCCGCTCGTTCTGTTCCTTCGCCCGCTGCCCAAGAATGCGCCGCTGGCGACCGGACATTGAGGAAAACCATGCGTTCCATCCTTCTGCTGCCCCTGATGACCGGGGCTCTGACGGCCACTCTCGCCGGCTGCACGGTCGGTCCCGACTATGCCGGCCCGCCCAGGGCCGCCTCCGACGGCGCCACGGCCGCCGCCTTCGTGCGCGCCGATGCCGGTGCGGTCACGGCCGCGCCGCCGGTCGCCGACTGGTGGAAGCCGCTTGGCGATCCGCTGCTCGACGATCTGATCGCCCGCGCCCTGGCCGGCAATACCGACGTCAAGGCCGGCGAGGCGCGCCTGCGCCAGGCCCGCGCCGCCTTGGGCGAGGAACGCGCCAACCTCGCGCCCAAGGTCAGCGCCTCGGCCATGTACGCCCATGCCCATGTCCCCGGCGTGGCTTTCGGCAGCAGCGACGGCAGCGACAGCAGCGGCGGCAGCGACAGCAGCGGGGGCAGCAGCGGCACCGACCTCAACCTCTACAACCTGGGCTTCAACGCCAGTTGGGAAGTCGACCTGTTCGGCGGCCAGCGCCGTGCGGTGGAAGCCGCGCGCGCCGGCATCGAGGGCGCCGAGGCCAGCCTGGCCGACGTACAGGTGAGCATCGCCGCCAATGTCGCCAAGTCCTACCTCGACTTGCGCGACCGTCAGCAGCGCATCGCGCTCGGCCAGCAGTCGATCGCCTGGCAGGAAGAGGCGCTCACCCTCACGCGCCAGCGGCTCGAACGCGGCACCGCAACCGCGATGGAAGTGGCCCAGGCCGAAGGCCAGCTCGCCTCTGCCCGCGCCCAGATCGCCCCGCTCGCTGCCGAGCGCGACGCCTACATGAACGCGCTGGCGGTGCTGACCGCGCAGGAACCCGGCGCGCTCGACGCTGCCCTGGCCGCCGCCGGGGAGATCCCGCTGCCGCCCGCGACAGTGCCCGTGGGCGATCCCGCGCGGCTGATCGCCAACCGTCCCGACATCCGCGCGGCCGAGCGTGAGCTTGCCGCCGATACCGCCAAGATCGGCCAGGCCGAAGCCGCGCGCTTCCCGCGCCTCTCGTTCATGGGCCTGATCGGCATCGGCGGCACCAAGATCAGCGACCTTGGCAAGCTGGACGACTTCACCGCCCTTGCCGCCCCGCAACTGAGCTGGAGCTTCCTCGACTTCGGCCGCAGCAAGGCCAAGGTCCACCAGTCCGAAGCCGTGCGCGACGAGGCCGAGGCCCGCTACCGCGGCACCGTGCTGACCGCTTTGCGCGATGCCGAGGATTCGCTGGCGCGCTACCGTGAAGGCCGCATCACCGTGGCCGCGCTGGCCCGCGCGCGCGACAAGGCGGCGATGGCGGAGAGCCTCACCGACCAGCGCTTCCAGTCCGGCACCGCCACCCGCGTCGCCATGCTCAACGCCCGCCGCGACCGCAGCAGCGCCGAGCAGAACCTGGTGACGGCCCGCGCCGCGCTCACATCGGATTACGTGGCCATCCAGAAGGCGCTCGGCTTGGCCTGGCGCTGATAGGGGCCTGGCGCTGATAAATATCTGACTGATACGGCGCTGACGAAAAAAGGCTCCCCGGTCGCACCGACCGGGGAGCCTTCGCGTATCCGCGGTGGAACCGCTCAGCCGTGGCGCGCGATCAGCCGCAGGCCCGGGGTCGCCGGTCCCATCCGGAAACGATCGGCCTCGGCCGCCAGTGCGGCGATTTCCGAGGTCAGATTGCGAGCAGCGGCGGAGGTTTCCTCGACCATCGCCGCATTCTGCTGGGTGGCGTGGTCCATGGCCCCCACTGCCGTATTGATTTCACCGATCGCCGCGGCCTGCGCGTCGTTGTCGGCGGCGATCTGGCCCGCAAGCCGGGTCACTTCCTCGCCAGAGGAGGAGATGACGCCGAACGCGGAGTCCACTTTCTCCACGGCATCGACCGCCGCCTCGATGTCGGTCTGGGTCACGCCCAGCTGGTCGCGGGCACGCTTCGATTCCTCTTCGGCGCGCATGGCGAGGGCCGAGACAAGGTCCGCCACCACCGCGAAACCGCGCCCGGCATCGCCGGCCCGGCCGGCCTCTACCGCCGCGTTCATGGCGAGCACGCGGGTCTGGAAGGCGATCTTGTCGAGACCCTCGATCACGCCGTCGATGCCCTTGGCGCTATCGCTCACGCGGTTCATCGCCTGGACTGCGGCGTCCGTGCGCGCCCGGCCTTCCAGTACCGCGCCCATCGCCTGTTCCGACGTGGAGAGCGAGCGCGAGGCGGCCTGCGCCGTGGCACGCAGGCGGTCGTCGATCTGCTGGATCGCCGCGGCGGTCTGCTCCAGGCTGGCGGCGTTGCCCTCGGTGCGGCGGGCCAGGTCCTCGGAGGCCTGGGCGATCTCGCGCGATCCGGTGAGGCTGTTCTGGGTGCTGGCCTTCACCGAGCCGAGCAGGCCGCGCAGGCTGGCCAGGGCTTCGTTGAAGCTGGCCTTGAGCGCGGCGTATTCGGCCGGGTAGTCCTCGACGATATCGCAGGAAAGGTCGCCTTCGGACAAGCGGCGGAAGTTCTCGGCCATGCCCTGCACGACGGCGGAATTGCGCTGCGCCTCGCCGTTCGAGGCGATTTCCGCCTGCGCGGTCGCGCGGAACTGGAACATCGCCTGGGTCAGGCGGCCGACGCAGTCGCGGTAGTGCGTGAATTCGATCGGGCTATCGAGATCGCCCGAAGCCAGGCCCTCCATGCGCACCACGGTGGTGACGTAAGGCCCGGCGATCGCCTCGCGGTAGGCCACGGCCAGGACCACCGCCAGCGCGGTCGCGCCCAGCGCCACCCAGTGCGCGGCACTTTCGCCCACCAGCAGCCCGGCGCCTCCCGACAGTCCGACGAGGATGACGAAGCTACTGAAAGCGATAAGTAATTTCAGTCTGATCGGCGCGTTGGCCTTGAACCATTCCATTCGGATTCCCCCACCCCTGAGTTGTCGCCCGAGCGGCGGGAATTCCAGCCGGACGAGATATCCATCAGGCTTTATAGAGTGGAAGAAAGGCGTCAGTTTCGGACTCGCCGGAATTACAACCGAAGAGGTTCTTTTGCAGGACTGTTCTTGTAAGGCCCGTGAAAGCGGAAAACGATTGCCAAATGAACGCACGGATTCTTGCGCTTTTTAGGTAATGGTTTGCAAGCGGCAAGAATACCGCCGCCGGGCGCCTCTCAGCCCGGCCGGCTTCCCTTCAGGACCACGGCCTGGTCGATGACGCCGAAGGGCATCCAGCCGGTGCTGTCGCAGGCTGCCATGCGGACCCGGTCGCCGTGGACCATGAACGGGGTGGCGGGCTTGCCGTCGCGAATGATCTCGATGGCGCGGACTTCGGAGATGCAGCTCGATCCCACTCGCGCATAATCGGCGTTGGACACGGTGCCCGACCCGATCACCGTGCCTGCGACCAGATCGCGGGTCAGGGCGGCATGGGCAATGAGGTCGTGGAAACCGAAGTCCATCGCGGCGCCGCTTGCCGCGCCGAAGCGCCGGCCATTGAGGTCGACCAGCAGGTCCATGCAGACCCGGCCGTCCCGCCAAGCCGGGCCCAGTGCCCCGGGCGTCACCGCGAAAGGCGCCATGGCGCAAGCGGGCTTGGCCTGGACCCAGCCGAAGCCGGTCTTCATCTCGACCGGCGCGATCGTGCGCAGCGACCAGTCGTTGATCTGGACGACGAGCCGGACGTGCTTCAGCGCGTCGGCGGCTGGCGTCCCCATCGGCACGTGATCGACGATCACGCCGAATTCGCCCTCGAAATCGATGCCGTGGGCGGGGTCTGCGAAAGGTACCGGGTCGTGGGGGCCGTGGAAGCGGTCCGACATCCCCTGGTACATCAGCGGCCGGTCGCTATCGACGGGTGGCAGACCGAAGGCGATCTGCATGAGTTCGCCGTGCGTGCCGAAGGCCGATCCGTCCAGCCACTGCCAGGACCGCGGCAAGGGCGCGCGAAGGCGGGCGGGGTCGAGCGTCCCGCCGCCGCCTGCCTCCAGCATGTCCGCAAGCTTGCGCAAGGCAGGCTCGGCTGCGGCCCAGTCCTCCATCGCGGAGAGCAGGGTCAGCCCCGGCGTCGCCAGCCAGCGCGCGCCGTCGCGCGACACGACGATCAGCGCACCATCGGGGCGCCCGTTTTCCACCGTGGCAAGACGCATGGTCAGTCCTCGAAGATCGCGACGGCGCGCGTCCAGCCAGCCGAAGCGCCCTTGATCTTGTGCGGGAAGCACGAGACGGTGAAGCCATGCCCCGGCAGCACTTCCAGGTTGTGCAGCTTTTCGAGGTGGCAGTAGCCGATGTCGCGGCCCGCCTTGTGGCCTTCCCAGATGAGCGAGGTATCGCCGGTTTCCTTCACCTTTTCGGCGGTATAGCTGAACGGCGCATCCCACGACCAGGCATCGGTGCCGGTCACGCGCACACCGCGTTCGGTTAGGTACATCGTAGCCTCGTAACCCATGCCGCAGCCGCGATTGACGTAGTTGGGTTCCCCCAACGCCTTGCCGGCGGCGGTGTTGACGAGGACGATGTCGAGCGGCTTGAGGTCATGGCCGATGCGGACGAGTTCCTCTTCCACGTCCTTCGCCGTGACCACATAGCCATCGGGGAAATGGCGGAAATCCAGCTTCACGCCGGACTGGAAACACCATTCCAGCGGCACTTCGTCGATCGTGATCGAACGCTCTGGCTCTCCATCCTTGCCGTTCATGGTCGGGTGGAAGTGATAGGGCGCATCGAGGTGCGTGCCGCTGTGGGTGGTCAGCTTCACCCATTCGGACGCGGCAAAACCGGCGCCGTCGGGCGTGTCCTCGGCGGTGACGCCGGGGAAGAACATGTCCAGCTCCGGCGCGGTGTCCATGTGGGTCTGGTACGTGATCTCCGGCTTCAGGAACGGCGGATCGCTGACCACGTCGTTGCAGAGCGAGATCGAGAGGTCGACAAAGCGGCGGGTCATGCGGTTTCTCCTCCGAGCGTCTCGGCGAACCAGTCCGAAATCAGGTCGCGGCCATAAGCCATGTTGTCGGCACCGACGTGTTCGACACCGCCTTCGCGGGGCGTGAAAATCACCTTCTCGCGGCGGGGCGAGTTGACGAGCTGGTCGTGGAGATCCTCGGCATAATCCACGCTGATCTGGCGGTCCTTGGCGCCGTGCGTGACGAGGAACGGCACCTTGATGCGGTCCATATGGCCATTGAGGTTCATCGCTTCGGACTTCGCCAGGAAATCGTCCTGATCCTCGGCTCCAAAGGCCCAGTGGACGTGCGCCCAGTAATGCGGCACCGGATTCTCGCCCTCGCGCGCCATGCGCTTGTCCTGCACTTCGCGCCAGTTGTGGTTGGCGCCCCAGACCGCGCCCGAGGCGAAGCGCGGCTCATACGCCACCGCGCGCGGCGCGAAATGGCCGCCAAGCGAGATGCCGGTCATGCCGATGCGCGCCGGATCGACATCCGCCTGCTGCTCCAGCCAGTCCACTGCCTTGCTCGCCCAGCTTTCCGAATGCGGATCGACAGGCAGGTCCTGCAGGCGCAGCGCCTCGCCCGAACCGGGCTGGTCGACGCAGAGGGTGGAGATGCCCCGGCGCGCCAGTTCCTGCGGCAGGCGCGTCCAGTAGAGCAGTTCCTTGCAGCTATCGAGGCCGTTGCAGAACACCACCACCGGCTTGCGGCCTGCTCCCGGCGCGCGGGTGAACAGCGCCGGCATCGTGCCTGCCTCCAGCGGAATCTCCACCCGTTCGCGGTTCAGCTTGCCCAGCGCGGTCGAGCGGTCGAACGCCGCGCGTGCGCGGGCATAGGTTTCCTTGCGTCCGGGATGGCCGTGGCCCTGCATCCGCTCTGCCGTGATGAGGTAGAGCGAGGCGCGCTCCAGCTTGTTCGAGGCCGAAAACTTGCGGCCCTTCGCCTCGTCCTCGGCGGCGAGTTCCAGCAGCTTGTCGCCCATCGCCGCCCAGGCCTTCATGAACTGCGGCGTGCCGGCATCGGCGCCGCCTGCCGCCGCGTCGCGGATCGGCTGGCACATGTCGATGATCTCACCGAGCTGCGCGCCCGATTCCATCGCGATCGATACCGAGAGATTCCAGATGTAGTTTGGAAAGTATTCGAAGAGGGCCAAGGGGGGCTCCTGTAATCAGAAATAGGGGTGCGGATTGACGGTCTGCGTCTGGATCGGCTGGAGCACGTCCCAGTGCTCGACGATCCTGCCGTCCTTCAGGCGGTAGATGTCGGCCACCGCCCCGCCGGGATTGTCCGGCGAAGGGCGGCCGCGAAGGTGGATCATCGCCATGTCGCCATCGACGAGGATCCGCTTCACGTCGAACGAGGCGCCGGGCGCGGAGAACTTCGGCTCCAGCATGGCGATCGCCGCCTCCCGCCCGTCGAGGATCGCGGGGTTGTGCTGGATATAGTCCGCCGCGACGTAGCGCTCGAAGGCCGCGCGTACCTTGCGCTCGGTGTAGAAGAGCCGGGCGAAATCGGTCACGACCGCGCGGTTGCGCGTCGTCAGCGTCTCCGGCGCGCGGGCCGAGACCAGCGCGAGAGCGCAGGCCGCAAGGGCCGCGACCGACAGGCCCCGCTTCATCAGGCGTCCGCCGGCTGGAACAGGCGCGCATCGGGCGCGGGATGCGGCATTGTCTGCGGACCGCCGACGCCGATGCCCCACTGGTCCATGACCTGCGGGCCGGGGATATGCACCTTGTGCTGGTGCGTCTCGAAATCGACCTCCTCCAGCTCGGACGTATATTCGACCGCGAAGCCGGCGGGCGTCGTGAAGTAGCTGAAGGTATTGTTGCCCGCGGTGTGGCGACCCGGCCCCCAGCGCAAATCGGTGCCGCGCTGCTTCAGGCGGTGGACGCCGCGCATCATGTCGTCGACCGAGAGCATGTCGTAGGCCACATGGTTGAGGCACGGCGGCCCGGGCAGGATGGCGACGCGGTGATGGGCTTCGTTGCAGCGCAGGAAGCACATGAAATCACCCAGCCAGTCGCTCACCTTGAAGCCCAGCACATCGGTGAAAAAGCCCACCAGCGCCTGATGATCGGGCGAGTGCATGACGATGTGGCTGATCTTCACCGGCATGCCTTCCCAGCGCTCCATCGCCCGCTTGCCCAGCGTTTCGACATCGGCCGAAATCTCGAAAGGCAGGCCGTCAGGGCTGAAGAAGCGGAAGGCATAGCCGCCGCCCGGCGCATCGATTTCGCGCGGGGCGAAGATCACCTTGCAGCCGGCCGCCACGACCTTGTCGTGCAGGGCATTCACGTCTTCGCGCGTGTCGGCGGCGAAAGCGATCACTTCCACATGGTTGGCATCCGACTTGTGGAGGCGCACGACGTGATGCTCGTCATGCCCGTGCGTCTTGAACCACGCGAAGTCCTCGTTCGCGCCGACTTCCACCAGGCCCCAGTCCTCGGTGTAGAATGTGCGTTCGGCGTCGAAGTCCTCGACGCCATATCCGACGTAGCGGATTTCGGTCACTCGGCTCATGGCTGCAATTCCCTGCATGAAATGGTCAAATGGGCTGGCTGACCACTGCGAACATCTCCGCGGTGGCCTTGTGGTTGTCGACGGGCGGCCCCTTGCCGATCTGGCCGTGGCAAATCGCCAGCGAGGCCTCGACGATGTAGCGGCAGCGGTCGTAGCGGCGGGCCCGGTAAGCCTCGAAGGCCGCTTCCGGATCAGCATGAGCGGAGAGTTCCTCTGCCAGCACGATCGCATCCTCGATCGCCATGCCCGCGCCTTGCCCCAGGTGCGGCGTGGTGGCGTGGACGGCATCGCCCAGCAGGACGACGCGTCCGGCGTGCCAGGGCCCATGGACCATCATGCCTTCCAGCGGGCGGTAGACGACCTCGGCATCCTCGGTGATCGCCTCGGCCAGCGCGCGGATCGCCGGTGCGGTCTGCCCCAGCTTCGCGCGCATCGTCGCGGCCAGACCCTCGACCGGATAGCGCGGATTGTCCGGCTCCGGCGTCGTCGCGTACATGTACATGGTCTCGGCCGACATCGGCACCAGCCCCACCCCGGTCGGGCCGTTGTAAACGTGGAGAGCGTCGAGCCCCTCGGGTCGCGGGAAGTTGTAGCGCCAGACCGACTGCCCGGTGAATTCGGGGCTTTCCGCCTCGGGCAGGACCGTGCGGCGAGTCTGCGAATAGACGCCGTCCGCGCCGATCACGACATCGTAGCGCGCCTCTCCGCCGTCGGAAAAGCGCACCGATACGCCGGTCTCGTCCTGATCGAGCGTCTCGGCCGTTACGCCAGGACGGATTTCGGCGCCCAGCGCCCTCACGCTGTCTCCCAGCACTTTCTGCAAGGCGCGGCGGCCGATGCCGACGTTGGCCGGCTTGCCCTCGACCAGGGTGGGCGTGGGAATGCGGGCGACGCGGCTGCCGTCCGGAATGTAGATCTCCACCGCGTCGAAGCCACAGGCGGCGTCCAGGAAGGCATCGAGCACGCCGAGCTGGTCCATGGCGCGCACCACGTTGGACTGCTGGATGATGCCCACCCCGTAGACCGACCAGGTGGGATCGCGCTCGATCACGGTGACGCGGTGTCCCTTGCGGCGCAGCGCGATGGCCGCGGAAAGGCCGCCAATGCCGCCGCCGATCACCAGGACGTTCAAGTCCGGAACGAGCGGGGCTGCGGGTGTCGTCCTGCCGGACATGCTCAGAAACTCCTCGGTCAAGGCCGGAGAGGATCGAGTGGCAGCAGGAGCGTCGATGCCGCCGGGCAAGTCCGCGGGATCGCCCCGCCGGCTTGCATCAGGCCGTGTCCGGCCTTTCGGTCATCGCTCTCACCCGGATTCGTGCAGCCCGATCTTCTCTTCTCGAACCCGCCTCTCGCACATCGGTGAGCATCGCTGAAATGAATTGATTTGATCTATTTGCATCGACATTATCGATGATAGAGCCTCTGCCGCGGATAGGCCGGAAGCGAGCGAACTTGCGCGTGCGCCTGCGAGTGCTAGATCGAACCACGACCCGAGAAGGACAAAGACTGCCATGACCGCTCCCGCCACGGCGCCGGCTGCCCTCCCCAAGACACTGTCATGGCCGCACCTGCTTGCGCTGGGGGTCGGCTCCATCGTCGGCACCGGCATCTTGACGCTGATCGGCGTGGGGGCGGACCGCGCGGGACCGGCGGTGCTGCTGTCCTTCGCCATTGCCGGCGCCATCTGCGCCTGCGCCGCGCTCGCCTATGCCGAACTGTCGACGATGATGCCCACCGCCGGCAGCGCCTACAGCTACAGCCACAAGGTGCTGGGCGGTACGGTGGGCTGGATCGTGGGCTGGAGCCTGATCCTGGAATATTCGCTGGTGGTCTCCACCGTGGCGGTCGGCTGGTCGGGCTATGCCGCGCCGCTGCTGCAGGGCGTGGGCTTCCCCAAGGCGCTTACCCAGGGGCCGGAGCTGGGCGGGCTGGTCAACCTGCCTGCCATCGTCATCATCGCCGTGGTTGCGGGCCTGCTGGCCTTCGGCACGAAGGAAAGCGCGCGGGTGAACACCGTGCTGGTGGTCATCAAGATACTCACCCTCAGCCTGTTCGTGGCCGTGGCGCTGCCCGCCTTCGACGCGGCGAACCTCGAACCCTTCATGCCCTTCGGCTTCGGCAAGTCGATGAGCCCGGACGGTGTCGAGCGCGGGGTCATGGCCGCCGCCGCGATCATCTTCTTCGCCTTCTACGGCTTCGACGCCATCTCCACCGCCGCCGAGGAGACGCGCAATCCCAGCCGCGACCTGGTGATCGGCATCATCGGATCGCTGGCGATCTGCACGCTCGTCTACGTCCTCGTCGCCGCCGCCGCGATCGGCGCCATGCCCTTCACCCGCTTTGCCGACAGCCCGGAGCCGCTGGCGCTGATCCTGCGCGAAATGGGCCGCGCGCCGGTGGCGCATATCGTCGCGGTGGCTGCCGTGATCGCGCTGCCGACCGTGCTGCTGGGCTTCCTCTACGGCCAGAGCCGCATCTTCCTGGCCATGGCGCGCGACGGTTTCCTGCCCGCCTCGCTGGCGAAGCTCTCCTCGCGCGGAACACCGCTGAGGGTGACGACGATGACGGCGGTGATCGTGGCGATCCTGGCCGGCGTGCTGCCGATCTCGGAAATCGCGGCGCTGGCCAATGCCGGCACGCTGATCGCCTTCGCCGCGGTGGGTACCTGCCTGATCGTCCTGCGCAAGCGCGAGCCGGACGCGCCCCGCCCCTTCCGCGTGCCTGCCGGCATCGTGGTGGGCAGCGCGACCATCCTCGGCTGCCTCTATCTCTTCGCCAGCCTGCCCACCAAGACCCTGCTGGCCTGCCTGTGCTGGAACCTGCTGGGCGGCGCGCTCTATCTCGTTCGCGGGCGCCGCAGGCCCTGACAGGCCGGGGCCGCCGCTGACCGGCGGCCCATGACGCCGGTTGGCGCGGGCTCCGGCGCGTGCTAGCCGGAACCATGCTGACCATCAGGCAGATCGAGATCTTCCGCGCGGTGATGATCACCAAGACGGTGAGCGGCGCCGCGCGCATGCTGGGCACGTCGCAACCCGGCCTCAGCCGCATGCTGGGCCATATGGAGGACAAGCTCCACTTCCGCCTGTTCGACCGGACGCGCGGCCGGCTGGTGCCCACGTCCGAAGCCCGCGTGCTGTTCGAGGAGATCGAGCAGATCTACAAGGGTTTCAACGACCTGGAGCATGTCGTGCGCCGCCTGGCCAAGGGCGAGGATCGCACCTTCCGCCTTGGCGCCTCTCCCTCGCTGGGCCATTCGGTGGTGCCGCAGATGCTCTCGCGCCTGACCACCAATTACCCCGGCCTCACCATCCAGTTCGACATCCTCTCGGTGGAGCAGGCGGACGACTGGCTGGCGCTCCAGCGCGGCGACTATGCGCTGACGGTGTTTCCCATCGATCACCCCAATGTCCTGTCCAGCCGCATCGGCAACGGCCGCATGGTCTGCGCCGTGCCGGCCGGCCATCGCCTGGCCGACCGCGAGCGGATCACCGTGGCGGACCTGGGCGGAGAGCCGATCCAGTCGTTCCGGGAAGATACGCCCCATGGCCGCATCATCGCCAGGATGTACGAGGAAGCCGGCGAGCAGCTGGAAGTCTCCACTTATATCCGCTTTGCAGAAACGGCCGTGGCTTTCGTCGCTCACGGCATGGGCATCGCGCTGGTGGACAGCTTCACCGCCATGCAGCCCCATGCCGAGACCGTGCGCTTCCTGGAGTTCGAGTCGCCGGGCCTGCTGCCGGTCTATGTCAGCCGCAACCTGGACGTGGCGCGAACCCTGGTGGGCGAGACCTTCGAGGAGATCGCCCGCAACATGCTGATGAACCTCCCAAGAGGCATCTCCCATAACATAACGCTATAAGTCACAGTCCCGCAATGTCTGGCAAAGCGCCCCCGGATCAAACACCGTGATCCCGCTCGCAAAGGTTTGGACCGCCAGGTTCCGGCCCGAAAGGTTCACGAATGTCCCGGCGCCGGGCCGCCGGACGACAACAGGCGCGATGCAAGCGCCGCTGAGGATGGGAAAGGCGTTACCATGGCCAGCTATTCCGCCGCCGGATCGGTGTCCGTGCGTCCTTACGTGACTGTCGGCGAATCCGCTTCGCAGAACGTCGACGGCTGGACGCCGCGGCAAGTGCTCGTGGTCGCCATCTGCTTCCTGCTGAACATGCTGGACGGCATGGACGTGCTCATCCTCTCCTACGTCGCCCCCGCCCTTTCCGCCGACTGGAAAGTCAGCCCGGAAAGCCTGGGCGTGGTGTTCAGCTCCAGCCTGGCCGGCATGGCCGCGGGCGGGCTGCTGATCGCGCCGCTGGCCGACAGGTTCGGCCGCCGCAAGCTGATCATCGCCTCGCTGGTGATGATGACGGTGGCCATGTTCGGATCGGCCCTGGCGGCCTCGATCGCCGAACTCATCCTCTCGCGCTTCGTGGTGGGCATCGGCATCGGCACGGTGCTGGCCAGCATGGCCGCGCTGACGGCCGAATATGCCCCGGCCCGCCACCGCACGTTCGCCGTGGGCTTCCTCCAGGCCGGATACCCGGTCGGCGCAACCATCACCGGCTTCATCGTCGCTCACCAGATCGACGCTCACGGCTGGCAGGCCATGCTGCTCGGCGCGGCGACGCTCTGCCTGCTGGCCCTGCCGCTGGTCTGGACGCTGCTGCCCGAATCGGTGGACTTCCTGCTGGCCCACCAGCCCAGGGGCGCGCTGGCCAAGGCCAACCGCCTGCTCGCCTCGCTCGGCCGCCCGACGCTGGAGGCCCTGCCCGAGCGCCGCCAGGCCGAAGCCCATTCGGTGGGCCTGCGCGGTGTGCTGGGCGAAGGACGCACTTCGGGCACGATCCTGCTGTGGACCGCCACGATCTTCGGCTTCATGACGCTCTACTTCGTCATCAGCTGGATCCCCAAGCTCGCCGTGGAGGCCGGGCTTCCCGCCACCCAGGCGATCTACGCGGGCGCAGTCTACAACATCGGCGCCTTCATCGGCATCACCTCGATCGGCCTGATCGCCAGCCGCATCGACTTGCGCCGCCTGATCCTGCTCTACATGGTGCTCGCCGCGGCCGCCCTCGTCGTGTTCGGCGCGGTGTCCATGACCATCGCCGCCACCCTGCTCACCGCCTTCTTCATCGGCGCCTTCATCCAGGGCGGCTTCAACGGCTGCTATCCGCTGGCCACCAGCTTCTACCCGCCGCAAGTCCGCAGCACCGGACTGGGCTGGGCGATGGGCATCGGCCGCATCGGCGCGGTGATCGGCCCGATGCTGGGCGGCGTGCTGCTGGCGGAGAAAGTGCCGCTTTCGGCGATCTTCGCGATCTTCGCCGTCCCGGCAGTGCTGGCCGGCCTTGCCGTCACCCTGATCCGCATGCCCGGCCAGCCCTGAGCCAAGCTCTCACGCCGCGCTCCCTGCCGATCCCCCCTGCCGTCCCGCCTCTGCCGCTCTCAAGGACCCGCCTCATGTTCCAGTCTCCCGTGCTCCCGGCCGCCGCGCGCCCTTCGCTTCGCGCATCCGCGCCAGGCACCTCGACGATCTGCGGCCTGATCGGCTCGGGCATCGGCGGCTCGCGCAGCCCGGCCATGCACGAGACCGAGGCCAGGGCGCTGGGCCTGCCGCTGGCCTACCGCATCCTCGACAGCGAGGTGATCGGTTTCGGCGCGGATGACCTCGGCCCCCTGCTGAACACGCTGGCCGCGCTCGGCTTCGACGGCACCAATGTCACACACCCCTTCAAGCAGGCGGTCCTGCCGCTGATGGACGAACTGTCGGAAGCCGCTGCCAAGCTGGGCGCGGTCAATACCGTGCTCCTGCGTGACGGGCGCCTGATCGGCGACAACACCGACTGGTCGGGCTACCGCGCCAGCTTCCTCGCCGCGCTGGGCGTGCTGCCGCGCGGGCGCGTGGCGATGATCGGCGCCGGCGGCGCGGCTTCGGCCGTGGGCTATGCCCATCTCGACCTCGGCGCGGAGCGGCTGGCGATCTTCGATCCTGCCGCCGAACGCGCCGAAGCGCTTGCCAGCCGCCTCGCCGCCCTGTTCCCCGATGCCGAAGTGATCGCCGCAGGCTCCGCGGCCGAAGCGATCGCGGAAGCCGACGGCGTGGTCCAGTGCTCGCCGGTGGGCATGGAGAGCCACCCCGGCCTGCCGTTCGACCCCGCCCTGCTCACGCGCGACATGTGGGTTTCGGACGTGATCTACTTCCCGCTCGAAACCGAGCTGCTCAAGGCCGCCAGGGCCATCGGCTGCGCCACGCTGAACGGCGGCGGCATGGCGGTGATGCAGGCCGCCCACGCCTTCGCGCGCTTCACTGGCCTGGAACCGGACGTGGACCGCATGCTCGCGGACTTCGCCGCGGCCAGCAAGGCGGTCTGAGACGAAACCACCCCGCCCGTATCGGACGCGCCACCGCCGGCCACCGGCAGGGGATGGCGGGTTCGGCAAAAATGCGCATCACACCCGCCGCCGGGGGCCGAATGCCCCTTCCTACCCGGCCGCGTCCTCCACGCCGCGGAAGCGGTTCTGCGCCGCCAGCCTGATCCCGGCATTGGGCGCGCCGTAGCCGGCATAAGTCCCGCTGCGCTCGACGAATTCGAAGAAGAACAGCTTGTCGAACGCGCGGCTGTAGAGCTGGCGATAGGCGTGGCCCGCCAGATCCTCGTCGTAAAGCATCCCGGCCACTTCCATGCGCGCGGCAACCCGGCCGTCGAAGCCGAAGCGGGCGACGAGATCGTCGTAGTAGTTCTCGGGAATATCGAGCATGGCCGCGCCGCGCGCGCGCACCGCCGCAGCCGTGGCGAGCAAGTCGTCGCTGGCCAGCGCGACATGCTGGAAGCCGCCGCCCATGCCCTGTGCCAGGAAGCGCGAGGACAGCGTCTCGCGCGCGTCAGAGGCATTGAGCGTCAGGCGGAACCCGCCGTCGGGCGATTGCAGCGCCTGGCTATGGACGAGGCCCGAGGGGTCGATCACATCGTTGGCATCGCGGCCCTCCAGCCCGAACAGCGCGCGCCAGTAGAGCTGCCAGGACAGGAACTCGTCGTTGTGGACCACGGCGGCAAGGTGGTCGACCGAGCGGGCGCGGGCGTCGTCGGTCAGGTCCGCCACCGGCACCGCCTCGAACTCGCGGGCCCAGAGCGCTTCGGCGCTGTCGTCCTCCACGAGGTAGACCAGGCTGCCGCCGACGCCGCGCAGCGCAGGCATGGCCATGCGGCCGGGGCGCCCCTCGGGGCTATAGGCGCGGATGCCCAGCGCGGCGGCACGCTCCATCACGGCGGCCGCATCCTTCACCCGCACGCCGATCGCGCAGATCGAGGTGCCGTGGACGATGCGGTAGGACTTGGCGAAGCCCTTGGGCTCGGCATTGATCACCAGGTTGACGTTGCCCTGCCGCCAGCGCGCGACCTTTTTGGTGCGATGCGAGCCGATATGCGCGAAGCCGAGCGTGTGGAAGGTCTCGCCAAGGCGCGCCACATCCTCGCCGCTGGCCGTGAACTCGACGAATTCGGCCGCGAGCGGCGGCTGGGCGGCAGGCATGGTGGTCGGCAGGCCGAGCAGGCGTTTCGCCGCATCGCGCACATATTCCAGCGCGCGATGCCCGTCCTGCGCCACCAGGCGCGAGGAAATCGAGCGGAACCGGTCGTTGAAGATCTCCAGCGAGAGCGGCCCGTCATAGCCGGTGCGCAGGATTTCCGCGACATAGCCCGGCAGGTCCAGCCCGCCCTGCCCCGGCAGGTTGCGGAAATGGCGGCTCCAGTAGAGCAGGTCCATGTCGAGCAGCGGCGCATCGGCCAGTTGCACATAGACGATCTTTTCGCCCGGGATCTCGCGGATGCTGTCGCTGGGAATCCGGCGCGAGAGCGAATGGAAACTGTCGAGAATGATGCCGATGGCGGGATGGTCCACCTGCTTGACGATCGACCAGACATCGCGGTGGTCGTTGACGTGGCGCCCCCAGGCGAGGGCTTCGTAGCCCACCAGGATGCCGCGCGCGGCGGCGCGATCGCCCAGTTCGCGGAAATCGTCGACGATGCGCTGCCGCTCGCCCAGCGCATGGGGCGAACAGTTGGAGCAGACGAGGATGCGGTCGGTGCCGAGTTCGCCCATCAGGTCGAACTTGCGCTCTGCCCGGTCCATGGCGCGGGCGCGCATCTCGCCGGGCATGCCTTCGAAATCGCGGAAGGGCTGGTAGAGCGAGCAGTGGATGCCCAGGTCGGCCATCCGGCGCCGCACTTCGGCTGGGCGCAAGGCCGAGCCGATCAGGTCGTTCTCGAAGATCTCCACGCTGTCGAAGCCCGCATCGGCGGCCGCCTGCAGCTTTTCCTCAAGCGTGCCGCGAAGCGAGACAGTGGCGATAGCGTTCGTGCCTGAATTCATGCCTGCATTCGGGCCTGCGGCGGCGCTGGACATGGCGATGCTCCCGGAATTGTGATCCTCTCGATATCGCGCCGCCGCCCTTGGGATTGAAGCGGCTCCGATGCGGTCTCCCATGCCATCTTGTTATGGCAAGGCGGGAAACCGGCCGGTTTCAGTATCGACTCAGCAGGCGCTCCACGCTGGCATGGGCCTTGTGGCCGTCCTTGCATTCGCCGGTCTCTTCCTCGAGCAGCTTGCGCAGCCGCTCGATCTCCTCGACGCTGAGGTGCTCGATACCGATGAAATCGTCCCGCGCGGTTTCCAGCGCGCGCAGCAGTTCGTCGAGCTTGGCCTGGAACGCGGCGGCATCGCGGTTCTGGCTGTTCTGGATCAGGAAGACCATCAGGAAGGTGACGATGGTGGTGCCGGTGTTGATGACCAGTTGCCAGGTGTCGGACCACTTGAACACCGGCCCGGAAATTGCCCAGACCGCCACGACCAGCAGGGCGATGATGAAAGTCTGGGCCTTGCCCGCCGCTCCGGCGACGACATTGGCGAAAGCGGTGAACGACTTGCGCATGGCATGGCTCCAGCAATGGTCGCTGGGAAACGTTCGGCGGGCACCCTCCGTTCCCTCTCGGCACCGGGGGTGAATCATTCCCAAAGCGGTGGTTTCCCCGCTGGAAAACTTGCTGCGTCAGGCGCATGAGGAGCCACAGGCCTGTCGCCAGGATCACGCTGGCGTCAGGGGGGCAGGATTACGGCATGCGCATAGCGACGATTACCAACTGGGCCTACGGGGCCACGGTCTGCCTGACCATCGCGGCCGGCATCACCATGGTCATGGCCTCCAACGCCGACCGGGTGGAGCGCGATGCGGTGCAGCAGCGCGATTTGTTCGACCAGCTCGCCTTCGAAGTGGAGGAGGACGAGGCGCAGCTTACCGACCAGGCCCGACTGGCGGCCGTCTCGGGCGATCCCAGCCACGAGATCGCCTATAACCGCACGCTTGCCGCGATCGGCCCGGTGGAGCAGCGCATCGCGAAGCTGAAGGACAACGGCGCCAGGGAAGAGGAACTGCGCTCGCTGGAAGAAGGCCTGCGCTGGGCCGCGACCCTCCAGGACGAGCAGAAGGCCGCCATCGCCGCGATCAAGTCGGGAGACGAGATCACCGCCCACAAGATCATCTTCGGCGCCGAATACGAACGCGAACTGGAACGCGCGCATTTCCTGCTCGGCCGCTTCCGCTACATGCTCGACCAGCGCTCCGACCGCGCGATAGAGGACGCCAGCCGCGCCTCCCAGCGGTTGCGCACGGTTTCGGAAGTGATGGTGGCGATCACCGCCGTGCTGTTCCTCTTCGTGCTGGGCTTCGTGCTCAAGCGGCGCATCCTCAAGCCCGTGGTCAAGCTGAGCGACGTGGTGAACCGCCTGGCGGACCAGGATTATGCGGTGGAGCCGCCCCAGCTCTCGCAGATCGACGAGATCGGCGACATGGCCCACGCCGTCCGCATCTTCCGGGAGAACGGCATCGAACGGCAAAGGCTGGAACGCGAGCGCGATGCCGACTGGCACGTCCGCGACCTGCTCGCCCGCATGACCCAGCGCCTGCAAGGCTGCGAATCCGTGGCCGACCTGTTCGAAGTCGTGCGCCTGTTCGCCCCCCGGATCGCCCCGGACCTGGCCGGGCGCCTCTATACGCTGGATGCGCGATTGGGGATGATGGCCTGCGCTTCGGAGTGGCAATCTCCCCACGGCAGCAACGCGGCCTTCACCCCGGACGATTGCTGGGCGCTGCGGCGCGGCCAGTCGCACATGCCCGGCGGCAACCTGGTGGACGTGCCCTGCAAGCATGTCCCGCCGGAAAGCGCCGACGCCACCGTCTGCGTGCCGCTCACCGCGCAGGGCGAAACCATCGGGCTGCTGGTGCTGGAAAACACGGCCGGCGCGCAAGGCCCCAGCGAGAACATCAAGGTCTATATCGAGCTGATGTCCGAGACGATCGGGCTGGCGCTGGCCAATCTCAAGCTGCGCGACGCGCTGCACGAAAAGGCCCTGTTCGATGCGCTTACCGGCCTGCGCAACCGCCACGAACTGGCGGATACCCTGCGCCGCAGCGTGGCCCAGGCCGATGCCGCGCGCACGCCGCTGAGCTGCCTCATGGTCGACATCGACCATTTCAAGCAGCTCAACGATCGCTACGGCCACGATGCCGGAGACCTGACGATCCGCTCCGTGGCGGGCGCGCTGGACAATGCGGTGCGCGAAGACGGCATCGCCTTCCGCTATGGCGGCGAGGAATTCCTGCTGCTGATCCCCGGCTGCGACGAGGAACGTGCGCTGGAGCGCGCTCACCTGATCCAGGAGCGCATTTCCGGCATGACCCTGGTGCATGACGGCACGCCGCTCGGCCCTGTCACAATCTCCATCGGCATCGGCAGCTATCCCGCCCACGGCCCCGCCCATGCCCTGATCGGCACGGCCGACGCCGCGCTGCTGCGCGCGAAGGACGATGGCCGCAACCGCATCGTCATGGCCACCGGCCGCCGCGACACCAGCGCCGCCTCTTCCGCGCTGGGCTAGAGCGTTTTTCCGGTCGGGCAGGCGAACCGGAAACCCGTAGCTTGCCCCCCGGATCGGGAAGCGATCAACCTGCCGCCCCTTCGTGCGTTGCTCCCTGCGGCATTCACGGAGTTACCATGGCGAACGGATCGATCACCCTGACCGAAACCCGGAACTTGCGCAGCGGCACCGTGCCCTGGCGCGACGCGGACTGGACCTTGCCCGCAGCGGCGGCGCTCCCGGCCGGGCCGGTGGACGTCGCCATCCTGGGATCGGGGATCATGGGCGCGATCCTGGCGGACCGGCTGGCCGCCACGGGCCGCTCGGTGGCGCTGCTGGACCGCAGGCCGCCCGGCTGCGGCAGCACCGCCGCCTCCACCGCGCAGATCATGTGGGCCATGGACGTGCCGCTGATCCGGCTGGCCGAAGACCTCGGCGAACAGGAAGCCGCCCGGCGCTGGCGGCACGTCTTCGCGGCCGTGCAGCGCTTCGGAGAACGGCTGGACCGGCTCGGGCCCGATGCCCGCACCCCCTGCCCCACGCTCTACCTGGCCGGTGACCTGCTGGACGAGGACGGGCTGCGCGCCGAGGCCGAGGCCCACCGCCGCCACGGCCTGCCCTCGCGCTATCTCGATGCCCAGGCCGTCGCCGAACGTTTCGGCATCGCCCCGCGCGCCGGGATCGTTTCGGAAGGGTCCTACGCCATCGATCCGGTCGCAACCTGCCACGACCTGCTGCGCGAGGCCGGCAAGCACGGCGCGGTGACGGTTTACCCCGCCGATGTCGCCGGCTTGCACCCCATCCCGGCCGGGGTGGAGCTGGAGCTGGCAGATGGGCGCAGCCTCATCGCAGGCGATGTCATCCTGGCCACCGGCTACGAGCGCGCACGGCTGTTCCTGCCGCCCGCCTTCTCCCTGCTCTCGACATTCGCCATCGCCACCCCGCCCGGCACGGCGCCGCTGTGGAAGGAAAACGCGATGATCTGGGAAGCGTCAGACCCCTATCTTTACGTCCGCACCTGCAAGGACGGGCGCGTGATCGCCGGGGGAGAGGACGTGGAACTGGCGGATGCCCTCTCGCGCGATGCCTTGCTGGCGGCGAAATCCGGCACGATCGCCGCCAAGCTGGAGGCCATGCTCGGCCATTCCGCGCCCATCGCCGTGGACCGGGCCTGGACCGCCACGTTCGGTGCCTCGCCCGATGGACTGCCCGCCATCGGCCGCTCGGCACTGATGGAGCGGGTGTGGCTCTCCGCCGGGTTCGGCGGCAACGGCATCGCTTTTGCGGCACTCGCCGCCGAACTGCTCGACCGCGCGCTTGCAGGGGGAGAAGGCGGGGGCGATCCCGATGCCGCCTGCTTCGATCCCTACCGCTTCGGCAACTGAGCCGGGCCTGGGCGCTAGTAGAGGTTGTCCTTGTAGTCCTTGGCCAGCCCCTTCTTCATCAGGTCCGCAGCGCCCGGCACCGAGAGGCTGGCGCGGGTCAGCCGGGCGGCCATGCCCTCGGTCCGGTTGCGCTTGATGTGATTGACGAAGAGCCGCGCCGGATCGATGTCGCTGCATTGGCGCAAGGGCCAGAGATCGGCGCGTTCCAGCGCGGCGCTGGTGCGCAGGCTGACGGATTCGGCCGCAACGCGGATCGCCAGGGCCGGGACTTTGCCTTTCACCGCGAAGCGCCCGCGCTGCGCCTCGGCCGTGGACAGCACCGCCCGGCCCCGCACGACGGCAAGGCGCGTCGAGCCCGGCACCAGCAGCGCCATCGCCAGCGCGGGCTGCTCCACGATGTTGCGAAAGCTGTCGACCCGGCGGTTGCCCGGCCGATCCGCGAACCACACGGCCGCCGCCTCCCCGTCATCGAGCCGCGCCATGGCACCGGCCGGATCGCCCTTGGGGCTGAGGTCGGCCAGCCCCGTCCGGCTGACGGTCGCCAGCGCCAGGAAACGGCTCGCCGCGACGAAGTCGGAAAGCGCCTCCGGTGCCGCCACTGGCTGCGCGGACCAGAGTTCGGAGCGGATCATGGCCTTGGCGCAGTGGCCGTAGCATTCCGCCACGGCGACATGGACATGACCGCCTGCCACCGCCCGGACCCGGCCATTGACGCGCAGGGTCTCGCCGATGCCGGGCAGCAGGAACAGCGACCCGAACGGTTGACCGGGCCGGGCAAGGTCGGGATCGTCGATCGATGCCAGCGGCAGGCGCAAGTCCTGCCCGGCGCCCGAGGCGAAGCCGGCCTGCCCGCCCGCCAGCGTGACCGCCGGCCCCCGATCCCCGCCGAACGTGGCGAACATCAACGGAGACTGCGCGATCCAGCCGAGCGCGCCGGGATCGAGATGGTCGATGTCCTTGAGATACATCTGCGGCGGCGTCTTGCCGATCACGGCCTCCAGATCGGCCAGCGTTTCGATGAAAGGCCCATCCATCCCGCGTTTCTCCTCCTGCGCCGGGAGGCTGACGGCCGCCCCGGCTACAAACCATTGCTTCTTCAGCCACTGCCTCTAGAGTATTTGCGAATGATTCGCAAATAGAGGACTGTCATGTCAGAAGCCGAAGGATCTGCCGCGCTGGCGCCCGGCAGCACGGTCTACCAGGTGTCCGAATGGAACGGCACCAGCGGCGAGCGCTGGGTGTCCAACCAGATCCGGCTAGACGCCATGCTGGCCGTGTTCGGAGAGGAGGCCCTCGCCGCCGCCGCCCCGCGGGCGGGAGAGCACGTCCTCGACATCGGCTGCGGCGCGGGTGCGACCAGTTTCGCCCTTGCCGAAAAAGTCGGTGCATCGGGCCATGTCCGCGGCGTCGATATCTCCGCTGCGCTGGTGGAGCGCGCGCGGGAGGTCGCTCCCCCCGGAGCGCCGGTGGCGTTCGATCTGGCCGACGCCGCGCGCACGCCGCTGCCCGATGCCGGGTTCGACCTGCTGTTCTCGCGCTTCGGGGTGATGTTCTTCGATGACCCCGCCGCCGCCTTCGCCCATCTGCGCGGCGCGCTGCGGCCGGGCGGGCGCCTGGCCTTCGTCTGCTGGCGCGGCGCGGCGGAGAACGACTGGGTGCGCCTGCCGATGGGCGCGATCAAGGGCATGATCCCGCCGCCGCCCCCGCCCCAACCCGAAGCCCCCGGCCCGTTCTCCTTCGGCGATGCGGCCCGCGTGGAACGCATCCTGGCCGAGACCGGGTTCTCGCGGATTTCCGTGCTCCCCTTCGATCACGACATCCCCTTCGGCCAGGGTGAAGACCGCGAGGCCGCGCTGAACGATGCCGTGGCCATGGCTTTCGAGGTCGGCCCGCTTTCGCGCGCGCTGGCCGATCAGCCGCAGGACCTGCGCGCCCGCGCCGCCATCGAAGTGCGCAAGGCCTTCGCACGAAGGCCCGGCGAAACGTCGGTCATGATCGACGGCGCGGCCTGGATCGTCACCGCGCGCAATCCGGGCGGCTGACGCGCCGGGGGGCGCTCCGCCGGTCTAGACCGATACCGCGCTCGCCACCCGGCCCGCGGCGCCGAATACGCCGAGATAGCGCGCGATCTCGGCCGGATCGCCAGTGGCCTTGGCGGGATTGTCCGAGAGCTTCACCGCCGGGCGCCCATTGGCGGACACGACCTTGCAGACCAGCGAGATCGGATCGAGATCGTCCGTTTCGAACGGCGCGCAGCCGCGGAAGTCATTGGTGAGGTTGGTGCCCCAGCCGAAGCTCATGCGCACGCGGCCGTGGAAATGGCGATAGGTCGCCTCGATGCTGTCGATATCCATCCCGTCCGAGAAGATCAGCAGCTTGGTCCTGGGATCGCGGCCCTTTTCCTGCCACCAGCGAATGATCTGTTCGCCGCCCTCGATCGGCGGGGCGCTGTCCGGGCGGAAGCCGGTCCAGTCCGCCACCCAGTCCGGCGCGCGTTCGAGGAAGGCGGCGGTGCCGAAGGCATCGGGCAGGACCACGCGCAAGTTCCCGCCGTAATGGTCGCTCCAGTCCTTGAGCACGCGGTAGGGCGCCTGCCGCAGTTCCTCGTCGCCATCGGCAAGCGCGGCCAGCACCATCGGCAATTCGTGAGCATTGGTGCCGATCGCTTCAAGGTCCGCGTCCATCGCCAGAAGCACGTTGGACGAGCCGATGAAGCGGCTGCCGAGCCCTTCCTTCAGGGCCTCCACGCACCAGCGCTGCCACAGGAACCCGTGCCGCCGCCGGGTGCCGAAGTCCGAGAGCACGAGGTCGGGAAGCTGGGCGAGGCGCTCCACTTTCTCCCACAACTTGGCCTTGGCGCGGGCGTAGAGCACGTCGAGCGCGAAACGGCCGCGGTCCTTCAGCGCCGCGCGCGAGCGCAGTTCGTTGACGATGGCCAGCGCGGGGATCTCCCACATCATCGTATGCGTCCACGGACCTTCGAAGCGCAGCTCGTACTGGCCGTCCACGCGGCGCAGGTCGTATTCGGGAAGGCGGAAATCGGCGAGCCAGGCGATGAAATCCGGGCTGAACATCTGCGCCTTGCCGTAGAAGCTGTTGCCCGCCAGCCAGATCAGCTCCTTCTTGCCGAACCGCAGGCCGCGGGCATGATCGAGCTGTGCGCGCAACTCGGCTTCGTCGATCACTTCGGCCAGGCGCACCGTTTTGGAGCGGTTGATCAGCTCGAACGTCGCCTGGACATCGGGATAGAGATGCCGGACCATCTGCAGCATCAACAGCTTGTAGAAGTCCGTATCGAGCAGGCTGCGCACGATCGGATCGAGCCGCCAGTTGTGATTGTAAGTGCGGGTTGCAATATCCGTGTAGACCATAAGCCATTCTTAGGACGTTCTCACGCGATGACAAACCTTGGCACGATCGCGCTTTCGGCAATGCCGCTTCCGGTTTCCGGCACGCGGCGCTTCGTCGTGGTGGTGGACATGCAGGGAGACTTCGTGCGCGCCTCGGGCGCCTTGCCGGTTCCCGGCGCCGAAGCGATCGTGGCGCCGATGCAGGAATGGCTGGCGGCGCTCGATCCCGCGACCACGGCGGGCGTGCTCCTGACCTTCGACACGCACATTCCTGAAATCTACGCCGCCTCGCCCGAGAGCGCGCAGTTCCCGATCCACTGCCTGCGCGGCACGCCGGGATGGGACAGCGTTCTGGATGCAGGCGCCATCGCGCCGTCGATCCCGGTCTATTCCCTTGAAAAAGGCGTGTTCGACATGTGGGCCGAGCCGGGCCTTCGCTTGATTCGCCTGAATGGCAAGGGAACCGAGGCGGCCGGAAACCGGGGCGAGGCGATCGGCCGCGACGGCTTTTTCGCCGGCCTGGCTGCAGAGGGCGTGGCCGATGTCACCGTGGTGGGCGTGGCTGCGGATTTCTGCGTGAAGTGGGCCGCGGAAGGCCTGCTCGCCCGCGGTTTCCGCGTGGAGCTGCCTGCCGCCCTGACACGGGGCATTGCCATGGAAGCCGAAGCGGTGGCGGCGCAACTGGCCCCCTCACGGGACCGCGCCTCGGCCGGTTAGGCGCGAAACGCCGGCCACCGGCTACTGGCCAACGGGACGTCAGCTATGCAGGACGAAGGGTATTTCCACCAGGCCGCGCACCATGACTGCCGCGCCGTCGCGGCGGGTGGGCGACCATTTCCAGTGGCGCACTGCCGATAGCGCGGCCCGGTCGAGCCGATCGAAGCCGCTGCTGCGCGATACCGAGATGTCGGCAACTCTGCCGTCCATGCCCAGGACCACCAGCAGGACCACCGTGCCCTGCTCGCGATTGCGGCGCGAATCGACCGGATAACGCGGCGGATCGGCGGCGATCATCTTGGACGAGAGATCGCCGGCATTCTCGACGCGCGGCGGCGCCGAAACGGCGACGGCGGCGGACGGCGGGGCGGGCGGTCCCGGTACGGCCACCGGCAGGACCGGCGGCGCGGGCGAAGTGGTGATCGTGGCCGGGGCGGCGCTCAGCACCAGCGGCGGCGGGGGCGCGACCACGGGCGAGGCGGTCTGCACCACATGCTTCACCGGTTGCGGCGAGGGCGTGGGCGGCGGCGGAGCCGGCGGGCGGGGCTGCTCCAGCTGAGCGACGACCAGCCGCGGGCGCGCCTTCTGGTGGCCATGGACGACATTGAGCGCCAGCATGGCCGCGATCATCCCGCCGACGATCGCCGTGGCGCCGAGCATGGCGACCAGGTTCGGTCGCTGGTCCTCGCCGTAGCGCGCGCCCTGCGCGGCGGCCTGTGCGGGATGCGACCAGCCGGTGGCCATGCCCACCGCGTCGCGCGGCATCGCGCCGGCAAGGCGGGTCTGCGCCCGGGGTGCGAGGTCCGGGGAACGGCCCGGCTCCGGGGCAAGCGGATCCGCGTGATCTAAGGTTGCGTACATAGTCTGGCGCTGCCCCCCTCGAAGCCGCCTCGTCATTCGGGCTAATGCGAGGCATTCGCATAGCTGAGTCGGCGGTCGCCGTCGAGCACGAATCCATCGCGCCCCGGCGATCCGGTGGACGCGGGGTGCCTCTCGGGTCTTGTGGGCTCACCGGATCGGCGCGCCGCTCCCTTCGAGCGGCAACGTCAAGGGAAGGACGGACGCGCCGCGTCAGATCTCCAGCTGGCTGCCCAGTTCGATCACGCGGTTGGTGGGCAGCTTGAAGAATTCCATCGCGCTCTGGGCGTTGCGCACCATCGAGGCGAAGAGTTTCTCCCGCCAGATCGCCATGCCGGGGCGGCTCGACGGGATCAGCGTCTGGCGCGAGAGGAAGTAGCTGGTCTCCATCGGTTTGAACGGCCCTCCCGCCCGGTTCTCGGCGGCGAGGGCGGCGGGAATGTCGGCCTCGTCCATGAAGCCGTAGCGCAGGACCATGCGGTAGAAACCGGCGCCCATGTCCTCCACTTCGCAGCGGTCTTCCGGCGCGACATGAGGCACGCCCCGGTTGGCGACGGTCAGGATCACCACGCGGTCATGCAGGATGTGGTTGTGCTTCAGGTTGTGGAGCAGCCCCGGCGGCACGCCTTCGACGGTGGAGGCCAGGAACACCGAGGTTCCCGCCACGCGCCGCACGCGTTCTCCCACGGATTTCAGGAAGGCCTCGATGGGGATCGAATCCTCGTGCATGCGCTCGCGCACCAGCCGCCGCCCGGTGGCCCAGGTGGTGAGCAAAGTGAACACCACGGCCGCCACCAGCAGCGGGAACCAGCCGCCGTCGGGAATCTTCGTCGCGGTCGAGGCGAAGTAGAGCCCGTCGATGAACAGGAAGCCCAGAGTCACGGCTCCGGCCAGCAGCGGGTGCCATTTCCACACGGTGAAGGTCAGGACGCCCAGCAGGCAGGCGGAAATGAGCATCGTTCCGGTCACCGCGATGCCATAAGCCGCCGCCAGATTGCCCGAGCTGCGGAAGCCGAACACCAGCAGGATCACCATGCCCAGCAGGCCCCAGTTCACCAGCGGCACGTAGATCTGCCCCGCCGCCTTGGCGCTCGTGTGCATGATCTTCAGGCGCGGCAGGAAGCCGAGCTGCACGGCCTGGTGCGAGACCGAGAACGCGCCCGAGATCACGGCCTGGCTGGCGATGATCGTGGCCATCGTGGCCAGCGCCACCAGCGGCAGGCGCGCCCAGTCCGGCGCCATGAAGAAGAACGGATTGCGGATCGCCTCGGGATTGCGCAGCACCAGCGAGGCCTGCCCCAGGTAATTGAGCAAGAGGCACGGAAAGGCCACGTAGAGCCACGAGATCGAGATCGCCTTGCGGCCGAAATGGCCCATGTCGGCATAGAGCGCCTCGGCCCCGGTCACGGCCAGCACCACCGAGCCCAGCGCCAGGAAGGCGAGTTTCGGGTTGACCATGAAGAATTCGAGCGCGTGATGCGGGCTCAGCGCGGACAGCACTTCGGGGGCCTGGAGGATGGAATGGATGCCCAGCCCCGCCAGCACCAGGAAGTAGACGATCATGATCGGCCCGAACAGCTTGCCCATGGCCGCGGTGCCGTGGGACTGGACCGAGAACAGCCCGATCAGGATCACCACGGCGATCGGCAGCACGAATTCGGCAAAGCGCGGGTTCACCACCGTCAGCCCCTCCACCGCCGAAAGCACGGACATGGCGGGGGTGATGATGGCATCGCCGTAGAACAGCGCCGTGGCCATCACGCCCAGCATGGCGATCACCGGCGTCCAGCGGTTCTTGCCCAGGGTGCGCCCGATCAGCGCCAGCAGCGCCAGGCTGCCGCCCTCTCCATTGTTGTCGGCCCGCAGGATGATCAGCACGTACTTGACCGTGACGATCAGCATCATCGTCCAGAACATCAGCGAGATCACGCCGAACATGTGCAGGCGGTCCACCACCAGCGGGTGATGGCCGATGAAGCTTTCCTTGAGGGCATAGAGCGGCGACGTGCCGATATCGCCGAAGACGACGCCGATGGCGCCGATCGACAGTGCCGTGAGGCTCTCATTGGGGGCGTGATGCCCGGAAGACTCGCTCATGCAACGGGCGCCTAGTCTCACGCGCACCAAGGCGCCACGACCTTTATGGATTCTTTATGTGCGGGGCGCAATTCCCCGTGGAAGCTTAACGCCTTGCAGGGCCATCTTGCTCCCACATCGTCCCGTCGGAGCCGTTTCATGCCTGCCCAGCGCCGTTTCATGCCGGTTCGCCCGCTTCTGCGCCGCCTGCGCAGCGGCGAGCGCTGCTGGCCCGCCGCGATCGCGGCCCGCCTGGCCGCTCTGGCCCTGCTGGCCGGATTCTGGCGGCTGGCGCTGGCGGAGCGCCGCCTTGCGCTTACCCCTCGGCCTCACCCCGCCACCGCGCTGGACCTGCTTTTCTGCGCGGCCATGGTGGCGCTCCTGCTCGGCGGGCTGGTTCTGGGCATCGCCGGGGCCGGGCTGCTGCGCGAGGTTGCGCTGCCCGGCCCGTTCTCGGCGCGAGGGGACTTTGCCGCCGGGCGATGACGGCCCCTCTCGACAGGGCGGGCGCTCTCGGCGCACAAGCGCGGCCGTGACAGATCCCTCGGCCATTCCCCCGACCGCGCCGCCCGGCGATCGGCTGCTCGTGGCCGTCAGCGAGCAGCCCGGCGCTCTCGATCTCATCCGCGCCGCGCGCCGCATGGCCGAGGCGCTGGACGCGCCGTGGAGCGCCGTCCACATCGAGACCCCGCGCAGCGCCCGCTACAGCGATGCCGAGAACGCAACCCTGGCCGAAGCGCTTCATCTGGCCGCCCAGCTCGGCGCCCAGGTGGCAAGCCTTCCCGCCGAATCCGTGCTGGACGGGCTGGAGCGCTTCGCCGCCGATGCCCATGCCACCCAGGTCGTCATCGGCAAGTCCCGCCGCTCGCGCTGGTTCGAGCTGCGCCACGGTTCGATCGTCGACCGCCTCGTGCGCCGCGCGCCGGGGCTGGCGGTGCACGTCGTGCCGCTGGCAGCGCCGCCGCGGAGGGCCCACAGCCGGCAGGCCGCCGCAAGGAAAGCGGACCTCGCCGCGCGATGGGGCAGCCGGACCGGTTATCTCGTGGCTTTCGGCCTCACTGCCCTGGTGACCTTGCTGGGCACGGAAATCCTGCGCACCGGAAATATCTCCGACCTCGGCCTGCTCTACCTGCTGCCGGTCATGGTCGCGGCCACCCGCTATGGCCTGCGCACCGGCATCGCCACCGGGCTGGTCTGTTCGATCGCCTACAATTTCTTCTTCATCCCGCCCACCCATACCCTGACCATCGACGACCCGCGCAATATCCTGACCGTGCTGGTCCTGCTCGGCGTGGCGGTGGTCAGCAGCCAGCTTGCCGCGCGGGTTCGCGCCCATGCCCTCCAGGCCCAGGCGAGCGCCGCGCAGAACGGCGCGCTCGCCGGTTTCGCGCGATTGCTGACGGGAATCCGCACGGTGGACGAACTGGGCCGCGTGCTCTGCGCCGAGATCGGCCGCCTGCTCGACGGCAATGCCGTGCTGCTCATGCCCGGCGAGGAAGGGCAGGCCCGCGCGCTCACCCGCCGCTGGAGCTGGTCGCCCGAATCGCAAGCCGCGCCGCCGCAGCTCGAAACGCTGGACCTGGCGGCCGCGAACTGGGCCTTCGAGCACGATGCCCCGGCCGGGCGCGGTTCCGACACGCTCACTGCCTCGGAATGGCTGTTTCACCCGGTGGCGGCGGGCGGCGCGGCCCTGGGCGTGTTCGGCCTCTCACGCAGCGACGCGCGCGAGCCGGTTCGCTCGGACCGGCTGCCGCTGCTGCTCAGCCTGCTCGACCAGGCGGCGCTGGCGCTGGAGCGCATCGAACTGGAAGCCCGCATGGCCGAGCTTTCGCAGGCGCGTGAGCGCGACCGCCTGCGCCATGCCCTGCTGTCCTCGGTCAGCCACGACTTGCGCACGCCGCTCACCACGATCATCGGCACGCTGGCCGCCTTGCGCAGCACCGATGCCGAACAGGAACGGCAGATGGCCGCCGCGCGCGGAGAGGCGGAGCGCCTGCACCGCTTCGTCGCCAACCTTCTGGACATGGCCCGGATCGAATCCGGCGCGCTCCAGGGCAAAGTCGAGCCGGTGGACCTTGACGAAGCGGTCGCGGAGGCGCTCCACGCCATGCGCGCCCTGCTCGGCCGTCATCCGGTGGAAACCGCGGTCTCCGCCGATGCGCCGATGGTGCTCGTCGATCCCAACCTGTTCCACCAGTGCCTCACCAACCTGATCGAGAACGCGGCCAAATACGGCGACCCGCAAGGCCCGATCACCGTGGCCGCGCAGCGCCGGGGCGGCGGGCTGGAGCTGACCGTCTCCGACCACGGCCCCGGCATCCCGGGAGGCGCGGAAGAACGGATCTTCGAGACCTTCACCCGGATCGAGGGATCCGACCGCAAGGGCGGCACCGGCCTCGGCCTTGCCATCGTGCGCGGCTTCGCGCTTGCCATGGGACTGCAGGTCTCGGCCGCCAACCGGACCGACGGCACGCCCGGCGCCTGTTTCACCATCCGCTTCGATGCGGACCACCTCAAGGAGTGGCCGCTATGAAGTCCCCCCTATGAAACCGAACGTGACCATCCTCGTCGTCGATGACGAACCCGCGATCCGCCGCCTCCTGCGCGCCGGCCTGGCCCGCGCGGGCTATGCCGTGGTCGAGGCCGCCAACGCGCGCGAGGCGCTGAACGCCATGGCCATAGACAAGCCGGAAGTCGTGCTGCTGGACCTGGGCCTGCCGGACCGCGATGGGCTGGAACTGATCCCCGCGATCAAGCTGCAGGCCGCGATCATCGTCATTTCCGCGCGCGATGCCACGGACCAGAAGGTTGCCGCGCTGGATCTCGGCGCGGACGATTACGTTTCCAAGCCGTTCGACAGCGATGAAGTGCTCGCGCGCATCCGCACTGCCCTGCGCCACCGCCTGCCCGCGCCGACGCAGGACGGCCCGGTGCGCCGGGGCGACGTGGAGATCGACCTGCTTGCCCGCACGGTCCGCAAGGGCGGGGAGGAAGTCCACCTGACGCCCAAGGAATACGGCTTCCTCTCGGAGCTGGCCTGCCATCCGGGGCGCGTCATCACCCATGCCCAGTTGCTGCGCGCAGTCTGGGGGCCGGGGCACGAAAGCGATGTCGAATACTTGCGCGTCGCCGCGCGCGGCGTACGCCGCAAGCTGGAGGACGACCCCGCCCGGCCGACGATGCTCCGCAACGAACCCGGCGTGGGATATCGCCTGGTTGGTCTGGAATAGCGCCGGGCGCGCCGGGCGCCCGGCGTCACGCCGCTTCGCGAAGGGCCTCGGCCTGCCCGCGAAGCCGGGCCGCGCGCAAGGGCGAAAAGCCTGCATAGCGTCCCGGCCGCAGCCAGAGCGCGGTCACCACGCCCATGCCGATGGCGCTCGTGGCGGACCACATAAGCTTGTCGAGCGGCAGGAAGGCCGAGGACGCCGCCAGGATCGCGAAGTCGATGAGGATCTGGCTGCGCCCGATGTTCCACCCGCGCCGCTGCTGCAGCCAGACGGTGACGATGCCCACGCCGCCCACGCCAGCCCCGTGGCGCACCACGGCCAGGGTCCCCATGCCCAGCAGCGTGCCCGCGCCCACCGCGGCGGCGAAGGGGTCCTTCACTTCGATCGTCAGGGCATGTTCGGACAGCACCGAGGCCAGGGCGATGCCGCCGCTCGCGGCAATCGTGCGCAAGGTGAACAGCGAACCCATGGCCCGCAGCGCCAGGAACAGGAAAGGCACGTTGAGCGCCGCGAACAGCAGGCCCGGCGGCAGCGGCGCGAAATGCCCGACCAGCAGGGCCAGCCCCGCCATGCCGCCCGTCACCAGCCCCGCCGAATGGAGGATCGTCAGCCCCAGCCCGATGAGCAGGCTGCCCACCGCGATTGCGTAGATATCCTCGATGCGTCCGTGGCGGATGGCGTTCATGGCGAAAGGGGTTGTCTCCGGATGATTCGCGCGCCGTTTATGCACTTGCGAAGGCGCTGTCGAGGCTTGTCGAAACCCCGGAATATTCGCACTTTTCCATGGCCTTCGGCGCAAGGAACGGGAGCGCCGGAGGGCCGTTGAAACGCCGATTGTTTCGCACCTGCGAAATGGCCGGGGCGCATTCGCGCTCGCGGCGGCGGCATGCTTGCGCTAGCCTGCGGCCTCCAACCCCCAACACCGACAGAGCATGTCCGACAAGCCCCGACTCAAGCTGCAGGCCCGCCTCTATTGCGGGGAAGAGATTGCCATGGGGCCGGGCAAGGCCGATCTGCTGGAGTCGATCGAGCGGGAAGGCTCGATCTCGGCCGCCGCGCGGGCCATGGGCATGAGCTATCGCCGCGCCTGGCTGCTCGTCGATGCGATGAACCGGTGCTGGAGCGAACCGCTGGTCGAGGCGGTGGCGGGCGGCAGCCACGAGCGCGGGGCGCGGATCACGGAGACCGGACGCACGGTGCTCGCGCAGTTTCGCCGCCTGCAGTCGCGCATGGCCGCGTTGGACGGATCCGAGGAATATGCCGCGCTGGAACGCGCCTTGCGCAGCCTGCCGCTGCCGCCCAAGGGTGACGGCGCGGCTTAGGGCAGCCGCGTCACCAGCAGCGGCAGGCGCGAGGCGGCATTGCCGGAAACCTGGATCAGGTAAGTGCCGGGCTGGAGCGTGAAGTCCACCATCTTGCGGATCCCCGAGCAGTCCGGTCCATGGCCGTGCGCGGTCGAGGTCATGACAGTACCGTCGCCCACTTTCGCCCCGGCCTTCACCACGTCGATCCAGGCGGCCGACCCCAGCGCTACGCGGTAGCTGCCGGGATCCTTGACGCCGAACGTATAGAGCCCGCCGAAACTGACCGAACCGCCCGGCTTTTCGGGACGCTGGGCGTAGCGCATCTCGCTGGTAGGACGCAGGCCGCCTTCCACCGCCTTGCCCAGTTCCAGCTTCGCACCAGAGAGCGAGCGGGTGTCGCGCGCGGCCAGCAGCGGCTTGCGCTTGTTCCAGCTGGCCATTTCGGGCGGCAGGTCCACCGGGTCCGACGAACAGGCCATCGGCGTGGGCACGCGCTCCGGTGCCGGAGAGCTGGAGGGCGCCGTGGGCGCTCCGACCGGCGATTGCATGGGGAAGCGGTCCGGCGTGACCTGTTCCGTGGGGGTCGGGGCGGTCGCCTGCGCCCAGGCCATGTTCAGCGGCGCGATCACGGCGAGCATCAGCGCCGGTCCATAAGGCAGGTAGTGCCGGATCATCGTGCAAACACCTCTTTCGCAACTGCTTTTCATAATCGCCCTCAACTCTGCGCCGAGCGATATAGCCGATCGCGCGGCGTGCGACAGGCCGAAAAATCCACAACGCCCGGCCGCGCCCGGCGGTTGCCGTGTGGCCGTTTTCGCGAATCACGGCGCGCGGAAAACGGACAAAAAAAAGGCCGGTCCGAAGACCAGCCCTTGGAAAGTTTTTGGGAGAGGATGCCTGAAAGGCCCGTCCTATCTGGATGAGAATCGGGATTTCGGCAAATGAGGAAATGAAACCTGCTGTTGCGTTCCGCGCAACTCGCACGCAAATCCGGCATTTTTCCGTGGCGGATCGCCGGGCAATCTGCGCGAACCCTTGCACTTTCCTCAATGCGGAAACGGGCCGTCATGAAGGCTTCGCGCGCGGTAGAGAAGGCGGAAGCCCGCGATAAACAAAGGGTTTTGCTTTAATGGCCAGGCCGCGTCGGCGTCGGACCCGGCCGCAGACCTCTGCCCGGCAATCGTTTCAGGCAGTCGCACGAACCGCAAGTTTCGCAGCGGGTGTCAGCCCGCATTAAATGCCGCTCAGAAATGCGCCAGATAGCCGCCGTCCACGCCGATCACCTGACCGGTGACATAACTGGCCGCATCCGAAGCCAGGAAGACCACTGGCCCCACCACTTCCTCGGGCCGCCCCCAGCGGCCGAGCGAGGTGCGGCGGGCAAGGTGCGCGGCCACTTCGGGGTCGGCGACCATGGCCGCATTGGCTTCCGTGGCGAAATAGCCGGGCGCCACGGCATTGACGGTGATGCCGCGCGGACCGAGTTCCGCCGCCAGCGCGCGCGTCATGGCGTCCAGCCCGCCCTTGGCCATGGTATAGGCGGCGTCGCCGGAGCGGGCGATCTGTCCGGCGATCGAGGTGATGTTGATGATCCGCCCGCCCGCGCCCATGCCCGGCGCCAGCAGGCGGGCCAGGTCGAAAGGCGCGACGAGGTTGACCTCCAGCATCATCCGCACGGCGTCGCGGTCAAGCGCCTCCATCGGCCTGCGGTCGCGGCGACCGGCATTGTTGACGAGAATGTCGATCCTGCCCAACCCTTCTAGCGCGGCGCGGGCGGCATCGCCATCCGCCAGGTCGAAAGCTGCGGTTGCCGCCGCGCCGCCGGCATCGGCGATCTCCTGCCGCAAGCTATCGAGCGTCGCGATGCCCCGGCCGTGCAGCACGACGCGCGCGCCCGCCCGCGACAGGCCAAGCGCGATCTCACGCCCGAAACCGCCGCCGGCGCCGGTCACGAGGGCCGAGCGCCCTTCCAGCGGGAAGGCTCGGGAAAGGCCGGGACTCGCAGGCGCAGCGCCGGGGGAATGGGAAAAAGACGTCATGATCCTCCGTTACAATCGCGGCTCTTTCGGAACCAGCCCTCTCCTTGCGGGGTAAGGGTGCGCCCGTGGAAGTGGCGCAAAGCCGCTGCAAACCGTTGAATCCGCGGGGATAGAGCCCCGGAAACGCCTCGCCCCGAAATCCCTGCCATTGGCCGCAATAGAAAACCTTGCGCTTGACCCTCCTTTCTCAACCAAATAACTAGACAAGCACACCGCACGGCATCGGATGACCAGGCCGATCGTGCATATCCAGGGTTTCTTGGTCCGCGGCATTTGATGGGAAGCAGCTTGCTCCGCGTTACCAACCGCTAAAGCGCGCGATGCTCAGGCGACAGCGCCAGGCGTCGTGTTCCCCTCACGCCAACGATGAGGTGATACGATGCAGACCATGACTCCGCGCGGCTGACGCGCAACGGCCATGACCCCGCGCGCCTGACGCGCATCACGGGCTGACCAGCGGGAATTCACAGGACCAGCCGACCACGGCGGCCCCCGGAAACCCGCGTCCTTCACAGCAGACCCACGCGCCCGGCGCCGGAACCATGCGGTTCCGCGTGGAGGGATCGTGCGTCCCCGATCCGGTTTTTCCGGGCCTCAACGCAGGCTCCGGCCGTCCTCTGGCGCCCTGAACACGGGCCGACCCGGGCATGGCCGCCTGCCCCGAACCCAACCGCTTCAAATCCGCAGAAATTCACGCCCGACGACAGATCGGCGCGCACTCATGACAACAGGGATCCAGTTGAATGTTTCGCAGTTTCGTCACCGCCACCAGTCCGCTTGCGCTCACGGTTTCGCTGCTGGCCGCACCGGCTTTCGCCAACGAATCCGGAGCAGCGGAGACGGCGCCCGCCAGCGCCGCGCCTGAAGCCGCCGCTCTCGATACCGCAGCAGAGGCGAACAGCGGCGAGGCCATCGTCGTCACCGCATCGCGCCGCCGCGACGAGAACGTGCAGGACGTGCCGGTCGCCATCAGCGTCATCAGCGCTGCCACCCTGGAAAAGCGCGGAGACTATACGCTCGGCTCCATTTCGCAGCAGGTGCCCAGCCTTCAGGTCATCACCTACAACGCGCGCAACACCAACATCAACATTCGCGGCCTCGGCTCCAACATCTCGCTTACCAACGACGGGCTGGAGAACGGCGTCGGCTTCTACATCGACAATGTCTACTACGGCCGCGTCGGCCTGGCGCAGTTCGACCTTGTCGACCTTCAGGGCATCGAAGTGCTGCGCGGCCCCCAGGGCACGCTGTTCGGCAAGAACACGACATCGGGCGTGATCAACGTCACTTCCCGGAAACCGACGTTCGATCCCGAACTCACGGCCGAGGCAAGCATCGGCAATTACGGCTTCTACCAGTTCCGCGCCTCCGGCTCTGCAGGGATCTTCAAGGACCTGCTGGCGGTGCGCCTTTCGGGTGCGATCAGCGAGAACGACGGGTTCCTCTGGAACAAGACCACCAACCGCCGCGCGCAGGACTACCTGAACAAGTCCATCCGCGGGCAACTGCTGTTCACGCCCGACCCGGACTTCGAAGTCCGCATCATCGGCGACTATGCCAAGCAGAAGCAGAACCACGTCCTCAACGTCTTCGCCGGCCTGCACACCACGTACACGGACGGCACCACCATCGCCAACAACTGGGCTCAGCGCGCCGCGCGGTTCCCCGGCTATACCCTGCCCAGCTTCGACGCCTTCGACCGCGTGGGCGAGGCGGACAGCCACTACCAGTCCAACATGGCCGGCTACGGCGTTTCGGGCGAGGTCAACTGGAACCTCGGCAATGCCGCGCTGACCGCGATCACCGCCTATCGCTGGTGGGACTGGAACCCCGCCAACGACGGGGACAGCACTTCGCTGCCGATCGTCACCAAGGCCCAGCAGGCCAACCGCCAGCGCCAGTTCAGCCAGGAAATCCGCCTGGCCTCCAAGGGCGGCGGCAGCTTCGACTATGTGATCG
Organism: Novosphingobium sp. PhB55; assembly: GCF_004368805.1. Taxonomy (NCBI): domain Bacteria; kingdom Pseudomonadati; phylum Pseudomonadota; class Alphaproteobacteria; order Sphingomonadales; family Sphingomonadaceae; genus Novosphingobium; species Novosphingobium sp. PhB55. The sequence continues at coordinate 102,850 of NZ_SODQ01000002.1, read as the reverse complement.
GCGCCTATTACTTCTGGCAGATCGTGCGCGGCTACGGCGCCTCGCGCTATGGCCCGGCCGCGGCCCTGTGGAACCTGCCGGCGGCGAACCAGACGATCGCCAATGCGGCGCTGGACGGGTTCGAATCCAATTCCACCTCCACCCCGGAAACCAAGACCATCGCCGTGTTCGGCCAGACCGACTGGCACATCAACGATGCCCTGACGCTCACCACCGGCCTGCGCTTCACGCATGAGAAGAAGGAAGGCGCCTACGCCCAGTACTGGGTCGACGGTGCAGACATCTCCGGCTTCACCGCCGCGCAGCAGGCAGCGATCAACGCCATCCGCTCCCAGTTCAACCCGGTGACCAGCTATGCCACCAGCTTCACCAACAACAGCCTTTCCGGCCTGGTCACGCTGAACTGGAAGGTCGCGCCGGACATCAACGTCTATGGGACCTATTCGCGCGGCAACAAGTCGGGCGGGCTCAACTTGTCCGTCCTGCCTGCCGGCGTCGATCCCGACGTGAAGCCGGAGAAAGTCGACGCCTTCGAACTGGGCTTCAAGTCCCAGTTCCTCGATCGCCGCGCCACCTTCAACGCCGCCGCGTTCTGGACCGAGATCAGCGACTACCAGACCACCATCACCGACCTGCCGGTGGGCGCCGTGGTGGGCCGCCAATATATCTCGAACATTCCCAAGGTCCGTTCGCGCGGCCTGGAAGGCGAACTGGCGGTGGCGGCCACTGACAACCTGAGCTTCAACGCCTCGGCGACTTATACCGACGCCACTTACATCACTTACAAGAACGCCCCGCAGGCCTTCGAACGGCAGAACCAGGGCGCGATCCAGGACCTTTCCGGCGAGCGCCTGCCCGGCGTGCCCAAGTTCGCCTGGACCATCGGCGCGGACTTCAGCACCGCGCTCGGCGATCTCGGCGGCAAGGAACTGGGGCTCTATGCCCATGCCGACTACGCCTACCGCAGCAATTTCAACACTTCGGCCTCGAATTCGGCCTGGGCGCAGATCCCCGGCTTCGGCCTGGCCAACGGCCGCATCGGACTGAGGACGGACGACGGCCTCTGGGACTTCTCGATCTGGGCCAAGAACCTGTTCGACAAGAACTACTACGTCAGCCTCAGCGCCGCCAACACCGGCGCGGTCACTGCCCAGCTGGGCGAGCCGCGCACGTTCGGCGCCACCCTTCGCACCAAGCTCTGATCCCGCTCCCAACCAGGAGGCGCCAGCCATGATCCACGAGAGATTTCCTTCATCGCCGCCACGACAGGAACGACTTGATGGCTGGCGCCTCCTGCGCTTCACCGCCATGTCCGTGCCGATCTACGCAGCCGCGCAGCCGGTCATGGCCTTCGTGCCGGCCATCCTCTCGCGCCACTATGCCATTCCGCTGGCGGGGCTGGGGCTGGTCTACCTGATCGGCCAGGTGGTGAACTCGCTGCTGGACCCGGTGATCGGCGCGCTGAGCGACCGTACCGTCAGCCGGTTCGGGCGCAGGCGGCCGTGGATCGCGGCCGGCGGGCTGCTGTTCATCGTGGGCAGCACCATGCTGTTCTTCCCGCCCGAGGGCGCCAGCCTCACCTGGGTGGGGATCGGCGTGCTCTGCTATTACACCGGGGCCTCCGCCACCCAGACCACCTTGCTGGCCTGGTCCGGCGAGATCAGCGGCGACTACGACCAGCGCACGCGGATCGCCTCGCAGTTCACGCTGCTGTCCTCCGCGGCGCTGGTGCTGACCCTGCTGCTGCCCGCCCTGGCCGACCAGTTCCGGCCGGACGACGGCCCGCTGCGCCTGACCCTGTTCGGCACCCTGGTGCTGGTCACCGCCGTGCCCGGCCTGCTGCTCACGCTGACCGCCGTGCCCGACCACAGCGCGCCTTCCGGCGCGGAGCCATTCGTGCTGCGCAAGACGCTGAAGGCGGTCTTCGGCAATCCCCTGCTGCTGCGCGTCCTGGCCGCGGACGCCGCGGTCACGGCCGGACAAGGCGTGCGTACCGCGCTGCTGCTGTTCATCGTCACCATCTATTTCCAGCGCCCGGAATGGGCCGCCGGGTTCTTCCTGCTCCAGTACTCCTTCGGCGTGCTGGCCGGGCCGATCTGGCGCCGCATCGGCCTGCGCCTCGGCAAGAGCCGCGCCGCCGTGCTGGCGGAGCTGACCCAGGCGGCCATCAACTTCGGCCTCGTGTTCCTCACGCCCGACCGTTTCGGCCTGATGATGGCGCTCGCCGTGGCGCAGGGCCTCTCGCAAGGCTCGGGCAACCTCATGCTCCGCTCGATGGTGGCAGACGTGGCCGACCTCCACCGCGCCGAGACCGGCGAGGACCGCGTGGGGCTCTACTATTCGGTGTTCAGCGTCTCGATGAAGCTGGGCGGCGCCTTGGCTTTCGGAATCGCCCTGCCGCTGGTCACGGCCTTCGGCTTCGATCCCAAGGCCGCCACCAACACGCCCCAGGCGCTCGATGCCCTGCTGCTGGTCTTCGCGCTCGGCCCGGCGCTGGCCCACACCCTGGCCGCCGCGCTGGTGGCGGGCTTCCCGCTCGACGCCGGCCGCCACGCCGAAATCCGCCGCCAGATCCAGGCGCGCGAGGACGTCTACGCCGCCGCCGCCGTCCCTGCCGAATGACGTTCCGGACCCCTGTTTTCACGAAGCCCGTTCCCCGTTTTCACGAAGAAGGAGTAACTGCCATGACTTCGATTGCCACTTACGCCAATGCCAAGGATCCCGCCTCCCCGCTCGACGTGGCGCCGATCACCGGCACCATCGGCGCCGAGATCCGGGGCGTGACGCTCTCCGGCGATCTCGACGGCCCGACCGTGCAGGCCATCAAGGACGCGCTCGTCCGCCACAAGGTGATCTTCTTCCGCGGCCAGCACGAACTGGACGACCAGCGCCACGAGGCTTTCGCCTCGCTGTTCGGCGAGCCGGTCGCCCATCCGACCGTGCCGGTGGCCGAAGGATCGCGCTACCTGCTCGAACTCGACAGCAAGGAAGGCTACGCCGCCTCCAGCTGGCACACCGACGTGACCTTCACCGATGCCTATCCGGCCGGCTCGATCCTGCGCGCGATCACCATTCCCGAGGCGGGCGGGGACACCGTCTGGGCCAATACCGAGACCGCCTACGAAGGCCTGCCGGAAAGCCTGCGCCAGCTGGTGAACACGCTCTGGGCGGTCCACTCGAACGACTACGACTATGCCGCCGTGCTGGGCAATGCGCCGAAGGATGACGAGGCCGCCCAGAACCGCACGCAGTTCCAGAAGAACATCTTCGCCTCGACCGTCTACGAGACCGAGCACCCGCTGGTTCGCGTCCATCCGGTCTCGGGCCAGCGCAGCCTGCTGCTCGGCCATTTCGTGAAGCGCATCGCCGGGCTGAACCAGGCGGATTCGGCGCGGATCTTCTCGATCCTTCAGGAACACATCACCCGTCCCGAGAACGTCGTGCGCTGGCGCTGGCAGCCGGGCGACGTGGCCTTCTGGGACAACCAGGCGACCCAGCACCGCGCCGTGGCCGACTTCGGCCTCCAGCGCCGCACCCTGCGCCGCGCGACGATCGCCGGCACGGTGCCGGTCGCCATCGACGGACGCCAGAGCCGCACGACCCGGAAGGAAAAGGCCACCACTTACGAACCGGCCTGATCCCTCACACCCTGTACGGGCCGTTGACTGCCCGCGCCGCGCGCTTTCGCCGCGGCGCGGGATTTTTCCAAGGACATATCGATGAAATCCAAGCGTTTCGCTTTCGCCGCCGCTTTCGGCGCAGCCCTGCTCGCCACCACCGTAACCCCGGCGATGGCGCAAACCGCTCCGGCGCCGTCCGGTCCTGCGGGCCAGGTTCCCGCGCAAGCCCGCCCGAACTTCCTGGTCATCATCGCCGATGACCTCGGCTTTTCCGATGTCGGCGCCTTCGGCAGCGAGATCGCCACCCCCAACCTCGACCGGCTGGCGCTGGACGGGCTGCGGCTGACGGGCTTCCACACCGCGCCCACGTGCTCGCCCACGCGCTCGATGCTGCTGTCCGGCACGGACAACCACCGCGCCGGGCTGGGCAGCATGGCGGAACTCACCGCCCCCAACCAGAAGGGCAAGCCCGGCTATGAAGGCTATCTCAGCCGCGATGTCGCCAGCCTGGCCGAGCGCCTGTCCGCGGGCGGCTATCGCACGCTGCTTTCGGGCAAGTGGCACCTGGGCCTGACCCCGGACCTCGATCCCCATGCGCGCGGCTTCCAGCACAGCTTCGCGCTGCTGCAGGGCGGCGCCAACCACTATGGCCGCGACCAGTCCGCCGAACCCGGCAAGGGCGCGACCTATACCCGCGACGGCAAGGTCCTGGCCTCGCTCGACAAGGATTTCTACTCGTCGGATGCCTATGCCACGAACCTCATCGCGGAATTGCAGCAGAGCCGCCGCGAGAGCCCCGACAAGCCGTTCTTCGCCTATCTCGCCTTCACCGCGCCGCACTGGCCGCTCCAGGCGCCCGCCGAAGACGTCGCGCGCCAGAGCGGCAAGTACGACCTGGGCTTCGACGAGATCCGCAGCCGCCGCCTCGCCCGGCAGGAGCAGCTCGGGATCCTGGCCAAGGGTACGGCCGCGCACAGCGTGCGCGCCCCGCGCGGCGGCTGGGATTCGCTGTCGGCGGCCGACAAGCGCGAAGCCGCACGCGACATGGAGATCTATGCCGCCATGGTCGAGCGCATGGACCGCAATGTCGGCCGCGTGATCGAGGAACTGCGCGCCAGCGGCGAACTCGACAATACCGTGATCGTGTTCCTGGCCGACAACGGCGCGGAGGGCCTCGATTATCGCACGACCGGCGCGAAAATGCTCGGCAGCCGGGTTGCCGAGGCGGACAACAGCTTCGCCAATCGCGGCAAGGCGAACTCCTACATCACGTACGGCCCGGAATGGGCGCAGGCCGGCACCGCGCCCTCGTGGCTGACCAAGGCCTATGCCTCGGAAGGCGGCACCCGCACCGTGGCCTTCGTCCATGCCAGGGGGCTGGCCCACGCGCGGGGCGTGGGCAGTGCCTATGTCAGCGTGGCCGACATCGCGCCGACCCTGCTCGACTATGCGGGCGTGCCCGCCGCCGGCACCACGTTCCAGGGCCGCACCGTCCTGCCGATCACCGGCAAGAGCGCGCGTCCCTGGCTGGAGGGCAAGGCCGCCGCGGTCCACGCCGCCGACGAGCCGCTGGGCACCGAACTGTTCGGCAGCCGCGCCTTGCGCAAGGGCGACTGGAAAGTGACCGACATCGGCGACGGCCAGTGGCGGCTCTTCGACATCGCCCGCGACCCCGGCGAAACCCGCGACCTCTCCGCCGCAAACCCGGACAAGCTGCGCGAACTGACGGCCGCCTGGGACGATTATGCCAAGGCCAATGGCGTGATCCTGCCCACCGAGGCGCTCTACCGCCCCTGAGCCGCCCCGCGCAGGAGGGGGCGGGACGGATCGCCGTCCCCTCCTGCGCGCTCCCTCTCCTGCTCTCCCCCCTCACCGTGACGCGCGCGGCGAAGCGATCCCCGGCGCGGGGGCGGGAGAGACTTGCCCCGGCTCCCCGGCGGCCAACGAGAAAGATCAGGCTTTTCAACAGGCCGCGCCCGGCAATATGGGTGCCGCGCCATACCCCCGATGGGCCACGCGCTGGCCCTTTTGTTGAATCGCTCCCGCGCCATGCGCTGGCTACGCTGCACCTGCTCAAAGCCACGAGAGGTCGCATGCGTTCTGAATCGCCGCTTCGCGCGCTCTTCGTCATCAATTCGCTCGCCGGCGGCGGGGCAGAGCGCGTGTTCACCACCCTGGTGGACCAGCTCAGCCGCCGCCCGGACGAAATCGCCATCACCGTCGCCCTGCTCGATAACGAGGCGGAAGAGGCCTACCGCCTGCCCGCCGGCGTCGCGGTGGAGCGCCTAGACGCGCGCGGCGGGCTGCTGCGCAGCATCACCCAGACCCGCAAGCTGGTACGACGGCTGCGGCCGGACGTGACGCTCTCGTTCCTCTCACGCGCCAATGTCGCCGCGATCGTCGCCATGCGCCGCACCGGCGGCGCGGCGATCATCAGCGAGCGGGTAAACACCACCGCCCACCTCCGGAGCGGCCGTCTCGCCTTCCTCAGCCGCCTCCTGATCCGCAACACCTACCCCACCGCCCGGCGGATCATCGCCGTCTCCGAAGGCGTCGCCCGCACCCTGGAGAGCGACTTCGACGTGGAGCCGCAGCGCATCTCGGTGATCTACAACCCGGTGGACACCGCGCATATCCACGCGCTGGCCGCCCAGGAACCGGCCATCCCGGTGACCGCGCGGGACTTCGTGACGATGGGCCGGCTGGTGGACAACAAGAACACCGCCATGGCCATCCGCGCGTTGGCGGAAATCGGGGCGGGGGCCGAAGCGGGAGCCGGCAACCTGATCGTGCTGGGCGAAGGTCCCTTGCGGGAAGACCTGATCCGGCTGGCGGCCGGGCTGGGCCTGGCCGATCGCGTGCATTTCCCGGGCTTCCTCGCCAATCCCTACGCGGTGCTGGCGCGGGCGGGATGCTACCTGCTCACATCCTATGCCGAAGGTTTTCCCAATGCCATGATGGAGGCCATGGCGGTCGGCCTGCCGGTCGTCGCCACCGATTGCCCTTCGGGACCGGCGGAAATCCTGGAGGTCGAGCTGGACGGCGCGCGTTCGGTCATGGGCCATGGCGGCGCTCTCGTGGCGCCCGACGATCATGCCGCCATGGCGCGCTGCATGGCCGAGATGATGGGGCCGCGCCACGCGGAACTGTCGGCCGCCGCCGCCCGGCGCGCCGCCGCCTTCTCGGTGGAAAGCGCGGTCGAGCGGTTCCGGACGGCGCTGATGGAGGCCGCCCCGGCGCCTGCCGCAAGGCAGGCACAGGCGGTGCGGCCATGAAAGTCTGCGTTACCGGCCTGCGCGGCATCCCCGGCGTCATGGGCGGGGTGGAAACCCACTGCGAGGAACTCCTGCCCCGCATCGCCGCCATGGAGCCCGAGATCGAGATCGAGGTCTGCTGCCGCGCGCCCTATGTCGATCCGGCGATCACCAGTTTCCGCCACGTCGCGCTGAAGCCGCTCTATTCCCCCACCGGCCGCATCAGCGAGGCGCTTGTCTCGACGTTCGTGGGCATCGTCCACGCGCGCCTTCACGGCGCCGATGCCGTGCATATCCACGCGGTCGGCCCGGCGCTGCTAGCCCCGTTCGCCCGCCTGCTCGGCCTGCGCGTGCTGCTGACTCACCACGGCGCCGACTACGATCGCGAGAAATGGGGCCGCGGCGCCAAGCTCATGCTCAAGCTGGGCGAGTGGCTGGGCGTGCAGTCGGCCGACCGCGTGGTCTGCGTCTCGCCCTCGCTCGCCGCCCGCATGCGCGAGCGCTACCCGGCGCGGGCTGAGCGCGTGGAGTTCATTCCCAACGGCGTCAGCACGATGCCCCCCTCTCCCCAGAGCGACGAGGACGTGCTGGCCGAACTGGACCTGCGCGCGCAGGACTATGTCCTCTGCGTGGCGCGGCTGGTGCCGGAAAAGGGCATCCACTACCTGGTGGAGGCCTTCCGCCGCAGCGGAGACGGTCTCGGCAGGGACGGTTCTGGCAGGGATGGGCGCATCCTGGTGATCGCCGGGGCGGGCCGCAAGGACGATCGCTATGCGCAGGACCTGCTCGCCATGGCGGAGCCGCGCATCCGCTTCCTGGGCATGGTGCCGCGCCCCCGGCTGGGCGTGCTGCTGCGCAATACCGCGCTTTTCGTGCTGCCCTCCTTCCATGAAGGCCTGCCCATCGCCGCGCTGGAGGCGCTGGCCTGTGGCTGCCCGGTCCTGCTCAGCGACATCCAGCCCAACCTCGACCTCGGCCTGCCCGCCGACCGCTACTTCCCGGTCGGGGACGTCAACGCCCTCGCCGCGCGTCTCGGCGGGGAAGACCGGCCGCAAACCGGCCCGCAGGACGGGGAAAGCACGGGCGATCCCCAGCCAGAGACATTGCCCGAAACATTGCCCGAAACATTGCTCGACTGGGACGAAGTGGCCCGGCGCACGGCCGCCGCCTACCGCAAGCTCAAGACCCGCAAGTGGCTCAGCCATGCCCTTACCCCTGCAAGCTGAGGCCCTCCCGCCGATCCCGGCGCGGACCGGCGCCACGGCCGAAGCGCCCCTAGACCGCGACCGGAGCACGCCATGCTGGCACTGACATCGGGCAGCCCGCCCATCCCGATCTTCCTGCTCCTGCCCACGATGATGCTCTACTGCGTGCTCGTGGTGGTGCTCTGCCTGCAGGTGCGCGCTTCGGCGCGGTTCCTGATCGTCGCTTTCGCGATGCGCCTGGCGATGTCCGCGATGCCGCGCTTCGCCTTTTCCTCCAGCCCGGCGGGACTGAGCTGGAACGCGCTGGCCTCGGTGGTGCTGGTGGGCGTGGGCGCGCTGCTGCTCCTGCGCAGCCGCGCCGTGCCGCTGATCCTTGCACCGATCGCGCCGCTGCTCATGGTCATCGCCATGAGCGCCGTGCTTAACGGCGAGATCTCCGGCTCGGTCGAGAGCCTGGTGAAATACGCCTATCTCGCGATCATCGCCCTCACCGCCTACGACGCCTTCGTGATCGACGGCGCCGGTAAAGTGCTGCTGCGGCTGCTGTTCACGTTCCTGCTTCCCCTGATGCTCCAAGGCTTCAGCATCGTGCTGGGCATCGCCAAGGCCACCGAAAGCGACGGCTCCACGTCCTACATCGGGGGCTACAACCACGAGGCCAGCTTCTCGATCATCCTCCTGACGGGGCTGCTCACCGCGATCCTCAACCCGCGGCTGCGCGCGCTCTACAAGCTGGGGATCGCCGTCGTCTGCCTGGGCGGGATCCTGGCCGCCAACTACCGCACCGCCATCATCACCGCCGGGCCGCTGATGCTGGGCCTGTTCATCGCCGCGATCGTGGGCGGGGTCCGCCCCAGCCAGAGGCCGATCGCCGGCATCCTGGGCTGGCTGCTGGTGCTCTCGGCCGTGCCGATCGTGCCGATCGTCGCCGGGGACCGCTTCGATGCGGTCAAGACCGTGTGGGACAACCCTGCCATCATCATGAAGGCCCCGGCCGACTTCAGCCGCGCCGATACGCAGGTCCTCTCGGGCCGCCTGCTGCTCTGGAGCCAGTACATCACCGCCTGGGATGCCGGCACGCCGCGCCAGCACATGCTGGGCTTCGGCGCCAATGCCTGGGAAGGCCGCTATCGCTACTATGCCCATAACACCCTGGTCTCCACGCTTTACGAGCTGGGCGTGCTGGGGGTGGCGGCCATGCTGCTGCTCTGGAGCTGGATGGTGTTCCTGGCCGCCACGGCGCGCACGCCCGCGCGGTTCACGCTGGTGATGGCGCATCTCGGGTTCTTCCTGCTCAATATGGCGACGATGCCGTTCTGGATGATCGAGGGCCTGCTGTTCTACGGCCTGCTCTGCGGTTTCACGGTTCACGCCAACCTTCAGGGCCCTGCGAAACGGTCCGTCGCAAATCCCGCAGCGCTCCGCCCCGTTTGAGGACATTTCGCCCACCCCGCCAGTTGTGCTTCAAGTTCGCCTGGGCAAGTAGCCCAAAAGAACTAAGCCATACGGATGAGACTATTCGTCATGGTCCTGTCAATAAAACGCGATCAAGCGCCTAAGTCCTTGGGGAAGCACATGTTTCGAACACTTGGCCTCGTCCTGCCGATGCTGGCGATGGGCCCATCCAACGGGGGTGCGCCCGCCGCACTCAGCAGCCTGACCGCCTCGCCGCTGGCCATGGCCCAGGCAACCGCCACTACCGCCGCCACCACTTTCACCATGCCGTCCATCGCCGCCCCGCAAGTCAGCAGCGCCGCCTGCAAGGCCGCCTCGACCTTGCGCATGACCGCCACCACGCCCGGAATCTCGAAGCTCTGCGTCGTAGACGGCAACATCCTGGTCAACGGCAAGGACGCCAGCGGCTTCGTGATGCGGGACATCAAGTCCCAGCGCTACGGCCCGCTCATGCGCGGCAGCAATGTGCAGGACCTGCAGGTCCAGCGCGTTTCCGACACCGAGGCGCGCGCCGACGCCACCCTCGGCCTCGGCCTCGTCAACGTCAGCAACGGCATCGGCAAGGCGAGCTTCCACGACCTCGTCTGGATCGGCGACAAGGCCCATCCGGCCATCAACAGCGACGACGCCTGGGCCGCCATCGCCCTCAAGGGCAAGGACGCGGACGACGTCGGAACCTTTGAAATCAACAACTTCGACTTCCAGAATCTATTCATGAATTCAGGAAGCTATTACCAGAACGTGGACGGCATCTCGACCGAGGGTGGCTATTCCGGCACGATCACCAATGGCCGCGTTATCAACGCCAGCGATGCCTGCCTGGACATCAAGGGCAATGTGCGGGCGGACAACGTCTACCTCTCCGGCTGCCGCCAGGGCATCAAGGCCTGGACCAACCAGAGCCACGGCCTGATCGAACTGGGCACCAACCGCTTCGTCGGCATCATCGGCAAGGGCAGCAAGGGCGTGACCCGCACGATCACCATCGACGTGCTGATCGCCTCGGGAGACCCCAACGTGCCCCTGTTCCGCGCCGAGGACGGCGTGGTCAACCTGCACATCCGCCGCCTGATCGCCAAGCCGGGCCAGGTTCTGAGCGCATCCGGCAGCTTTTCCGGCTCCAAGGTGACGATCGACCAGCGGATGGCGATCTGACCGACCGAACAGGCCCGTCGAACCGGCCGGAGCGCCGGTCGGCGGGCTGTTTTCGAAGGCTGGCGGCCCAAGGTCCGCTGGCGCTCCTTGCGCGCATAGCCGCCCTGGCGCCCCAGGCCAGGCGGTCCGGCGCGGCGCCGGCATCCATGCGGACAGCCCCCCAGCCACTTGCACAAGCGCGAAAGGCCCGGAGCCCGGCCCGGGCGCCGGCTCCACTCGCACGAGGTAGTGGTGCCTGAGATTTCGAATTACTACCTGTTTCTCATGGATTTCCAATGGCAAAGGCTCGCAGAATAAGTCCGCGAATTTCCTCGATTCTCGAGAGGTAGGCGACTTGCACGTGGCTCCCAACAAGCTGGATCCCTCCGTAGCGCGCAGGGTGGGGTTGACCGACCCCGCCCCAGGCAGCGCTGCTTCCGCCTCCGGGTCTGGCCCCGACGGGGGCAAGCTCATCGACCTGTCCTGGCTGGCGACGCTGGCCTGGCGGCACAAGTGGGCCATGCTCATCGCCATTCTCGCGGTGCTGGCGGCCACGGCCACGGCCTATCTCTTCGCGGTCAAGAAATACGACGCCAGCGTCGTGCTGGCGCTGGACCGGGGCGACCAGCAACTGGTCCGCACGGCGCAGACCAACAAGGATACCATCGTCGATTCCCCGGCGGTGGACACCGAAGTGCAGGTTCTGCTCTCGCCCGAAGTGGCGGCGGCCGCCGTGCACAACGCGCGGCTCAACACCAATCCCGCGTTCCTGGCCGCCTCGGCGCCCAACGCCCCCGGCCCCCTGACCGAGGCCGCCGCCGCCAATATCCTGCGCTCCAACCTCACGGTCGGCCGCCAGGGCCTGTCCTACGCGATCAACCTCGGCTACCGCTCGCGCGATCCCAAGGTCTCCGCGATGGTCGCCAACACCGTGGCCGACGCTTACGTCAGCGGCCAGGTGCAAGGCGAGCAGAGCGCGCGCAGCCAGGACATCAACATGCTGCGCAGCCGGCTCGACCAGCTGCGCGGAGACGTGATCAAGGCCGAGGCCGCCGTCGCCTCCTACCGCGCCAGCGCCGATCTCGTGGCCGTCAGCAACGACAGCACGATCGCGCAGCAGGAGCTTTCCACGCTCAACACCGAACTGGCATCGGCCAAGGCCGAACTCGCCGCTTCCCAGGGCCGCGCCAGGGCCAATGCGGGCGAGAACGGCACCGCCGTCAACAACAGCCCGGTGATCCGCGACTTGCGCACCGAAGTCTCGACGCTGGAGGTCAAGCTGGCCGAGCAGTCCTCCACGCTCGGGCCGAACCACCCCGATCGCGTCAGGACCGAAGCCCAGCTCGCCACTGCCCGCCAGGCGCTGCGCCGCGAAGTGGCCCGCGCCGCCTCGGGCGTCAGCTCCGACGTGGGCGTGGACAGCCAGCGCGTGGGCGCCCTGCAATCCGCCATCGGCGGCGCCAAGGGCCGCCTGCTCGCGGGCAACAACGCCTCCGTGCGGCTCAACGAACTGGAGCGCGTAGCCGAAAGTTCGCGCCAGCTCTACCAGACCTTCCTTGACCGCTACCGCGTGGAACTGGCCACGCGCGGCACCGAAAAGAGCAAGGCGCAAGTCATCGCCCGCGCCCAGGTGCCCACCAAGCCCTCCTCGCCGGACCTGCTGGTCTACATGCTGGGCGGCGGGATTGCCGGCGTGATCGCCGCGGTCCTGCTGGCGCTGGCCCTGGAATGGCGCGAACGCGGCATCCGCACCCGCGCCGAAGCCGAAGAGCTGACCGGCTACGAAGTAGTCAGCAGCCTGCCCGACATCGCCACCATGGACGAACCCGACTTCCGCAAGGACGACGCCCTGGGCGTGCCGGACTTCCTGGTGAGCCACCGGGATTCGCCCTTCGCGGAATCGGTGCGCGCGATCTGGACGGCACTGAAGATCGGGCACAAGGGGCAGGTCGCCCGCTCGGTGGGGGTCACCTCGTCGATCCCCGGAGAGGGCAAGACCAGCACCGCCATCGCCCTGGCCCGCTCCGCCGCCATGGCCGGTCGCCGCACCCTGCTGATCGACTGCGACGTGCGCCGCATGGGCACCACCATCGCGCTGGGCCTGCGCGGCCGCCCCGGCCTGGCCGAAGTGCTGACCGGAGAGGCGCGAGTGGAAGACGTGCTGGTGCTGGACGAACCCTCGGGCGCGCATGTCCTCCCGCTGAATTCCACGGCCGAAACGCCGCTGGACATCATCCACTCGGACGCCACCGCCACCCTGTTCGACCGGTTCCGCCAGGAATACGACCTTGTCGTGCTGGACATCGCGCCGGTCATCCCGGTCGCCGAGGCCCGCGCGCTGGCGGCCATGGCGGACGTCACCCTGATGATCCTGCGCTGGCGCTCCACCCAGCGCAACGTGCTGAAGACCGCCCTGCGCGAACTCGACCGCGCCGGCGCCAATATCTACGGCCTGCTGCTCACCCAGGTGGACACGCGCTCCTCGGCCGTGCTGGGCGAGGAAATGGCCTATTATCAATACTATTACGCGCGCGGCACCAGCTGAGCAGGCCCGGAATGCCCGTCGTCCCTGCCGGATCAGGCCGACCGGATCGGGGGCGACGGGGCCGCATTGACCCTTTGGTCAGCGGCCCGTCTAATCGGCGGACCCTCTAATCAGCTGGGCGTTCGGCCTCGTAGCCGAAGAATGCCAGCAGGTCCGGCGCTTCGGCCACCGTTTCGGCCACGATCCGCCGCTCCCCGGTCGACAGCATGAGGACCTGCGACGAAGCGCTGCGATGATCTTCGGCCGCCGCTGATGCGGGCGGGCCGACTTCCAGCCCGAAAGCCGACAGGATCGCATCGGGATCGCGGCGGAAGCGTTCGTAAGTGACCAGCGGATAGCCGTGCCGCTCGATCGCGGTGCGCAGCAGGCCGCTTCTCCAGATCCACGTCCGTGCCAGGTCGCGCACCACGCGGTCGCGCGGGACGCCGCGATAGGCGGGCAGGGCATAGCGCTTGAGCTGGGCGTCGATATTGGTCAGCGGCGCGCGGTTGCACACGGCGACGCGGTAGTCGCTGAAATGACCGAACAGCGTTTCGTAGCGGACGAGGTTGGGCGGGCTCTTCTCCAGGAAGAACGCCCGGCCGCGGCTCCGCTCGGCTTCGGCGATGCGTGCGTTCCAGGCCCCGAGCACCGCTTCGTAGTCCACGAACTTGCGGTCGAGCCACTGGTCCGCGTCCATCAGCCCGCGCACCAGGCGCTGCCCTTCGAAGCTGGAGTGAAGCCCGCCGACATCGGCACGATCGGCCACATGGCGCGCGATCGCGGTCGTGCCCGCGCCCGGCGGCGTCAGCAGGAACAGGAAGGGGTGGTGGATCCGGTCGGTGCGGCGCCGGGGCCAATAGGGTCCGGGATCGTCCGGCCGCGCCTGAAGGCCCAGGGGTTTCAGCAGGCGGTCGACCGCCGTCTTCACAGAGTCGTCCCGCCCATGCCCCGGTTCCTCGCCTATCCGCACCGGGATCAGGATAACCGCTCGGCCTGGCCGGGGCGCGGCTATTGCGAGTGGCTTGCTACCTCTTTTGCGCCCGGAGCGTGCGGAATCAGCAGATCTCGAAGCCGGTGATGCGCAGCAGGGTCTCGGTGATCGGCTGCGCGGTCAGGCGCAGGTGGTGGCGGGATGGGCGGTCGTGGGATGGGCGGGCGTGGGATGGGGCGGGCTGGGCGAGCCGGGACGCCAGCGCTTCCGCCTCGCCGGCCGGCAGCACGATGTCCACTTCGATGCGGTCCGCATAGATGCGGCCCTGGCCCAGCACGCCTTCCAGAAAGGCCGTGCCTGCGGGATTCACGCAAAGCGCGACTTCGGCGCCCTCGTGGCCCCAGGAGGGCAGGACATCGTCTTCCTCCACCGTTCCGGCCAGATCGAGACCCAGCAGACCGGCAGGGCCCGCGGCGCGCACCGAGAGGCTGCCGACGGCCACCGTCAGCGCCGGAACGGCCGGCTTGCCGCCGGCCCATGCTTTCGCGCCGCCGCGTTCGATCATCCGGCCAGGTCCATGTCGCTGCTTCGCTGCCCCATTCGCGCGTCCGGGCATCGCGCACCCGGACAGCGGCAGCCTACATAGCAATGCCTAACGAATTGAGAAGCCAAGGATCGAAAAGTCCGAAAGCGCCGTCTGGGGCGAAAGCTCAGGATTGCGGCAGGGCCACCGCGGTATCGGGCGCATCGCGCAGGCGCAGGTAGAGCTTTCCGGCCACGGGACGCGGCACGGGCAGGCTGGAGCCGGTGAAGCCGGTGGGCACTGCCGCGGGCTGGGCGAAAGTGGGCTCCGCCGAGACGGAGCCGATCAGGAACAGGTCCCGCCCGGTGAGGGTACAGGGCGTTCCCGCCGCTGCTCCGGTCCCTGCCCCGGTCCCTGCCCCGCCCTCCTGTTTCGCGCCGTCCTTGTCGCAGGCGAGGTTCTCGATCCGCGGCAGCCGGGCCAGCGTGGTCAGCGGCGTCCAGTCCCCCGCGGTCTCACCCCCGGCCAGACGGAAGCGCAGCGGGCCGAAGGCGCCGGCCGGCAGGTCGGCCGCCTTGAGCCGGGCGACAAGCACCTGGCGGCTCTCCAGCGTCAGCCCCTTGCCGGCCGAAAGACGAGCGACCGCGGGGCCGTCCGCCGTGGCGATCTCGATCGTGTCGCGCGTGCCGAAACCGGCGCCCGGCGCGGCCTTTACCGAGAAGACCAGTTCGCCGTTGTCGGGCAGAAGTTCGCCCGCGCCCAGTTCCAGCGCCCTGGCGCCCGGCGCGACCGGGCCGGGATAGATCGTGCGGCCCAGCAGCTCCACTTGCGGGCGGGGGGCACTCACGCGCACCGGCAGGGTCAGGCTGCGCCCGTCCGCCAGGCGCACCACGGCCTTTGCCGAAGCGCCTTGCTCAAGTGCGGGCGTGGACTTCGCCGCACCGTTCTGGCCCGGTGTGTTCTGGCCCGGAGTGCCGGGCGCCGAATTGACCTGGGCCGAATTGACCTGGGCCGGATCGGCTTTCACCGAAAGGCGCAGGCGATCGACAGCATCCTCGCGGGTAAGGCCGTCCGGGCGGTATTCGACATCGTTCAGCGTCAGCGACTGGACCTGGTCCAGCCGCTGGCCGGTCAGCACGCCCTGCCGGTCTCCGGCGTGAAACTCGAACCCGTCGACCCGGCTCGCTTCGGCGCGGGCGCGCAACGTGACGGTTTCCGGGCCCTTGGCGCCCTGATAGCGCACTTCCACGCGCATCTCGCCGGGGTTGACCGCGGCCAGCGGCACGGTGAACGTCAGGCGCTGGCCGTCCTGCACTTTCCATTCCAGCGACCTGGGCGCGCCGCTGCCCTGCCTCAGCAGCACTTCCTCCACGCAGGAGGGCGCCGCGCCTTCCAGCGTGACGGCATTGTCGCGGCCGACCACCAGTCCGTCAGCGTCGCCCGCCACTTTCCAGGCGGCGCCGTCGGGCCGCTGCAGCAGGAAGTCCGGCCCGCCGAACGGCGCGAAGCCCCACATGCCGTGAAGCTGGGCGCGCAGCGATCCGGTGAAGGCGCTGGGCAGTTCGTCCGGCCCGATCATGTAGCCGCCCCGGTCCGCCCGCGGCACCACCGCCACGTCCATCGTCTGGCCGGAACCGTTAGTGAGCTTGACCTTCATGTCGTGCGCGAAGGCCGTGGAATAGACCAGGGGCGCGCCCTCCACTGGCAGGACGGCGCCGGGCCGGGCGATGCAGACCGGCCCCTTGGCGATGCTGCGCAGCTGCGGGGGAATGTCCGCCTCCACCGCGGGCAGCGCCGTGACCATGACCGACTTCGGCTTCTGGAACGAGGGCGCCGCATTGAGCAGCAGCGACATCGTGGCGTCCTTGCGCAGCGAAAGCGTGGGCAAGTAGTTGAACTGGGGGTTGTTGAAGGCGCCGAAAATGCGCGCGATGTCCCGCGCCACACCGATATAGGCGCTGTAATAGCCGCCGCCCGCCTCGGGCGTGGCGCTGAGCTGCAGGGCCAGATCGGTGGGGGTGCCCGTCAGCGTATCGGCCAGCGAACTGGAGTGCACGTCGTTCAGCACCAGCGCCTCGCGGTTCTCCAGCAGGCAGGAAGCCTGCATCTCCACGACTTTGGACAAGCACTCGTCATTGAGCTTGATGGACAGGCTGCGCGCCAGCACGGGGGCCACGGTGCGCAAGTATTCCGGCCCGGTATTGTCCTGCGCCTGGATGGCGGCCATGAAGGTGGCCAGGCGCGAATGGTCGAGCGAGGCCTGGTTCAGATCCTGGCTGGCGCGCACGAATTCGCCCGGCTTGCCGCGTACCGCATCCAGCAGCACGCCTTCCGCCCCGCCGGTATCCGCCACCATCAGCAGCACCGCCTGCCGCGCGCCCTTGGGCACGGTGAGCGAGAGCGCCTTGTCCTTGTCCTTGGACTTCCAGGTGCTGGCGGTGGTGACCCAGTCCTTCGGCGGGGGATTGGTGGCCCCGCGCAGGAAGGCGGACGTCAGCAGGAACTTCTGGCCCTGGTCGCCCGGCAGGTCGGCGCGGATCGAGAGCTTGTCCCCCTCGGCCAGGCTGGGCACTTGCGCGATCGGCAGGGTCTGCTGGCCGCGCGTCACCTCGATCCGCAAGTCCGGGCCGTTCAGCTCGAAGGGAGCGGGATCGGCCAGAGCCGGCGCCGCCGCCACGGCAGCAAGCGCCGAGGCGGCGAGGAACAGGGGCGCTCCGGCGCGCGAGAACCGCGAATCATCGTCCTTCATGCTGATCGGCAAAGCGCGTCCATCCTGTCGGTTGCCTGACTATCGGTCCCGAGGCGCAAATTTATTCACCTCGCCCCTATTCACATCGCTGGACGCCTTGCCAAGGGCACGGCGCCGGTTTGCCGGACGGATCGACCCTGCCGTGCGGTTCGCGGCGGGGGGCGGGGGGCGGGTGGCGGGGGGCGATATGCTGCGCCTTCCCTAGAACAGCGTCCACAAGGGATTGGCCGGGTCGGCCAGCAGCTTGACGGTCAGCGCGAAGGACATGACCACCAGCAACGGCCGCACCCCGCGCCCGCCGAAGCGGATCGCCAGCCAGGCGCCGGTCTGGTTGCCGGCAATGTTCGCCGCCGCCATGGAGAGACCCAGAACCCACAGCACTTTGCCACCGGCCACCATCGCCAGCAGCCCGGCCACATTGGTCGCCAGATTGATGAACTTGGTATTGGCAATGGCCCGCACCAGACCCAGCCCGCCCAGCGCCACCAGCGCCGTGGTCAGGAAGGAGCCGGTGCCCGGACCGAAGAAACCGTCGTAGAAGCCGATGCCCGTGCAGACGGCGGTCAGCCCCGCGCCGCCGAGGCGGGCATGGCGGTCCACTTCGCTCATCGGCGGTGCGAGCAGGAAATAGAGACCCATCGCGATCAGCAGCAGCGGCACGAAAGCGGTGAGGAAGCCGGGATCGACATGCTGGACGGCCGTGGCGCCCAGCACCGATCCGGCGAAGGCCCCGGCCGCCGGCACGGCGAAAGCGCGCAGATCCACTCGGCCTGCGCGCAGGAAGGCGACCACGGCAGAGGCCGTGCCGATCGTGCTCTGCAGCTTGTTAGTGGCCAGCGCGGCGATCGGCGGCACGCCCGCCATCAGCAGCGCCGGGATCGTCAGCAGTCCCCCGCCCCCGGCCAGGGCATCGACCGTGCCCGCCACGAACGCGATGGCGACCAGGAACGAGATGGCTTCGAGGGTCAGATGCATGGAGGGGTCCTGAAAGTACGGTCAAGGCCGCTGCTCTTCCGCCCTCCCTGCCCGCGGGGCAGCGCCGCGGGGCGGGGGAAGCGGGAAAGGATCGGCGCAGGGCTTTCGAGGGCGCGGGCCGTCAGCGCTGCTTTTTGGTGATGGCGGCGGTGAAGTCCGGGTCCTTCTTCGCCACCCAGTCCACGAACTTGCGCACGTTGGGATTGAGCAGCAGGCCCTCCACATCCATGCCGTGGCGCTGGAGTTCGGAATTGCTGAAATTGGCGATCAGCGTCTGCTGGCAGATCGGGTGCATCGGCACGACATCGCGCCCGCCCCTGCTCTTGGGAACGGGGTGATGCCAGACGATGGTCTTGCCCGTGGGCCGCCCGCAGAGCCAGCACGGCACCGGCGGAGGGGCCTCTTCCTCTTCGGTGGGATCTTCCCAGGGGCCGTGTTTGGGATGCTTGCGGGCCATGTCTCTGCCTGATCTGCCTGAAAGGAATTGCCTGAAATCGGCCTGCCCCTACCGCGCCCCGGCTGACATTGCCACTGCGACGTCCTATCGCCGGCCCATGGGCAGGAAAAAGCGATACCTCACCGCGCGGATGCCGGACGGCTATGTGAAGACGATCGGGCCGACCGCCGATCCCTTCACGCATTACTGGCGCATTGTCGCCACGCTGGAAAACGGCAAGACCGAGGTGTTCTGGGGGCATACCCGCTCGCTGGCGGAAGCGAAGAAAAGGCGCGCCGCCACGCAGGATGCGGTGCGGATGCGGGGCTGGAAGGGCTTCGTCTTCGAGATCGCCGAACTGGAGGAAAGCGCAGATCCGCCTGGCGCCTGAGCGCCTCTTCGCCGGACACACCGCCATGTTTCCCGAGGGAAACGGCTGAAACCCGCGGGGAACGCGGCTTTTTCCGCGCCGATTCGGCCAAACGCGCCTTGACGCCGCAAGCGATTCCAACCGGCCGGGAAGCGCGCGGGAGCGGTCGCATTTTCCGAGCCATCAGGTGATTCCACCCGACTGGAAAATGCTCTAGGCATGGGTCCGATGTCCAGAATCTCCCTGCTGCTTGCCGCCCTGTGCGCCACAGTTCCCGCCAGCTTCATCTCCGCAGAGGCCGCCCCCGTGACCGAGAAGACCGCCCCCCGGGCCGCCGACACCCCTGCCAGTCCGGCCCCTCGTCCGAACATCGCTGCAGGCGCGCTCGATTTCCAGCGCGTCTTCGCCAGCCCCTCGCTCGATGGGCCGCAGCCGCGTGAAGTGAAGATCTCGCCGGACGGGCGCTATCTCACCCTGCTGCGCAATCGCACCGAGGACCGCCAGCGCTACGACCTCTGGGGCTACGACCGCGAGAGCGGCGAATGGCGCATGCTGGTGGATTCGCTCAAGCTCGGCTCCAGCCGCCCGCTGTCCGAAGCCGAAAAGATGCAGCGCGAACGCAAGCGCGTGGGCGATCTCAAGGGCATCGTCGCTTATGACTGGAGCGACGACGGCCGCTCGATCATCGTCCCGCTCGACGGCGATCTCTATCTGGCCGGGCTGGACGGTTCGGTGCGCCGCCTGACCGATTCCCCGGAGGACGAGCTGAACTCCGCGCTCAGCCCCGGCGGCAAGTATCTTTCCTTCGTGCGCGAGCAGCGGCTCTGGGTAGGCTCGCTCGAACAGGGCGCGCAGAAGCCGATCACCCCCGAAGAAAGCGCCAAGACCGTGCACTGGGGCGAGGCGGAGTTCGTGGCGCAGGAAGAGATGGACCGCATGGCGGGCTATTGGTGGTCGCCCGACGAAAGCCGCATCGCCGTGGAGCGCTATGACGAGGCCCCGGTCAAGGTCGTCACCCGTGCCGCGATCGGCGCGGAGGGCACGCGCACTTACGAGCAGCGCTATCCGGCCGCAGGCACCCCGAACGTGCTGGTCTCGCTCTTCGTGATGAAGCCCGACGGCAGCGGCAAGGTCCAGGTCGACCTGGGTGCCGACAGCGACATCTACGTGGCGCGGGTGAACTGGGCGCGCGATGGCAAGACGCTCTACGTCCAGCGACAGGACCGCGCGCAGACGAAGATCGACATGCTGGCCGTCGATCCCGCCACCGGCAGGAGCAGCGTGCTCTTCACCGAAAAGGCCTCTCCGGAGGCCTGGATCAACTTGTCCGGCAACTACCGCTTCCTCAAGGACGGCAGCCTGATCTGGTGGTCCGAACGCGACGGTTTCGGCCATCTCTATCACTTCGCGGATGGCAAGTGGCAGCAGCTGACCTCGGGCCGGTGGACGGTGACCAAGCTCGTCTCGGTGGACGAGGCGCGCGGGCGCGTGCTGTTCACCGGCACGAAGGACGATGTGCTGTCCCCGCAGCTTTACGCCATCGACCTGGCCAGGCCGGGCACGCCCCAGCGCCTGACCGAGGAAGGCTGGTTCAATGCCGCCGTGGCGAACAAGGACGGGCGCACGCTGGTCGTCACCCGCTCCTCGCCCACGCAGCCTTCGCAAAGCTATGTCGCCGATGCCGAGGGCAAGCGCCTCGCCTGGGTGGAAGAGAACCGCCTCGACGGCGCGCATCCTTATGCGCCCTATCTGGCGAGCCACCGCACCCCCACGTACGGCACGATCAAGGCCGAGGACGGCAGCGACCTGCACTGGCTGATGATCACGCCCAAGATGGAGCCCGGCAAGCGCTACCCGGTGTTCTTCGAGCACTACGGCGGCCCGCATAGCCAGCAAGTGGCGCGCCAGTGGCTGGGCGCCCTGCCGCAGGCCATCGTCGACAAGGGCTATATCTACTTCCGCCTCGACAACCGCGGCAGCCCGAACCGCGGCGTGAAGTTCGAAAGCCAGATCCGCCACAAGCTGGGCACCGTCGAAGTGGCGGACCAGCGCGCCGGGGCCGAGTACCTCAAGACGCTGGACTTCGTCGATCCGAAGAAGATCGCGACTTATGGCTGGTCCTATGGCGGCTACATGACGCTGAAGATGCTCCAGGCCGACCACGGCCTTTACGCGGCAGGCATCTCGGGCGCGCCGGTGACCAAGTGGGAGCTTTACGACACCCATTACACCGAACGCTACATGGGCGACCCGCGCAAGCAGCCGGAAACCTATACCGCCTCGGACGCCATCGACAACGCCGCGAAGATCAGCGATCCCCTGCTGCTGATCCACGGCATGTCGGACGACAACGTGGTGTTCGAGAACAGCACCGTGCTGATCTCGAAGCTCCAGGCCCAGGCCGTCCCGTTCGAGATGATGCTCTATCCCGGTTATACCCACGCGGTGAAGGGGCCGATGATCAGCAAGCACGTCTGGGAGACGATCTTCGCCTTCCTCACCCGCCACGGCGTCACCCCGCCGGAGTGACCGCCACGAGAGCGAGCAGGCAATTTTCGAAGCGCCGGGCCGAAAGGTCCGGCGCTTTTCAGTTTCATCGAACGATTGGCGGGGTTTTATCCAGCTTCACCGAAAGGGCGATTCTGGCGACAACGGCTCCACCAACGCTTTCCCGTCCGCCCCAATCGCATCCGGGGCGGCGCACTCGATAACACCTGTCCCGATGGAGCCCCCCGCCATGACTTCGCCCACAACCGGCCCGACCATCACCGCCAAGACATCCCTCCCACGCCTGCTGCTGCTGCTGTCCGCAACGACCGGCCTTGTCGATGCCGCTTCGGTGCTCGGGCTTGGCAAAGTGTTCACTGCCAACATGACCGGCAACGTGGTGTTCCTGGGCTTTGCGGCCGCGGGTACGCCGGGCTTCAAGGTCGTGCCGGCGGTGCTGGCGCTGCTGGCCTTCATGGTCGGCGCCTGGGGAGCGGGACGCCTGGCGCGGGCCCATACCGACCTGCCGCTGCGCCGCTGGCTGATCCGCGCGGCCGTGGTGGAAGCCGGCTTGCTGTGGGTCGCCGCGGCGATTTCCACCCGGATCGACGTTGCCGCACAGGCACCGGAGATCGCCGTGCTTTCGGTCATCGCCCTCACCGGTTTCGCGATGGGCCTTCGCAACGCCACGGTGCGCGCACTGAAAGTGCCGGACCTGACGACCACCGTGCTCACCCTGACGATCACCGGCATCGCCGCCGACATGGCAGGGCGCGTCTCCCCCAACTTCGCGCGCCGCCTAGCCGCCGTGCTCTCGATCTTCCTCGGCGCGGCCCTGGGTGCGGCCCTGCTGCTCCGCGTCGGCCTGGCCGTGCCGCTGGCACTCGCCGGAGCGGTGGTGCTGGGCGCCACCCTGCTTTTCGCCCGCGACCCCGGCTCCGCCCAACCGCACCGGCCGTAACCGGGCACCGCCGGTAGCATCGCATGGGGATTTTTCCGGTGCCCGGAACCTCGCGGCCTCCCGAGCACTACCTACGACATACCTTCGTTTCGTGAGCGCTGGACTTCTTTTCCGGCGCTGGCGAACATGAGGCGTGCCCACGCGGGTAGCGGAAGGAGAGACGATGAAGGAACAGTCGAGCCGTGCGGACGTGCGCCCCGCCCTCTCTCCCGGGGATATGGCCGACAGATTCCAGCGAACCCGCCATCTCAGCCGCGATCTGGTGCAGGGGCTGAACGAGGCTGACGCCGCCGTCCAGTCCATGCCCGACGCCTCGCCCGCCAAGTGGCATCTCGCGCATACGACCTGGTTCTTCGAGACTTTCCTCCTGCGCGACCATGTGCCCGGCTATCGCCTTCACGACCCGCGCTGGCCCTTCCTGTTCAACAGCTACTACGAGGCCGAAGGCGCCCGCCTTGCCCGGCCCGAGCGCGGCCTGCTGACGCGGCCCACGCTGGCAGACGTGCTGGACTATCGCGCCCATGTGGAAGCCGCCATGCTGGAGGCCATGCCCCTCCTGCTGGAGCGCCACGGCGAGTTGGTGGAACTGGGCATCCAGCACGAGCAGCAACACCAAGAACTGCTGCTGACCGACATCAAGCACCTGTTTTCGCGCAATCCGCTCGGCCCCGCTTATGCGGCTCCCTCCACGCCGGCCTCCACGCCGCCCGCCACGCCGGCCCGCAGCGCCCCACTGCGCTGGATCGAAGGGCCGGAGGGGCTGGCGGAGATCGGGGCCGGCCCGGACGAGCGCTTCGCGTTCGACAACGAACTGCCCCGCCACCCCGCCTGGCTCGCCCCCCATGCCCTGGCCAACCGCCCGGTGACCAATGGCGAGTGGATCGAGTTCATCGCCGACCAGGGCTACGGCACGGCCGCGCTCTGGCTGTCGGATGGCTGGGACTGGGTGCGCGGCGCGGCAGGGGGCCTCGAAACCGTCTCAGCGCCGCTCTACTGGCGCGGCGGCGGACGGCAGTGGGAACAGTTCACGCTGGCGGGCTGGCAGGACGTCGATCCCGAAGCCCCGGTGACGCATATCTCCTTCTACGAAGCCGATGCTTTCGCGACATGGGCCGGCGCCCGCCTTCCCACCGAGCACGAATGGGAAGCCGCTGCGCGTGGGCGCGATCCTTTTGGCGGCCTGCAACTGGACCGGGCCGGCCCCGCAGCGCCCCGTGCGGAAGAGGAAGTGGACGGCTTCGCCTCGCTCTACGGCAATGTCTGGGAGTGGACCGGATCGGCCTATCGCCCCTGGCCCGGCTATCGCCCGGCGGCGGGCGCCGTGGGCGAATACAACGGGAAGTTCATGTCCAGCCAGTTCGTGCTGCGCGGCGGCAGCTGCGCCACCCCGCGCGGCCATGTCCGCCCTTCCTACCGCAACTTCTTCCACCCCCACCAGCGCTGGCAGTTCACCGGACTTCGCCTCGCAAGGAGCCTCTGACATGTATTTCACGGCCCCCAGGAACGACGAGAATCCGACTGTCGGTCCCCTTGCCAGAGCGCCCGAGGCAGACCCCGCCTTCCGCGCCGACGTGCTGCGCGGTCTTGCGCAAACGCAAAAAGCGGTGCCCGCGCGCTGGTTCTACGACATGCGCGGATCGCAACTGTTCGAAGCGATCACACAGGTCCCCGAATACTACCCCACCCGTACCGAGACCGCGCTGCTCCAGGCCCATTGCCCCGCCGTAGCGGAGCGCATCGGCAGCGATGCCAGGGTGGTGGAATTCGGATCGGGCAGCTCGATCAAGACGCGCATCCTGCTGAAATCCATGCCGCGTGCGACATATGTGCCGATCGACATCTGCGGCGAATTCCTGGACGAGGCCTGCGCCGCGCTCCAAGGCCTGTTCCCCGCGCTGCGCATCGTGCCGGTGGAAGCGAACTTCATGAACCCCGTTCACCTGCCGCTGCGGCAGGATGGCGAGGCGCGCAGCATGCTGGGCTTCTTCCCCGGATCGACCATCGGCAATCTCACCCCGGAAGCCGCCGTGGACCTGCTGCGCTCCATGCGCGAGACGCTGGGCACGAATGCCCACCTGCTGATCGGCATCGACCGGGTGAAGGACCCGCAGCGGCTCACCGCCGCCTATGACGATGCGCAGGGGGTGACGGCCCTGTTCAACCTCAACTTGCTCCAGCGCATCAACCGCGAGCTGGGCGGCTCGATCCCGGTCGGGGAATTCCGCCATGTATCGCGCTGGAATCCGCTGGCCAGCCGTGTCGAGATGCATCTGGAAGCCCGCCGCGCGATCCGCTTCGAGGTGGACGGCCAGCCCTTCCGCATGGAAGGCGGCGAAACCATTCACACCGAGAATTGCCACAAGTACCGCCCCGGGGAAATGCGCGTGCTGCTGGCCGCCAGCGGTTGGCGCGAACTGGAGCACTGGACCGACCCGCAAGGCGATTTCTCGCTGATCCTGGCCAAGGCCGACGGAGCCCGTCAGGAACCCTGACGGCCATCATGCAGGACGGCGTGCGCGGTGGTTCCGCGCACGTCCGTCGCTCCTGCGACCCCTTGCGCAGTCCTGATCCCTCTCAGCCCCGCCGCGCGCCGCGCGCCGCCGTCGGCACCGGGTGGAAGCGCATGCGGAACACAGTGCCGCGCGGGCGGTTTTCGGCGGCCTCCAGATTGCCGCCGGTCCGCGCCATGAGTTCGCTGGCGATGGCCAGCCCCAGCCCCGACCCGCTCTTGAAGTCGCGCCGCGCCGAGGAGAAACGCGCGAAGAGTTCGTCACCGGCGGCGACGGGCGGCAGGCCCGGTCCGTCATCGGCCACGCGGATTTCGGCGGCGGGGTCCACGGTCACCACCACATGCGTTCCGGCGGGCGTGTGCTTCATGGCGTTTTCCAGCAGGGAATCGAGCGCACGCGCGGCCAGGTGGTGCGCGGCGAAGACGGGCACGCTTTCAGCGCCGACGATCTCGATCTCCTGCCCGCGGGCGATGAACAGCGGCGCAATTCCCGCCACGCGTTCTTCCGCCAGGACGCGCAGATCCGTCACTTCGCCGGGGTCGCAGGCCATGGCGTCCACTTCCGCCAGCAGCAGCAGCCGCTCCACCATGGCCTCCAGCGCGTCGATCTGCCGTTGCAGCCGGGGCACCGCCTCGGGCGCACCGTCCTGCTCCACCAACAAGCGCAGGATCGCCAGCGGGGTGCGCAGTTCGTGGGCCGCATCCGCCGCGAAATCGCGTTCGATGCGGTAGGCTTCCTCGACCCTGTCGAGCGCGGCATTGATCGCCTGGAGCAGCGGCACGACTTCCTCGGGCATGCCCGCCGTGTCCACCCGCTGCTGGAGCTGATAGGGCGAGACTTGCCCTACTTGCCGCGAGGCCCGCTTGAGCGGCGCCAGCGACTGGCGCACGATATAGGCGTCCACCGCCAGCAGCCCCACCAGGAACACCGCCAGCAGCACCCCGCCCACCACCGCGATATCGGCGCGCAGGTCGTCGAAGATCACGTCCGGATGGTCGAGGTTCTGCACGATCACCAGCCAGCTGCCGCGCTCGCCCATCAGCGGCATGGAGACGCCGGAATAGATCCGCGGCCCGCGCACCCGCTTGAAATAGGCCGCGCCCGCCCGCATCGGCACTGACAGCGAAGGGTCCGAGCGCAAGTTCTCGATGGCGACGGGCCGCCCCTCGTCCTCGATCCAGAAACTGAAGCTGGAGCCGCCGCCGCGCAGGGCCGAGGCGGTTTCCTCCGAGATCGTCCAGCCGCCCCCCTG
This sequence comes from Novosphingobium sp. PhB55, assembly GCF_004368805.1. Taxonomy (NCBI): domain Bacteria; kingdom Pseudomonadati; phylum Pseudomonadota; class Alphaproteobacteria; order Sphingomonadales; family Sphingomonadaceae; genus Novosphingobium; species Novosphingobium sp. PhB55. The sequence continues at coordinate 76,461 of NZ_SODQ01000002.1, read as the reverse complement.
CCGGTGGAGCCCGTGCTGCATCTTCTGGGCATATTCGTCCAGGATCTGGCGTTGCAGCCGGTCCCCCGTACTGTCGATCAGCAGCATCGCGCCCCAGGCCGCCAGGACCGCCGTGACCAGCGTGGCCGCCGCATGGAGCAACAGGATGCGGCGCAGGATCGAATGGGTGGGCATCAGGGCGCCGGATCGGGGGACGAATTGGGGGACGAGACTTCAGGTGCCGCTTCCGGCAGCCCCACAGGCAACGCTTCCGGCGAGGCGCGCAGCAGGTAGCCCAGGCCGCGCACCGTCACGATCTCCACCCCCGCCTCCAGCGCCGTCAGCCGCTTGCGCAGCCGGTGCACGCTGACTTCGGCGGCATTGGAGGAGAATTCCTCGCCAAGGCCGAAGAACACGGATTCGATCTGGGTCTTGCGCACCACTTTGTCTCGCTGGCGCATCAGCAGGTCGAGCAACTGGACCTCGCGCGGGGCCAGGACGATGCTGGAAACCTCTCCGTTCCGCCCCACCCGCACCGTCTGCGAGGCCACGTCGTAGCGCAAGCGGCCGCAGGCGATCTCGCTGCCGTTCTCGCCCATGGAGCGGCGCAGCAGCGCGGCCACGCGGGCGATCAGTTCCTCCGCGGCAAAGGGCTTGGGCAGGTAATCGTCGGCCCCGGCATTGAGCCCGGCCACCCGGTCGGCAATGGCCGAACGCGCGGTCAGCACCAGCACCGGCAGGTAATGGCCGGCAGCCCGCAGCGAGCGGAGCAGGGCGATGCCGTCCTGGTCGGGCAGACCAAGGTCGAGAAGCAGCGCGGCGTGGTTGCCCGCCTCCACCAGGATGCGCGCCTCTTCCGCGGTGGCGACGATATCGTTGCCGAAGCCCCCGTCGCGAAGGTGCATGCCGATCAGTTCGGCCAGCTCGGCATTGTCCTCGACGATCAGCAGCCGCATGGCGCGCCTTCGGGGAGCCGCGGGGCGGGAGTGATCGGAGTGCCAGTCATCCCCCCATCTATCGCGGGAATGGAACCGGCGCGCAACAGACATGCGCCCCTGCGCACATCCTCCCACGCACCGGCAGGCTGTAAGGTTGCGGTAAGCCAAGGCGGAATAGCGCGGCGCCGAGCGGCGGGCGGAACGGACCGCGCCGCAAATCGAAACCAGGACATGAAGCCGCAAGTCGAAATCGCGCCCGAAGAACGCCCGTCCCTGCCACGCCCCCTTCCCCCCCGCGCGCCCGCTTCCAGCCGGCGCCCGCGCGTCGCGCTCTTTTCGGGAAACTACAACTACGTCCGCGACGGCGCGAACCAGGCGCTCAACCGGCTGGTCGGCTATCTGGAGCGGCGCGGCTGCACCGTGCGCGTCTATTCGCCGACGGCGCCTGCCCCCGCCTTCGCGCCGGAAGGAACGCTGATATCGGTTTCTTCGGTGAGAATCCCGGGGCGCGGCGACTATCGGCTGGGGCTGGGCCTGCCGCGCCGCATCCGCGCCAATCTGGCCGAGTTCGCGCCGGAGATCGTCCATGTCTCCGCGCCCGACTGGACCGGCACCGCCGCCCAGCGCCTGGCGCGGCAGGCCGGCATCCCGGTCGTCTCCAGCCTGCACACCCGCTTCGAGACTTATGCCGCCTTCTACGGCGCGGGCCTCGTGCGCCCGGCGATGGAGCGGCACCTCGCGCGCTTCTACCGCAATTCGGATCGTATCCTGGTGCCCACCCCCGCCATCGCCGCGGAATTTGCCGAGGCCGGGCTGGCCGGTCGCACGCGGCTCTGGGGGCGCGGGGTGGACCGCACGCAATTCACGCCGCATGCGCGCGACCTGGCCTGGCGCCGCGCGATGGGGGTGGCCGAAGGTGAAGTGGCCGTGCTCCATTTCGGCCGCCTGGTGCGCGAAAAGGGCCTGGCCGCCTTCGTCGCGCTCTGCCGCCGCCTGATCGCGGAGGGCCTGCCGGTCCGCCCGCTGATCGTGGGAGACGGCCCCGAGCGCGCATGGCTTGAGCAGAAGCTGCCCCAGGCCCGTTTCGCCGGCCACCTCATGGGCGCAGAGCTAGGCCGCGCCGTGGCCAGCGCCGACTTGTTCCTCAATCCCAGCACGACCGAGGCTTTCGGCAACGTCACGCTGGAGGCCATGGCCTCGGGCCTGCCCACCGTCTGCGTCGACATGCCGAGCGGGCGCAACCTGCTGGAGGGCGGCTCCGGCCTGCTCTACGCCCCCGGCGACGAGGAGGGCGCTCTGGATGCCCTGCGCCTGCTGGTGAGCGACAGCCGCCGCCGTGCCCGGATGGGCGCTTTCGCGCGCGAGGCGAGCAAGGCCTACGACTGGGACGCCGCCTCGCACCAGGTGCTGGCCTGCTACATGGACGTGCTCGGGCGCAGCCTCTCCCCGGCCGACACTTGCCCCGCCGACCCCCGCTCTGCCGAACCATGCCCCGCCGAAGCCCTGAGCCGCGCCGCGTGAGCGTAGCGCCGAAACTTGTGTCCAGTGGACGTTCTCCCCGCGGTTTCGGCACGCGCCCTGATCCGGGCGGGGCCTGACCCTGCCATGGAAGGCATGATCGCCCAGGCCAGCGCCTTCGTATCGACCCACGGCATCTGGGCCGGGCCGGTGGTGGGTGTGCTCTGCTTCGGGGAGTCGCTGGCCATCGTCGGCCTGTTCGTGCCGGCCACCGCCGTCATGCTGGCGATCGGCGGCCTCATCGGCGCCGATGCGCTGGAAGCCTGGCCGATCTTCCTCTGGGCCGTCGCGGGATCGATCCTGGGGGACTGGGTCTCCTACGCCTTCGGCAACCGCATCGGCCCGCGCGTCTATCGCCGCTGGCCGCTGAACCGCCACCGTCCGGCCGTGGCGCGCACCCGGCTGTTCTTCCGCAAATACGGCTTCGCGGCGATCTTCATGGGCCGCTTCCTCGGCCCGATCCGCGCGACGGTGCCGCTGGTGGCCGGCGTTCTGGCCATGCCCCGGCGGCCTTTCCAGATCGCCAACGTCGCTTCGGCCTGCCTCTGGGTGCCGCTGATGTTCGCCCCCGGCTACCTCGCCGCCGGACCGCTGGGCGCGGCGCTGGCGATCGACGAGGGCAAGCTGCTGCTGGGCGGACTGGCCCTGGCGGCCACGGCAATGGGGCTGACCTTGCTCGGATCGCGGCTGCTGGGACGGCGGCGGCGGCGCAAGGCGTGACAATTCGGCATGAGACCAATGGACGGGGTGATGGAATGGACAGGACGATGACCGCAGCGGTTTCCCGCAAGACTGCAATTCTCGGCGCCGCGGCCGGCACGGCGCTGGCCGCGCTGCTGGCGGGCTGCAGTGCGCCGAAAGTGGCCGAAGTGCCGCCGCCCCCGCCGCCGCCCGTGGTGGTGGTGCCGCCGCGCCCGATGCCGCCGATGGGCGCCTCTCCCAGCATGGCCATTCCCGCCCGCGCCGCCGACGGCGCGCGCCATACCGTCAACAGCGCGCTCTCTCCCGCGCAGGCGATCTGGAACTTGCGCTCCGCCTACAACGTGGCGGCGCTCAACTGCACCGGGGCCGATGGTGCGCCGATCCTGGCCGGCTATACCGAGTTCCAGAAGAAGTACGCCAAGTCCCTGGCGGCCACCAACAAGACGCTCGACAAGGAATTTCGCGCCCGCTTCGGCGCCAAGGCCATTCGCGAACGCGAGGCCTACCAGACGCAGGTCTACAACTTCTTCGCGCTGCCACCGGTAGTGCCCTCGCTTTGCCGCGCCGCGCTGGAGCTGACGGGCTCGCTTCAAGCCGTGACCCCCGCCCAGCTCGAAGGCTTCGCGCCCTCGGCCCTGGCCAGTGCCGAGGCCCCGTTCCGCGCCTTCTTCGACAGCTATGAGCAGTACCGCAGCGATCTGGCCGCCTGGGAAGCGCAATATGGCGCCGCCCGCGCCGAAGGCATCGAGAGCGCCGACGGTACCCAGGCGGCAACGGAATCCGCAGACAGGCCTGGCCCGGCAAGTGTTGCCCTAATGAAAATACCTGTGAAAAACACCCTGTAAGGATGCCGTAAGCGCGGCTAGGATAGGCCTGCGTGGTCGATCCCGTGCAAAGCGCCGGGAACGCCCCCGGGGGCACACTAGGACGAAACGGCGTGGTAGATCACGAGCTTATTTCAACGGCATGCGTGCCGGCAACCGAAGGCTATTACCTCTCCACCGAGACCCGCAAGGGCCGTGAGCGCACGGATTCGGCCGAGATGGACCAGGTCCTGGCCTGGCGGATCGACACCTTCAAGGTGAAGGGCGATACGGTGCCGATGTCCACGATCACGCCGATCACCATCAACGGCAGCATGGATACGGTGGAATTCGCCATGCTTCGTCCGGACGGCGTGGTCGAATATCCCGACGGCGCCTCCATCGCCGTCGGCGCGGGTGCACGCCTGCGGGTGGTGGAAGACAAGCTCTGACCGGCACGCCCCCGATGGACGCCGCCCCGGCGCGCGTCCGGTAGGGCACATACCCGCAATGTCCATAGCGGCGCTGATCGCCCGGTTCGGCCTTCCCGCCGTGGCGCTGGGCGCGGCGGTGGAGGGCGAAACGGTGGTCATGTCCGGCGGTCTCATCGCGCACCAGGGCCTGATGCCGCTTTCGGGTGTCATGGCCGCCGCCGCCATCGGCTCTTTCGTGGCGGACCAGTTCTTCTTCCTGCTCGGGCGCCGCTTCCGCATGCACAGGCTGGTGCGCAAAGTCACCGAACGGAAGGCATTCGCCCGCGTGCTCCAGCTGCTGGAGCGCTATCCCACCGGCTTCATCCTGGCCTTCCGCTTCCTCTACGGCTTGCGCACGATCAGCCCCATCGCCATCGGCACCTCGAACATCCCCGCCCGCCGCTTCGTGGCGCTCAACGCGCTGGCGGCGGCGGTATGGGGCGTGGTGATCGCCGGGATCGGCTACAGCTTCGGGCAGGTCGTGGAGTTGGCTTTCGGCCACCTCCGGCGCTTCGGCCACGTCGCGCTCGCTATCTTCGCGCTCGTGGCCGTCGCTACCGCGCTGACCCTGCTGTTCCGGCGCCGGCTCAGCCGCGCCATCGATACGGACGAGACCTAGGGCCTCACCCGCATTTGCTGAAGCCGCATTGCGGGCAGGTGAGGCAGCCCTCCATCATGATCGCGGAGTGCTCGCCGCAGTTCGGGCAGGTCTCTCCGGCAACCCCCGTGTCGTTCGCGGCCGCAGGCGCCCCGACCGGGCCTTCCGCATGTTCGCGCAGGATGCGGCCGATCAGCGCGATCAGGCTGGGGGCGTAGCGACCCTTGGTATCATGCTCCAGAGCCACGAAAGCCCCGCCCTTGGCCGAATGGACGCGCTCCAGTTCCTCGAAGATGAACACCGCGTCGCCCCGGCGGCAGACCGCCGAGAGGGTGCGGGTGAGCGCCGCCATCGTCTCGAAATTCTCGGCCGAACTGGTGTTGATGAAGATTTCGAAGGGAATGCGGCGGCCGTCCGGCGCGAGGTAATCGTTGATGGTGAGGTAGTAGTTCTCACCATCGACCGGCCACTTGATCTTGATCGTGCGGCCCTGAAGCATTTCCGGGCGCCTGGGCACGGGCGCCTCGCTGGGGAAAGTCGGCGCCGGCGCTGCAGGCCTGGCCGTTTCCACGGCCGTGTCCTTCACCTGTTCCGCCACCGGCTCTGACAGCACGGAACCGCGCACGCCGCTGGGCCGGTACGTGGTGCAGCCCTTCATGCCGGTCTCCCAGGCCTTCAGGTAGACCGCGCGGAACGCCGCGTAGGGCATGTCCGCCGGGCAGTTGATCGTCTTGGAGATCGCCGCGTCCACCCATTTCTGCGCGGCGGCGGCCACAGCGATATGATCCTCCACCGAGAGTTCCAGCGCGGTCACCATGTAGGGCGGCAGCGGCGCGGCCGGATCGAAGCCCGGCAGGCGGCTGTAGAGGTACCAGCCGTAGTCCTCGACGGTGAAGCTTTCCGTGCGCTGCTCGGTGGCGGTCTGCTCCACCACGACGGCGCGGTTGTAGCGCCAGGAGAAGCTCGGCTCGATGCCGGAGCTGACATTGCCGTAGAAGATGCTGGTGGTGCCGGTGGGCGCGATGGTGAGCAGCACGCCGTTGCGGATCCCGTGGCTGGCCACGTCGGCGCGGATGTCCGCGGGGAGCTTGTCCAGCATCGGCGCACGGGCGAACTGGTCCCGGTCATAGGCGGGGAACGGCCCGCGCTCCTTCGCCAGCGCGATCGAGGCGCGATAGGCTTCTGCCGCCATCGCCGCGCAGACTTCCTCCACCATCGGCACGGCAGCCTCGCCATAGCGCAGGCCCAGCTGCTGGAGCAGATTGCCCAGGCCGGTGAAGCCCAGCCCGATGCGGCGCTTGGCCTGCGCCTCCAGCCGCTGGTCCTCGGTGGGGAAGGGCGAGGTTTCCAGCACGTTGTCGAGGAAGCGCACGCCGATCCGCACGGTGGCGGCCAGCCGCTCCCAGTCCACCCGCGCAGCGGCAGTGAAGGGATCGAGCACCATGTTGGCCAGGTTGACGTGGCCCAGATCGCAATCGCCGTTGGGCGGCAGGGGCTGCTCGCCGCAAGGGTTGGTGGCCGAGATCGTCTCGCAGTAGGAAAGGTTGTTGAGCCGGTTCACCCGGTCCACGAAGACGACGCCCGGCTCGGCATATTCGTAAGTCGTGCGGGTGATGAGGTCGAACAGCTCCGCCGCGCGCATGCGGCGATAGACGTACCACGGCTTGCCGTCGCGCTCGGTGACGGCGACATGGCTGCCGTCCGCGCGGGGCACCGAGAAGCCCAGGTCCCAGTCCGCATCGGCCTCCAGCGCGGCCATGAAATCGTCAGTGATCGCCACCGAGACGTTGAAGTTCTTCAGCACGTCCTTGCGCGTCTTGGCTTCCACGAAGGCGATCACGTCCGGGTGCCAGACCGGCAGCATGGCCATCATCGCGCCGCGCCGCGATCCGCTGCTGCGGATCGTCACGCACATGCCGTCCCACATGACCATGAACGGGATCACGCCCGAGGAGACCGAGGCCGTGCGGCCCACCACCGCGCCGTCGGGGCGGATCGTGCCGAAGTCCATGCCGATGCCGCCGCCCTGCTGCTGGGTGAAGGCGGCCACTTTCAAGGCGTCCATGATGCCCACGCCCGGCAGGTCCGGCTCGGTATCCATCGAATCCTGGATGATCGGACTGACGAAGCAGTTGATCCAGGTGACCCGCTTGCCGGTGCCCGCGCCCGCGAAGATGCGGCCGCCGGGCACCCAGTCGCGCGCCTCCAGCGCCGCCAGCGCCTCGGCCGCATGGGCGGCATCGTCCCGGGCATAGACGCCCGCCACCACGCGCCGGAAGGTGTCGGACGGGCTCTGCTCATCGGCGTGCCGGTACTTCTCCTTCCAGACGTGCAGGGTGACGGGCTGGTCGAGGGGGCCGGAGGAAGTCAGGCCTGAAGCACTGGGAGCGGACGAGGTCGGGGCGGGCATGGCGGTTCCTTGTCGTGATCTGTCGGCCAGAGATTAGTCGGCCAGATCGGTTGGATGGGCGGCGGGCACGCCTGCAGGCGCGCCGAAGCCTCGGCCGTCATCAGGGTAACGGCCGCGGAGCGGTTTTGGTTGTCGGTATCGAGAGCTTGCGCGTCAGGCGCCGGGCGGAGCGCGCTCGCAGGTCTGCGGAGACCTGGGCGATGTTCGCGCCTTGGGGACGCGTCTCATCGGGGCGCAAAGCGGCGCCTGGGCAGCGATCATGGCGGCAATCTCCGCCGCACCCGGCCATCCGGACGCGACGGGATTCAGGATACCGGGCGGTTTCCCGATTACAACCCTTGCGGGAAACTTTCGTGGTGGAGCAGGGGCCTTAGCCGGGAAGCAAGGGCGGCAGCGCCAGCCGCACGAGGTCTCCGGCGCGGGGTGCGGACACGAAGGTCAGGGCCGGGGCGAAGGCGATCTCGAACAGCAGCGCGCCAAGCTGCTCGGGCGCGGCCCGGCACGCCGGGAAGCGGCCGAGCAGATAGCTGCCGAGCTTGCGCCACTGCCCGCGCACGATCTCTTCCTGCCGGCGCAGCGAGTCCTTGCCCTGGGCCACGCGGGCATGTTCCAGAATGGTCAGCGACCATCCCCCGAACCGCGAGCGCTCATCGGCCCAATCTGCCAGAACGGTCACGATTTCCGCCGTTTCCTCGGCCTTTTCCAGCCGTGCCAGCAATTCCCGGAGGTTCTCCTCGCTTTCCGATTCCAGCACGGCCAGGAAGATCGCCTCCTTGCCCTCGAAATTGGAATAGACCGCGCCCTTGCTGTAGCCTGCCGCTTCGGCGATGCGGTCTACCGAGGTCACGGCATAGCCGTCGCGCCGGAACAGCTCGCGCGCCGATTTCAGCAGCCGCAGGCGCGTGAGCGCCTGGCTTTCACTCCGCGTCAGCCGCGTCATATGCCCACTTCTCCTGTCGGTCCGCCTCGTTCGAACGGCCTGGCGTTTCTTGCCGAAGCGGGCCGTCTGCGCGGCCCGCTTCGGGATACTAATCGGTATTCAAAAGAGCGCCGCGCCTTGCCCGCAGCGGCGCCCCGGGGATCAACTTTCGAACTTCTCCGTCGTGTCCGCCGCACCCTTCACCCAGTAACCGCTGGCCTTGAGCCACTGCGGCACATGGCCCAGTTCCTCCAGCACATAAGTGCGCAGCGCCCGCGTCACGGCGCCTTCCGCGGCGATCCAGATGAAACCGTCGCCCGCGGGCGGCACGAACCGGCGCAGGGCTTCCAGCAGCGGTTCGGCATCGATGGCCTGCGCGGCCGGGCGGTGCACCCAGATCGCCTCGTGCTGCGCGGCGGTGGCGAATACCTGCTCCTCTTCCGCGCCTGTCACGGCGACCAGGCTGGTGACGGGGGTTCCGGGCGCGAGTTCCTCGATCCGGCGGCCGATGGCGGGCAGTGCGGTCTCGTCTCCCACCAGCAGCCACCAGTCGAAGTCCTGCGGCACCACCAGCGAACCGCGCGGACCGCCGATGCGCGCCTCGTCGCCCACTTTCGCGCCCGAAGCCCAGGCGGTGACCGGCCCTGCCTCGTGAATCGCGAAGTCCACGATCAACGCATTGTTATCCGCGTCGTAGCGGCGCGGCGTGTAGTCGCGCATGGCGGTTTCGCCGTTTTCTCCTTCCGGCACGAAGACCTTGATATGATCGTCAGGCGCGAGGCTGGTGAAACCGGCCAGCTCGTCCCCGCTCAGGGTAAGCCGCAACATGTTCGGCGTGACGTTCTCGACCCGGCTGACCACGAGCGTGCGGCGGTGCAGTTCGTGGCGGACGCGGTTAATCTGGTGCTTCATGGGCTCTCCTGCGAGCGGTTAGCGCGAATGGGCGCGCTCCCTTCCCACCTTTCAGATACTCACTGGTATCCCTGTTCGCAAGTGCTCACGGCGTGGGTTCTCGGGGAGCCGCCGCCGCTTTTGCCGGGGATTTTCCCGATGGGCAAAGGGCGCCCGAACGGAACATCCTCCGGAGGTTCGAACGGAAAGGGCCTGTCGATGGAAGAGGTTCTGCATACTATTGCCGAGTATCTGGCGTTGGCGGTCAACCTGCTGGCGATGCTGGCCATCGCCTTCGGTTCGATCCAGGGCGCCATCGGCCTGTCGCGCCTGCTGCTGTTCAACGGCTCGGAAGAGGAACTGCGCCCGGTCTGGCTTTCGCTCGGGCGCTGGCTGGTGGCCGGGCTGACGTTCCAGCTTGCCGCAGACATCGTGGAAACCACGATCGCGCCCAACTGGGACGCCATCGGCAAGCTGGCCGCCATCGCCGTCCTCAGGACGCTGCTGAACTATTTCCTGGACCGCGACATGGATGCGCTCCGCGAACGGGCCGAGCGCCGGGCCGAGGCGATGCGGGACGCTGCCGAGGCGCGTGCCGCGACAATGGGAACCGCCGCCCCCTGATCGGGTCCTGCACGGGAGATGCTTTGATGGCCACGACGCAACCTGCCCAGGGAGAAACGCCCGAACTACCGGGCGACCTGGGCGCAATCCGCACGATCCTGGCGGCAGACCGCACGCTGATGGCGTGGATCCGCACTTCGCTGTCGATGCTCAGCTTCGGCTTCACGATCTACAAATTTCTCCAGAGTCTGGCGGACAACGCCCAGATCACCCGTACCGACAGCCCGCAGCATGTCGGGATGTTCCTGGCGGCGGCGGGTACCGGCGCCATGCTGCTGGGCACGGCCAGCTACTGGATCACCCTGCGCGACGTCGCCCGCGTCGAGCCTTTCAAGCTCGGCCGCTCCGTGCTGCTGGTGGCTTTCGTGATGTCCGTGGCAGGCCTGTTCCTTTTCACCGCCATCGCCACGCGACTGGTGTGAGCACCGGCCCGATTTCCCGCCCCGCCGCCCCATCTATCGCCGCCCCATCTCTCGCCCAACGGAGCCTGTCATGATGCCCATAACCAGTCCGCTTGCCTCGGTTCCCATCGTCATCCTGGGGCTCGTGCTCCTTGCCGTGGTGGTCGGCCTGACATGGCTGGGCATGAGGCTGGGAACCCGGATCGAAGGGGCGCGCCGCTCTGCCACGGTCAGTGCCGATCCCCGCATGCCGGGTGCGGCCACCACCTCCGCGAAAGGCGGGGCCGACGATCCGGGCGACGATGTGAACAGCGCGATCGTACCGGCGGTGCTGGGCCTGCTGGCCCTGCTGCTGGGCTTCACCTTCGCGCTGGCGGTGGACCGTTTCGAAACGCGCAGGGGCCTGGTGCTGGAAGAAGCCAACGCCATCGGCACGGCCTATCTCCAGACGCAGATCCTGCCCGACCCGCACCGTGCCCGCCTGAGCGCGCTGCTGACCCGCTACACCGATAACCGCATAGCCCTGGCCGGAGACCCGACGCCGGAGCAGCTGCGCAACGAGCTGGCGGAGAACAACCGCATCGTCAACGACATCTGGTCCGCCACCCTGGCCGGGTTCGACAGCATCCGCCAGTACGACATGTCCAGCACCTTCGTGTCCTCGATCAACGCGGTGATAGACCTCGATACCTCGCGCAAGACCGGTCGCATGGCTCATGTGCCCGAGGAAGTGTTCTGGGTGCTGATCGTCTACGTGCTGATCGCCGCCTTCATAATCGGCTACATCATCCGCACCCGCGCCAGCTTCTACTTGTCCTGCGTGATGAACCTGCTGGTGGTCATGTCGCTCATGCTGATCATGGACATCGACCGGCCGGCATCGGGCGGCATCCGGGAATCGCAGTTCCCCATGCTGCTGCTCAGCCAGTCCATGCGCGGCGAATCCCGCGCCGATTTCGACCGCTGGCGGACCGTGCCGGGGGTGCTGCCGGCCACGCAGCCTGCGCCGCAGTAGATGCCGTGCCGGGCGCTCTCGACTTCCCCGACCCGTGCGCCAGCCCCAGCCCCGGCCGGAACCGCGTCTCCTTGGGTGCAGGAGTAGGGGTTTCCCTGATGCCTGCCTCGGGATTGGCCCGGATACGCGGGACTCGGCGGCGCCCATATCCTTGCAGGCATATCCTTCGGGAAAACCACGAATTGAGAGCCCGTCACGCGGGTTCTCCCCGCCTTTTCGAAGACCTCATTCACCTTGGGCCGCCTGCCATCGATACCAGGCCGCCTCTGACAGGAGCAGACCATGGAAGCCCAGATTTCCGACGTGGTTCCGACACTCCGCCGAGGTTCCGGACAAAGCGCGCCTGAGCGGATGCGGACCGCCCGCAACAGACGGCGGATCGCCCTGCTGGTGTCGGCCTGCGCCGCCCTGGGGCTCCACGCCCCCGCCTCGGCCCAGACGCTGGACAACAAGTACTGGGTCAGCGCCATGGCGTTCTTCCCCAAAGTCGATACCGACGTGCGCGTGGCCACCAAGACCCAGGCGGACATCGGCACGGACATCGATTTCGAAAAGGACCTGGCGCTCGACAAGGACGAGATCCTGCCCTCCTTCACGGCCGGCGCACGCTTCGGCCGGGTGATCGTGGGCGCAGACTTCTACAAGCTCAACCGCAATGGCCAGATCGGCCTGGCGCGCGACATCTCGTTCGACGGCGTCGTCTATCCCGCCACCGCCCAGGTGCGCAGCGGTTTCGACAGCGAGATCTACCGCCTCACCGTGGGCTATGCCTTCGTGCAGAACTCCACGGTGGAACTGGGCGCCGCGATCGGCGCGCACGTCACCCGGTTCGAGATGTCGCTCAGCGGCGTGGGCACCGTGGGCGGTGTGACCGGCCAGAGCGAAGTCCGCCGCCGCAACGTGCTGGCACCGCTCCCCACGATCGGCGCCTTCGTGACGTACAAGGTCGCCCCGCGGGTGGAGCTGAACGGCCGGTTCGACTGGCTTTCGCTCAAGATCGACGATTACGACGGCCGCCTGCTCAACGCCCAGGTCGGCGCCAACTACGCGGTGGCGAAGAACCTCCAGCTGGGCGTGGCCTATCGCTATGTCGACTACCGCCTGGGGATCGACAAGGAGCGCTGGGACGGCCGCGTGCGCTACAAGCTCTATGGCCCGGCGGTGCTGCTCCAGGCCTCGTTCTGATCGCATTGCCGGCAACGAGAAAGGCGGCGGACCGGATCGGTCCGCCGCCTTTCCCTTGCGTCCAGCGTCTGCGCGCCGACGAACGCCGGCGCGCCGGTCCCCTCAGCGCGGAGGATTGACCACGACGTACTGGACGGACGATCCCGAATACTGCGGCTGATACCAGGTGCTGCCGCATTGGGAGTAGCTGACGCCGTTGACGATCGTCGTGGTGCAGCTGGGCGGCACGCTGCGGACGATGGAGCCGACCACCGCCGCGGTCGTGGCGGCAACCGCCATCGTCGCCACCGGGTGCCAGTGATCGTCCCAATCGTCCCAGTCGTCGTGATAACCGCCGTGATAGTCGCCATGGACGTTGACGTCGACATTGCGGTTCACGTTGCGATTGACGTTCCGGTTCACGTTGCGATCGGCGCTGTGGTTGATGTTGGTGGAGGCCCCGCCGCGCACGGGCGGACGGCCGCCGGAGCGGGGCGCGGCGGCACGCGCTCCGCCGCCGCCACCGGCAGGCCGCGCGTGGGCACCGCCGCCTGCGGGACGGCGCTGGCCGCCACCCGGCGCAAGCTGCGCCTCGCTTCCCGACACGACCGATGCCGGCAGCATGTCCGGTCCTGCCAGCGACGCGGCCGAGACCCCGTCCAGCCCCAATGCGAGTCCGGCCACGAGCGCCAGAGGCGCGGAGACGATCAGGCTCACTGCCCTTCTCCCTTGGTTGCGGCGGCATTGACGTCCGCCATGGTGATACGATGTGCGTTCGCCGGCGGGGTGAAGGCCAGGTCGGCCGTGCCCGGCGTCACTTGCGTGTCCCAATGCAATACGGCGACATATTGGGGCATGGCGGGATCGTCCTTGTTGGTGATGACCAGCTTGCAGGGCAGCGGCCGGGCGCCGTCCTCGATCCAGATCTGCCAGTCCACTTTCTCCTGGCGGAAGGCATAGTGCATGCACTTGCGGTCATCGATCGTCTCCGGCCGCACGACCATGGCCTCCTTCACGCGCGAACGCAGGGTCTGGTCGGTGCCCCAGGTGAAGAAGTCGGCCAGGGGCAGCTCGATGCCGTAGTCGCGCTTGGCCTTGTCGATGGTCAGGCCGATCGAGGAGGCCGCCGGGAAGTCCGCGTAGAAGCCCACGCGCGGGGCGAAGATCGTGAAGGTCTTGCCGTCGTAGTACATCTCGCGAAGCTGGGTGTCGGAATCCGTGACGATCTTGAAGGCATTGGGCCGCTTCGCCAGGATGTTCACCTTGCCGCCGAACTGGATCTTCTGGCCGGTGACCAGAACCTGCTCGGTGGTGGCGTCCGCCGTGACGCGGAAGCTGCCGAGAGTCAGCAGGAAGGCGCTCATGCGGTCCATGGCCTGCATGGCGGCGGGGTCGATGGGGCTGGAGGCGGCATCCGCGGAAGCGGCCTGCGCCCGGGCGGAAGGCGCCGCCGGCCCGCATAGCGCCCCTATCCCCGCCAATGCCATCGCGGTCGCCATGAGCGCCGCCTTCCGTGTCGGGCCGATTGAGCCGGAACGTGCCATATAGTCTCTCCTCTAAGGTCGCCCGACGGGCGGCTATGACTATCTGCCCGCGCCGCCAGCCGCCCCATCCGGGTTAATGCCGAGTTCGCGCGGGATTGATCCGCCTATTCGGGGAACAGCAGGGTCATGACGAAACGCGCGCCCCATTCCGGGCCGAACCGCGGCCGCTCCGCATAGTAACGCGCGCCCACGCCCAGGCTGACCGGCTGCTTGCCGAACTTCACGACATGGCTGACCGAAAGGTTTATCGGCACGACCCAGTCCTTCGACTTCCAGTCGTAGCTTGTCTCGGTGTTGAGGCCGAAGCTGGTCGAATCGGGCAGGGTCTTAGTGATGAAAGGCTGAAGGAAGGTCTGGCTGATCCCCGGCGCGGAAGACTTGCCCGCGAAAGACCAGATGTGATTGGCGAGAAACCCGTAAGTCATCCCCCCACCCTGCTTGAGAAGCACCGCAGTGGGCCCGGCTCCGAACTTGTCCGAACCGAAGGTGGAATTGCCGGTGGGCCAGAGAATGGCCGGGCCGACGCCCCAGACCACGCCGTTTTTCGCCACCTTGGGCGAAAGGAAGAAGCTCTGCACCGTATCGCCCAGGCCGCTGTCGCCCTTGCCGCCGCGCACGGTGCTCTCCTGGCTGATGATCGGCACGATCGTGCGGGTGATCAGGTTCCAGTCCTGCGAGATGCCCAGCGGAATCACCGGCTGGATGTTCAGGGTATAGCGATCCGCGTCGTTAGGACCGTAGCAGCAGTCGTAGTTGGACTGGAACGGCACCGAGATCAGGCTGGAAACAGGGTTTGCCAACTGGTCCGCCAGCGCCTGGCCTTCGGAGGCCGCGTCTTGCTCCTGCGCCTGCGCGGCACCGGAGGCCGATGCCGCCAGCAGCACGCCGGCCAGACATAACGGGATTCTCATCGCGCGATTCTCCATGCGACGGGCCCAACGGCCCTGCCGGCGAAGGCTCCGCCACCGAAGCGGCGCAGGCTATCGGCGATTCCCTTGTCTTTGCCCGGGGACTTTCCCGAGGCCGCAGGCGGGATGCGGCGCGAGGCCGCAGGCAGTGATGAGGCTGCAAGCAGGTTGCGCACCATGTCAGGGATTCGCCGGGGGTTCCCTCGGGAGAGTCCCGATGGCGCAGGAATGGGGATCAGGTACCCGTTAAAGGGTGACGCGCCGATGGAGCCGCCGAACTGCCGATCCGGCGCGTCACATGTTCCTGTCGGGGCGCGTTTCGCGCCCGCCCGGCAAAGCGCGGCAGCGCGGCATGATTAGCGACCCCACGTGAAGGAGACTGGCTGTGGCCCAGAAGGAATTCAAAGGCGTCATCAAGCTCGATATCAGGGATTCGAAGGCGGACTGGGAGCCATTCCTGCCGCCCAAGGCGCCGGAAGGGGCACCGAACGTTCTGATCGTGCTCTACGACGATACCGGCCAGGCCGCGTGGCAGCCTTATGGTGGCGCCATCAACATGCCCACGCTGCAGAAGCTGGCCGACAACGGGCTGACCTACACGCAGTGGCACACCACCGCGCTGTGCTCGCCCACCCGCTCCTGCTTCCTGACGGGGCGCAACCATCACCTGAACGCCATGTCCTGTATTACCGAGGGCGCCAACGGCTTCCCCGGCTGGAGCGGCCGCCTGCCGCATGACTGCATGTCGGTCGGCTACATGCTCCAGGAAAACGGCTACAGCACCTTCTGGCTGGGCAAGGAGCACAACATCCCTGAGCAGGACATCTGCTCGGGCGGGCCACGCTCGGAATGGCCGCTCCAGCAGGGCTTCGACCGCTTCTACGGCTTCCTCGGCGGCGAGACCAACAACTGGTATCCCGACCTGACCGAGGACAACCATTTCATCGACCAGCCCTATCTGCCCGAGGACGGCTATCACCTGTCCAAGGATCTGGCCGACCAGGCCATGCAGATGATCCGCGACCAGAAGGCCAGCAACCCCTCCAAGCCCTGGTTCATGTGGCTCTGCCCCGGCGCCAATCACGCCCCGCACCATTCCCCCAAGGAATATGCCGACAAGTACAAGGGTAAGTTCGACGACGGCTACGACGCCTATCGCAAGTGGGTTGTCCCCCGGATGATCGAGAAGGGCCTGCTGCCCGCCGACACCAAGCTGGAAGACTTCAATCCGATCCCCAAGGACCAGGCCAATCCGGCCGACTACGTCCGCCCGTGGGACGAACTCAACGACAAGGAAAAGCGCCTCTTCTCGCGCATGGCCGAAGTCTACGCCGGCATGTCGGAATATACCGATGCTCAGATCGGCAGGCTGATCGACTACCTCGAACAGAGCGGCCAGCTTGAAAACACCATCGTCCTCTACTGCGCAGACAACGGCGCATCGGGCGAAGGCGGTCCGAACGGTTCGGTCAACGAGAACAAGTTCTTCAACAACTATCCCGACTCGCTCGAAGAGAACCTCAAGTACCTGGACGTGCTGGGCGGGCCGGAAACCTACAATCACTATCCCACCGGCTGGGCAGCGGCCTTCTCGGCGCCGTACAAGATGTTCAAGCGCTATTCGGAATATGCCGGCGGCACCGCCTGCCCGATGATCATCTCCTGGCCGAAGGGCATCAAGGCCAAGGGCGAAGTGCGCAACCAGTACCACCACGCGGTGGACCTGGTGCCGACCATCCTGGACTGCATCGGCATCGAGATGCCCGAGACTTTCCGCGGTGTGAAGCAGCACCCGATTTCCGGCGTGTCGATGAAGTACAGCTTCGAGGCGGACGGACCGACCCGCAAGAAGCGCCAGTACTACGCCATGCTCGGCACCCGTGGCATGTGGGAAGACGGCTGGAAGGCCGCCGCCATCCATGCGCCGCTGACCGGCAAGGGCAATTTCGACAAGGACGAGTGGGAACTCTACCATGTCGAGAAGGACCGCTCGGAATCGATCAACCTCGCCAAGGAGCATCCCGAAAAGCTGGACGCGCTGATCAAGGCCTGGTTCGAGGAAGCAGAGGCCAACAACGTCCTCCCGCTCGACGACCGCAGCGCGGCCGAACTGCTCGGGATGGAACGCCCAACCACCGAAGCGCCGCGTGAACGCTACGTCTACTATCCGGGCACCGCGCCCGTACCGGAAGGCGTTGCCGTGAACGTGCGTGGGCGCAACTACAAGATCATCGCCGATGTCGAAGTGACCGACAGCACCGAAGGCGTGATCTTCGCCCATGGCTCACGCTTTGGCGGGCACTCGCTGTTCATCAAGGACGGCAAGCTGCACTACGTCTACAACTTCCTGGGCATCAAGCCCGAACAGAAGTTCATCTCGGACAAGCTCACCCCCGGCAAGTATTCGCTGGGCATGGAGTTCATCCGCGAGAAGGCAGGCGAGAACGGAGAGTCGCTGGGCAAGACCACGCTCTACGTCAACGAGCAGGCCGTGGACTCGGGCGACATGAAGACCCAGCTCGGCAAGTTCACGCTGTCCGGCGACGGTCTCTGCGTCGGACGCGACAGCGGCGACGCGGTCAGCGAGGAATACAGCTCGCCGGGCGAGTTCAAGAACGGCAGGATCTACGGCGTCGGTGTATCCGTTGAAAAGGAACAATACATCGATCTGGAAAAGCTCGCCGCGGCAGCGATGGCGGTCGACTGACCCTTCGCGACCGATCGGACCAAAGGATGGATGGGAGCCTTGCGCTCCCATCCATTTTTTTTGTACCCGCCATCCGGCGTGCTGCGACTGCAGCGAGTCTGTCCGAAGGGCGCGCGGCCGCATTCAGCGCGAATCGCTACCCGAACAGGAAGCCGAGCCGGCCACGATCAATCCAGGTTGAATGCCCAGGCATGGCCGAACTGGAGGTAGAACACCGCGCCCGAGGGACCATAGGCCACGTCGATACCGGCATCGAGACCCAGCTTTCGGGCGATCCGATAGCGGAAGCCGCCCCCGCCGGCGATCTTCGCACCGGAATCGTCGAAGATCCGCGCCCCGCCCGCATCGGTGAAGCCCAGCCCCGCAAAGCCCAGCAGCGCCCAGCGGGGGCTGATCTGGCGGGTTATTTCCAGCTCCGTGCTCACGGCCGTCTCGCCCTGGTAGCGCCGCGCCTCGATGCCCCGCAAGTTGATCGAGGACGCGAAGTAGACCGGATAGTGCCCCCGGATCGCATCGACTTCCACTTTCGCCCCCAACCGCCATTCGGGCGAGAGCTTGTGGAAGCCATAGCCGTGCACGTCGTAGATCTGGAAGTCCCGGTCGCTGCCGAAGGCGCCGTCGTTGAACTTGCCTTCGGCGTAGATGTTCAAGCCCTCGGTGGGGGTCATGGCATTGTCGCGGCTGTCGAAATGGACCCCAAACCCGAGCGCGCCGGTCTTGAGCTTGCGCTCGAAGTCGGAGAAGCGCTCGGGCAGATCCTCGATGTCGAGGTCTATGCGCGAGTGCAGCTTGCGGAAATCGAACAGCGGGCCGAGCGAGAAGCGCGAATCCGCAAGGTGCAGCCGCACCGAGGCGAGCGCGCCGTAATCGTACTTGTTGGTATATTCGAGGCCGGACGGCAGGATGTCCGGATAGGCCTTCAGCGTCACTTTGCCGCGCCCCACGCCGAACTTGTAGCTGACCCTGTCATCGAAAGCCGACCCGGACTGGAAATAGCCGTAGCCATAGGAGCCGTTGCCGGTCTTCACCGCCCCCAGCATCCGGCGCGTGGTGCGCTTGGGATCGTCCTTGTTCACGGTGATGAACTGCGCGACCACGCCGAAGCCGCCGTCCACCGCCGGCTCGGTGATGATGACCGGCATGGGGAAGAACCCGCCCTTTGCCAGGAAATTGGAGAAATCGAGCTTGCCGTCGGTCTCGTCGAAGAAGTTGCGGTGAAACTTCGATTCCTTCTTCACCGGCGGTGCTTGCGAAGGGTCGGGGGGACCGACGGGCTCGGCGGAAGGCGCAGGCGGCGCGGGGACGGGCGCTGGAGGCGCTGGAGCGGGATCGCCCGCCTCCTGCGCCAGGGCGCCGGGCGCGGGCAGGGCAAGGGCCGCCAGGGCGGCGATCGAGAACGCGCGGGGGCTCAGTCTCATAGGCGCATGACTCCCTGTCGGACCATAAAATCCTGCAGGATCATCGGCAGAACCACTGCCGCCGGCCATCGGTAGAAGCCTGTAGAAACGCGCCTGAAGTTAGAACCCCACGGTGGCCATCACTGCCAGCCGGGTATCGCGGTCCCGCGCGAAGGGCGCCTTCTGCAGCTGGTGGCCCAGGTCCACTTCCAGGTCGAGGTAGCGGCCGAGCGTGTAGTGGACCTTGCCGCCCACGCTCACCAGTTCGGCATTCTTGGGCGAATCCGGCAGGCGGCGCTGCTGCCAGACCTTGCCGTAATCGACGAAGAGGCCAAGCTGCATCTGGTCGGTCAGCGAACCGCTGCCGGAAATCACCGAGAAGGCCGGCGCATTGAGTTCGGTCTTGAGCAGGAAGCCCTCGCTGCCCAGCGCCGTATTGGGATCGTAGCCGCGCACGCTGCCGAGGCCGCCGGCCGCCAGTTGCTCGCTATAGGGCAGGTTGCTGGTGGCGAACTGCGCCATGCCGCGCAGCACCCAGCTCATGCGGTAGGGCAGCCAGGTGGTGCGGGTAACGGAAATGCGGTCATAGGCATAAGTCGCCTTGGCATAAGGCACCAGTTGCTGGAGATCGGCATCGTGGTTGTAGCGGGTCACCCCGCCGGGCGAGAACACCATCTGGTTCTCGATCACCGTCTGGCCCAGCCGGTCGTCCACGGTGCCGGTGAAGACCACCGGGAGCTGGAAAACCTCCACCGCCGTATCGAGCACGCGGAAGCCCAGGAACTCCAGGTTATTGTCCGCCCGCTTGTAGTCGATGCCCAGCTGCATGCTGCTCCTGAGCGCGCCGCTGCGCGGCAGGTCGTGGACGAAGCGGGCGCTGACCTGCCCGGAATGGCCCTTGCTGTCGAACAGGTCGGCGATCTTCGGCTTCTGGGTGGCATAAGCGCCGAACACCAGCAGCTTGTCGTTCGGGGAGAGCGGAATGACGTCGCTGGCCGAATGCGAGGTATAGCGGCCTTCGAAGCTGCGGGTGAACTGGTAGGACAGGATCTGCCCGGTGCCCAGCACGTTGCCCCAGTTGAAACCGACGAACCATTCGTCCCTGCCGAGCGTGGCGACGCCCTGGTTGTCATAGCCGCCATAGACGCGCAGCGGCAGCCGGTCATGCGCTTCCAGCACCAGGTCGGTCGTGCCCGTGCCCCGTCCGGGCCGCAGCACCCCGTCCACGGTGAGGAAGGAGTTCTGGTTGTAATCGTCCAGCGCCTCGCGCAGGCGCGGCAGGGTGAGCACTTCCCCGGGATCGAGGTCGCTCATGCCGCGGATCAGCCGGGTGGAGAAATGGCGGTTGCCGGTCACTTCGATGGCGCCGACGCGGTATTCGGTGACGACCACCTGCACCACGCCGCTCTGCACGTTCTGCGGCGGCACGCTGACGTCCACGAAAGGATGCTCGGTGGCGCGGTAGGTGTCCTGGACGATGCGGACCACGGCGTCGAGATCGGCGCGGGTCAGCGGTCGGCCGAGGTAGGGGCGCACTGCCGCATCGAAGGCCGGACCGGCCAGCAGCGGCAGGCCGCGCACGGAAATGCCGCTTTCCGCACCCTCCGGGGCGATCCCGGCAGGTTGCAGCGCGCCCGGTCCATCGACGAAGACCAGCCCGCGCAACAGCGGCAGGATCGGCGTGGCGTCCGCAGGGGGCGGCGGGGTTTCGGGCGGCACGGGCACTTCGGGCGTGGCGGGGAGCGGCGGGGCCTTGGGCAGGCGCCGCTCGAAGTCCTGCGCCGCGGCCGTGGCGGGCAGCAGGGCGGCTCCGGTCAGCAAGGCCACCCCGGCCAGAAGGGCGGCAGGCGCCGTCACGGCCCGCGCGGACCGGCTTCGCAATATCGTGGATCGCATCATTGTCCCCCCATGCCGCCCGGTTCGCCCAGTTCTATCGCCGCAGGCGGCGCTTCGTAGCGGATACGCACTTCCATGCTGCCGCCGCCGCGCGCCAGGATCTGCTCGCTGGAATTGAGCACCGTGCTGCGCTTGGCCACCAGCCAGCCGTCCGCCGTCAGGACCACGCCGCCCGGATCGAGGATGCTGGGCATCGCCGCGAAGGCCTGGGTATGGGCCTGGTAGCGCGGGAAGACGCTGGGATAGACCACGTAGAAGCGCGGGAACGCTCCCGCCGCGAAGCGGGCCAGGTCAGGCGGTTCGGGCAGGCAGGATGCGAGCGAGGTGCAGTTGAACGGCGGGCGGATCGTGCCCGGCCCTTCGGCGCTGTCCGGCAGGTTGTAGTTCGACAGCAGCGTACCGCTATCGGCCAGGTAGTCCGACGGGGAGAGCAGCGCGGTCACCTGGTGGCGGCCGGGCGAAGCCTCCGCATAAGTGCCGGAAGCCTGGGTGATCGTCGCCCCTTCCCCGGCCGCGAAGCCGGTGATCGTGTAATAGCTGGGTACGAGCTGGGCATCGGTGGTGCCGTCCCAGGCCTTGGTGGGATTGCCGGTGATCGCCACCGTCAGGTCCGCGCGGGAGATGGTGCCCGTGCCCGAGGCCAGGGTCGGCAGGACATAGTTCGCCAGCAGGGTGCCGCTGTTCGGGCTGAAATCACCCTGTGCCAGCGCGGCGGTGACGGTGTGCGGCCCGGCATTGGGACCGTCGTAGAGCCCCTGGCCCTGCGTGATGCTGGCGCCCTCGCCCGCGACGAAGCCGGTGAGGGCATAGTTGGCGCTCGTCAGGCGGGCGACGGTGGTGCCGTCGTAGGCGCGGCTGGGGTTGCCGACGATGGCGGCGGTCAGCACCGCGCGTTCGATGTTGCCCGCACCGCTGGCGCTGGTCGGCAAGGCATAGTTGGACAGCAGCGTGCCGGACTGGGCGGTGAAGTCGGTTTCGGAAAGCAGTGCGGTCACGATCCGCGCCCCGGCATTGGCACTGTCGTAGCGGCCCTGCGCCTGGGTTACGCTGGCCCCGTCGCTGCCGACGAAGCCGGTGAGCAGGTAGTTGCCGGGGGTGAGGCCGATGCCGGTGGTGCCGTCGTAAGTGCGGGTGGGATTGCCGATGATCGCGGCCGTCAGCACGGCCCGCGCGATCGTGCCCGGCCCGCTGGCGCTGGTCGGCAGGATGTAGTTGGACAGCAGCGTGCCGGACTGGGCGGTGAAGTCCGCCGTGCCCAGACCGGCAGTCACGGTCCAGAGGCCCGCGTTCACGCCTGCATAAGTGCCCACGGTCTGCGTCACCGCGGCGCCCTCTCCCGGTGCGAAACCGGCCAGGGCATAGTTTGCCCCGGTCAGTGTGGCGGCATTGGTGCCATCGTAGGGCTTGGTGGGATTGCCCACGATGGCGGCCGAGAGCACCGCCCGCTCGATAGTGCCCAGCCCCGCTGCCGTGGTCGGCAGCAGGTAGTTCGAAAGGACCGTGCCCGCCCCTGCCGCGAAGTCCCCGCTGCCTAGCATCGCCGTCACCAGGTGGATGCCGGCATTGGCATCGGCGTATGTGCCCGAAGTCGCGGTGACCGTGGCGCTTTCGCTGCCGATGAAGCCGGTGAGCAGGAAGTTGCCCGGCGTGAGCAGGGCCGCCGTGGAACCGTCATAGGTCTTGGTGGGATTGCCGACGATCGCCGCCGAGAGCACGGCCTGGTTGATGGTGCCCGCCCCGCTCGCGCTGGCGGGCAGCACGTAGTTCAGCAACGACGTGCCGCTGTTCGCCACGAAGTCGGCGCTGCCGAGCGCGGCGGTGACGGTGCGCGCGCCGGCATTGGCGCTGTCGTAAGTGCCGACCGTCTCGGTCACCGTGGCGCCCTGCCCGGCGATGAAGCCGGTGAGCGCATAGTTGGCGCTCGTCAGGCTGGCAGCCGTGGTCGCGTCGTAGACCTTGGTGGGATTGCCGAGGATGGTGGCGGTCAGCACGGCGCGTTCGATCAGGCCGATGCCGGTGGCCTGGGTGGGCAGGATGTAGTTGTCGAGCAAAGTGTTCGACTGGGGCGCGAAGTCCCCCGCGCCGAGCGTGGCGGTGATCTGGCGGAACCCGGCATCGGGCGCAGCGAACGTGCCGCTGGCCTGCGTCACCGCGGCGCCCTCGCCCACGGCGAAGCCCGTCATCTGGTAATTGCCCGGAACCAGCGTGATCAGCGTCGTGCCGTCATAGGTCTTGACCGGAATGCCGACGATGGAAGCCGCCAGCGTGGCCTTCCCTATCAGCCCCGCGCCCGTAGCGCTGGCCGGCAGGACGTAGTTGTCCAGCAGCGTACCGGCGCCGGCAACGAAGTCTCCCGCCGCCAGGCTGGCCGTGACGGTGCGCGCACCGGCGTTGGGGCTGTCGTAGACACCGATGCTGCGCGTCACGCTGGCGCTCTCTCCGGTGACGAAGCCGGTGAGTGCGTAGTTGCCGCTGGTCAGCCGGGCGGCGGCGTTGCCGTCATAGACTTTGGTGGGCGTGCCGACGATGGCGGCCGAAAGCACGGCGCGGTCGATGGTGCCGAGGCCGGCGGCCTCCACCGGCAGGACGTAGTTGGCAAGGTCCGTGCCGGCCCCGGCGACAAAGTCCCCGCTGCCGAGCAGGGCGGTGACCAGTCGGGTGCCCGCATTGGCGCTGCCATAGGTGCCCAGCGCCTGCGTGATGCTGGCGCTTTCACCCGAGACGAAGCCGGTCAGCTGGTAGTTGCCGGAGGCCAGCGTGGCCAGGGTGGTGCCGTCGTATGTCTTGGTGGGATTGCCGACGATCACGGCGGAAAGCGTGGCCTGCCCGATGGTGCCCGCGCCGCTGGCGCCGAGCGGCAGGACGTAGTTCGACAGCAGGGTGCCGGAATTGGCCGTGAAGTCCCCGCTGCCCAGCACGGCGGTGACGGTGCGTGCGCCGGCATTGGCGCTGTCGTAAGCGCCGATGGCCTGCGTGACGCTGGCGCCTTCGCCGGTGACGAACCCGGTGAGCTGGTAATTGGCACCGGTGAGGGCCGCCACCGTGTTGCCGTCATAGGTCTTGGTGGGATTGCCGACGATCGCCGCCGAGAGCACGGCCTGGTTGATGGTGCCCGCGCCGCTCGCGGTGGTCGGCAGGATGTAGTTGGCGAGAAGCGTGCCCGAACCGGCGACGAAGTCACTGTTGGCGAGGTCTGCGGTGACGGTGCGCGCGCCGGCATTGGCGCTGTCGTACCGCCCCGATGCCTGCGTTACCGTGGCGCTTTCGCTGCCCATGAAGCCGGTGAGCTGGTAGTTGGCCGTGCCCAGGATGGCGGCAATGGTACCGTCGTACGTCTTGGTGGGATTGCCGACGATCGAGATGCCCAGCAAGGCCGGGTTGATCGTGCCGTCGCCGCTCGCGCTTGTCGCCAGCACGTAGTTGGAGAGCAGCGTCCCGCTGTTGGCGTCGTAATTGCCGGCGAGCAGCGCAGCGGTAATCGTGCTGATCCCGGCATTGGCGCTGGCATAGGCGCCCTGGGTCTGGTTGATCGTCGCGCCCTCTCCGGTGACGAAGCCGGTGATCTGGTAATTGCCCGCGGCCAGTGTCGCGGCGATCGTGCCGTCATAAGTCTTGGTGGGATTGCCGATGATCGAGACGTTCAGTGTGGCCGGGGTGATCGTGCCGATGGGCTGGGCCAGGACCGTGCCGGAAATGCTGTAGTTGGCAGCGTCGCCGCCTGCGAGCCCCAGCCCCATCAGCGAGACGCTGATGCCGCTCGCCACGTTCCTGTCGGCGTATTCGCCGGTGATCCCGGCCGTATTGACGGTCACGTCATCGCCCGAGACCACGCCGGTCAGGGTGTAGGCGGAAGACAGCGTCGGCAGCGTCACGTTGCCGTCATAGGTCTTGGTCACCCCGACCAGCTGGATCTGTGCCTGGGTGATGTCCGCCGAAAGGCCGGTAGGCTGCACCAGCACGTAGTTTCCGAAGTCATCGGCGAGAGCATAGCCGAAGGCGGTCACCGGAATGTCGGTGCCGACGTTGCGGCTGTCGAACGTGCCCGCCGCCCCCGTGGAGACCAGTGAGACGGTGTCTCCGCTCACGACATTGACCAGCGCGGCATTCGTGCTGTTCAGCGTGGCGGCGGTGGTGCCGTCGTAGACCTTGTCGTTCGCCACGACCCCGCTGATCGTCAGTACGCGCTGATCGATCGTGCCCGCGCCGCTGGCGGAGACAGGCAGGACGTAGTTGGACAGCAGCGTGGCGCCGGTGGCCGAGAAGTCCCCGCTGCCGAGCACAGCGGTGACCGTGCGTGCGCCCGCATTGGCGCTGTCGTAGAGGCCGCCGGTCTGCGTCACCGTCGCGCCCTCGCCCGCGACGAAGCCGTTGAGCTGGTAGTTCGCGGAAGTCAGGGTGGCCAGGTTGTTGCCGTCATAGGTCTTGGTGGGATTGCCGATGATCGCCGCCGTCAGCTGGGCCTGCGTGATCGTGCCGATGGGGCCGGTCACATCGTTGCTGACGACATAATTGCCCGCGCTGGCACCTGACAGGGCGAGATTGCGGACCGTCACCGACATGCCCGAGCCGACATTGGCACCGGCATTATATTGGCCCGAGACGCCCGAGGTGTCGGCATTGACGGTGTCGCCGGTCAGGACCCCGGTGAAGCTGTAGCCGGTGGAAGCAGAGGGCAGCGCCGTGGTGCCGTCATAGACCTTGGTCACGGAAGCCAGGATGATCTGCAGCGGATTGATCCGGGCGGTGAGGCCCTGGGCCTGCACCAGGTTGTAATTGCCCGCATCGGCCCCGGAAACCGTGTAGCCGCTAGTCGTCACGTTCCAGAAGCCGGCGTTGGCGGTGGGATTGCCCGCGCCGTCCACGAAAGTGCCGGTGCTGGCGGCGGTGTCCAGGACGACCACGTCGCTGCCGAGCACGCCGCTGAGGCCGGTGCCGTTGTTGTCCAGCGTGGCGAGCGCGCTCTGGTTGTACGTCTTGTCCAGCGCGGTCGCGCCGATCACGTTGAGGGTTGCGGGCGTGATCGTGCCGATGGCGGCATTGGTCACGCTGGATGCGATCGTGTAGTTCAGCGCATCGGTGCCGGTGATGGCAAGGCCGGACAGCGTCACCAGCTTGCCGGTGCCCACGTTCTTGTTATCGTAATTGCCCGAGATGCCGGCGGCATCGACGCTCACCGTATCTCCCGCGATGACACCCGAAAGCGTGTAGGCGCTGCCCACGGTGGGAAGGCCGGTCGTGGCATCGTAGACCCGCGTGACGGAGGCAAGCTGGATCGTCGCTTCGGTGATGTCCGCCGCAAGGCCTACAGGCTGCAGCACGATGTAGTTCGCCGCATCGGTCCCGGCGGCGGTGTAGCCGGTGGCCGTGACCGGAATGTCGATGCCCACGTTCTTGGTGGCGAACTGCCCGCTTGCGCCGCTGGAAACCAGCGTGACGACATCGCTGCCGAGAATGCCCGTCAGCGAGCCCAGCGAACTGTCCAGCCCGGCCAGCGTGGTGCCGTCATAGACTTTGTCCAGCGCGGAAATGCCCACCACCTGCAGGCTGGCCGGCGTGATCGTCCCCGCACCGGAGGCGGAAACCGGCAGGATGTAGTTGGCAAGCTGGGTGCCTGCCCCGGCGGTGAAGTCGCCCGCGCCCAGCGTGGCCGTGACCACCCGCGCGCCGACGTTCTTGCTGTCGTAGGAGCCCAGGGCCTGCGTCACGTCCGCGCTCTCGCCCGCCACGAAGCCGCTGAGGCTGTAATTGGCGGTGGTCAGCGTGGCGGCCGTGGTGGCGTCGTAGACCTTGGTGGGATTGCCGATGATGATCGCGCTCAGCGCCGCCTGGGTGATCGTGCCGGGCCCGGAAATGCTGGTGGGCAGGACATAGTTGGACAGCAGCGTACCGGCGTTGGCCCTGAAGTCCGACACCACCAGCGTGGCGGTGACGGTGCGCGCGCCCGCGTTGGCACTGTCGTAAGCGGCCCCCGCGGACTGCGCGATCGTGCCGCCCTCTCCGGTGATGAAGCCCGAAAGCGCATAGTTGGCGGCGGTCAGCGAGACCTGGGTGGTGCCGTCGTAAGTCTTGGTCGGATTGCCGACGATGCTCCCGGTCAGCGCCAGCGGATTGATGTCCGCCGTGAGCCCCGAGGGCTGCGAAAGCGTGTAGTTCCCCGCCTGCGCGCCCGAGATGCCGTATCCGCCCACGTTGACGCGCAAGTCCGTGCCGACGTTGGACTGGAGGAAGGCCGCCGAGGAACTGCCGCCGTCCAGCGCCACGTCGTCCCCCGCCAACACGCCCGAGAGCGTCGCCGCGCCCGAGAGCGTGGCGGCGGTGGTGCCGTCGTAGAACTTGTCGAGCGCGGTGAGGTTGGCAATGGTCAGCCCGCGCGGGGTGATATTGGCCACCAGGCCGCTGGGCTGGAACAGGGTGTAATTACCCACGTCCGCCCCGGCCACCGTGTAGCCCGAGGCCGTCACCGCGATGCCGTTGCCGACATTGGCCGTGGCGAACGTGCCGGTGGAGGCCGATGGGTCCAGCGTGACGTCATCGCCGGTAACCAGCCCGTACAGCGTCGCCGTCCCGGCCAGCTGCGCCAGCGTCGTCTGGTCGTAGACCTTGTTCTGGGCGCTGATGCCCAGCACGTTCAGCGGCGCGGGCGTGATCGTGCCGGGGCCCACCGCCTCGGTGGGCAGGGCATAGTTGGTCAGCAGCGTGTTCGCCCCGGCCACGAACTCCGATGCCGAAGCCAGTGCAACCAGGATCGAGCGCGCACCGGCATTGCGGCTGTCATAATTACCCACGCGGGACAGCACGGAAATGCTCTCGCCGCTGACCAGACCGGAAATCGCGAAGTTGCCGGAGGTAAGCCCGATCCGCGTGGTGCCGTTGTAGACGCGCGTGGGGTTGCCGATCACGCTGGCCGTCAGCGGCGCACGCAGGATCGTGCCGATGCCGGTGGCCTCGGTGGGCAGGGTATAGTTGGCGAGGTTGGTGTTGGCGAAGGGATCGAAGTCGGTCGGCGCAAGCTGCACGGTCACCGCCTGCGGCCCGGCATTGGCACTGCCATATTCGCCCACCGTCTGGGTGATCGTGGCCCCTTCGCCGGCGATGAAGCCGCTCAGCGTGTAGTCGGCGGGGGTCAGCATGGCGATGGTATTGCCGTCGTAGACCTTGGTGGGATTGCCGGTGATGTCGACGACGATCACGCCCGGGCCAAGGTTGCGCCGCACGATGGTGCCAAGGCCGGTGACCGGCGAAGGGATGATGTAGTTCGACAGCAATGTGCCGGGATCGGTGGTGAAATTGCTGGCGTCGAGATTGGCCGAAACCGTCCAGATCCCGGCGTTGGACGAGGAATAGGTGCCCTGGCTCTGCGTGACTGTCCCGCCTTCCCCGGTGACCCAGCCGTCCACCTGGAAGTTCGATGGCCCCAGAGAGGCATTGGCATTGCCGTCGTAGGTCTTGGTGGGATTGCCGATGATGGTGATGTTCAAGGGCGCGGGGGTGATCTCGCCCTGGATCGCACCCACCGTGGGCAGGCTGTAGTTCGACAGCAGGGTATTCGGCCCTGCCACGTAGTCCGACGGGCTGAGCGAGACGGCGATGTCCCAGATGCCGACGTTCTTGGAGGCATAGTCCAGCGCGGAGGCCTGATTCAGCGTGATGGACTCGCCGGAAACGAGATTGCCCAGCGCCACTTGCGAGGATGTCACGACGGCGGAGGTCGACCCGTCGTAAACCTTGGTCGGCATGCCGCTGCCGGTTACCGACAGCGGACGCGGCGTGATCGCGGCGCTCAGCGTGGACGAGAAGCTGAGGTCGTAATTGCCCGCATCGGCCCCGCTCAGGCTGAGGCCGTCGATCGTCACCGGAATGCCCGTGCCGACGTTCTTGGTGGCGAAAGTGATCTGCGCGCCCGGACCGGCGACGGGAATGATGTCGTCCCCCGCGAAGAGGCCGGAAACCTGGAGGCCGCCCGTGTTGACGCTGCCGAACAGCGTACCGTCGTAGACTTTGTCGTTGGCGGTGAGCCCGGACACCACCAGCGCGGCGCGGGTGATGTTGGCAGCCAGCCCGCTCGGCTGCGCCACCACGTAGTTCCCCGCGTCCGCGCCGCTCAGTACGACGCCGGTGGCCGTCACTGCGATCGCATTGCCCACGTTCTTGCTCGCAAAGACCCCGCTCGAACCGGAGAAGTCCAGCGTCACGTCATCGCTGCCCACCACGCCGAAGATCGTGGCGGAGCCGGTGTTCAGCACGGCCGCCGTGGTGCTGTCGTAGACCTTGTCGTCCGCCACGATCCCGCTGACGATCAGCGAGGCCGGGTCGATCTGCCCCGCGCCGGTGCCGATGGTGGGCAGGATGTAGTTCGACAGGCTGGTCCCTGCCCCGGCGGTGAAGTTGGGCGCCGCGAAGGTGGCATTCACGGTGCGAGCACCGGCATCGGGCGCATCGTAGGCCGCCGTGGCGGCGGCGCCGACGGCGATGGACTCTCCGGCCGCCACCCCGGTCAGCTGGAAATTGGCCGAAGTGAGAGAAACCGCCGTCGTGGCGTTGTAGGTCTTGGTGGGATTGCCGATGATCGCCGCGGTCAGCGCCATGCGGTTGATCGTGCCCGTTGCGGCCGTGACGCTGGGCGTCGCCACGGCATAGCCGAAGACGGGAATGCCGCCGTGGGTCGCTTCGAAATTGGTGGCGGTAACGGCAATGCCGGTGGCGGCGTTCTTGTCCGCATACGTACCGTCCAACGTCCAGTCGTCGCTATTGATGAGGCCGGTGACGGTGACGTTGCCATCGTCGAGGAAGGCAGTGGTGGTGCCGTCGTAATCCTTCACTACCGGCCCCAGCGTGAAGCTCACGCTCGGCGCGGCGGTATAAAGCAGCCCATTGCCGCCTGCTGCCGGAGCCGTGCCGGCGGGCGCGGCATATTGATAGAAGTCCGGTATCAGGCCGCCCGTGCTGTCGGCGGCCGGGTCGCCCGAATAGACCAGCCAGTTCCCCCCCGCCGAAAGCGCGCCCGCACCGGCCTGGTTGATGAAGCTGCCCGTGGTCAGCGTCACGTTCCCGGTTGTCGCGGCAAGCTGCCCTGCGGCCGAAAGAGTGGTGGCTCCGGCCGCGCTGGCCGTCACGGCAGTGGCGGTGACGGCAGCGTTGACGCCAAGCGCATTGCCGGCGGTGAGCGTGACCGAGCCGCCGCCGGAAATGGGCTGGTCGACCGCGATGTCATTGAGCGCGTCGAGCGTCAGGCCGCCCGTGCCGGTCCAGATCACCGGAGCGGCCACGGTGATGTTGCCGCTGCCCCCGGTGCCGCCCGCCGTCGTCTGCTGCGTGACGTCGCTTCCGGCATTGAGCGAGGTGACGATCGTGGTCGCCGCCGCCGTATCGATCACGATGTCGTCGGGATCGAGCAGCCATTGCCCGCCGCGACCCGCCAGGATCGTCGCCGCGCCAAGCGTGAATGCGCGCCCGGATGTCTCCACCCTGCCCCCGCCCGCGCGCCCGCCTTCGGTGCCGTCTGCGCGGATCTCCGCGCCGCTTTCGATCCGGGTGACCTGGGCGATATCCTTCCCGCTCGCGAAGGCGGCCGTGCCCACCAGCACTTCGCCGCCGCGCGTTCCCGAGGCGTCGATAAGCGCGCCCGCCGCGATCTGCACCTGCTGTCCATTGACGCCGATCGTGCCGCCGCTGCCGTCGGCCGCCCTGGCCGCCAGCGTCCCGTCCACCACCACCGTGCCTGAAGGCGCCGTCAGCCACAGCTCGCCGTCGATCGTGGCCGTGCCGGTGGCCTGGACCAGGCCCTCGCGGTTGCCCGCCAGCGCGAAGACATTGCCGTTCGCCGCCTTGAGCGCGGCCGCAGCCGCCTCGATCCGGCCGGTCTGGGTCACGTCGCCGCCCGTGCCGGTCCCGGCTGCGTAGGAGACGTAAATCCCGTCCGCCTTGCCATCGGTGGTCGCCAGCAGCACGTCATCGGCCGCAGCCAGCGTCACGCGCCCGTTCGCCGCGGTGATAAGGCCGCTGTTGGTCACCGAGCGGGCGATGAGGACCACGCTGCCCTCGCCCTGACCGACGCCCGCGGTAATAGTGCCCTGGTTCTCGATCCCCCCTGCCGAAGTCCCGCGCGCGCGCAGCGCTCCGCCCGCCATGAAGGCCGCCGGATCGATCGCCCGCGTGGAGCCGACGAAACTGCCGCCCGTCAGCACTTTGCCGCCCGGTCCCACGATCATCCCGGCCGGGTTCATCAGGTAGACCGAGCCGCTGGCCGAAAGTGTGCCGTCTATGCGCGAGAGTTGCCCGCCCATCACCCGGTTGAGCGTGGCGCCCGCGGCATTGTCGATGCGGACCTTGCGGTCGGTGCCGATGGAAAAGTCGCCCCAGTCGATCACCGCCCGGTTGGAGCCCTGAGTGATCGTCATCGTCGTGCCGGCGACGGAGATCGTGCCCGATCCGCCCGTGAACACCCCGCCCGTCGGCAGCCCCGGCGCCTCGGCCAGGGCCGGTGCGGAGAGCAGCAGCGCCGGAGCCAGCAGCGGCAGGAGCATGGGCCGCAGGACGGGCCCCAGGACCGGCCCCAGGACCGGCCGAAGCCCTGCCGCGGGGAGCCGCCCCAGCGACGTGGTCCGGAGCATGTTCGAACGAATGCGTGCAGATCGGTGCATAAAACCTCGCTGCCCACCCGACTCGCTTGGTACGATCCGCCCGCCCCGCAGGACATCGGGGATTCCCCCTATTGGTTGGGGTAAATGTCGGAGAAGCGGATCAATTCACCGTGCCTGTAACCGCTGGAATTGGCCTCTTCCGCGCGCCGCGCCGCCTCTTGGCGGGGGTGACGGGCCGCGGAACAGCGGAGTGGATGACGCGAATTCGCGGATCGCGCCCATGCCGGCGTCCGAGTTTCGCCAGCCCGGTATCCTCGGGATCATCGCCAGCCCGGTTGGAGCCTTCCAACACGCGGCGGAGTCACGGAGAGCTCAAGCTTCAGGACGCAGGATCGCTCATCGCGTCGGCTCCTCTTCGGCCGAGCGGTCCTCGCGAAAGCCGAGCCGCATCGATCCGCCGCTCAGGCCCGCTATCGCCGCTTCCAGTGCTGCACCGTCCAATGCCACCAGCCCCCGCTCCGCCGCGCGGCGGGCCCTGCCCTTGACGATCGCGCGCACCGCCGCTGCCGTCAGCGCCTGCTCGCCGATGGCATAATCGACGCGCGCGGGCCGCGCCGTGCGGGCGCCAAGACGGCCCTCGCCCTGCCGGTGGTTCCACGCCAGCTTGCGCAGCGGCACGGCATCGGCGCCGCTGCGCGCCTTGACCCGCCGCACCGCCACCCGGCGAAACAGCGGGCCATCGCGCAGATCCGCTGCCGCGATCCAGGCACGGAGCCGCCGCAAGGTATCGGCCGACAGGGGAACCACGCGCACCGTCTCGCCGCCTTTCCGAGGGGGAATGCGCAATTCCTCCGCCTCCAGCGCAAGATCGCTCAGCGTCAAGGCGACGAGTTGGCAAACCCGCAGTCCGCAATCGCTGCCCAGAGACAACAGCGCTGCATCCCTCAGGCCCGGCGGATCGGCCTCGCAGGCCGCCAAGAGCACCGCCAGCGTGATCGCCCTGCCCTGCCCCGCCCCCTCACCCCCGTCGCCGGAACGGAGCGCCGCCAGCTGCCGCTGCCCGGCCTTGGCGCGCCCTTTCATCGCCAGCAAGGTACCCCGCACCCTGTCGGCCAGCGCGGGATTGGCGCATCCCAGCATCTCGTGAACCGCCCCCAGCGAGGCCAACCGCCGCGCTGCCGTGGCGGGCTTGAGCCCCCGTGCTTCGCAGTCCTCGATATAGCGCACCAGACGCACCTCACCGGCCGGAAGCCCGGTCAGGCGCCGTTCCCGGCAAAAGGTGGCGTAATCGTCAAGATCGCTCGCCAGCGCCTTCACGCTCGCCGCGGCCCGGTGAGCGATGGCAGCGCGGAAGGCCGCAGCATCCAGGGCGTGGTCCGATGCCAACAGACTGCCGACAAGCGCCAGGAGCTGAGCATTGCGATCGATGGCGCCACCAGCCCGGCGCTGGGGTAGAGACTGCCTTCCGGCCGCATGGACGGTGACGATCGCATCGTCCTCCCCGCTGCCCGCCGCCGACATTCCGGCGGCACGAATGGCGGCGCGATCGCCTTTGCCGGCCTGATGCAAGTCATGCTTCTCCGGCGGCCGAGCGCCCGAATTCAGCCCGCCCTCTTCCATCGCTACAACCTGCTCACCTCGCCCGTGCGCTGTAATGGCACCCACACTCCTTCTATGCGTCCCCCCAAAAAAGGGCGGAATTCCGCCGCCAGCGACCCTGTCGGCAAGGTGGCGAGCGGCATCGAGCGCCGCTTCCTTACCGCAGTTAACGGCGCGTCCGACCGCTGCGCGCCCGAGGATCGCGCCTGCCTTACGCGCCTCGACTGTACCACACATTTCGATTATCGATAGTGAGGCGATTGTTGACACCTGCAGGTGAAAAGCTAACTTGATTTAAGTTTCACTTGGTGCAGTCCGTTGTTTCAAGGGCGTTTTATGCAGCCGGATCCATCAGACCCCCTAGAACCCGCCCCGATCACGCTCTGCGCCCTGCTTCTGGGCCGCATCCAGATCGGCATTTCGCGGGCCAGTGACGCCGCCCTGCCGGTTCTGGCCGCCCGGTCGATCCGCGAAAGCCTCCTGACCGCGCTTCGACAGGAAGGCCACGAATTCACCGAAAGCCGTTTCTTCACCTGGTTTGCCGGGCTGGACACGCTTTCGGAGGGCTCGCCCGCCAGTTTACGCCCTCCCAAGGCCCTCTGCCAAGCCATTCTAACCGAATTCCGGCACAATCCCTGGCCTCCCCTCGCCCTGGCCGCCGAAGCCCTTCTGCGGGGCTTCCTCGCCCCCAGCGACGTCCACCTCGGAACCGAGCACGAGGACGCCCATACCGCGGTCCAGGCGGCACACGCGCTGATCGCCGCCATCGACAGCCCGGAGGACGCCCTCCCCTTTCACGCCGCCGCCCGCCTGTTCGCCGCTGCGGCCCGCTCGCCGCACTTCGCCCGCCAGATACCAAGCCTCGCTCTGGTTCGCGGCATGGCCATGGAACAGCGCCCTACCGGCCATGCAGGCTGGGCGTTAGACATCCTCGCCGGGCGCTACCTCTCGCCGCGGCACGGGCTACCTGCCGCGCTGCCTCTACCGGGCCTCGTGGTGCTGCCCGCGGGACTTCCCGATAGCGATGACCCTGACGTTGCCCAGGAGGCAATTGCCGCCCTGCACGGCGCCTTCTCGCGGATCGATCGCTGGCTGACCGAAGCCGAACGCGACGGCGCGCGCATCTCGGCAGGCTTGCACGACCGTCGCAGTTCCGGCCGCGCGCGGGAACTGGCCGGCTATCTCGCCGGGTTCGGCCCGCTGCGCGGCGTGCAGATCGAAGCCCTGATCGGCGTCTCGCGCCCCGGCGTCCGCGTCCTCACCACCACCTTGAGCGAAGCCGGCCTCATCGAGACCCATGTTTCGCGCAACGCCGCGCGCGTCCACACCTACCTGCCTTGGGAACCCGAAGCGCCCGCACCGCCACCGGCGCAGGAGAAGTTCACCCCCTCGCGCGAGGCCATCGACGACTACGAAGCCTCCATGCGCGCCATCGAGGACCTGCTGAACCGCACCGCCTCCAGAGATGCTAACGACTGACGCCGACGAGTGATCATGCCCTCGGTCGACTGCGGCGCTCATTGCAATCGCCACCTATGGCCTGGAGGGCGCCCGGCTTAACGGCCTCTGTCGATCCAGACGCGGCGCAAGGCAAACGGTCACCGCCCAGAAGAGATGACCCGGGTTGTTCGTCTCCTCGCCTCTCCGCGCGACGGTGACGAATTTGTCGGCGGGGTTGCAGGTTCACCTGACCTCGGCCGAATTCTGGAGGACCGGGGCGAAAAACAGCCCTCCGGACCGATTTCAGCGGCCTTCGCACGAATTTTCGCGGAAAATCGCGGTTTTCCAGCGCCCTGAGAGCGGCCTTCGTAGAGCGCTGAAACAGGCCCGGGGTAGGGTAAGGGTCCACCAAGGACCTGAAAGCGCTCTACGGGCTTCTCAGGGCAAAAATTTGACATGCCAGACGCGTAACGGGACCTCGGGCGCTGCGGTTTGAATCAATATCCGCCTCAAGGTCCGGAAATTGATTCAACTCGGGTTTCCGCGGCCGGCAAATGCGGCTGCCTCGCGGTTTCATGCGAAGTGGCTCTGGACGCGAGGCGGCGGCGGAAAAGGCCCGCACTCTTGGCACCCCTTTTCAACCCGGCGCAGCCCCCTCCCCCATTTCCCTCCAAAGGCAAACTTCGTGCGGAGCGGTTAGAAAGGTGTTTAGAGGGATTCTGTTAGAAGAAGTTAGACCGCCGGGATCTGCGCTGTAGCGCCGCGAGTCCCGCGATTCGCATTTTCGGGCCATTCCCGAAGTGTCGTTGCTTCGTTCCTGAAGTGTCGTAGGACCTGTTCCCGAAAGGTCGAACGCGTGTTCCTGAAAGGTCGACGTGCTGTTCCCGAAGGGTCGAAACATGCGGTTTGGGCGTTCCCGGTGTGTCGAAGGCCTGAATTTCCGCCGGATATTTGAATCACTTTCCAAAGGGGTCGGTGTGGAAAGGTTCAATCGCGCCGCTCTCGCACCAGCCTTCGTCGCGTTGCCGCTTCGCTTCACCTCCAGACGCGACACTTCGGGAACGGCCCGATCGGCGAACGACCAGAGACAGACGCGAGAAGAGGGGACGCGTTGAGAACGGGCGCTTGCGGGCGCCAGGATGACCTGCGCAAACGGGCCTATGGCGACTGGGAATTGCGAGTTTCCTTTCTCCACCGAGAGAGGTCCTCGGGCCGCTTCATCGCCCTCCCTCTACTTGGGTGCAATCGCGGTTGGCGTTGAAATGAAGGAGGGGCGCCTGCCGCCACATCCGCGCTTTGCCGAATAGGGCGTGTCCAGGACGCAGAGACGGGGAGCGCGCAGCGATGCTGGGCCAGAGCTGGTGCCGGAATGGGCAAAGAGAAAGGCCCCGAAGCGGTTGTCGCTTCGGGGCCTTCGGTCTGAGGTCTTCGGCAGGATCGGGGAGCGGTCAGCCCCGCAAGTTGCGACCGTGCTTTTCGTGGTGGCGCTTGACCCAGCCCACGAAGGCGCGCTGCCAGTCGGCGGGGGTGCGGTCGGGAGAGGCGGCGATCCAGCGTTCGAACTCCGCATGCAGGGCGTGGAGGTCCCAGCCCGGGCACGTGCGGCGCAAGTGGTCGATGGTCTCGTCGGTCATGAAACCGCGCGTTGCGGCTTCGGACAGGCCGATGACGGTGCGGCGGATGAGCTGGCTGGCGTCGACGACGGGTTCATTCGGCGCGCCCGGGCGGGCGGCCGGAGACGTTGCCGAGACAGCTTGGGATGCGGCCGGTTTCCCCGGGGAAACGGCGGTGCGGGCGGCGGCTGTCGTGGTGACCTTGCGGGGACGGGCAGGGGCCTTGGGAGGCGTCGCCGCCTCGGTTGGCAGGGGCGCGCGAGGGGTGGCGAAGGCGCGATCGATGGCCTGTTCCATCTCGTCTTCGTTCGCAGCGGGACTGGCAGGCAGTCCTTTTTCCGCGCCGCCCTTGCCGTCGACGCGGCGCATGCGGATCATCGGCTCACCGTCGCGCGCGGTTTCCAGCGACAGCGCGTAGCCGGGAAGGTCGTCCTTCTCGACCAGTTTCAGCATCTCGAACTTGAAGCGGCGGTATTGTCCTTCCGCGCCGGATTTCTCGAAGAGCACCGGCATGGAAATCGCAAAGCCGCCCTCGCCCGCGCCGCCGGCGTGCTTGCGTGCGACTTTGTAGAGCCAGCGTTCGCGGCCGCCGGTGATGTCGAAATAAGCCCGATCGATGGAGAGCACGCCGCCCTTCATCATCACGCCTTCCCAGAACCAGTTCGACAGTTCGATGGTCATGCCGCGCGAGCGTTCGGTGCGCTCGTCCACCAGCTGGGTCCAGCCATCGAGCCAGGAGAAGGTCGCTTCGCGGCGGTTCTCGGCACGGATGTTGGTCTTGATCGTCGTGGCCACGAGCCGATCGAGCGCCTGGCTGAGCAATTCGTAGGCGCGGCCCGTGGTCGGCCGGCCAATGGCGCGCAGCAGGTCATAAGGCATGAGGTGCAGCTTGCGCGGCACATCGTTGACGCCGCGGCGCGCCATGTCGGCGAGCATGCTGGCGCAGTAGATCAGGATGTCGGCATCCCAGATCGTGGCCATGCCGTAGTCCGGGTTGGCCGAGACGTGGACCCAGAGCTTGCTGTCGGGGCTGGTGTAATCGATCGGCTTGACGCGCTTGGACTTGGCGAGGCTGAAGAAGGGACGCTCCATCATCTCGCGCTGGTCGCGCATCGGCAGGTCCGCGATATACGGAAGGAACAGGTCGAACTGTTCAGAGGCCGTCTCTTTGCGTGGGCGACTCATTATCTCATTCCGAAGTCAGGACGGTGGACACAGGTTGACCCGGACACGGCGTTTCCCTGTTTCCCCGGGGAAACAAGAATCGGCGGATTCGGGTGATTCCCGGCATAATGGCGGCGCGCGCGGGGCTGGGCAAATGGCCGGAACGCTTGCTTGTGCAGAACTTGTGCGTGGTTTCGGGCGCTTGTGCGGCGGCCTGTGAGCGAGTCCGGACCCGCAATGGCTCCTCGGCTCCGAACCGGCGGCGAGGGCAGGGGGTGTTTCCCCGGGGAAACACCGAAAGCGCAGCGGGTGCGGACATGAAAAAAGCAGGGGTGGCGCCCCTGCTTTTCGATCCGTCTTCCGGCAATGGAGGGAAGAGGGGGGCCGTTTCGACGTTCTCGAAAAGCCAGGCCGCCGTCTTCCCTCCCGGTGTCATGTCTGCAGCCCGCGTCCCTCGCCATCGAGCTGGATGAGCAGGTTGCGCACGGCATTGACCACTTCGTCGCGGCTTGCGCCCGAACCCGCGTGGAGGCGGAGCGTCACGCCCTGGCGGTTGCTGGTCTGGACCGAGGCCATCGTACGGCCGTGGCGCGATACGACGACCATCGGATCCGGCTTCACCCGCTCGGCGTCGGGCGCCGAGAGCAGGGCTTTGAGGACGTCCGCGGCGGGAAGGGTAGGGCGTCCATCGGCGCGGCGACCGGCTTGGTCACGCGCGAGGCGCGCCGCTTCCTTGCGCACGGCGGCGGCCTTGTCCTTATCGTCGAGCAACTGGGCCAGCGGATAGGCGGGCTTGAGCTGCACGTCGGCCGGCGAAGCGAAAGCCGAGAGCACCGCGTCGGGAATGGCGGCGACCTTGAGCATCTTCGACAGCCAGCCCTTGGAGAGCTTCAGCCGTTCGGCCATGCGGGTCATGTGGTTGCCGTAGTGGTCGCGCAAGGCCTGGGCGTAATTGCGGGCCCGTTCGAGGTCGGAGACGTCCTTGCGTGCGCGGTTTTCGAGGTCGGCCAGACGGAACGCGGCTTCGTCATCCAGTTGGGCGACTTGCGCCACGAACTGCATGTCCGGATAGGAATGGCCGCGCAGCCAGGAGATCGACCAGTGGCGGCGGGTGCCGGCGATCACTTCGTAGTCGTGATCGGCATCGCCTTCGACCCGGCGCACGACGGCAGGGACTTTCTGTCCCCCTTCGGCGATGATCGAATCGATCAGTTCCTGGCAGGACTCTTCCGAGAGGTGGGCATAGGAACGGGCATTGCCCGGCCAGATCCGCACGCGTGCCGGATCGAGCAGGAGCTGAGTGACCTGCCGCACTTCGCCGGTGGCGACACGGGCGAGGGCACTCTCGCGCCCCAGCAGCGTGGTGCCGCGCGTCCTTTCGGTGCGGGGCCTGCCTTCCAGGCCACCTGTGTGCCCGGATACCTGCCCGGATGCGGACAGGGCCGATTGCGCAGGGGACGAGCCGTCCTCGGCCGCGACATTGGCGGCGGGCGCCATGTCGTCATCCAGGTTCAGGTCGTCGTCGGAAAGCAGGGCGGCGAGATAGTCGGATTGCTTGCGGGCCATGGCTTACCTCAAAGATAGCTGGCGAGAAGAAGGGCGAGAATCGCGCCGGAACATATGACGAACAAATTCCTTGTAGGAAAACGTTTTTTCGTCCGTTGCGAGGAGCTTAGCCATTGACCAGCAAGTCCTCGTCCACCCGCTGCGAGCGGCCCCATCCGGTGCGTACCAGTTGTTCGATCTGGCCCAGGGCCTCGTCGAGATTGGCCTTGCAGCGCTTGTGCGTCCGCGGTGTGCCGATGGCCTTTTCCAGCTCGTAGACGGTCATCATGCGCAAGGCGGCATGGCTGATCTCGGCACTTTCCAGGATCGGCACCGGCAGCAGGGCCGGGCCGAACGTCTGCTCCATGATGGAGCGGACCATCTCGTGGCTGGGATCGTTGCCGTCGAACTTCGAGCAGATCAGGCGCACGAAGGAATAGTCCACCGAGATGCCCGCGCCCACCAGCTGTTCGAGCACCTGGTCCATCATCGAGAGGAACTGCACCGTCGAACAGAAGTCGGGCGTGGTGGCGGCCAGCGGCACGAGCAGCGCATTGGCCGCCTGCATCACTGCGAGCGAGATCGTGCCCAGCGCCGGCGGCGGATCGAGGATCACCACGTCATATTCGCGCGCCAGATCCATCAGGCCCTGCTTCAGCTTGCGGAAGCGTGCAGCCAACACCGACTGACCATCCGCACCCGCCGCGGCGAGTTCGTATTCGACGTCGAAGAGTTCGAGGTTCGAAGGGATCAGGTCGACATTGGGCCAAGGCGTCCGCTTGACCGCGTAGAGCAGGTCGGCCTGGGTGGGGTCGATCGAGAGGTAGGGGTAGAGCGTCTCTTCCCGCGTGATGTTGAAGTGCGGGTTGAAGCCGAACAGCGTGGTCGTGGTGGCCTGGCTGTCGCAATCGACGACGAGCACGCGGTAGCCCTGCACCGCGAAATAGTGCGCGAGGTGCGTTGTGACCGTCGACTTGCCGACGCCGCCCTTGAAGTTCTGCACGGCGATCATCGCCGGAACATCGAGCGGCGCGCGGGCAGGGGAGGCGCCCAGAACTTCGCGCATGTGGAGCATTTCCTCCACCGTATAGCCCAGGCGGCGACCATTGCCGGCGGCGGGCGGCGGCGGCAGGCGCCCGTCGTCCTCGGCCATGCGAATTCGGTTGGTGGAGCAGCCGAGCAGTGTCGCGGCTTCGGCAATGCCGAAACGAACATTGAGGCCCTTGCGGCTTTCGGGCAAGAAGGCCTTGCGCCGCAGCCGTTCGATCATCTTCTCTCCGGCTTGCGCCATTTCCGAGATACGGTCGACTTGTGAATGCATGTCCCGCCTGCAAAATACTTTTGAACGAGTTTGCAGGTATATGCCTGAGGCGATGTTCAGTCGAGCGCAAAAATCCGGGAAAGCATGACTATCTGTGGGTTTCTGGGGCGTTGCGTCCGATCAGTGCGGCCATGCGGCAAAGGTCTCGACAATAAACCGCGAAGCGGCGGAAGGATTCAATTGCCGCCCGCAGTGACCTACCGCGCGATGTCACAAGGTGATTCGCACGCCGCTACCAGTCCGCGCCGTTGATGGTCTTGCCTGCGACTCTTTCCAATCGCCCCCGCTTGGCGAGGTAGAGCCGGGCGTCCGCCTCGTCGAGCAAGACGGTCAGATCCTCCCTGCCGTTGCTGGTCACGACGGTGCCGATGGAAGCGGTGATCGCCAGCGTCAGATCGCCCACCAGGAAGGGCTGGGCGATCGCCGCCACCAGCCTTTGCGCCAGGAACTCGGCTTCCTCGCCGCGATGAAGGCCATATTGGAGCACGGCGAATTCGTCTCCGCCGAGGCGGGCGACGATATCTCCGCTGCGGATCGCCCCGCGCAGCCGGTCCGCCACGAGGGCGAGCAACATGTCGCCTATGCTGTGGCCGTAATCGTCGTTCACCGGCTTGAAGCCGTTGAGGTCCAGATAATGCACCGCGATCAGCCCGGAAGACGAGATGAGGCGCGTGTTCTCGTCGAAGTATTCACGCAAGGCGAGGCGATTGGGCAGGGCGGTCAGGCTGTCGCTGCGGGCCAGCGAGACCGAGAGCAGGCGCTTGCCGATCTCCGCCTTGACGATCTCGAAGCGCATTTTCAGCGCCTGCATCCCGCCGACCAGATAGGCCGCGGTGATCAGGGCCGTCCCTATATATAAAGGTGTGCCGTGCAGGGCCGCCGTGACGACGATCGGTCCCGCCGCTGCCAGCATCGAGAGATTGGCGATGGCCGGCCTTCGCCCGACGCCCGTGACCACGCCCGCGCAGAAACCCATGACGGTGCAGATCACCAGCATGTGTGCCTGCGGGTCCGGCAGGACGAAGACCCGCGCGCCGAAAGTCCCCAGCAGGATCGCGAAGCCGACATAGGGAACGGCAAAAGCCACTTCGAGCCGCCGCGCCTCGGCCTTGGCGATCACCCCGGTCAAGGCGCGTTGCCGGAAGCGCCGGGCCACCTCGATGCGGGCGATCCAGGTGAGCAGCGCGGCCGAGCCGACCAGCAGAACCGTGCGGTCCTCGCTGGAATGGTAGACGAGAACGAAACAGACGAGAAAGATCACCAGCATGTAGAGCGCCTGCGCGA
This sequence comes from Novosphingobium sp. PhB55, assembly GCF_004368805.1. NCBI lineage: Bacteria > Pseudomonadati > Pseudomonadota > Alphaproteobacteria > Sphingomonadales > Sphingomonadaceae > Novosphingobium > Novosphingobium sp. PhB55. Next base: position 35,028 of record NZ_SODQ01000002.1, on the reverse strand, counting down.
TCGTCTCGTAGAGACTGCGCACGAGTTCGACATAGGCCCGCTCCGCCAGGCTTTCGACAGGCACCGTCTCCGCGGATGACGTTTCGCCCGGTGACGGGGTCATGGCTCTCTCCCAATTCCGCTTTGCGGATATTCTCTCTTCACCTCGTTGAAATCGTCGAGCCCCTCGGTAGTTGCCCGGGGAGCGCCGACGGCGAGGCGACTGGCTGCTATACTTATAGCGCCGCGGGATGAACGGATCGCTTATCATTTCCGGGGCGGGCGATGGACTTTGCATGTCCGCCGGAGCGGTGATCGGCGCCGAACGGGCAGGGCAACGCCTGCGTCCAAGGGCTAATTTGTAGCCGAAACGACCTATATCCGCTTTCCGGCGCCTTGCGGGCCTTTCCCCGCCGGACAGCCGGTTGGAGCCGACTTGGCGGCGATTTGCGTAACTTGTCCAAGGTCGTCTTTGGGGGTCCCTTCGGCCCTCATAATCTTAGATAATAGCTATAAATCAGAAAGTTAATGAATCCATCCCGATGATCGCCATCGTCGCGACCAATCCTGGCGAAAACCCGGATATGGTTACCGATTTCCTGCCGGCCCCGCCGTTTTTCGCGCCCTGAAGCCGGCTTTGCGTAGCGCCGGCGACGGGGCTGCCCCGGCCGTCAGCCGGCAAACCCGCATAACCGCCTCGAAGCAGCCGCTCCGGCTCCAGTTCGGGATGCCGGGCGAGTCTAGGTTCTTCATCTTGCGGGGAAAGCTCTTCCGACACTTCACCCCCGCAAACACCATCAGGCGATCACGAACCATGACGGCTTCGGCAATTCCCTCACCCCCAAGCCGGTCCCGGAGGCTGGCGCGAAAGCTGGGCCTGCTGATGGCGGGCCTCTTGCTTCCGTCGATGCCGTTCCAGGCCGCGCAGGCGCAGATCGCCGCGCCGTCTCCGCAGGCCCCGATCATCGACCGCGACCGTGTCGACCGCCAGGATCCCGACGTGCCGCGGGCGCCGGCGCCGGCGCAAGTGCCCCAGGCGCAAACCCCGGTGGTCGCCACGCCGGCGGCACCTTCGGGCGGAGCCGGCGTCGCGCTGACCGGCCTGCGATACGAAGGCTCCACCCTGCCCAAGCCGCTGCTCGACAAGGCCGTCGCCGCTTTCATCGGCGCCCCGTTGAACCGGGACAACCTGCAGAAGATCGCCAACGCCATCAGCACTACTTATGGGCAGAGCGACATCGCCTTCTTCGCGGTGTCGATCCCGCAGCAAGTGCCCACCGGCGGCGTGCTCACGGTCCGCGTGCTGGAGGGGCGCATCACCCGCTACACGCTGGACGGCAAGACGCGCAGCACGCCGACGCGCCTGATCGACGCGCAAGTGAAGCGCCTCCTGCGCGAGACGCCGACTCACAAGTCCACCATCGAGCGCACCATTTCCCTGCTGCGCGACATTCCCGGCCAGACCGTGCAGGCCAGCCTGAAGCAGACGCCGACCCCCGGCGAGCTGGCGCTCGACCTCAAGGTGGACCGCAAGCAAGTGGACGTCACGCTGAACGTCAACAACAACGGCATCGTCAATGTCACCACGGGCGTGCAGACCCAGCTTTCGGTCGCGGTGAACGGCGTGCTGCGCGAAGGCGATACCACGCGCTTCTCGGGGAACCTGCCGTTCAACCCGGATCGCTACCAGTTCTATTCGCTGAGCCACGCCACGCCGATCGGCTCCAACGGCACCACGCTGGGCGTCAGCGGCGCCTATGTCCGCACCAAGACGCGCGACCTGAACATCATCGGCGAAGCGAAGCAGGGCGGCATCGCCATCTCGCATCCGCTGATCCGCTCCTATCGCCGCAATCTCTCCCTGAGCCTTTCGCTCGACGGGACGAACAGCACCAATTACTTCCTCGATACGGCGTTCGGTGGTTTCAAGACGCGGGCTTTGCGGCTCGGCACGGTATGGTCGTCGATCGACAAGACCGGCGGCTATGCCATCTCCACCAGTCTGAGCCAGGGCCTGGACGCCTTGGGCGCGCGGCCGATCGAGGGCTATTCCGATGCCTCGTTCCGCAAGGCCAACGTGCAGCTCACGGCGATCAAGGAATTGACCAAGGCCGTCTCCGTCAAGGCCACGCTGCGCGGACAATATAGCGGTGACCGGTTGCCGACCACCGAGCGCTTCCCCTTGGGCGGCGAGGGCGCGGGCATGGCTTACCGCATCGGCATCATCACCTCGGACAAGGCAGCCGCGGGCAGTCTGGAACTGTCCTGGCGCGTCGCGGGCAAGCCAGCGGGTGCCACGCGCGGCCTGACCGTCTTTGCCTATACCGATGGAGCGCTGGCGCACAGCTACGAGCGACCAGCCTACCGACTGGCGGCTCAGGACTTTTCGCTGGCGACCGCAGGTGCCGGGGTACGGGTAACGCCGGTCAAGGGTTGGACTGCGACTGCACAAATTGCAGTACCTGTCAAGTCTCCATCAGAGTTCTACAGTAAAAAGGCGCGGTTCTTCTTCAGCGTCAATCGGACGGTCTGATTTGCGCTTTTGCGTGTACGCAAAACGCCCGGCGCTCTCCGTACGAGCCTTTTCACTGGATCATGAAATTCACGCGTCGAAGGAATGGGACGGACGATGAAGAATGTTTGGGAAGTCTGGACCAGTGCGTTCACCGATGCCGAGTGCGACGCCATCATCAAGCGAGCCGAGGGATATTCGGAACAGGACGCAACGATCGGGTTCTCCGGCAACTTGCGCAGCGATCTTGGGCATCGCACTTCGACAGTCCGCTGGTTGGACGCCGGGCGCGAGAAGGACATCGTTTCGCGCGTCATGGATTTCGTCCGCCCCTCCAACCGCACGAACTTCGGCGTGGAGATCGAAGCGCCTTACGAACTTCAGTTCACGGAATACCGCGCGACGAACAAAGGGCATTACGATTGGCATCAGGACGTGTGGCTCGAATCCACCCGGCCCTTTGCGCGCAAGCTGTCAGTCGTCGTCCAGCTATCCAACGCCAGCGACTACAACGGCGGTGCGTTCGAGTTCTTCGGGATCGCCAACCCGGCCGAGCAATTCGCGCCGCGTGGCAGTCTGCTGATCTTTCCGTCCTTCCTTCAGCACCGCGTATTGCCCGTCATCGAAGGGACGCGGCGCAGCCTTGTTACCTGGGTCGAAGGCCCCAACTGGCGTTGATCCGGGGCGGCGAAGGCAGCGGGGCGGGCGTCGAGAGTGCCTGCAGCCGCGCAGGGGACCGTAACCGCACCGAAGTGGTGCCATAACTCCGCCGATACGAACATTGTTTAACACCCGCTTTGCGAAAAGCGCGGATATGAAAAGGGCTTGGTCAGAGGTTGTGGAGAGTGACATGGGCGGGTTTGTACGGGACATTTTGACGACCTTGTCCTACGAACCTCATCCGGCCGAAGCGGCGGGCGTGGACGGTGAAGCGCTGTCGCGGCTCGATCAGCGCCTTGCCGGATTTGCGCAGGGCAGCGGCAGGGCCCGCACGGCGATTTCCATCCGCCCTTCCGATTGCAGCGTCTGGGATGGCAACCCGCGCGATGTGCCCGGCCTCTCGGCGGAAAGCTGCCGCTCGCTGATCGAATCGATCGCGCAGGAAGACGGAAATCGCATTCCCGTGCTCGTTCGCCACAATGCACCCGGCGCCGATCATCCCTATCAATTGCTGGTCGGCAGCCGCCGTCGCTTCTCGGTGGACTGGCTGAATCACAATGGCCGGCCGGAGATTCGGCTGACAGCGCTCATCGTCGATCTCACTGATGAAGAAGCGTTTCGCCTCGCGGATATCGAAAATCGCGAGCGGGAAGACATCACCGAGCTTGACCGCGCCCGCAGCTATCAGAATGCGGTCGACAGGTTCTACGGCGGGGTGCAATCGCGCATGGCCGAAGCGCTGAACCTGTCGAACAGCCAGTTGAGCCGCCTGCTGTCCCTCGCGCAGATGCCGGACGAAGTCGTCAATGCCTTCGCCACGCGTGACGAACTGCGGGTGCGCCATTCCGAAGTGCTGACGCCGCTCCTGCGCCGTGCCGAACAGCGGGAACGCCTGCTGGTCAGCGCACGCCTGATCGGGGAAGAGCAGCAACGCCTCGCCGCCGGGGGAGAGCGAATGATCCCGGCCGCCACCGTTCTTGCCCGTCTGAAGGACGCCGCCAAGGAAGGCGACATCCGGCGCGGCAATGATCGGCCCCTGGTTCTCGGCGATGCTCGCGTGGGCCGCATCCGGGCCGGAAGGGAAGGGCTGGCCGTGGACCTGCTCGTTTCCGAAGAAACCGACATCGACGCCTTGCTCGTTACCTTGCGGGACGCCCTGATCGACAGCCGCCGCCTTCTCTCGGTAGAGCCAGAGCCGGCCGCCTGACCGAGCCGGCCATAGAGGCTTCCCTGGCCGTTCGCGGCGGTGAAGGGCAACTCGTTGGCGCTGACGGGGGGAGATCAGGTATCTCGTCACCCCTCAGGCGGTGCGGGATTTCTCCCCAATCTTTCAGCCTCTGGCTGGGCCGATTCGCCGGCTGACCGGCGGGTCTGCGAAGGTGGCAGCGGTTGAATTCGTGGCTGACAGATTTTCTCCAGCCATGACGGGCGCCGTCTTCGGCAGACTGTTCCAAACAATAGTCTGTTCGGTTCTAACCGCTCGGCAAGCGGTTTGGCCGACTTGCGCGCCTTGCGTGCTTCCTTCCCCTCCGATCCGACGATGAGCATGGCCTTTGCGTGGCGCCAGCCCCGCAATGGCCCGATTTTCCGTGCGCGACAGCACCTTTGCTCATTCCCGATGCGGGACTGTCGCAAGTCCGGGATCGGCAGTTTCAGGCCGGTTCCATCTGGCCGCGAAGCGCCCCCGAACTGTGCCTAGGCTCCGACGCAGTGGGCATTTTCATGGAGGTTAACACGATGCCGCGTCAACAATCGCGCCGATCCGCCAGGCACCTTCTGCTTTGTGCGACGGCTATCCCGCTTCTTCTCCTGGGCGCCTGTGCCGATGGCGTCGGCTTCCGCGTCGGCGCGGGTGGCGGTGGCTCGCCCTCGGGCCCAAGCGGTCCAACCGGACCCACAGGCCCGACCAGCCCCACAGGCCCGACCAGCCCCACAGGCCCGACTGGCCCATCCGGCCCCAGCGGCCCTTCCGATCCCAGTGGCCCCACAGGCCCTACCAATCCGAGCGGCCCTACCGGTCCGACGGATCCGAGCGGCCCGACGGGTCCGGCCGGTCCGACCGGTCCGACCGGTCCCACAGGACCCACCGGGCCAACCGACCCCAGCGGCCCCACCGGTCCCGCTGGCCCCACCGGTCCCGACGGCCCTAGCGGTCCGACTGGACCAACCGGCCCCACCGGCCCCACCAGCCCGACTGGTCCAGCAGGCCCCACCGGCCCGGCAGGTCCGACCGGTCCAACTGGTCCTACCGGCCCCGCAGGCCCGACGGGACCGACCGGCCCGACTGGTCCCACCGGACCCACGAGCCCGACCGGGCCCACGGATCCCAGCGGCAGCACCAGCTTCACCGGACCGATTGCGGGCGTGAACGTTGGCGGTGGCAGCCTGCTCGGCCAGAGCGGTTCGAGCACGCTGATCGACGTCAATGTCGCGCCGGATACCGCCGCCACCAGCAGCACCGGTCTGGCCGTCGACTTGCTCACTGGAGACGGCAAGGCCGTGCAGGTAACGCTGCCGACCACCGCGGCGCAGACCCAGCAGGCGCTCGCGCCGGTCGGTGCGTTGGCCGGGGCCCTGCTCGGCGATCAGGCCGGAACCACGGTGACGCAGCTCACCAACGGACTGGCGCCGACGGTGGCCACGCTGACCTCCACGGTGGACGGCGTCGCCTCGCCGCTGCTCGATACCGTGAACGGCGTGCTCTCGCCCGTGCTGGGTGAGACCGGATTGCTGGCCCCTGTCACTGGCCAGGTCGGCGGTCTCGTCGAGGGACTGACCGGCTCGCTGGGCGGTGCGGGCGGCCCGGCACGGACATATGACGGTCCGCTGCTGGGTGTCGACCTGGGCAACACGGCCCTGACCGGGGCGAGCACCGGCGACACTCTGGTGGGCCTCAATGTCCTCGCCGAAGGGGCGGGCCAGACCACGGGGCAGCTCGTGACGGCCAGTGTGTTGTCCAATGGCAACATCGCGGAACTGGGCCTGCCGACTACGGCCGAAGGCGTGGCTGCCGGACTTGCACCTGTCGGCAACCTGGCCGGGGCCCTGCTGGGCGAGCAGGCCGGCGGCGCGGTCGACCAGTTGACCAGCGGCCTTGCGCCAGTGGTGGCGCCGGTGACGGCCGTCGTGGACAGTGTGACATCGCCTCTGCTCGGCACCGTCAACAGCGCACTTGGCGGCGTTGTCGGCGGCTTGACGGGCAGCGGAACGGGGGCAGGCGCCGCCCTCGCGCCCGTGACAGGCGCGGTCGACACGTTGCTGAGCGGCACGAATCAGGGCGGCGCCCTGGCCCCGGTAACAGGCGCCGTCACCGGCGTGGTGCAAGGCGTGGTCGGCGGCCTGACCGGCGGCGCGGCCGAAAGCACGGCGCCGCTCGCTCCGGTGACAGGCGCGGTCAACGCGCTGGTGGGCGGTGTCACCGGTGCGGCAACGGGTGCCGGTACCGGAGCCGGGACCGGGGCGTCCAATGGTCTGGGCTCCGCACTCGCACCGGTCACCGGTCTCGTAGGCTCGCTGCTCGGGGGGCTTGGCGGCCGCACGAACTGATCGTCATGCGTGCCCGGCGCCCCACAACCCCATGGCCGGGCACGCGAACGACCCCTGCCTTCTGACCGAAGGGGGGTGGGGGAGAAGAGGCAGTCCCGGCGACGGGGCTGCCTCTTCGATTCTGGCCGCCCAAGCCGCCGCCCAAGCCGCCGCCCAAGCCGCCGCCCAAGCCGCCGCCCAAGCCGCCGCCCAAGCCGCCGCCCAAGCCGCCGCCCAAGCCGCCGCCCAAGCCGCCGCCCAAGCCGCCGCCCAAGCCGCCGCCCAAGCCGCCGCCCAAGCCGCCGCCCAAGCCGCCGCCCAAGCCGCCGCCCAAGCCGCCGCCCAAGCCGCCGCTCGATCCCCGCTACGGCCGCCGCTGCAAACCGTGATCAGGCCTATCGGGGGCTATCGAAACGTAACGAAAATGAACCGGACTGAGTGCTTAACCATAGGGCAACTTCCGCGGCCCGGTTTCCTGCCTCTCCCTTCCAAAGCCGCCGATTTTCCTTCGTTTTGCGCGGATTTCCGGTGCTTTGCGTGTTTGCGCAGGCCTCTTCCGCGAATTTTCCGGCTTATTCCCGAACGACTTTCCGTTCTGCCGGCCCGCCCGGATGCGGTCAGGTCCGAGGCGGCTGCTTCTGGGCGCGGTGCTTCGGCGGGGCCGACCTATCATCTCTTCAACAGGCCGATCGCGGCTGAGATCACGTTGGAGAAGACCCATGCCGACCCGTCATTACCCCTCGTTCAAGCGACACGCCCTCCTGGGCACGGCCACGATCCCGCTGCTGCTGGTAGCGGCCTGCACGAGCGGAATGGACTTCCAGGCCGGCACCCCTTCCGGGCCGACCAGCCCCAGCACGCCCAGCGGTCCCAGCACGCCTTCCGGCCCGAGCACCCCCTCCGGCCCGACGGGCCCGACGGGTCCGACCGACCCCAGCGTTCCCACCGGCCCGACCGGCCCCACGGGTCCGACCGATCCCAGCGGCTCTACCACCAGCTTCACCGGCCCGGCCGCCGGTGTGTCGGTGGGCGGCACCGATCTGCTCGGCCAGAGCGGATCGGGCACGCTGGTCAATGTGAACGTGAACCCGGACAAGGCGACCACCGACACGAGCGGCGTGACCGTCGATGTCCTCACCGGCGACGGCAAAGTGGTGCAGGTCACGCTTCCCACCACCGCGGACGATACCAAGCAGGCGCTCGCCCCGGTGGGCACGCTGGCCGGCGCCTTGCTGGGCGACCAGGTGGGCGGCACGGTGACGCAAGTGACCGACGGTCTCGCGCCAACGGTGGCCACGGTCACTTCGGCGGTGAGCAGCGTCACTTCGCCGCTACTCGACACGGTCAATGGCGTGCTCGCGCCGATCACCGGTGAGAACGGCGTGCTGGCGCCCGTCACCGGGCAGCTCGGCGGGCTGGTCGACGGCGTCACCGGCAGCCTGGCCGGTGCAGGGGGGGCCGATGGCTCCGGCCCGGCACGGACATTCGACGGCCCGCTGCTCGGCGTCGACCTCGGCAACAATCCCGTCACCGGGCCGAGCAACGGCGATACCCTGGTGGGCCTGAACGTCCTGGCCGAAAATCCCGGCCTGACCACCGGCCAGCTGGTGACGGCCAATGTGCTCTCCGACGGCAAGGTGGTCGACGTGGCGCTGCCGACGACGACCGAGGGCGTGGCCGCCGGGCTGGCGCCGGTCGGCAACCTGGCCGGCGCCCTGCTGGGCGAGCAGGTCGGCGGACTGGTGGACCAGGTGACGGGCGGTGTCTCGCCGGTCGTCGCGCCGGTTACGGCCACGGTCGCCACGGTGACCGCGCCGGTCCTCGATACGGTGAACGGCGCGCTGGGCGGTACGCTGGGGCAAGTGACGGGCGGCCTTGGCGCCGGCACGGGCGCCGGATCGGTGCTGGCGCCGGTCACGGGTCTTGTCGAAGGCGTGGTCGGCAGTCTCGGCAATGCCGGAGCAGGCGGAAGCGGTTCGCCGCTGGCGCCGGTGACCGGTCTTGTCGAAGGCATCGTCGGCGGCCTGGCGCCGGGATCGACGGGCAGCGGCGCGGCAGGTTCGGTGCTGGCGCCGGTGACGGGCGCGGTGTCCTCGCTGGTCGGCGGGCTGACCGGCGGCCTTGGTGGCGGCCTCACGGGGGGCGCCTCGGGCAGCGCTTCCGGTGGGGCATCGGCAGGCGGCGCGCTGCTCGGCGGCCTGCTTGGCGGCGCGTCGGGTAGCTGACCCGATCCGGCCCCCGGCGCGGGATCTCCCCCGCCCGCGCCGGCTGGGCCCAACCGCTTTCCCCCTCCCCGGCGGTCCTTTTCCCCCGGCCGCCTTTCCCTCTCGAAGCTCTTGGACCCGACCGATGATCGACCTCGCCAGGATCAGCCCGCCCAACCGCTGCTGCAACACCCTGCTTGTCGCACGTCTCGACAATGCCGAGGCCATTGCCGCGATCCACGGCGAGGACGGACTCCGCGCCGCGATGGCGCACCTGGCCGGCGCGATCGAGCGGAACCTCAACCCGGTCCGCTTCCAGAAGGCCGAGCGGGACCGGATGACCCTGCTGGCCCATGCGGCGATGCTCGAACCGGACTTCGTCTGCGCCCAGATCGAGGCGCTTGGCATGCAGCTTTGCCTGGACCCCCTGGTCCATGGCGCGGGCCGCATCCTGCTCTCGGTCTCGATCGGCCATAGCGACCCCGTGCCCGGCGTGCTGGGCGAAGACCTCTCGGCAGCGCTCGCCGCGGCCTGCGCCCGGTTGGAGCGACTGGCCGCGCCCGGCCATACGGCCAGCCTTCACCTGGCGAACGAGGCCAGTGCCCAGATGCTCGCCCGCTACCGTGACGACATGGCGCGGGCGGAGCGGCTGCTCGGCCAGATCGCGCGGGGCGAAACTTTCTTCGCGTGGCGGCCGATCTTCGATCCGCGCCATCCGGACCGCCTGTTCCAGCACGAGGCGCTGCTGCGCTATGCCGGGGAGCGGGGCGAGCAGTTCGACTGCACCGCTGCCTATGCGGCGCTGGAGCGGCTGGGCATGGCTCACCTGCTGGATCGCAGTCTGGTGCTCCGGGTGCTGGACGCCCTCGAAGCCGATCCGCACGCGCATTTGTCCATCGCGATCTCGCCGCAGAGCCTCTCCTTCGACCTTGGCGGCGCGGATGCGGCCTGGACCGACGTTCTGGCGCGGCTGGAGCGCCGGCCCGAGCTGGCGGAGCGGCTCGTGCTCGAATTCCACGAGTCCGCTGCCTGCCGGTTCTGGCCGGGGACGCTGACTTTTCTCAACACCCTGCGCGAACTGGGGGTGGGCCTGGGGCTATACGGGTTCGGTTCGGGCCATGCTTCGGTGCGGCAACTTGCCGTGCTGCGGCCCGACCAGGTCAAGCTGGACAGCGCCTTTCTGCGCACCGCCTTCCTTTCGGAGCGCAACCGCGCGCGCGTCGGCCGGCTGGCGCTGGAAGCGCGCACGCTGTGCCGCACCGTGATCCTCACCGGGGCCGAAACCCCGGCGCAGATCCGGCTGGCAGCGGAGGAGGGCGCGGAATGGATTGCCGGTGCGCGGCTCGGCCGCGTCGGCACACGGCGGGTGTGGTCGGCGCCGGATCGGGCGGCTCAGGACCGGATCCCGCGCGCGCGAACGGCCAGCGCCCCTTCCGCCCTCGAAACCGCCGCGCCCGAACCTGCCCGTTTCAGGCCGCTGTCCTGGCCGCTCGCGGCACAGAGCCCCGTTTTCTGATCACCCATAATCAAACGAAAAGACTGGAAAGGAAGCCGAGATGACGAACGACAAAGTCCAGCACGCCCGCGAACTCCTGCGCATCGCGCTGGACATGCTCGACGAATGCGAAGCGCGCGTGAGCGGTGCTCTCGTGGCCGGCGCGCTCGATGCGCTGGGCGGGTCGCATGCGGAGTCGCTGGATGATCTGCCGGCCGGCGCCCCGCCGATCGAGGCCATGGCCCTGGCGATCCAGCGCGGCCGTCCCGCCTACTCCAGCATCCGCAGCTGCGCATGACCCGGCCCCTCTATTCCGATCAAGGAGAGCATGCCGATGAAGGAGGCCCGATGAACTGGGGCAACCAGAGCCTGCCCGCCCGTTTCGAGCGCGATGCGCGGTCGAACCTGCCGCGCTTCAGCCTCCTGCTCGATGCGCAGGTACGGGCCGACGGGCAGGAGGCGGACGTGGTGGTGCACAACCTCTCGCAGGGCGGCCTGCTGGTCGAAAGCGACGTCGAGCTGACGGTCGACGATGTGATCGAGATCGACCTGTCGGAGCACGAACGCGTGCGCGCCCGGGTGATGTGGCACAGCGAGAGCTTCTACGGCTGCCGTTTCGAGACGCCGATCTCCGCGGCGGTGCTGGGCGCGGCCCGGCTGCGCGCGGCGCCGCTCGCGGCCGAGGAAGCGGAAGAGGAGGACGCTGCCGATGCCGCGTCCGATACCGATGACGATGCGCAGGAATCGCTGGCCCGGCGCCTGCGGCGGCTGCGCAAGCAGAACGGCTTCAGCCAGGGCGAACTGGCTGAGCGGATCGGCGTCAGCAAGCCGACGGTCTGGGCCTGGGAGCACGGTCGCGCCCGTCCGCAGGATGCCCGCCTGAAGGGAATAGCCGAAGCGCTGGGCACCACGGTCGACGAACTGGACGGCCTGCCGCGCACCGATAACCTGGCCTTTCTCATGGCCCAATATCGCGATCAGATCGCGACCCACTTCAATGTCGCACCGGCGAAAGTGAAAATCGTAATCGAGTTCTGAATTCGATTGCAGGCATTTTTTTAAGCCGTTCGAACGGCTTGACGTGAAAGTTCGTGCATCCCGCTTTCATTTATTGATAATGTCCCGCGCTTATAGGAGTAACGATGTCCAGTGGCGATCCACCAGTGGCTGCTGGTGGCGGACGTCACACGGAGGAACGGGATCGGATGCGGGACGACCAGGCCAGGGTACTTGTTCTCGATGATTTTTCGGCCATCGTCGAAGAGTTGCTGACCCTGATGTCGCTTCACGGCATTCCCGGCGTCGGTGCCGCCAATCTCACCGAAGCCGTGGACATGCTGGAGCGCCATCCCGCCGTCAGCGTGGTCGCCTGCGACTTGCGGCTGGACCGCGAATCGGGGCTCGACATCGTATCCCGCGTCCGCAAGCACCCGAAGCTGGGCGCGCGGGAATTCGAATATGTCTTCATCACCGGAGACCAGATGCGCGAGGATCTGGTGGCCGGCACGTCGCATTACACGTTCCTGACCAAGCCGGTGCAGCCGCAGGCGCTGATCGGCACGATCCGCAAGATGCTGGCCAACGGTGTCGGTGCGTGACGGGGATCGGCGATGATGCGGCCGCCGCGAGCGGCCTGATAGAGGCTTTGCGCGAGCATGTCGGCCTGCGGGTCGTCAGCGACCTGCGCCTGGATGCGGCCGCGAAGACGATCCTGTTCCGCCGCGAGAATGCCGGGGAGGGCGAGCAGCCCGAGGCCCTGGCGATCCATTCCGAGGATGTCCTGCGCCTTGCCGCACTGAGCGGCCGCTCGGACGTGACGACCGATCTTCGCACCGGCCCGCGCAGCACTTTGACCGTGATCCTGCGCGGCAACCTGGGCGGCATGCATTGGGCCAGCGCGGTGTTCTTGAACGCGCCCGAGCCGCGCGTGTCCCACGAGGAAATGGGGCACGAGGCCATGGCCGAGCGCGCCCGCATGGCGGATCTGGGCGAAAGGGCGCTGACCCTGGCCCATGAACTGCGCCAGCCCCTCTTCACGATCTCGATGGCGAACGAGAGCCTGCGCCTCATGCTGGACCGGCCCGACACCACGCGCTCGCGCCTTCAGACCAGCGCCTCGCGCATTGCCGAGCAGGTCCTGCGCGCCCAGGTCATCATCAAGCGCACGCTGGGTCAGGCCGCGGACGAAAAGATCGTCGCCCGCCATACCGACGTGATGGAAGCGGCCGCCAGCGCGGTGGAGTTCCTGGAAGCGCTGTTCGAGCGGGCGGAGATCGCCGTCGAGCTGGAACCCACGGGCCTTTCCGCCTGTGTCGCGTTGGGGCGGGTGGAGCTGGAGCAGGTCTTCGTCAACGTCCTGCGCAACGCCGCCGACAGCATCCAGTCGCGCCGCGCGGCAGGCTGGGACGGGGAGGGGCGGATCGCCATCGCCCTGGAAGGCAAGCCCGGCCAGATGCGCTGCGTGGTGACCGACAATGGCGCGGGCCTTTCCGCCGATCTCGAACGGCTGGCCTTCGAACCGTTCTTCACCACCAAAGCGCAGGACGGCACCGGCCTGGGCCTGCACATCTGCCGTCAAATCATGGAAAAGGCCAAGGGCGGCATCCGGCTGGTGTCCAATCAGGGCGTGGGCGCCCGGGTGGAAATCTGCCTGCCTTCCGCGTCGGGCAGGCCGGCAACCTCAGATGTCGTCGCGGCCTAGGCGGATCACGAAACGCGTGGGCTGACTGGATCGCAGCATGGAGCGGAAGTCCCCGCCCGCCTCGATCGCGACCTGTTCGACCAGCCAGAGCGTGGCATGGTCCAGCTTGCAGCCGGGGGCAGGCGCCTCGTTCTCGTCGATGCACTGCACCGTCACCACGACGTGAACCGGCGTCATGGCGGCGCGCAGCAGGACTTTGCCCTTTCGCTTCTCGCTGCCCGGCCCGATGAAGCTGCCGAAGGCACTGAGCAGCGCGGCCACCGCCATCATCTCCAGCGCGCCGTGATGTTCGGGCAGGAGATGGTCCAGGGCATTGCCGTCCAGTTCCACCGAGACGCCGTGGTGCCGCACGTTGGACTTGGTGGCGGCCACGGCCCGCTCCAGCGCGCTACGCACGCTGAGCGCGCTGCGCTCCTTGTCGCCATCGCGGCCGAACCACCGGAACAGGCTGAGGATGAAGGCCGCGGCCTCGGTATGCGTGGAAATGCGCGCGACCCGGTCCAGCAATTGCTTGCGGCTCTCTTCGCCGATGTCGAGCTGCTCGACGATATAGCGCATGTTGCCGTTGGCCATGGAGATCACGTTCAGCGGCTGCGCCAGGTCGTGCAGCATGCCCGCGGTTACGCGCCCGAGCAGCAGGTCGCGGGTGACGGGCACCAGGCCGTCCTCGCCCCAGGCCAGCAGCCGGGCGTCGACCATGGCCAGGTGCCGCGCGAGGCCGGCACCCAGGAACGCGGCGCTCAGCGATCCGGTGAAGACCGCAACGGTCGCCGGCAGGCCGGGGGCGATCAGCGTGGCGCAGAAACTGGCCATGGCGACCAGCAGTGCCAGCACCCAGGTCCAGCGCGGCGCGCGCAGCAGCACGGTGACGAGGCTGCGCGGGAAGAACCCGGCCGCGGCGACCATGCCCAGGGTGGTCCAGTAGGCGGGCGCGATCCGGGCCTCGGGAATGAGGTAGAAGCCCGCGCTGAGGGCGGCGGTGACCAGCGCGGCCTTGATCGTCTTGTGCAGGACGAAGAGAGCGCCCGCTGCGGCCGAACCGATCACACCGGCGGCGGGGGCATGGCTGGAAACGAGGCCGAGGCAAAGCGCGCAGAGCGCGATGGCGCCGGGATAGAAACGCGTGCCGTCTTCCCAGGCGCGCAGCCGCATGGCCAGTTGCGGTGCGAAGCCTGCGCCGCGGGAGGCGCTCTTGCCCCCCGGCAGGCCGTCGTCGTTGGCCCCCGGTGCTCCCGACGACCCGGCCCCGGAAGAGTTGGTCCCCGCCGGAGCAGCCGGCGGAAATTCCACGACGTTGTTGTTCGGCACTATCATTGCAGTCTTGCCCCCGAGCCCGGATCGGACGCCCTGCGTCTGCGAGTCCGGACGGATCGATGATTGCCAGCCCGACGGGTTTTCGCAACCGCGAAATAAACCTGATAGAAGGTTTTATGCGGTCGTAAGTAAATAGACTAACAAAGCGCCGTTCAGCTGGATCCGCAAGCCGCTTTCAGAATGTTAATCCGGCGATAATCTTCGCAAATGTCGGCGGAAGCCGAAGAGAAGCGTCAGACGAGAATGCGCAAAGCAGGCGATCCATTCTGTTCTGCTCTTGCCTTATGCTTTCCCTGCTAACGCATAACCGGCTTTTGCGTGGATCGGAAAGAACCGATCCGAACATGTTTGGCGATAGTCTTGGCATACCCCTAAATGGCCAAAGATCAGGATTGACGCCTGATTTGGACGAAATGAGCAAAGGTATACTTTCCGGGGCTTTAACGCTTGAGAAAGACTCCCGCTGATTGCGGTCGTATCGGCTATTTCTCCATCTCGGATCATATCCGAGAGCCGCTATCATTCATACGCAAGACGGCGATTTCAGCCGTCGAATGATTGAAAATCTCCAATTCGGATCTTCGGGGCAGTCGATCCGATTTGCGTAGACGCAAGGGACCAGGGGGAATGGGCATGCGGCTCGGTTCGAAGGCGAAGCTGACAATCGGCGTCGGGCTGGTTGCGGCCTGCTGCTTTGCCTTTCTGGGGGTTCGCGAACTGGGACGGGCTGCCAGGCCGGTGGCCGATGCCGCCGCCCGCATCCCGCTGGGCAAGTCGGAGCCTTCCTACACCGTGCTTGCCGCCACCACGCGCGACATCAAGGTGGGCGAAACCATCACCGCCGACATGATCCGCAATGCCCAGTCCGATCCCGCACGCTTCCCCACCGCCGTGACCCCGGCAGAGATCGTCGGCAAAGTGGCCACGCAGGACATTCGCGCCAACGCGCTGATCCCCCGCACGGCGGTGGGACAGGAAACGAAGCTGGCGATCCGCGTGCCGATGGGCATGCGCGCGATCAGCATCGACACGACGGCGGAAATCGCCGTGGCCGGTCTCGTCCGGCCGGGAGACCGGGTGGACGTGCAAGTCGTCTATCCCGGCGAAGACGCCCTCAGCGGCGCGCGGGCCAGCGGCGTCAGCCGCGCGCGCACGCTGCTGCAGATGGTTCCGGTTCTGGCCGTGGGCGAGGCGGTGGTCGGCACCCAGCCTGCAACTGGCGTGACGGGCACGGTCGCGGCCGAGCCGCCGCCCGCCCGCACGGTGACGCTGGCCCTTTCGCCCGAGCAGGTTTCGCAGCTCTCGCTGGCCAAGAGCACGGGCGCGCTCACGCTTTCGCTGCGCAACCCGGGCGACAGCGTCGAAGTGGCGGTTTCGCAAGTGGCCTCCGCGCCGCTGCCGCGCCCGGCCATGCCCTATCCGGTGCCGGCGCCCGCTTATGCGGCCCCCCGCCCCGCCCCAGCGCCCCGCCCCACGCCCGCAGCGCGCCCTGCGCCAAGGCCGGGTAGCCAGTCCGGCGGCGCGCAGGCCATCGAACTCGTCGTCGGCGGCAATCGCCAGGTCATCTATTCCGGGAGTGCATCGCAGTGAAAGCCCTGATCGCCTCCTGCGTCCTGGCCGGAGCCGGCCTTGCCGGCGCCTCCCTGGCCGCTCCCGCCCATGCCCAGGCGCGGGGCGAGGAGCAGCAGGAACTCCTGCAAGTGGACGACCAGCGCACCCTGTCCTTCCCCAAGGCGATCGGCCGGGTGGAAGTGAGCCGCGAGAACGTGATCGGCGTCTCGGCCCCGACCGCGCAGTCGATCCGCATCAAGGCGCTGGCGGTGGGCGATGCCGTGCTGACCGTCTTCGCGCAGGACGGCACCGTCATGGGCGAACGCAACGTCCGCATCGGCGGCGCGGGCTTTACCGGCCAGGCCGCGGGCTACCGCCCCGGTGAGAAAGTCGTGGCGGTGGACGTGCAGTTCGCGGCCGTCTCCAGTTCCACGCTCAAGGCGCTGGGCTTCAGCTTCGCCAAGCTGGCCGGAGACCTTCAGGGCGCCGTGATCTCGCCCAGCGGGGTCAACAGCTACAGCAACGACCGGACCGGCCTGTCGATCGACGCTTCGGTGCCGATCCAGAGCGCCTTCAACCTGTTCCTCTCGGCCCGCAACCACGGGATCGGCGCCGTGCTGAGCGCGCTCTCGTCCAACGGACTGTCCCAGCTCCTGGCGCAGCCCACCCTGCTGGTGCGTTCCGGCGAGCAGGCCAGCTTCCTGGCCGGCGGCGAATTCCCGGTGCCGGTGCCGCAGAACAGCGGCGGCAACGGCAATACCCTGTCGATCGAGTACAAGGAATTCGGCGTGCGCCTGACGGTGACGCCTTATGTGCTCTCCTCCGACCACATCGTGCTGAAACTGGCGCCCGAAGTGAGCGAACTGGACTACAGCAACGGCGTGCAGCTTCAGGGCTACGTGGTGCCCGGCATCCGCCGCCGCTCCGCGGAAACCACCGTAGAACTGGGCAGCGGCCAGAGCTTCGTGATCGCCGGGCTCAACTATACCAACAGCGCGATCACCAAGGACAAAGTGCCGTTCCTGGGCGACCTGCCGGTGCTGGGCGCCTTCTTCAAGCGCCAGCAGACCCAGAAGGAACGGCAGGAGCTGATCATCGTGGCGACGCCGCGACTGGTCGAGCCCGGCACTGCGCCGGTGGCGCTGCCCTCGGCGCCCGGCAATCCCGATCCCAGCCTCGGCCAGATGATCGTCGGCAACGACGGCGTCGAGCAGTCCGTGAAAACCTTCGGCGTCGTGAGGCCCTGACATGCCCAAGATCCACCTCCTCTCCGTAGACCGCACGCTGGCCCAACGCCTGACGGACGCCATGGGCGAGCATGTCGCCGTCGAAATGGTGCAATCGCTGGAGCACAGCGATCTCGATGGCCCCGGCATCGTCGTGATCGACCATGCCTCGGTTCCGGCGGAGCGCTCGCTCTCGTCCTCGATCGGCGAAGTGGCGCAGATGGCGCCGGGCCGGGCGGTGGTGGTCGCCACCGAGGACATGTACGCCGGGCAAGTGCTGCAGGCGATCCGCGCCGGCGCGGCGGACGTGCTGCCGCGCGCGGCGGCGGGCGCCGAAATATCCGAAATCCTGACGCGGGTGATGAACACCGCGCTCACCACGCAGGGCCGGCTGGGCCGCCTGACCATCGTGCTCGGCAACGACCGCGAGGCGCTGCCGATGCTGGCGACCGACATGGCGCTGGCCTGCAGCCTGGCCCAGATGCCGACGCTGCTGGTGGACTTCACTTTGCCCACCAGCACGGCCGAGGCCTATCTCGACCTCAAGGTGGACTACGGCGTGGCCTCTGCCGTCGCCGATCTCGACCGCATGGACACCAGCCTGCTTTCGGACGCCCTGGCGCGGCACGAGGCCAGCGGCCTGTCCCTGCTGACGTTCGACGGCGGCACCGGCGCGGAGCCGGCCGGTGTCGGCCCCAACGACGTGGTCGGCCTGATCCAGCTGCTGCGCGCCAACTTCGCGCAAGTGGTGGTTTCGGCAGGCAGCCTGCGCCATGGCGGCCTGCTGCGCGAACTGGCCTCCCAGGCGCAGGCCATCGAGATCGTCTGCAGCCAGTCGATCCGCGAACTCGAAGCCTGCCGCCGCCTGCTCGACAAGATCGCGCTCGACACTGCCAGCGGCAATCGCATGCGCCTGCTGGTCTGGGACTACGATCCGCGCATCCTGCTCGACGGCCGGCGCATGGCCGACGTGCTGGGCGTGGAGGCCGTGATGGGCGTGCCGACGGACCGCGTGCGCACCGCCAATGCCCTCAATGCCGGCCGCCCGCTGATCTACGACCGGGAGAGCGGCGCTTATGGCCAGGCCGTGCGCCGCGCCTGCAACATCGCCGCTCCGACCAAGTCCGGCGGCAGCATCGATCGCATGCGCCGGGCCATCCTGCGCTCCGTGGAGCGCAGCGCATGAGCCTCCTGACCACCGAGGAACTGCAGGAGGGCCTGGCCGCGGGTCGCCGCAAGTCCGCGGTGGCGCAGCCTTCGGCCCAGCGCATGAGCGACAGCTACCAGGCGGTCAAGGCGATCACCTGCCAGCAGGTCATAGAACAGCTGGAGACCCAGGGGATAACCGCGGAATCGCTGGACCAGCGCACGCTCCGCCACGAGATCGAACAAGTCATCAACAGCCGCAGCCGCCGCGGCCAGCTTGCCCTCAACAGTGCCGAGCGCCTCCTGCTGATCGAGGACGTGGAGGACGAAGTGGTCGGCCTCGGCCCACTGGCGCCGCTGCTGCGCGACGGTTCGATAGACGACATCATCGTCAACGGCGCTCACGCCATCTACGCCGAGCGCGGCGGCCTGCTGCAGCGCGTGGAAACGCGCTTCCGTGACGATGCCCATCTCATGAACATCATCCAGCGCATCGTCGGCCCCATCGGCCGCCGCGTGGACGAGGCGACGCCCTTCTGCGACGCCCGCCTGGCGGACGGATCGCGCGTCAACATCGTCATCCCGCCGATCGCGCTCGACGGCCCGCTGGTCTCGATCCGCAAGTTCCGCCTTCAGGCCCTGACGCTGGACGACTGCGTCGCTGGCGGCGTGATGAGCGGCCCGATGGCGACTTATCTCGCCGCTGCCGTGCGCTCGCGGCTCAACGTCCTGATCTGCGGCGGGACCGGGGCGGGCAAGTCCACCCTGCTCAACGTGCTGTCGGGCTGCATCAGCAACCACGAACGCCTCGTCACCATCGAGGACGCGGCCGAGCTGCAACTCTGCCAGGACCACGTCGTGCGGCTGGAAACCCGCCCGCCCAGCGTGGACGGCAGCCGTGAGGTGAGCGCGCGAGACCTCGTGCGCAACGCCCTGCGCATGCGGCCGGACCGGATCATCCTGGGCGAAGTGCGCGGCGTGGAGGCGGTGGAGATGCTCCAGGCCATGTCCACCGGCCACGACGGGTCGATGGCGACGCTTCACGGCAATTCCCCGCGCGATGCGCTGTCTAGGCTGGAAATGCTGCTCGGCTTCGCGGGGCAGCAGAACGACGTGCGCGCGGTGCGGCGCTTCGTGGCCAACAGCATCCATGTGATCGTCAACATCCAGCGCCTGGCCAGCGGCATGCGCCGCGTCACCTCGATCAGCGAAGTGACCGGCACCGAAGGCGACGCCTTCACCCTGAACGAGCTTTTCCGCTTCGAGGAGCAGCCGCCGATGTCGGGGGAGGGCACGTTCCAGACGCTCTCGCCGCGGCCTTATCATGCGGCGCGCCTCAAGGACTATCCGATGCCCGGGCTGGCGCAAGGCTCCACGGGTTCGGGCCTTGCCAGCGGCCGGGGAGCTTCGACCGCATGGTGAAGGGCGCCGCCTATCTGATCCTGGCCCTGCTGATCCTGGGCGGGGTGCTCTTCGCCCTCCTGGGCGAGCGGGCGCGCAGCCTGGCGGCCATCGACCGGCGCCTGGCCGGGCTGACCACGCCCGGCTCCGCGCCGGTGCGCTCCTCGGTGGCGATTTCGGTGCCGGAACGCATCGCGCCGCTGCTGGCGCAGGCCCAGCTGGAGATCACGGTGCAGACCGTGCGGCTGCTGGCGCTGGTCGGCCTGGGCCTGGTCTTCCTGGTGCTGGTGCTTGCCGGCCCGGCTTTCGCGCTGGGGGTGCTGCTCGGGCTGCCGATGGCGGCGCTGTCCTGGCTGCGCGGCCGCGCCCGCAAGCGGGTGGACGCCCTGACCGAGGCCCTGCCGCTCTATCTCGACGGCGTGCGCCAGCTCCAGGCCGTGGGCAACTCGCTCTCGCAGGCCCTGGCCCGCGCGCTGGCGGATGCCTCTCCGGTGGTGCGCTCTTTCTTCGACACGGCCGCGCGGCGACTGGAAATGGGCGCGCCCGTGGCCGAGACGATGCAGCAACTGGCTGACCGCATACAGGTTCCCGAAGTGTCGATGATCGCCGCTGCCATTCGCACCAACTTGCGCTACGGCGGCTCGATCGGCGCGGTCTTCACCAACCTGGCGCACATCCTGCGCGAGCGCCTGCGCATCCGCCGCGAACTTGTCGCCGCCACGTCGGAGGCCAAAGTCAGCTCGCGCGTGCTGATCGCCATGCCGCTCCTGGCCATGATCGGCCTCGTGCTGATGAACCCGGCCTATCTCGACTTCTTCATCTCGGATTCGCGCGGACGGTCGCTTTCCTTCCTGGCGATCGGTCTCGAAGTGGCGGGCATCCTCATCATCCGCCGCATGCTGAGGCTTGAGTTCTGATGCCGGCGCTCGGCCCCATGCTCCTCTTCGCCCTGGCGGCGGGCAGCCTCGTGCTGGTGGTTTTCGGCGTGCGGATGCTCGATGCCGACGCCCGCCTGCGCCAGCGCATAGACGGGCAGTCCGGCCGCGCCGGCGGCGCCTCCACTGCTGCCCGCTTCCCGCTGCCCCGCGTGTTCGTGGTGCGCGGGCGGGACCGCGAGGAAGTGGAGCAGAAGCTGCGCAAGGCCGGCTATTTCGAGCCCGGCGCGCTGGAGGCCTTCGCCTGGCTCCGCCTGGCCGCGACGGCCGCCGTGGCGCTCGCCTCGATGCTCGCCTGCCTGGCCACCAGCGGCAATCCGCTGCGCCCCCTGTTCCCCACGCTGGCCTTGTCCGGCCTGACCTACATCGGCGCCAAGTACGCCCTGCGCATGCGGGCCGCCTCGCGCGAGCGTATTCTCACCGCCGAGTTTCCCTTCCTGCTCGATCTCATGCTGATGATGCTGGAGAGCGGCGTCTCGCTGGACCAGTGCTTCCGCGCCATCGCCCGCGAAGAGCGCGTCGCCGTGCCGCATCACGCGCGGCTGGTGGCCATGCTGGTCGAGGATCTGGACCGGGGGCAGGACTACCAGCTCGCGTTCGACCGCTGGGCCGCCCGCGTGGCCGTGACCGGCGCGCGCGAACTGGCCACGGTGTTCCGGCAGTCCCTGTTCCAGGGCATGGAGCTGGTCCCGGCGCTGCGCGAATTCATCCGCGAGTTCTCCCAGCGCCGCGTCGCCCGCGCCCGCGAGGCGATCGGCACGATCACCGTGCGTATGGTGATCCTGATGCTCGTGTTCTTCATGCCGGCGCTGTTCATCGTTCTCGCAGGCCCGCCGGTAGCCGCCATTCTCGACACTTTGGGGAGCGTCAAGTGATGATCCGTCGCCGCCTCTTTCCCGTGGCCCCGGCAGGGCTTGCGCTCGCCGCTGCGGTCCTGTCGCCCGTTCCCGCCCTGCTTTCCCGCCCGCTGGCGGGCCGCGCCTTTGCCGCCGAAGCCCTTGGCGCGGAAGCGTCCGGCTCGACCCGCCAGCTCTACCTCGTGCTGATCCAGCAGGCCCGCAAGGACGGCCGCCAGCGGGCCGCGCTCGCGTTCCTCGATGATTTCGACCGGCAATATCCCGGTGACCGGGAATCGCGCATCCTGCGGATCAATTGCCTGCTGGACCTCGGCCAGAACGACCAGGCGCAGGCCGCCCTGGCGCAGATCGCCGCTTCGGACCACAGCGCCGAGGCCGAGGCCGTGCGCGGCCATGTCCTGGCCGCGCAAGGACGCTGGCCGGCGGCGGCGGAGCAATATCGCACCGCGCTGCGCGTCAGCCCGGCCGATCCGCTGGCGAGCAATGCCCTCGGCTACGCGCTTCTGCGCGGCGGAGAGGCGGGGCAGGCGGTGGAAGCGCTCAAGGCCGCACGGGACCTGGCGCCGGGCAACGAAGTGGTGCGCAACAATCTCGCGCTGGCGCTGACCGTCGCCGGGCGCCGGGCCGAGGCCGAGGCGCTGCTCGCCACCGTCCGCGATGCCGCCGCCCGGTCCACGCTGCGCGCGCAGATCGCGGAACAGGCCGCGCTTCTGCTCACCTCGGCTTCACCCTCCGCAATCCCGGCGGCCCCGGTCGCAGCGCCCACTATCGCGGCGCGGGAGAACTGACCGTGGCCCGCCTCCGCCCCTTCCCCAGACTGCGGCCCCTGCGCGAACTGAAAGGCGACGAGGGCGGCGTGATCGGGCCGATGGTGGCGGTGCTGGGCGTCTCGCTGCTGGGCGCGGCGGGGCTCGCTCTGGATGTCGGGCTCTACTACCAGGGCAACCGCGACTTGCGCGCGGCCACCGAGGCGGCGGCTCTGGCGGCCGCCATGGACCCCTACCGCGCCGAAGCCCGCGCGCGCGACTACCTGACCCGCAACGGCTACGATCCCGCCGTGCTCAAGTCGGTCCAGATCGGCCGCTACTGCGCCGACATCGGCCAGGCCACCGACCAGCGCTTCGACCCGACGATGGCGCGCTGCCCCGGCAACGGCCTCGCCAATGCGGTCCGGGTGGTCACGAGCAAGGCAAGCCGCCGTTTCCTCACCGGCGTCCTGGGCGAAGCCGGCCCGATCCCCGACCTCACCGCCACCGCCTCCGCCGCCCGCATCGATGAGGCGGGGGTGAGTGTGACTTCGGGGCTGCTGACGATCTCGAACCCGCTCGTCACCCTCGTCAACAACCTGCTCGGCGCGCTGCTGGGGATCCAGTTGCGCCTGACAAGCACCGACATCGAAGGTTTGATGAACGGCAATGTCGATGCCGGCCTGTTCTTCGACGCGTTGGCCGGCAGGACGGGCTTCACCGGGACTTATGGAGACCTGATAAAGGGCAGCTACGGCCTTCGCGACATCGCTACCGCCGCGGCCGCCGCCACCACCGATGCGAAGACCAGAGCCGGCCTGACCGCCTTTGCCGGGCAGGTGACCAACAGCTACCGGGTGCCGCTCTCCGGCCTCTTTTCGGTGGGCGTGTGGAAGAACATGCCGGTGGGCGGGGCCGATGCGCAGCCCGCGCTGCGGGCCGGCATGAACGCCTACCAGCTCGTCTCCTTCGCGTCGCAGGCGAACCCTGCCGTGATCGACCTTTCCACCCTGACCGGACTGGTACTGCCGGACAGCGTGGCGAGCATCAAACTGGGCGTCTCCGGCTTCGATGCCATGCCGCGCTTTTCGTTTGGCCCCGCCGGAGAGACCAGCGTGGGCACTTCGCTGATCCGGCTGGGCGTGAACCTGAAGATCATCGACATTCCGATCCCCGTTCTCGGAGACCTGGCCAAGGCCAACGTCCCCCTGATCGTCGATGTCGCCGCCAGCAGCGCCAAGGTCTCGGCCATCGACTGTACCGGCAGCACCGAACAGGGCCGCGACACCCAGGTGACCGTCCAGGCCAACAGCGGGCTGGTGAACGTCTATCTCGGCAGCGCCCCGGCCAATGCACTCACAAAGGTCATGCCGCCGCTGACCGCCAGTGACATCACCCCGGCGACGATCATCAGTTCGAAGCTACTGTTCATCCCCCTGCTGGAGGTGACGGCGCGCGCCGCGGTGCAGCCGGTGACCGGCGCCAGCTCGTCGCTCGTATTCGGGCCGGGAGGGACCGGCACGGTCGGCAGCCCATCGCTCCAGGGCAAGGCGGTGACGATCGGCAACGATGTCTCGCTGGGCGCCACGGTCACCTCGCTGACCACCAGTCTTCTCGATCAGGGGGGGCTGGAAGTGAAGCCCCTGGGAACGTGCCTCGGCACTTGCAACACGCAGCTTCGCCTCTCGCTGGTCAATGGGGTGGTCCAGCCCGTTGCCGGGCTTGTCAGCGGTGTGGTCGATCCCCTGCTGAACAACCTGCTTTCGGTGCTGGGCATCCAGCTCGGACACGCGACCGTCTGGGTGACCGGTGCGCGGTGCGGAGTGCCTGTTTTGATTTAGTTTTCATGAAGACTGCCACCGGAGTCCTCCAACCGGTTGCGGAAATTTAATCGGAGGAATTGGGGAGTATTGAGCCATGAATACCATTCGTAAGCTTTTCGCGCGTCTGATGACTGACGAACGTGGTCTGACGGCCGTAGAATATGCAGTATTGGGAGCGATTGTTGTGGGCGCTATAAGCAGCATCGGCACGGCATTTGGCAGCGGACTTACAGGCGCGTTTCAGGACATGATCAATAACTTCTGAGGTTGCCGGATGAAGTTCCGCAGATCAGCTTTGTATCTGTTGAAATGCAACCGCGGAATGGCGGCGCTGGAGTTTGTCTTTCTCGCTCCGGCGCTGCTGGCCCTGGTCTTCGGGATCATCATCTACTCGATCTACTTCAGTGCGCTGATCGGCGTGCGGCAGGCTGCGGCCGAAGGGGCGCGGGCTGCCGTTGCCGGGCTTTCCACCAGCGAGCGCGTCGATCTGGCGCAGAAGCGGGCGAAGCAGGTTGTCGATGGCTATGGCCGCATTCTCGGCAGCGGCACGTCCGCTGTAATAACCGCTTCATCGGATGGAGTGGGTGCGTTCAAGGTCAAAGTCAGCTATGACATGAGCGGCAGTCCAATAATGAAATACGGGAACTTCGTTCCCTTGCCATCGTCGAACGTAGAAGCAAGCGTCGTCGTGACAAATGGGGGATATTGAATGGCTGGTCTGAGTTATTTCAATCTGGCCTTGCTGATAATCTTGCTTCTCCCGGCGGTGATTTTGCCTTGGGAGGGGCGAAGGCCACCTGATCTTCTCTATGTTGTTATCGCTATCGGCGGCCTCAGCTTCGCTGCGCTGAAAGGCGGCGCGCCCGCGCTTGCCTGGGCGATGGCGGCGGGCGCCGGGTGTCTGATACTGGTAGCCGGCAGTGTCGCCGCCCTGCGCGCGGGCATGGGGCTGAGGGTGCTCACGGGCAGCCAGATCAAGCTTCTTGCCGCCGGGGCTACCTGGCTCGGTCTGGTCGGCGCACTGACCATGATCGCGATCACAGCCATGACGCTGCTCGTACTGGCAAGCGCACAGCAATTCCGCACCGCCGCGCGCCGTCCCGACTCGGGGGCGATCGTGGCTGTCGCCATCTTCTGCGTGGGCCTTCAGCAGGTTCTGCCGTCAATCTGAAAGGGGCAACCGTCGCTCAGGCGAGGTTGGATGTGCCGATGAACGTAATGAATCCCAGCTGGCGGTCCCGCCTAGGAGCCATGCTCAACCCGGCCCAGCCCCACGGGGCGGCGGACGAGGATGCCGTCGGCGATGAAACGATGCGGCCCGAGCCGGTTCTCATCGTCGACGACGATGAGGATTTCGGCAGCGAATGCGCCTTCAGCCTGCGGCTCATGGGCTATGACCCGATCGTCGCCACGAGCGCGGAAGAGGCCATGGCCCTGTTCGAGAGCAACGAGATCTCGATCGCCATCGTCGACTACAACATGCCCGGGCAGGACGGCATCGCGCTGATTCACGCCCTGGGCCAGAATGCCGAGGCGCGGGGCCTGCGCCTTCAGTTCATTATGGCCACGGGCTATGCCAGCAAGGATGTCGCCATCGACGCCATGCGGGCATCGGCGGTGGATTTCCTGGAAAAGCCGATCAACCAGTCGGACTTGCGCCAGGCCCTGCAGCGCATCAAGGGCCTGCGCCAGACGCCCGACGCGCGCGAATCGCTGCTCGGCAAGATGTCCAGCCTCAGCACGGAACTGCAGCGGCTGGCGATGCTGATGGACGATCCCGGCGCGCAGCCGCAGATCCGTGCGGGAGACCTGGTGCGCGAGCCGGAGCCTGTCGTCAGGGTTCCGCTTTCCGAAATCCCGGCAATCCCCGAGGCCGGACAGCTTACCGACTTCATCCGCGAACTCCTGCGCAAGGAAATGAAACGCCGCGAGATCGGCGGCGGAGAATTGTTCGGCGATCCGGCCTGGGAAATGCTGCTCGACCTGCTGCTCGCCAAGATCGAGGGGCGGCGCGTTTCCGTTTCCAGCGCCTGCATCGCCTCCGGCGCGCCGATGAGCACGGCGCTGCGGCTGGTGCGCCGGCTGGTCGGCGAAAGCGTGCTTTGCCGCCTGCCCGACGAACACGACCGGCGCCGGCACTTCCTGATCATCAACCCGAAGTTCGAAGGCCCCTTGCTGGAGTACCTGACCGAGCAATTGCGCCAGCGCGCAAAATCGGGCGTGAAGTGACGGCCTGAGGATCGAAGCGCCCGCATGCGAGGTTGAAGGGAGCGGCTGCGCACGGCCGCTCCGCGCAAGTCGAGAAAAAGCAGATCTTCGGAGCCGGAGCCCAGGGAGCGACCACCGCAAACGATTCATGCGGCCGGTGGAACGGTTTGTTTACGAACAACCGTTAACCAAGCGCCATCCTTCCCGACGCGAAGTTCCCATGACCATAGATCCGCGCACAATGCTGTTCATGACGAATGCCGTGGCCTTCGTGGCTTCGGCGTTCCTGCTGTTCGAATGGCACCTGCTGCGCGAACGGTCGCTGGCTTACTGGAGTGCCGGATTCGCCGCGATCGTCCTGGGCTGCGCGATCACCCCCCTGCGCGAAGCGGGCTTCTTCATCGCCGGGGTCTGGCTGGCCAACGGCCTGCTGGTGACGGCGCATCTGGCGTTTCTCTACGGCACGGCCGCGTTTCTCGGCCGCCGGGTGTCGCCGGGCTGGTGCCTGACGCTGCCGGTCTGGGGGCTGATGCTGGCAATCCCCGACGATGCCTCGCGCACCCAAGTGCTGTCGATGATGAACGCCTTGCTGGTGGCCGTGCTTTCGCTGAAATCGGGGCACATGCTGGGCGGCCTGCGCCAGCACCGCAATCCCGATTCCGCGCTTCTGGCGTTCGCGTTCCTGGCCCACGGCGGGTTCTACTTGTTCAAGACGCTGACGGCCTTCGTCCCCGGCGCTTTCGTCAACCTCTTCCACTACACCGGCCTGATGATCTCGGTCTCGCTGTTCGAGGGGATCATGATGGAAGTGGCGCTGGCGCTGTCGATCGTCGGCGCGCTGCGGCGTCGGCGCGAGCGCAGCATCGTCCGCCTGGCCGAGCACGACCCGCTGACCGGCCTGCTAAACCGCCGCGGGTTCGACGTGCGCGCCCGCGCGGCACTGGAGGAGGAGGGCGCTCCGGCAGCGCTGCTCCTGCTGGATATCGATCACTTCAAGTCGATCAACGATGGTTACGGCCACCCCGAAGGCGACCGCTTGCTGGTGGCCTTGGGCGTTTTCCTCAATTCCACCTTGCCGGGGCACGCGATCTGGGCGCGACTGGGCGGCGATGAATTCGCCATCCTGCTGCCCCGCACCGATTCCTTTGCGGCGCAGAGCTTGGCCAAGGCGCTCTGCCGCGGCTTTGCCAGCGTCGGCGGTGGACGCGGGAACGGCGGTACGCTCAGCATCGGCTGCGCGACCCAGTCGGCCGGCGCGATCGACCTTGAGACGCTGTTCGGGGTGGCGGACCGCGCGCTCTACGATGCCAAACGTCAGGGCCGAAACCGGCCCAGCCACCGCGAGGTCGGCGCCGAATCGGTTGCGCCCCCGGCGCCGCGCGACCGCGCCTTTCGCAGTGCCATCCCCCTTGTGACGCTTCCGGTCGACGCGCCCCGGCCCCGAGAAATCGTTCCTACACGGTAAAGTATCGTTTCCTTTGAGTGCGACAATCGAATGCAGCATTCGGTTGATCGCGAATAGGCAAAGGCGACTTGAGAAACATTTACGAAAACAATACCTGATGCGCTTAAGCTATCGCTTTGACCCGGGGGGGACAAACTTGCGATCGAGCTACGTTGAAGTGCGAAGTCAGGATGTCCATGACACGGCGCGGCCGTTCAAGTTGGAAGGCGAGGCTTTTCGAGTCCGCGATCTGTTGCCCGCCCTCTCTCTGCTGGGCGCGGGGCTGCTGGCCTTGCTCGTGGCCTCGATCTGGAGCGACGCCACTGACGACAAGTTCGTGGTGATAACGCCGCCCGGCTGGTCGCAGGGACGGACCGTGGCACTGGTTCGCGGCATGGACGGCACGCTGGTCCGCACCGGAAACTTCGCCAACGTGGTCTTCGCCGCTTCGGCCGATCCTGCCTTTGCCGCCAGGGCCCGCGCGGCCGGCGCCTGGCTGGTGGCGCCTGCGCCGCTCGCGGCCGGATGCACCGATTCCAGCCTGGAGCCCGTGCTGTGAACGCCGCCGTAGACCGGCTGCGCAACCAGTTCGGCCATATCCTGGTCCCGCTGCTCTGGGGTCATGTCCTCATCCAGGCTGCTGTCGCCCAGACGCTGAGCACTTCGGGGAGCTGGTCGGCGCTGCGGGCCGGGATCGCGGCAGCGATCGTCGCCGCCGCCTATCATGTCACCTGGCGGCGGTTCGGCACGGCGCCGGCCACGCGCTATCTCTCGGCCGTGGCGCTCATGGCGGAGCCGGCCATGCTGTTGTTCCTGCTGCGCGGGCACCCGTGGCAGATGGACATGCACATGTACTTCTTCGCGATGCTGGCGCTGACGATCGCCTGGCTGGACCGGGAAGCGATCCTGGTGGCCGCGGCCGCCATCGCCGCGCATCACGTCGTATTGCTCTATCTCCTGCCCTATGCGGTGTTCCCGGGCGCGGGCAACCTTGAGCGGGTGGCGCTCCATGCCACGATCGTCGCTTTCCAGACCGGCGTGCTGGTCTGGCTGAACAACATGCTCCACGCCAGTTTCGATCGCAGCGCGCGCATGAGCGAGGAAATCGTCGCCAAGAACGCCGCGCTGGAGGAACGCACGCGCGAGGCCGAAGAGGCGACCCGCGCCAAGTCGATGTTCCTGGCCAATATGAGCCACGAGATCCGCACGCCGATGAACGCGATCCTGGGCTTCTGCCATCTGGTATCGCGCACCGAACTGGACGAGCGCCAGCGCGGTTATGTCGAGCGGATCAGCAGTGCCGGTGCATCCCTGCTGCGCCTGATCAACGACATTCTGGACTATTCGAAGAACGAGGCCGGCAAGCTCACTCTGGAAGCACGGCCTTTCGACCTTCGCGCCGCGATTGCCGGGCAAGTGCAGCTGCTCTCGGTGGAGGCGGCGGCGAAGGGCGTGCAGATCGTGCCGCAGATCGATCACCGCCTGCCTGTCAGCGTGGTGGGAGACGAACTTCGCTTTTCGCAAGTCGTGCTCAACCTGCTGAGCAATGCGGTCAAGTTCTCCGACCGGGGCGCGGTGACCATCGGCCTCGACTTGCTCTCAGCCGGGGACCAGGCGCTGGAAGTGACGCTTTCGGTGCGCGACCACGGCATCGGCATGAGCGCGGAGCAGCAGGCCAGCCTGTTCCGCTCCTTCTCGCAAGGGGACAACTCCACCACCCGCCGCTTCGGCGGCACCGGGCTGGGCCTGGCCATCTGCCGCCAGATCGTGGAGCAGATGGGCGGCGACATCCGCGTGGACAGCGCTCCCGGGCAGGGCAGCACTTTCACCTGCCGCATGCGCTTCGCCGCGCGCAAGGCGCTGGGGGAGGGTGCCGTTCCCGCGCCGCATATCCGCGGGCTGCGGGTGCTCGCAGCCGATGACAACGCGGCGGCGCGGCATCTGGTGGAGGAGATCTTCGAAGGCTGGGACATGGGCGTGGACCTTGTCGCTTCGGGCGAGGAAGCCGTTTCCGCCTTCGGCAGTGCAGCCGGGCGCGATCAGGCCTACGACCTCGTCCTGCTCGACTGGAAGATGCCCGGCATGGACGGCATGGAGGCCGTGCGCGAGCTTCGCCGCATGCAGCACGGCGCGCCGTCTCCGGTGACGCTGATCGTCACGGCGTATTCCGTGGACGAAATGGCCGCCGAAGCGGGCGAGGCGGGAGTCTCCGCCTTCCTGACCAAGCCGATCGAGCCCCATGCCCTGCTGGAGACCATCACCTCGCTCTTTGCCGAAGCCGCCATCGAGCATGGCCCGGGCCATGCCGAAGCCGCCATCGAGCATGGCCCGGGCCGCACCGCGCCGCATCGGCGCCGCGGCAGTCCCAGCCTGGCGCCGCCCCCGGTCGAGACGGTGGGCGCCGAAGTGGAAGGCAAAGTCGATCCCCGCCTGCGCGGCCTGCGGGTGCTGCTGGTCGAGGATAACGAGATCAACCGCGAAATCGCGACCGAACTGCTGACTCATGCCGGTCTTGTCGTGGATTGCGCCGAGAACGGGCGGGTTGCCTGCGACAAGGTGGCCCAGAACGGCAGGGCCTATGCCGGCGTGCTCATGGACGTGCAGATGCCGGAAATGGACGGGATCGAGGCCACGGCGGTCATCCGCCGCACCTGGCCCGCAGAGGAACTGCCGGTCATCGCCATCACTGCCCATGCTTTCGATGCCGAGCGGCAACGCTGCCTGGACGTGGGCATGAACGACCATGTCGCAAAACCGGTCGATCCGGCTCAGCTGATCCGCACGCTCAATCGCTGGCTGAAGCCCGCGCGCGAAGGCATCGCGCCTGCGGCGAGCGTGGTGGCGGAGAAGCCGGTGGGAACGGACGCGGCAGAAACCGCGAAAGCGTGCGCGGCCATGACCGACCTGCCCGACCGGCTCGGCCCCTTCGGCATTGCCGAGGCGCTGAAGCGCGTGAACGGCAAGGCGTCTCTGCTCCGCAAGCTGATCGTCAGTTTCGCGGGAACTTACGCCCATGCCGCGCAGGACATCCGGCAACGGATCGCGGCGGGGCAAGTTGCCGATGCCCGGCGCGTGGCCCATAGCCTCAAGGGCGTGGCGGGATCGCTGGAACTGCGCGAGCTCCAGGCCTGTGCCGCCGATGTCGAACACTGGCTGGCGCGCCACGATCTGGCACCGGCCACTGCCGCGCTGGCGGCGCTCGAACCGGAACTGGCCAGGGCCGTCGCCGCGGCGCGCTCGCTGGCAGAAACGCCCGCGATCAATCCCGTCGTACCGACCGCCGATGTCGATCCCGGTGCCGCGCGCACCGGCAACCTGGCCGACGGGCGCGAGGATCTGCGCGCCCTGCTGCGGCGCCGCAGCCTGAGCGCACGCGGCGCCTTCGACCGGCTGGCGCGCGATATGGGCCTCACTGAAGCCGAACGCGCCGCTCACCCTCTGCACGAGGCTTTGCAGCGGCTGGACTATGCCACTGCCCTGGCTCTGCTGGACGAATTGCCGGGCGCTCCGCAAGGTAACCCGGCCCCTGAAGGCCCCGTCTCTCAAGGAATCCCTTCGTGACCAAAGCGACCATTCTCGTCGTCGATGACGATGTGGCGAATATCGAGATCATGAACGCCGTGCTCGAAGACGACTACGACGTCTGCTTCGCCACCACCGGCGAAGAAGCGATCGAGACGGCGCGGTCGGTCGATCCCGACCTGATCCTGCTCGACGTGATGCTGCCGGGCCTCGACGGTTTCGAGGTCTGCCGCCAGCTCAAGACGGATCCCGTCATGGCGGACGTGCCGGTGATCTTCATGACCGGCCTCGGCGATGCCGAGGACGAGATGCGCGGGCTGTCGCTGGGCGCGATCGACTATGTGGCCAAGCCGATCCAGCCCGCCGTCCTGCGCGCACGGGTAAGCAACCATGTCGAGCTGAAGCGCCTGCGCGACAAGCTGGCCGAACTGGCGGTAACCGACGCGCTCACCGGCCTCAGCAACCGCCGCCAGCTGGAACGGACGCTGGAAGGCGAGTGGGTGCGGTTGTGCCGGACCGGGGACTGGCTCTCGGTCATCATGCTGGACATCGATTTCTTCAAGCAGTTCAACGACACATATGGCCATGTCGCGGGGGATCGCTGCATCGTCATGATTGCCGCTTCGCTCAACCGCGCCCTGCGGCGGATGACGGCGGTGACGGCGCGCTATGGCGGTGAAGAATTCGTCTGCATCCTGCCGGGCGCCGATCCGGTTACGGCGATGCAGGTGGCGGAGGAGATCCGGCGGCAGATCAATGCCCTGCAGATCCCGCATGAAACGTCGAACGTCAGCCCTTGCGTCACGGTCAGCGTCGGCGTCGCCAGCGCGCGCTGCACGGGCGACACTTCACCTGAACGCTGGATCGCCGAGGCCGACAAGCAGCTCTACCTCAGCAAAGTGAGCGGGCGGGACCGGATCGTCGCCACCGAATTCGAAGTGCCCTGTTTGGGCTGAAGGGGGCCTGGGCTAAAGGGGGTTTGGCTGAAATCGGCCCGGACGACAGCGTATAGGGAGAACGTCGTCCCGGGTCAGACCCGGGACGACGGATTTTCCGGAAGCTGTCAGGCCGGTTCGGCGACGCGTTCCTGCATCAGGCGTTCCGCCGTGCGATCGGCCACGGTCGAAGGGGCGAGGCCCTGCCTTGCGGCATCGTCCAAAACGGCGGCGACGCGCGGGCCGATCTGGAGGACGCGCTCGCGCACTTCGTCCGCGCTCTCGCGCAAGTATTCGGCCGCCACGTTGATGATCCCGCCGGCATTGGCGACATAGTCGGGCACGTAAGTCACGCCGCGTTCGAGCAGGCGCGCGGCCATGTCCTCGCTGGCGAGTTGGTTGTTGGCCGCGCCGCAGACCAGCTGGGCCTTGAGCGCGTCCACCGTGGCCTCATCGAGCGCGCCGCCGAGCGCGCAAGGGGCGAAAACGTCGGCCGCAACCCCGGCGATCTCGTGGAGGGGGACCACGCGGGCGCCATGGCGTTCCGCCATGCGTGCGCAGCGCGCGGGGTCGATGTCGGCCACGATCAGTTCGGCACCGGCCTCGGCCAGCAGATCGCACAAGTGCGCGCCGACATTGCCGACGCCCAGCACCGAGACGGTCATGCTCGAAAGCCCGCTGCCGGACCGAAGCGCGACGGCCGCCCGCATCGCTTCGAACACGCCCAGCGCCGTCCAGGGCGAGGGATCGCCGCCGGCGCGGCCGGGCAGGGCGGTGCGGCCCGCGACATGGTCGGTATAACGGGCGACCGCTTCCATGTCGGCCACGGAAGTGCCCACGTCCTCGGCCGTCACGTAACGACCTTCAAGCCGCGCGACGGCCTGGCCGAAAGCCTCGAACAGAGCGGCGCGATCGAAATCGCCGGCCGGGCGGCGCAATACCGCCTTGCCGCCGCCGAAGGGCAGTTCGGCCATGGCGTTCTTGTAGCTCATCCCTTCGGCCAGACGCACGGCATCGGCCATGGCGGCGCTTTCGTCGGGGTAAGTCCAGAAGCGGCATCCGCCGGCGGCCGGGCCGCGTGCGGTCGAGTGAATGGCGATCACCCCGTCGAGACCGGCTGCTTCGTCGTAGAGACGGACATATTCCATCGGCGGCGTCATGCGGCTGGCGCGGGCGACCATTTTCGAACTCCAGTCAGGATGGCGTGATTGCCGCCTGCCTTATGACAGTTCCGCCGAGGGCATTCTCTCCTCATTCCGGGCCGATCGGGCTGATTGAGAGCAAGACTGACCTCATAAATGCTGATATGGGGAAGAAATGACCGATCTTGATCCCTACGAGCGGAAGATTCTCCGCGAACTCCAGCGCGACGCGAGTCAGACCACGGCCCAGATCGCGGAACGGGTGGGTCTGTCATCCTCTCCGTGCTGGCGCCGCATCGACCGGCTGGAACGCGAAGGCTTCATCAAGCGCCGGGTCGCCCTGGTAGATCGCAAGAAAGTGGGGCTGGACGCGCATGTCTTTGCGCAAGTGAAGCTCAATGCCCATGGCCGCGCGAACCTGGACGAATTCTCGGCCAAGATTCGCGAATTTCCCGAGGTGCTGGACTGTTATGTGCTGATGGGCTCGATCGACTTCCTGATCCGCGTCGTCGCTGCCGACATCGAGGCTTACGAGAAGTTCTTTTTCGAGAAGCTCTCCCAGTTGCCGGGGGTGCAGGAACTCAACTCGATCGTCGCGCTCTCGGAGATCAAGGCCACGACGGAACTGCCGATCTGAAGGCGGCCGGTTCCGGGAGCGCTGGGGCGTGTCAGTCCTCCAGCTTGCGAATGCGGTTGTAAAGCGCGCTGCCCTGTTCGCTCGGCTCGATGGCCCAGCTTCGCCTCGCGCATTGCCGGGCGCGTTCGAGCAGTTCCGCGTCGCGGCCCAGTTCGTAGCGGTCGAGCCAGAGGTTGCCGCGCTGGATCAGGAGGATGCGCATCTCGTCCTTGTCGAGGCCGCTCGCCTTGCGCGTCACCAACTCGGTATGGGGGATAGCCTCCACCGACCGGCCCGACTCCCGCAAGGCCGATACCAGCGCGATAACCAGGTCGCCGGGAGGTGGATCGCCCGCCCCTTCCAGCCAAGCGGCGG
Organism: Novosphingobium sp. PhB55; assembly: GCF_004368805.1. NCBI lineage: Bacteria > Pseudomonadati > Pseudomonadota > Alphaproteobacteria > Sphingomonadales > Sphingomonadaceae > Novosphingobium > Novosphingobium sp. PhB55. Next base: position 711 of record NZ_SODQ01000002.1, on the reverse strand, counting down.
CAAGTCTGGCCTCCTCACGCGGGGTACCGTACTTGCGCGCCAGGCGAAGGCCTTCGAAGCGGTCCTCTCGCCAGGGCAAGCGGTAGGCCTGCGCGGCCTCTACCGCCGCCAGCAGGGGCAGGCGATCGTCTTCCTCGACACGGGCGCGAAAGCCGAATGCGATGAGCGCGCGCTCGGCCTTGTCGCGCGCCGCGTCGGCGGGCGTGCGCAGCTCCGCGATCGTAGCGGCCAGCGCGGGCGTGATCAGCACATATCCGGAGGCGAGGGGCACGCTGCGTGTTCGGCCCGAGGCAAGGCGAAGCTGCACCGCGCGTGTATGGGGATCCACGCGGAGGATCGTGGCCGTGTCATCCGGGTCGTCCAGGTAGAAAGTGCCATGGAGCAGTGCCTCGATCAGGGCCTGGCTGTTTGGCCTATGGAGCAGCGGCACGATGTCCTCGCCGCTGATGTCCTCATCGTCGATAGCCACTTCCGCAGACCTCCTTCCTGAGGGGCCGTTCTAAGGCCTTTCGGCAAGGGTTGGATATAGCTTGGGCACCCCGGTCCAGGATTCGCCTCCGGCTGCACCTCTTCAGGCAGCAGGAAGGCGGCGGCTATTGGAAAGCGGCGGCGGGCCGTGGTTTTTGGCGAGTATGTCGTTTTTTTGAAATTAGTGTTTGACCGAATCACGGGTGGCACTTAGAGGGCCTCTCACCGCAGCGGACCACACGG